>NZ_CP144371.1:0-600000 GCF_036549215.1 Candidatus Blochmannia sp. SNP | reverse complement strand
ATATTCAATATTTTAAGAATAGAAATTGTATTAATTACATTAATCAATCAGAATAATTATTGACATACATATTTTACTTTAATAACTTAACTGAGTTAACGCCTGCTTCTATTTATACCATTTTTTGTGAGGAATATAATTAATGGTAACTCACACAAAACCAATTTATCGGCGTATCGTGCTTAAAATGAGCGGAGAAGCTCTACAAGGTACCGAAGGTTTTGGAATAGATACCACTGTATTAAATCGGATGGTTATAGAAGTTAAAGAACTAGTAACCATAGGCGTGCAAATTGGTATAGTTATGGGAGGAGGTAATCTGTTTCGTGGCACTGGATTAGCTAAAGCTGGTATCAATCGAATAGTTGGAGACCATATTGGGATGTTAGCAACTATAATGAATGGATTAGCTATGAGAAGCGCATTACATCGTGCTTATGTTCATTCCCATTTAATGTCAGCTATTCCACTAAGTGGGGTATGTGATCATTATAATTGGGTAAAGGCTATTAATTTATTGTCTAATAATTGGGTAGTAATTTTTGCTGCTGGCACTGGCAATCCCTTGTTTACTACTGATTCTGCAGCTTGTTTACGCGGTATTGAAGTTAAAGCAGATGTAGTACTTAAAGCAACTAAAGTAGATGGCGTATTTTCTACTGATCCCATTCAACATCCTGATGCCACACTATATGAACAATTAAGTTACCGAGATGTATTAGAGCGTGAGTTGAAAGTTATGGATTTAACCGCATTTACATTAGCACGAGAACATAACTTACCAATACATATATTTAACATCAATAAACTTGGAGCATTAAAAAGAATAATAATGGGATATAAAGAAGGAACTTTAATAACCAAATAATTTAAAAAATTTGCTAAAATTAAATATAAAATTTACATAAATTTACTTTTTAATATAACAATATAAAACAGAGATATATGATGTGATGAATACAATTAATAACATTCAAACAAATTCAGAAACAGATATGAAAAAATGCATCAAAAACTTTAAAGTAAATATAAATAATATTCACATAGGTCGTATTTCTCCAAATATGTTAAATAATATCCGAATAGATTACTATGGAACACCAACTCCATTATCCCAATTAGCAAATGCAATAGCAAAAAACTCGCGTACATTAGCTATTACTGTTTTCGATCATAAAACAATTAAATCAATAGAAAAAGCTATTTTTATGTCTAATTTAGGATTAATTCCTGTTTCTAATGGTAATATTATTCAAGTTACATTACCTTCATTAACTGAAGAACGTCGTCATACTTTAATAAAAATGGTACGAACTGAAGCAGAAAAAAGCAAAATATCCGTAAGAAATATACGTCGTATTGCTAATGATAAAATCAAAATTTTGATTAAAAACAAAGAGATTAATGAAGATGAAGAGTATGATTTTCAAAACAAAATTCAAAAATTAACCAATATTTGGATTAAAGAAATTGATATTATCTTAATAAAAAAAGAATCAGAATTAATGAAATTTTAAATATTAAATTATAAGCTATATACAACCCTGTGTACGTGAACAACAAACATAAATTTTTAATTCATATATTCTATAAATACTATGGCTTACGAACATGCAATCTTTAACAATTCTAGGTAGCACCGGGTCTATTGGAAAGGCTACCATTTCCGTAATACAACAACACCCCGATAAGTTTTTTGTATACGCATTAATAGCTAAAAATAATGTTTCCGTAATGACAGAACAGTGTATAATGATGCACCCTAAATTTGCATGTATGATATGTGAAGATTCTGCAAAAATATTGAAAAAAAATTTAATCACAGCCGGGAAACATGATATTGAAGTACTATCTGGATCAATAAGTGCCTGTGAATTAACAGCAATTGATAATGTTGATATGGTTATGTCGGCTATAGTTGGAATTGCTGGATTAAAACCTACTTTTTCTGCATTACGTGCTGGCAAAAAAATATTATTAGCAAATAAAGAGATTTTAGTTACTTGTGGAAAATTATTTATGCAAGAATCTAGACAATACCATTCATGTATACTACCTATAGATAGTGAGCATAATGCAATTTTTCAAAATTTACCAATGACATGTCAAAAAAATTTAGGACATTTATCTTTATCTGAGTATGGCGTCTCTCGTATCGTATTAACCGCATCTGGAGGAATTTTTTTTAAAATACCACAAGAAAAATTAACCACAATAACACCAGAACAAGCTTGTGTTCATCCCAATTGGTCTATGGGGCGTAAAATATCAGTAGATTCTGCTACCATGATGAATAAAGGATTAGAATATATAGAAGCACGCCATCTATTTAACGCAACACCTAATGAAATAGAAATCTTATTGCACCCACAATCTATTGTCCACGCTATGGTATACTATGAAGATGGAAACATCCTAGCACATTTAGCTCCTCCAGACATGACAGTTCCTATTGCATATGCAATGGCTTATCCTAATAGAATTAAACTGAAAACCTTATCTAATATAAACGTAGATTGTCTTAACAAATTATCTTTTGAACAATTAGATAGTCAAAAGTACCCGTGCTTGCAATTAGCAATAGACGCTGATAATTGTAGTCAAGCAGCGACTATTATTTTAAACGCAGCAAATGAGGTTGCCGTAGAAGCATTTTTAAATAGAATGATTTCCTTCACTGAAATTCCTGATATTATTCGTTATGTACTTGATGAAATAAACTTAAATGATCCTAATGATATAGAAGATGTTTTATATATTGATCAAAAAGCTCGTGAAAAAGCGACATCAATATGTATTGTATGATAACCGATGTGGTCTTGAACAAATTATCATATTATTACACTTTTAATGATATAAAATTATGTAGAAATTTAATCCGCTTATAATTATTAGCGTTTATTTTTTATAAGTAATATTTTTATTTAACATATAATTATTTAGTTTGGAAAATAAATAAGTGTGACATTATCTCAACATAACCAAGGCCTTAGCACTTTTTCATCTGATTTGTTACCACGCCACGTCGCCATTATCATGGATGGTAATGGCCGTTGGGCAAAAACACGGGGGAAATTACGTATCATTGGGCATCAAGCTGGATTTAGTGCAGTTCGACGCGCTGTTCATTTTGCTGTTAATTATAGATTTGATGCGTTAACTCTATATGCATTTAGTAGCGAAAATTGGAAACGGCCCGATAAAGAAATTGATTCCTTAATGCAATTATTCGATCAGGCGCTGAATAGCGAAATCGATGCTCTACATAAGAATAACATTAAACTACAAGTCATCGGAGATACTAATCGATTTACTATTAAATTACAAAAAAATATACGCCGTTCTGAAAAACTAACCTCTAAAAATAGTGGATTAAAACTTAATATTGCTGCAAATTACGGAGGACGATGGGATATCATTCAAGGAGTAAAACAACTTGCCATACAAGTACAAAAAGGAATATTAAGTCCTAACCAAATTGACGAAGATACTTTATGCAGATATGTGTGTATGCATGAATTAGCCCCAGTAGATTTAGTGATCCGAACAGGAGGGGAACATCGTATTAGTAATTTTTTACTTTGGCAAATAGCGTATGCTGAATTATTTTTTACGGATGTATTATGGCCTGATTTTAATGATATTACATTTAAAAGAGCATTAAATACTTTTATGAAACGAGAGCGGCGATTTGGGAACAGCGCATCTATTTAGTTTAAACAAAACATAAAAATAAGGAAAATATGTGTTAAGAAATCGTTTAATTAGTATGTTTATCTTGATTCCTATTACTATTTCTATAATATTTTTGTTACCTATTATACAGTTCTCAATTATTGTATCTATTATCTGTCTAATTAGTGCATGGGAATGGGGCAAAATAATGCAGTTCCCCATTTATATACACCGAACGTGGGTATGTATTATTTTTGGATTATTGTGTGCTATAACAATGATTATGACATTTCAAAATTATTTATGTGTTAGCAACTGGTGTATTTTTTGGTATATTTTTAGCAGCATTATCATCATGTGGTGGATATTAGCATTTATATTAATATTGTCTTATCCTAATTCAGCTAATTTCTGGAAAAAATCTAACATATTGCAGTTTTTTTTCGGAATACTAACAATTTTACCATTTTTTTGGGGAACATTAACATTGCATCAGTTTTATCATATCAATAATAACATTATTGGGAAATGGTATTTACTATACATTATAATGTTAGTCTGGATTAATGATTCAAGTGCATATGTCATTGGAAAAACATTAGGGAAACATAAATTATTAAAAACTGTATCTCCTAAAAAAACCTGGGAAGGATTTATTGGAGGTATGCTAATATCAATAGGCGTTGCTTGGTTATTCATAGAATATATACCAATAAATATTATAAACCCATCTATCATATTTATTTATTCTATAATCGCAATTATAGCTTCTATAATAGGAGACTTAACTGAAAGTATGTTTAAACGAGAATCTGGTATAAAAGATAGCGGCAATATAATCCCTGGACATGGGGGAATATTAGATCGTATTGATAGCTTAGTTGCTGCAGTCCCAATTTTTACTTGTCTGATATTATTAAGTCAATATTAATAATTAAAAATAGAATGCATAAAAATCATGTTATTACATTTTTTTTGGAATTTAGCTTCATTTGTCCTTGCATTAGGAATACTTATCACAATCCATGAATATGGACATTTTATAGCAGCACGGATTTTAAAAGTAAAAGTAGAAAGATTTTCTATAGGATTTGGTCCCATTTTATGGAGTCGGCGTGACTCAAATGATACTGAATACGCGATTTCCGCTATTCCTTTTGGCGGGTATGTAAAATTATATAATACACAAGACACATCAATCTATTGCAATCAAGAAAATAATAATGCTTTTAATTGCCAACATATTTGGAAAAAAAGTATTATCGTAGCCTCAGGACCTATTTTTAATTTTATTTTCTCTGTTGTATCATATGTAATAATTTTTATAATAGGGGTACCTGTATATAAGCCAATAATACATTCTGTCATACCCAATTCTATTATTGCTCAATCAGGCATACAGTCTGGTGTAGAAATTACATCAATTAACAATATTCAAACGCATGATTGGGATTCAGTCCGATTAGAAATTTTCAATAGCGTAGGTAAGGAAAAACTTCTTATCTCTACAACATCAACAAATAATACGTGTATTAAAACCTATATCATTAATTTATCTCGTAACTGGTTTAACAATCTTACTAATACAAAAGACCCCATAATAACATTAGGTATTCTTCCTTTTAATACAAACATTGTCCCAATCTTATCCGGAATAAAACCTAATTCTTCCGCACAACAAGCTGGTTTAAAAATTGGAGATAAAATTATATCGATCGACGATCAATTAATACATCACTGGGAATCAGTTACTACAGCTATTAAAAATAACCCAGAAAAAAATTTTAAAATTTCTGTGGAACGGAAAAATAAAATACTTCACTTAAATTTAACACCAAACAAAAAAAATCTGATTCATTCTGATAAAGCAGAAGATATTATAGGTATTTTACCAAAGATTATTAGTGACATCCCAGCAGAATATTATACAATCCATCGATATAGCTTGTATGCAGCTATATTACAAGCCTTCAAAAAAACTTGGAGATTAATGTATCTAACAACTAACACATTATTTAAATTAATTGCTGGAGATATTAAAATAACCCACCTTGGAGGACCGATCGCAATAGCAAAAGGAGCAGGAGAATCAGCTCAATCTGGACTAATCTATTATTTCATGTTTTTATCGTTAATCAGTATCAATTTAGGAATTGTCAATTTATTACCTTTTCCAACATTAGATGGCGGGCACCTGTTTTTTTTTATAATAGAGAAAATAAAAGGAAAAGAAATATCAAAAAAAATACAAAACTTTGGTTATATCATCGGATCTATTATACTCATATTAATAATGTGTTTAGCATTTTTAAACGATATATCCAGATTATAGTAATAATAAATATAATTGAATTAAAAAATTAAAATAATAATAATAATGTGATGAAAAAAATATTTATAGTATTATTACTAATAATTAGTGACATAGCATACAGCGCTGATTGTATCATAAACAAAATTTATTTTGACGGATTAAAAAGAATTTCTTCAGATACAGTATTGTTTAATTTACCTTTAAAAATTGGGGCCATTATTAATGATGAAGATATTGCAAATAGTATTAAAACGCTATTTTCTACAGAACATTTTGAAGAAATTAGTATATCTAACGACGAAACAGGAATAATTATAATTCGGGTAAAAGAACGTCCAATTATTGATAACATTAGTTTTTATGGAAATAAAATAATTAAAGAAGATACAATAAGAAGTATATTACATGAAAAAAAAATACAATTGGGCCAACCGTTTAATGAATTTTATGTTTTTGAAGTAAAAAAAGAATTGGAAAATTTATACCATAATTTTGGTAAATTTACAGCCGCAATCAAAGCTGTAGCTGTACCTCTATCAAGAAACCGAGTTGATTTACAAATAACGTTTACCGAAGGTAAAACCGCTAAAGTTCAACAAATCAATATTTTTGGCAATCACATATTCCATACAAAACAACTTTTGTCACAATTTAAGTTATATAGAAAAATTAAATGGTGGGATATATTATCTAGTCAGAAATATCAAAAACAAAAATTATTTCATGATTTAGACACACTTTATAATTTTTATGTAAACCATGGTTATGCCAAATTCCATATTGATGAAACACAAATTGATCTTACACCAGATAAAAAAAATATTTATTTATCTTTATATATTACTGAAGGAATGCAATATTCGTTTAATTCTTTAGAATTATATGGAAATATATTAGATTATTTCCATAATATTAAGGAATATATTAAAATTTCTTCTGGAGGACTATATAATAATAATCAAATTCAAGAAATAGAATACAAAATACGATATTTGCTAAGCAAACATGGATATATTCAACCTATCATCTCAATAGATCCAAAAATCGATGACAATAATAAAACGATAAAATTATGTATATATGTTGATGTAGGACATCAATTTTATGTACGTGAAATACGTTGTGAAGGTAATAATGTTACTAAAGATGAAGTAATTCGAAGAGAAATACATCAAACAGAACGAATGCAATTAGATTATACTCGCATCATTCAAGATCAAAACCGACTTAAGCGCCTTGGTTATTTTAAAACTGTAAATACTCATATTGAGTATGTTCCAAATATGTTAAATCAAATTGATATTGTTTACAAAGTCGAGGAACACAATACTGGTAATTTAAACTTAAGTGTCGGATTTGGAACAGAGAGCGGTATGAATTTACAGTTTGGAATGTATCAAGAGAATATATTAGGTTCAGGAAATGCTATATCTATTGCCAGTACTAGAAATCACTATCAAACTTATTCTGAAATATCAGCTTTAAAACCTTACTGTAATATTAATAATATTAGCATAGGCGGAAAAATATTTCATAATAATTTAAATACTAATAATACGAGTTTATCAGATTATAATTTAAAAAATTGCGGAATTAATATTAATTATTTATATCCAATTATTAAATACAATACATTTAATATAGGATTAAACTATGCATCTAATCATCTAAGTAAAATAGCCCCTCAAGTAGCAATATATCGTTATCTAACATCTACAAAAATTCATCCAAAAACGACAACCAATAATAAAACCTTTAGTAATACCATTAATTTTAACACAAATGATTTTTTATTAGCCTCAGGATGGACTTTTAACAACACAAATCACGCCTATTTTCCTACAAATGGGATGTATACCAATGTATCCAGCACTTTAGCATTACCTGGTTCTGACAATCAATATTATAAAATTATAATTAATAGCAAAAAATATATACCTCTAGATCAAAATTGTAATTGGATATTAATGAACTCCATACATGCTGGTTATGCAGGAAGTATATATAAAAAAGAAAGTCCCTTTTATGATAATTTTTATGCTGGAGGGATTGGGACAATACGTGGATTTAGACTAAATAGTATAGGTCCAAAAGCCGCTTATTATCATTGTAACTACTCTGAAAAAAACTATGCTATATGTTCAATACAAAATTCTCAGGATTCTATTGGCGGAAATGCAATGACTCTGTTTAAAACTGAGTTAATTATCCCCATTACATTTTTTAATGTACAATACTCTGATATAGCACGTATTTCTCTTTTCTTAGACACAGGTACTGTATGGGATACTTTTTGGAAAAATACGGAAGCAACACAAAGAGCTGGTATTATAGATTATAGTATTCCAAGTAATATTCGTATGTCTGGTGGTATAGCATTAAAATGGATGTCCCCAGTTGGGCCAGTAATTTTTTCTTATTCAAAATTAATAAAAAAATACCTCGGAGATATAGAAGAACCGTTTCAATTTAGTATTGGAAAAACATGGTAAATTTAGATATTGTACAGACACAATAAATATTACATCAAAATAATAAATTTTATATTTTATTAAAATAAGAGGTTTACAGTGAAAAAGTGGACATATATATTGAGTATAATTATTTGGATCATTCAAATTAATCCCGTTGGTGCTGCAAATAAAATTGCAATAGTTAATATTTCCAATATCTTTCAACAATCTTCACAACGCGCAAAAATAATTAAACAACTTGAATATGAATTTAAAGATCGTGCTACCGAATTAGAAAAAATGGAACACGATTTACAAATGAAAATACAAACATTACAACAAGATGGCGCTACTATGAAAGCAATTGAACGTAGTGAATTAGAAAAATCATTAATAAATCAACGTGAAATTTTCTCCAATAAAGCTAAAGAATTTCAACAAGACAACCATTCACGTCAAACAGAAGAAAGAGATAAAATTCTTAATATAATTCATAATGTAGTATCTAATGTGGCTAAAAAAGAGAACTATGACATAGTAATAGATGCTAATGCCATAGTGTATTATAACGCTCATATTACAGATATTACTAATTCCGTAATGAAACAAGTTGGATAAATTATGATTGAAATGCGGTTGTCTGACTTAGCGCTACAGTTAGATGCTAAATTATATGGCGATAAAAATATAATTATTACTGGGGTTGCTTCTATAAATAATGCACAAATAGGACATATAACTTTTTTAAAAGATCAGAGATTTTTAAATCAATTAAGTTCTTGCCGTGCTTCAGCAGTAATATTATCTAAAAATAATTTAGTTTTCTGTAAAATTGCGGCATTGGTAGTAAAAGATCCTTATCTTGCATATATCAAGATTGCACAATTATTGAGTAATACTCCCAAACCAACTAAAAGTATTACATCCGGGGCAACAATTGCCCCAGATGTAATACTAGGGAAAAGAGTAAAAATCGGTGCTAATACAGTTATAGAATCCGGAGTAATTTTAGGTGATGATATAATAATTGGACCTGGTAGTTTCATAGGAAAAAACACTAAAATAGGAACAGGAACCCGGTTGTGGGCTAATGTTACTATATGCCATGAAGTAGAAATTGGTGAATGCTGTTCAATACAATCTGGAACCATAATTGGTTCTGATGGATTTGGATACATTAATAACCATGGTGTTTGGATTAAAATTCCTCATTTAGGAAAAGTAAAAATTGGAAATAACGTAGAAATAGGCGCTTGTACTACCATTGATCGCGGAACATTAGATGATACTACAATTGAAAACGGAGTGATTATTGATAATCAATGTCAAATTGCACATAATGTTATAATTGGCGCGCACACTGCGATAGCAGGCGGCGTTATTATGGCAGGAAGCTTAACTATAGGACGATACTGCATGATAGGTGGAGCTAGTGTTATCAATGGTCATATTAATATTTGTGACAAAGTTACAGTAACTGGGATGGGCATGGTAATGAAACCAATAACACAACCTGGTATTTATTCATCAGGGATTCCTGTTCAGCCAAAGACAATATGGTGGAAAACTGCCGCATTGATCATGCGAATTAGTAATATACATAAACGTATGAAAACCATAGAACAAAAATTAAAAAAACTACTGTGCCTATAACTTTTTTAAGATAATTAGGGCAGTTTATTCTCTATCCTGTTAGGATTAACAGGATAAACGTTATGAATGCGACTTTTTATCTTAAACAGGAATAAAAAATCTTGATGACTAATACTTGTATTTTGCATATTGAAGAAGTTTTAGAACTTTTACCACATCGATTTCCATTTTTATTAGTTGATCGTGTACTAAATTTTGAAAAAGGAAAATTTTTAAGAGCAGTAAAAAATGTTTCTTTTAATGAACCATTTTTTCAAGGTCATTTCCCAGGAAAACCTATTTTCCCTGGAGTATTAATTTTAGAAGCTATGGCTCAAGCTACAGGTATTTTAGCCTTCAAAAGTACAGGTAAATTAGCTCCAGGAGAATTATATTATTTTGCTGCCATCGATTCAGCTCGATTTAAGCGCCCAGTACAACCTGGCGATCAAATGATACTTGATGTTGAATTTATTAAAGAAAGACGTGGTATTGCACGATTTAAAGGCATTGCTACAGTAAATAAAGAAATGGCTTGTGAAGCATCAATGATGTGCGCTCGTAGAAAGGAAATTTAAACTGATGATTAAGCAATCTGCCATTATACATCCTAGTTCTATAATAGAAAAGGGAGCTATCATCCACGATAATGTGTATATTGGGCCATTTTGTTTTATTGGCGCACAAGTTGAAATAGGAGCGCGAACTGTACTAAAATCTCATATTGTAATTAATGGAATCACTCAAATTGGAGAAAACAATCAAATCTATCAATTTGCTTCTCTTGGAGAAGTAAATCAAGATTTAAAATACGCAAAAGAACCCACGCGCATAGAAATCGGTCACTATAACAAAATCAGAGAAAACGTTACTATTCATCGCGGTACTATACAAGGGAAACAAGTTACTAAAATAGGAAATAGTAATTTATTTATGATCAATGTACACATCGCTCACGATTGTATGATAGGAGATCATTGTGTCATGGCCAATAACGTTACTTTAGGCGGTCATGTAAGAGTAGATGATCACACTATTATCGGAGGGATGACCGCAATTCATCAATTTTGCCTCATTGGAACTCATGTTATGATCGGAGGATGTTCTGGCGTAGTTCAAGACATTCCCCCATTCATAATAGCTCAAGGCAATCACGCAACACCTTTCGGATTAAATATTGAAGGATTAAAACGACGAGGTTTCAGCCGTTCTTCCGTACACGCTATTAGAGATGCTTACAAAATACTATATCGCAGTAACAAAACTATTGAATCAGCCAAAATAGCTTTAAAACTATTAGCCATTGAACATCCCATCATCAATAAATTTGTAGATTTTTTAATACATTCTCAAAGAGGAATTATTCGTTAACAATGTCTATGAGCAATCGTACTATTATTATAGGTATAGTAGCAGGAGAAGTTTCTGGAGATATGTTAGGGGCAGGATTAATTCGGGCATTAAGAAAATACCTAAAAAAAGTATGTTTTTTTGGAATTGGTGGTCCTTACATGCAAGCTGCACATATGAAATCTTGGTATAATATGGAAGAATTATCAGTGATGGGATTAGCTGAAATTATTATGAAACTACCACGATTATTACATATTCGTAGAAATTTAATTCGTAGATTTTTTAACTTACAGCCTGATGTTTTTGTGGGTATTGATTCTCCAGATTTTAATATTCCATTAGAAACTCGTTTGAAAAAATATGGAATTCATACAATTCATTATGTTAGTCCATCAGTATGGGCATGGAGAAAAAACCGTATTTTTGCACTTAAAAAAGCAACCGATAATATTTTAACTATTTTTCCATTTGAAAAAAAAATATACGATCATTTTAATATACCATGTCAATTCATTGGACATTCGTTAGCAGATCAAATCCCACTCAATCCAGATAAAATCTCTGCCCGTCAAAAATTAGGAATTCCGAGTGACATATATTGTTTAGCATTATTACCAGGTAGTAGAATCAAAGAAATTAAAATGTTAACTCATGATTTTTTGGAATGCGCTAAATTGTTAAAAAATCATTTTCCCAATCTTGAAATTTTAGTACCATTAGCTAATCAAACATCTATCAAACAATTTATTAAGCTTGCATCAACATCAGTTAAATATCGTATACTAAATAATACAACAAAATGGGAAATAATAATGGCAGCAGATATTTCTTTGGTCACTGCTGGCACAGCAACTTTAGAATGCATGCTAGTCAAATGTCCAATGGTTGTAGCTTATCGCATGCATCCCCTAACATTTATGTTAGCTAAATATTTAATAAATATCCCCTGGATATCATTACCTAATTTATTAGCAGGTTATGAATTAGTAAAAGAATTTATTCAAAACGACTGTCTTCCTAAAAACTTAGCACAAACATTAATTAATTTACTAAATTATGATGACAATCAACGTATGATGTTGCAAAAAAAATTTAAACAATTACATTACAGTATTAAATATAACGCAGATGAACAAGCAGCTCGTGCTGTTTTGAGATTAATTAAGTAACAACAATATTATTGAACACATAGATATAAAAATTTATGACACATCAAAAATACTATTTATCAAAAAAATTAAAATTAATTGCAGGCGTAGATGAAGCAGGATGTGGATCATTAGTTGGGTCAGTAATAGCTGCAGCAGTGATATTACACCCAACACAACCAATTTTTGGATTGGCTGATTCTAAAAAACTAAATAACAATAAGCGACTTAATTTATATAAAAATATTATACAAAATTCATTAGATTGGAGTATTGGATCTTCTAACGCTGCAGAAATTGATCGTTTTAACATTTTACAAGCTCGATTGTTAGCAATGAAGCGAGCAGTACAAAATTTATCTATTAAACCAGATTTGATTTTAATAGATGGAAATCATGCTCCAAAATTTATAGAAACACCTTATCAGTGCTTTAAAAAAGGAGATTCTAAAATCCCAATTATAAGCGCGGCTTCTATTATAGCTAAAGTTACTCGTGATCAAGACATGGTTATGTTAGATATACAATATCCAAAATATGGATTTGCTCAAAACAAAGGATACCCTACTGCTTTTCACCTAAATCAATTAGAATTATATGGTCCTATATCGCATCATCGAAAAAGTTTCGCGCCTATAAAACATAAAATTTTTCACATCAAAAAATAACTTTTATTTAGATAAATCTAACATGTATTATTAATAATAAATTATGAACTATGATAAAACCACGTTTTATTCATTTACATGTACATAGTGATTACTCCATGATTGATGGGTTAGCTACAGTAAATAAATTAATAAAAAGAGCAGCGGTCCTTCAGATGCCTGCATTAGCTCTTACTGATTTTAATAATCTGTTTGGATTCATCAAATTCTATGATTACGCTCATAAAGCAGGCATTAAACCAATTATTGGGGCTGATTTTTTAATACAAGATGGCATCATCAGTGATGAACCCAGTGAACTAACATGTTTAGTAGCCAATAAACAAGGTTATTATAATTTAATTATACTCATTTCAAAAGCATATAAAAACAAAAATAATAATATTACTCCCACAATTAAACGCCATTGGTTCGTAGAACATAATAACGGTTTAATTGTACTTTCTGGAGGACATAAAGGAGATATTGGCAGATATTTGTTAAGAAATGAAAAATCAAAGATAGAACAATGTATATGTTTTTATACAAAATATTTCCCAAATAGATATTATTTAGAATTAACGCGAACTGATCGTCAACATGAAGAATCTTACTTACAATTAGCAATAGAACTATCAAAAATCAAAGGATTGCCGATAGTAGCCACAAACGATGTACGTTTTCTTAATAAAAAAGACTTTTTAGCACATGAAATCCGTGTGGCTATACATAATGGTACCGTACTGGATAAAACTAAAAAATTATGTAAATATAGTACACAGCAATTTATGAAAAATGAACAAGAAATGTGTAAATTATTTGCTGATATACCAGAATCTTTAACAAATAGTGTAGAAATTGCTTACAGATGTAATTTTACTATTAATTTAGATAAATCTTTTTTGCCACAATTTCCTACTGGATCTATGTCTGCTAAAGACTTTCTTATCATGCATGCAGAAAAAGGATTAGAAGAACGCTTGATTTTTTTGTTTCCACAAGCTAAAGAACGTCTTACTAATCGAAAAGCATATGATCTGCGATTAAAACATGAATTGCAAGTAATTAATAATATGGACTTCCCCAGTTATTTTTTAATCGTTATGGAATTTATTAAATGGGCTAAAAATAATGATATTCCAGTCGGGCCCGGAAGAGGATCTGGTGCTAGTTCATTAGTAGCCTACGCTTTAGAAATTACAGAACTTGATCCATTAAAATTTGATTTATTGTTCGAACGTTTTCTTAATCCAGAACGTATATCTATGCCTGATTTAGATATCGATTTTTGTATGGAACGCCGTGATTTAGTAATCGACCATGTTTCAGAAACTTATGGATCAGATTCTGTGTCTCAAATTATTACATTTGGGACCATGGCGGCTAAGGCAGTGGTTCGTGATGTAGGACGTGTATTGGGCCACTCTTATACATTTATTAATCGTATTGCTAAATTAATTCCATTAGAGCCCGGAATAACACTAAAAAAAGCTTTCTCTATCGAACCACAACTTGAATTACTTTATAAGAACAATGAAGATATTAAAACATTAATAGATATGGCTCGTCAATTGGAAGGTATTGTTAGAAATGTTAGCAAACATGCAGGAGGAGTAGTAATTGCGCCAACAAAAATTACCGATTTTTCTCCTTTATATTATGACAATGACAATATGCGCTCAATGACTCAATTTGATAAAGATGACATTGAACGTATTGGTTTAATAAAATTTGATTTTCTTGGTTTACGTACTTTAACTATTATTAATCGTGCATTAAAAATGATTAATAATACATATCTTAAACATAATCTCGCTGCTATTGACATATACTCAATATCATTACATGATCAAAAAAGCTTCCACATGCTTCAATCCTCAGAAACTACTGCAATATTTCAGTTAGAATCACACGGTATAAAAGAATTAATTAAACAATTAAAACCAGACTGTTTTGAAGATTTAATAGCATTAATTGCATTATTTCGACCTGGTCCATTACAATCAGGTATGGTAGATAATTTTATTAACAGAAAACACGGATATGAAACTATTTCTTATCCCGATTCTAAATGGCAACATGAATCTCTACGTCCAGTATTAGAGTCAACTTACGGAATTATTCTATATCAAGAACAAGTAATGCAAATAGCACAAGTATTATCAGGTTATACGCTAGGACAAGCAGATATACTAAGACGTGCCATTGGTAAAAAAAAACCAGAAGATATGGCTAAACAACGTTCTTTTTTTAATTTAGGTGCTATAAAAAATGGGGTTGATACTTCATTATCAATGAAGATTTTTGATCTTGTAGAAAAATTTGCTGGTTATGGATTTAATAAATCTCATTCTGCTGCATATGCTTTAATATCTTATCAAACATTATGGTTAAAAACACACTATCCTTCTGAATTTATGGCAGCAGCATTAAGTTCTGATATGGACAATTTAAATAAAATAGTTCATCTAATAAGTGAATGTAAAAAAATGACCCTCGTAATTTTACCACCAAATATCAATTCAAGTCAATATTATTTTTACGTCAATGAAAATAAAGAAATTGTCTATGGATTCGGAGCCATAAAAGGCATAGGAAAAACTTCTATAGAGGCAATAATAACATCTCGTAAACAAGGTGGTAAGTTTAAAGGATTATTTGATTTCTGCATTCGTGTCGATAATACAAAAATAAATCATCGTATAATTGAAAAATTAATTCTCTCTGGAGCCTTTGATTCTTTTGGAATACATCGCTCAAAACTAATAGCGTCCCTTAATGACGTATTAAAACGCGTTAATCAAGATATTAAAAATAAATATAGCGGACAAACAGATATATTCGAAATATGTTTAGATACAAGTACTAAAATAGTATCTACATATAATAAAACCATACTACAATGGTCTAATCAACTATTATTAGAAAAAGAAAAAGAAGCTCTAGGGTTATATTTAACTAATCATCCTACTGTTCAATACATAAAAATAATACAACACTGTATACCTGATACCATCAAGATAAAAGATGCTATACTAGAAAAAACCAACAAAGTCATACATGTTTTTGGTTTGATTATATCAATACGAACAAAATTAAACAAACGAGGTAAACATACTATATTTTGTATTATAGAAGATTATTCAGGTCGATCAGAAATAGTGATATTTGAAAAATTAATTAATAAATATCAATATTGTTTAAAAGAAAATAATTTTTTATTTGTTACGGGAATAATCAGTATTGATAAGATACACAGTTACTATAAAATAATCGCGCACAGATTAAAAGACATAAATGATATTTATAAAAAAAACGCACGCAGTTTGTCTATTATATTAAACAACAAACAAGTTGATAACCAATTATTAACTAATATCCGTATTTTTTTAGAAAAAAATAAATTTGGAACTTTACCAATATATTTTTTTTATCAAAAAAATGGTATGCAAATAAGATTACATTGTGGGAAAACATGGTATATTACCTTGACTAATCAATTACTAAATGATCTACGTAATCTTATTGGAGATGAACAAGTCAAATTAGAATTATATTAATTTAACAACAGGAATTTTATGGGTTTAAATTTTCTTGATTTTGAAAAACCTATCCTAGATTTAGAAGAAAAAATTAATTCTTTAGCATCGATAGCACATCCACATAAAAAATTAGAAATAAATATAAATGAAGAGATTAATCGTCTTCGTTCAAAAAAAATCGATCTTACTCAAAAAATTTTTTCTAACTTAAATTCTTGGCAAATCGCCCAACTAGCACGACATCCAAAACGTCCATATACTTTAGATTATATAGAACGCGTATTTAATGATTTTGACGAATTATCTGGTGATCGAGTATATGCAGATGATAAAGCTATTATAGGAGGAATAGCAAGACTAGATTCTCGTCCAGTCATGATTATTGGACATCAAAAAGGGCGCGATACTAAAGAAAAAATTAAACGAAACTTTGGTATGCCCGCCCCAGAAGGATATCGAAAAGCACTACGTATTATGAAAATGGCAGAACGATTTAAAATTCCCCTTATTACTTTTATTGACACTCCAGGTGCCTATCCTGGAATAGGCGCAGAAAAACGCGGTCAGTCTGCAGCAATAGCTAAAAACTTACGTACAATGTCGATATTAAAAATACCAATTATCTGTACTGTAATCGGAGAGGGTGGGTCCGGAGGGGCTTTAGCCATAAGTATTGGAGATAAAGTTAATATGTTACAGTATAGTACATATTCTGTAATATCTCCAGAAGGATGCGCATCGATTTTATGGAAAAATGTTAAAAAAGCCCCTATTGCTGCTGAAGCAATGGGTATTACTGCTTTCCGACTGAAAGAACTTAAACTGATTGACAATGTGATCCCTGAACCATTAGGCGGGGCACATAGAGATATACTCACTACATCTATTTCATTAAAAACACAATTATTATTAGATTTAACTGAATTAGATTCTTTTAAAGAAAAAGATTTATTAAATCGACGATATAACAGATTGATGCATTACGGGTATTGTTAATTTTTAATAATATCCGTAATGCATATAAATTATCTATCAAATATTTAATATTTGATAGATCTACATTATTACAATTATTAAACTATCACTACTTTATATAATCAATATTAATAAAAATCATGTTTGCAATAAATAAGTTTACAGAAGGTTATGAGTTATACCATAAAGTAACTAATTGTCTTATAGGACATAAAAAATTGCTGTTATCTTACAGTGGCGGCCTAGATTCTACAGTACTTCTAGATATTTTAACAACATTAAAAAACAATACTAACAACTTAATATCGTCTCCATTAATTTTTCGAGCAATTTATGTACATCATGGTATTAGTAACTATGCCGATAATTGGGCCAATCATTGCTCTGAACAATGTAAAAGACGAAACATACCTTTTTCTATAATTTATATTAATTATTATAATTCAAAAAATAAACAACGAAATATAGAAGAATTAGCGCGAAATCTTCGTTATAAAAACCTATATAATCATTTAAATTCAGAAGAAACACTTTTAACTGCACATCACATGAATGACCAAGTAGAAAGTTTATTCCTTGCATTAAAAAGAGGAAGTGGCCCAGCTGGATTAAGTGGGATAACCAAAAATGCTTTATATGCTAATAAGCATAAATTATTAAGGCCTTTATTAGATTGTTCTCGTGAACAATTAGAAATATATGCTCATAAAAAGAATCTTACTTGGGTTGAAGACGACACTAATACAGATATACGTTTTGACCGTAATTTTTTACGCACAAAAATTTTACCATCATTATATCAACGTTGGCCTTGTTTTAATCAAGTTGTTGCTCGTACTGCACAGTTATGCAGAGACCAAGAAAATTTATTAAATGAATTTTTGTCAGAATTTTTGCAGAAATTAATTGATATATCAGATGATTCTTTATTATTTAGACCATTATTCCAATGTAGTATACCAAAAAGACAAGCTTTACTACGTCGTTGGTTGGCTAATTTTTCTATAAAAATGCCTTCTTATCAACTTATAAATCGCATCTGGAAAGAAGTAGTATTAAGCCGAAGAGATTCGGCTCCAATATTACAATTAGATACATGCTTATGTCGTCGTTTTCGGGAAAAGTTATATATTTTACCAATAAGTATGAAATCTTCTTTAAATAGAATTAAACTATCTTGGAAAATAATACATAACACAATATCATTACCGAATAACTTAGGCATGTTAATATATCAACCATTAGAATTTAATGAATCTTTATCTAAAGATATATTAGATCCTAACTTAAATATAAATTTTCCATTAAACACTTCTAATATTCCTAAAAACTCTAAAAGAATATTAACACATTGTTTTATTCGAGCTCCAAAATCTGACGAAAAAATATCAATTATTTTTGGACATGTAGATGGATTATTGCATATCATAGGTAGAAATCGTGGTCGGAGCTTAAAAAAAATTTGGCAAGAATTAAAAATACCTCCATGGTTAAGAAGTCGTATTCCTTTATTGTTTTATAATAAAATCTTAATTACCGCCATAGGGGTATTTATTACCAAAAACGGGAGGATCACAAACGAAAATAATATATCATGGAAAATATCTTGGTTACAAGAAGATATTGTCTCTTATAAAATTTTCAGAAATAGTATTAATTACTATCTTAAATAAGATGGATTATGATTCATTACAACAGAAATAATAAATCCTACTAGTATAAGAATACAAAAACTTATTTATTTTTTAATACATAAATTACCCGATATTGACTAAATTACCACTATCATAGATAACATACATGTTTTTAACATTACTAAAATCTAATTTTTATGTAAATACTGCTTTCTTATTAAGTCTTCATAAAACATTCATAAGTAAACAATTTTTTTGACCAAATATTGTACTAATGTTTCAAGTTTAATTTTTTTTATCTCATTTTTTTTACGATATTTATATTCTACTTCCTGATTAGCTAAACAACGATCACTAATAATGATAATATGTGGTATTCCAATCAAGTCTATATCAGCAAACATTGTTCCTGGATATTCCTTGCGATCATCAACTAATATATCCATCCCTATAAAAAATAAAAGTTGCTTATAAATTTTTTCTGTAATATTTCTTACATTAACAGAGCGATACATATCAATTGGTATGATAGCTAATCTGAATGGAGCTATAGCTTCCGGCCATAAAATTCCGTTTTTATCATGATTTTGTTCGATAATCACAGCAATAATTCGAGTAATCCCTATTCCGTAACAACCCATTTCTGCTATTAAATTATGTTTATTATTTTTTTTTATATAACTAAGCCCTAATTTTGAGTATTTTTGTCCTAATTGAAAAATATGTCCTATCTCAATACAGTTATGAACTAATAACATATTATTATCATTAACATATAAATTATTGTGCAACACTTCATGTAAATCTGCTACTCTTGGGAGAGGTATATCACGATTCCAATTAACTCCAAAAAAATATTTACCGCTCATATCAGATCCAGCAACAAAATCACTCATTACAGCTACATTATAATCTACAATATATGGTATAGATAAATTAATAGGCCCCAACAAATTGGGATGTGCCCCGGTAAGTACATGAATATCTTTTAGATGAACACAAGATAAAGGAACTGATATTTCTGGAATCATCGCAATTTTTTTATAACTAATCTGATGATCAGCTCGAATTACTAATCCTAACAAAGAACAAGAATTATTTATATATTTATTCTTAACACGTACAATTATCGTTTTCACAACTTGATGTATAGACAAATTAAATTGATTGATTAATTCTTCTACAGAACTAACATGAGGAGCTTCTATTAATCGCATGGTTTCTATCGATATTTTTGGCTGTATCTTAATAGGAGAAGCGTTATTCTTTAACTTAAAATCACCCGAATTGTCAAGTATTATGGGTACTGCTACGTTATCTTCACCATTTTCAGAATATGCCTGAAACTCATGAGATAATATTCCTCCGATCTTACCGGATTCAGCCTGAACAACACAAAAATTTAATCCAATCCGATTAAAAATAGTATGATATATTTCATACATGTTATTATATGTACTTTGAAGAGATTCTTGACTTACATGAAAAGAATATCCATCTTTCATAATAAATTCTCTAGCACGTAGTATTCCAGCTCTAGGGCGCGCTTCATCTCTATATTTAGTATGAATTTGATATACATTTAGTGGAAACTGTTTATAAAACATTATTTCTTTACAAATAATTTCAGAAATCATTTCTTCATGAGTTGGACCTAATACAAATTCTCGATTATTACGATTTTTAAAACGTAACAATTCTGTACCATACTCTATCCAACGACCACTTTTTTTCCATAATTTTGCAGGTTGCACTATCGGCATAGATATTTCAATGGCACCAATTTTATTCATTTCTTCTCGAATGATATTTTCTATTCTTCGTAATACACGTAGACCGGTTGGTAACCAAGTATAAAGACCAGATGATACTTGACGGATTAACCCAGCTCGTAACATTAATTGATGACTAATTGCTTTGCAACTTTTAGGAGCTTCTTTAAGAGTAGCTAACAAATATTGACTGGTACGCATGATCATTGCCTAATATAAAAGATTTTATTATTATTATTATTAATAACAACAGACAATAAAAAAATAATATATTTATATATACTATGACGTTTGGTTACAAAATTTCACTATTTTATAAAATAAATATAACAATATACTTATAATAAAATATTTGTATACCATGTCATTCATTAATCTAAAGTAGAATACATAATTATACGTTAGAATTAGAATAATATAAATTTTTTAACGATATTTATTAAACACACATCTGTAACTACAAAATATATATAAAACACAAAGATGAATAATGCTATATTTATGGACCGAGATGGTACAATTAATCTAGATAAACATTATGTGCATAACATTAATAATTTTCATTTTATTGAAAATGTTATAGATGCAATGATAACTTTAAAAAGAATGAATTTTTTTTTAATTATAGTTACTAATCAATCTGGAATAGCACGGGGTTTATTTACTAAAAACGATTTTTTATTGTTAACAAAATGGATGATTTTTTGTCTGGAATTATACCATGTACACATAGATGCTATTTACTTTTGCCCACACCATTCAAAAGGAATAATAAAAAAATTTAAACAAACCTGTTTATGCCGCAAGCCTAACCCAGGCATGTTATTAGATGCAAAACAACGTTTCAATATCAATATGACTAATTCTTATATGGTAGGAGATACTGAAAATGATATGTTAGCAGGACAAGCAGCAGGTATTGGGACTAACGTATTAGTATGCAGCGGAAAAGAAACAACAAAAAGATCTAAGAATATAGCAACCTGGATTATAAAAAGCTTAGCATTCCTACCAAATATGATAAAGATACAAAAATAATATAACCTGTTTTATAATCTGCTTTTAGCATTCTATTTGATTTATTTAATTATATTATTATTCCCCTATATTTTAATTTTGACGCGGCGCACCCTCTCTTATTTAGAATTAAAACCAATAATTACCTATACAAGACAAAAGTCATCCCATATATTTTAATCTATATATTGAATTTATTTTCTAAATAACGAATGTTCATATTATTACCTTTTTGAAAGGATTCATCAGTCACAATCTTTAATTGTAATTCAATATTAGTATTAATACCATCAATAATCAATTCTAATAATGCATTTTTCATACGAGCAACGGCTATATCACGTGTTTCTCCAAAACAAATTAATTTTCCTATCATTGAATCATAATAAGACGGCACTGAATATCCAGAATAAATATGAGATTCCCAACGTACACCTAACCCTCCAGGCGCATGAAACCTAGTAATACGTCCCGAACTAGGTATAAAACTATGAGAATCCTCAGCATTTATACGACATTCTATAGCATGTCCTACAGACTTAATAGTATGTTGTTTAATATCTAATGCATATCCAGAAGCAATTTTTAATTGCTCTTTAATGAGATCTATTCCGGTAACCATTTCTGTAATCGGATGCTCAACTTGAATACGAGTATTCATTTCTATAAAAAAGAATTCACCATTTTCATATAAAAATTCAAATGTGCCTACCCCACGATATCCAATATCGTAACAAACCTGCACGCAACTTTCTCCTATACATTGCCGCATTTCAGAGCTAATACCTAATGCAGGAGTTTCTTCTACTATTTTTTGACGTCTTCTTTGTATAGAACAATCACGTTCTGTAAAATAAATTATATTTCCTTTACCATCAGATAAAATCTGTATCTCTATGTGCCTTGGATTTTCCAAATATTGCTCTATATAAATAGTATCATTATTAAACATATTTTTTGATTCCAATCGCATCATACGTATAGCATCTTGTAAATCTGATTCTTTTCTAACCACACACATACCACGGCCTCCTCCTCCATGAGCAGATTTTATAATAATTGGATAATTAATATGTAAGTTCTGATATGAAAAATTAGAAACGTTGCCATTTATATTTTTATTAAGTTCATAACTCCAACCTGGAACCGTCATTATCCCTGATTTTTTCATAATATCTATGGCAGATATTTTATTTCCCATTAAACGGATAGTTTCTGAGCATGGTCCAATAAAAACAAAACCAGAGCGTTCTACCTGTTCTGCAAAGTTAGCGTCTTCTGACAAAAATCCATAACCAGGATGAATTCCTGATGACCCAGTAATTTCTGCAGCTGAAATAATAGCTGGAATGTTTAAATAACTATGAATTGCAGGCGGAGGGCCTATGCAAACAGTTTCATCTGCTAAAAGCACATGTTTTAAATCGCGATCTACAGTTGAATATACAGCTACTGTCTTTATTCCTAATTCTTTACACGCACGCAAAATACGTAATGCTATTTCCCCTCGATTTGCAATGACAATTTTCTCTAACATTCTATTCTCATTATTCGATGATAAGTAACGGTTCATTAAATTCAACTGGTTGCCCATTATCAAGTAAAATTGCTTTTACTATACCTGATTTATCTGATTGAATTTGATTCATAACTTTCATAGCTTCAACAATGCATAAAGTATCTCCAACTTTAACTGTCTGTCCTATTGATATAAACGGATCAGAATCTGGGCTAGGAGTAATATAAAAAATACCTACCATTGGAGAACGTATAACATGTCCACTGTCTATTAATTTAATATCTTTATAGTGCGTTTCTATATTTGAAGTACATATTGGGTTTTCTGAATTCTTTGTGATAGGTAAACACGTTGAAGAAGATGATATATTGGACACAGAGCGAGTAATACGTACTATTTTATTTCCTTCATAAACCTCTAATTTAGAAACATTAGATGATTCAATCAATGCGATTAATTTTTTAATTTTACGAATATCCATAACAAACCTAAACCTATGTTTGATATATTACTTATTAATTTTTTTAGACAAATATTTATACGCCATATGTAAAGCAAAATGGTATCCATGTACTCCAAACCCACAAATTACCCCAAGAGCAATATCAGATAAATATGAACGATATCGGAATTTTTCTCTTGTATATATATTGGAAAGATGAATCTCTATAAAAGCAATGTCTACGGACAAAATTGCATCTCGTAACGCTATACTAGTATGAGTAAAAGCTGCAGGATTAATTATTATAAAATCTGCATTATTATAACTGTTATGTATATAATTAATTAATTCATGTTCTGCATTAGATTGAAAATGGTCCATATGCATACCTAAAGAATCAGATGTTTTATACAAACTTATAATAATATCCGATAAGGTTTCATCACCATACATGCGTGGTTCACGCGTACCTAATAAATTTAAATTGGGTCCATTTATTAACAAAATACGAAATTTACTTATCATTACACTCACGTATCCTCATTAAATATAAATATAAAATATACTATCATCACTAATAAAATTAATTATATTATACGTAACTTGCAATTAATGTTTATTCATATGATATAAAATAATTTTTCAGTTATTCATAAAATATTACTATAAAAACAATTACTATTTATATAATCAAATAATTTTTTGATCTGCTGTATTACAAGGTAGAAGACTAACAACACTAACAAACACATGATCGGATCATCATTTTTTAACTTTTTATTAAATTATAATGATAATTATTGTATAATTATATGACATGAAGAAAGCTTATTCTTTTGAACCCCACTATTATAATCTCAAGTGATAATATTTTCAATATATACGTACAATCGTTGTTTTATCCTAATTACAGTTAATATATATAAAATAATATTAATACACTATTGTAAATATTATGCAGCATAATTTACAATATATATGTAAAATTATATTTATAATGTAGTCTATTTACATCATATATAATATAGAGTATTTCAATATAATTAAAATATTATCATATTATTTAAATAGATAAAAAATTGAATAATATGTTATACCTCTAGTATAAAAACCATAAATATATTTATCAGTATTGTATGGCTATTTTGTTTTCATCATTCTTCAAGAGGATCTGTGCAAATGGATAATTTAAAAAAACTTAATAATATTATTTGTAATTATTATGTTTAAAAAATTCCGTGGTATATTTTCTAGTGATCTATCTATTGATTTAGGCACTGCTAATACTCTTATCTATTTAAAAGGTCAAGGTATTGTTTTAAACGAACCTTCTGTTGTCGCGATTCGACAAGATCGGGGGGGCATGCCTAAAAGTGTAGCCGCTGTTGGATATGCGGCTAAACAAATGCTAGGACGCACCCCAGGAAACATTGCAGCTATTCGTCCTATGAAAGACGGAGTAATAGCTGACTTTTTTATTACTGAAAAAATGTTACAACATTTTATTAAACAAGTACACAGTAATAGTTTCATGAGGCCTAGTCCTAGAGTATTGGTATGCGTCCCGGTAGGTGCTACACAAGTTGAACGTAGAGCTATACGTGAATCTGCGCAAGGAGCAGGAGCACGTGAAGTTTTTTTAATAGAAGAACCTATGGCAGCAGCTATTGGAGCAGGATTGCCGGTATCGGAAGCTACTGGATCAATGGTAGTAGATATTGGAGGAGGCACTACCGAAGTCGCAGTAATTTCACTTAATGGAGTAGTATATTCCTCGTCCGTTAGGATTGGAGGAGACCGATTCGATGAAGCAATTATTAGTTATGTACGACGCCATTACGGTTCCTTAATTGGAGAAGTAACTTCAGAAAGAATAAAACATACTATAGGTTCTGCATATTTAGATGATGAACTACGTGAAATAAAAGTACGTGGACGAAATTTAGCAGAAGGTATACCACGGAGTTTTGTGCTAAATAACAATGAAATTTTAGAAGCGTTACAAGAACCATTAACTGGTATTGTTAGCGCAGTTATGGCGGCGTTAGAACAATGTCCGCCAGAATTAGCATCTGATATTTCTGAATATGGTATGGTATTGACTGGTGGAGGGGCATTATTAAAAAATATTGATCGCCTATTAATAAAAGAAACCAGTATTCCTGTAGTAATAGCAGAAGACCCACTTACTTGTGTTGCACGAGGTGGCGGTAAGGCTCTTGATATGATCGATGTACACGGTCGGGATTTATTTAGTGAAGAATAATTTTAATACTATGAAAGAATTATATATTTTCAGTTGATAAAATCATATAAATGAAAATTATATCTCCTTTGTAATGTATTAAATGCATATCATTGGAATCAAAGGTACTAATCTTATGTATAGCACTATAAGTAATAAATTTCCTTATTTAGAGTTACGTTTATTTTTAGCAATCATCATGTCTATTATTATAATTATTGCTGATGGAAAATTAAATATGTTCCTTCGATTTAAAAACTACGTAGAAAATTCTATTTATTTTCTTTATATCTTATGCGATAAACCACGCTATATATTTGATTATACTTCAAAAATATTAAAAGAGTCTAATAAATTAATATTAGAAAATCATACATTACGTCAAGAATTATTTTTAAAAAATAGTGAATTATTATTAATAGATCAATACAAACAAGAAAATATAAAATTACGTGAATTGCTTCATTCTCCACTATGTTATAATAAACGAAAAATAATTACTAAAATTCTCTTTATTAACACAGATCCATATGACAATCAAGTTATTATAAGTCAAGGAACAAACAATGATGTCTATATAGGACAACCAGTTATCACGGATACAGGAATAATAGGACAAGTAGTTTCTACTAATACATTTAGTAGCCACGTTATGTTAATTTGTAATCCTGCACATGCTTTACCTGTACAAATAAAACGAAACAATATCCGCTTTATTTTAATGGGTTGCGGATATAACACAGATTTACGCGCAGAATATTCAGGGAATCTCGATATATGCATTGGAGATATATTAGTAACATCCGGTTTAGATGGGCGTTTTCCAGAAGGATATCCAGTAGCAATAGTATCCAACATAATGGTAAAACCAGAGCAAGATTTTACTATCATTCGGGCACATCCGACAGTTAAATTACAATGCTTACGATATGCAATATTAATTTGGGAGTAGTAATAACATTGAATCTAAAAATATTTAAATAAAAGTAATGCATAAAAATGCATAAATTTTATAGTTATAAACTATGGATGGTGTATAGTTCCTTTATGGTTGCGATTACATTACAAATTATTCCCTTTTCCCCACAAATATGGTGGATGCAACCATCTTGGATAATGATATTATTAATTCATTGGATCACAGTACTCCCAAATCAGGTAAGCATAGGCACTGGATTTACTTTAGGATTAATAACAGATATCGTTCTGGGATCTACTTTAGGGATGCACTCCTTATCTTTAAGCATACTTGCGTATTTAGCAACACGAAATATTTACTGCTTTAAGTATGTATCTATTTGGCGACAATCTTTTATTGTTATATTTCTTTCATTTATTAATCAAAGTATTATATTTTTAGTAAAATTTTTAATGATTAAAGTATTTATTACTACACCAGAAATATTTTGGAATTGTTTATTAGATGGAGGATCATGGCCATTTTTAATTCTTTTAATGCGCAAAATCCGTCGGAATTAATACATAACTAATAATTTATAAGAATTATAAAATTGTCGAATTAATTATATACTTTTTAATAAAAATAAATTTTTAATTACTTAAACGTTATAAATTAATTGTTAATAAATAATAATACTACTTGAAATACTATTGAAACAACTATTAAGTAGTAACTAAATACCGAATTTTTGTTGTAAAAAAACAATCCTTAAAATTAATCTATATAAAATAGATATTAACTTATCAAATTATAAATATTAATAGTTTAAAATATTAATTAAAATGATTAAATATACACATGTGTATATTTAATCATTTTAATTAATAACAATATTAATTAAAATGATTAAATATACACATGTGTATATTTAATCATTTTAATTAATAACAATATTTTTAAAAATGTTATTTAATCTGTCAAAAATACAGTATACTGAAAATAAAATTTATGTGTTTTAATTAAAATAAGATATTCCAACTGATACAAAACTGACATGTTCAAACATCGCAGTTAAATGCATAAACTAAATTAAAAATTAAAAATTAAAGTTTATATTTAATAAACAAGTTATGCTAAAAATTGATAAAAAATGCAATAATGTGAAGTTTTAATACATAAATAAATTGTGGTTATATAGATAAAACATTAATTTAATAGTATCAATAGGAGTGATATGAATTTAGACCTTGTTAGTGAACAATTACTCACACCCAATAAATTACAACATGACGATCTGTCATATTTGTTAAATATGACAGAAAAATTTCAAGTGGATTATGCGGATCTTTATTTTCAATCGTGTTTTCATGAAACATGGACTCTTGAAGATAGTATTATAAAATCTGGATCTTATGCTATAGATCAAGGTGCTGGCATACGAGTAATTACAGGTGAGCAAACAGGATTTGCTTACACCGATCAGTTAACTTTAGATGCATTAATATGTAGCATGAAAGCTGCTACTAGCATTACCAATGAACGTCACCATAATAACACTGTTATTGTTACTCCTAGACGCAAATATATTTGTTCTACTCATCAATATTCTTACCCGCCTATATGTTCCTGTATAAATCCATTGTCTAGCGTATCTAAAGAAGAAAAAATTGAATTATTAATGAGAATAGATAAAATAGCGCGAACTACTGATTCTAGGGTACAAAAAGTTAATGCCAATTTGTCAGGTGTTTATGAACAAATTTTAGTAACAGCTACGGATGGTACTTTAGCCGCTGACATTCGACCATTAGTTCGATTATCTATATTGGTACAAGTAGAACAGAACGGCAAACGAGAACAAGGAATAAGTGGTGGCGGTGGAAGATTTGGATACGATTTTTTTAACTCTATTATAGAAGGAGAAACAAAAGCCGATCACTGGACAAAAGATGCCGTCCGAATGGGGCTAATTAATCTTGAATCTATAGCAGCACCAGCAGGGATTATGACAGTAGTTTTAGGATCAGGTTGGCCCGGTATTTTATTACATGAAGCAGTAGGCCATGGTCTAGAAGGAGATTTCAATAGACGAGGTAGCTCTATATTTACTAACAAAATCGGGAGCATAGTAGCATCTGAATTATGTACAATAGTGGATGATGCAACACTAAAAGAATTACGTGGATCCTTAACTATTGACGATGAAGGGGTTCCTGGTCAATATAATATTTTAATTAAAAACGGTATTCTGGTAGGATATATGCAAGATAAATTAAATGCTAAACTAATGGGATGCAATTCAACAGGAAATGGCAGACGTGAATCGTATGCTACTTTACCTATGCCACGCATGACTAATACCTATATGCTAGCAGGAAAATCAACGCCTGAAGAAATTATTAACAGTGTAGATTATGGGATATATGCATCAAATTTTGATGGTGGGCAAGTAGATATTACATCGGGAAAATTTGTATTTTCTGCATCTGAAGCCTTCTTAATTGAAAAAGGTTATATAACAAAATCTATAAAAGGAGCCACCTTAATAGGATCAGGAATAGAAATAATGAAAAATATTTCTATGGTTGGAAATGATTTATCTTTAGACAAAGGAGTAGGAACATGTATAAAAAACGGACAAAGTATACCAGTCGGGGTAGGTCAGCCAACAATAAAATTAAATAAAATTACTGTTGGAGGAACCAACTAGTTAATTTATAGATATGATCTAATTACTATTAGTAATTAACAAAAATAATTATGCGTTATCGAATATAATTACTTTATATATATCATTTTGAGATAAAAGATATATATTTTATTTATAATCTATAATACCAATAAATCTACATTAACCACAGAAAATTATATGTATATATAATTTTCTGTGGTTAATGTAGATTTATTGGTATTAAAATATTACTTTTGATGTTATTAAATTTTCTTATGTGACTGATTGTAACAAATAATGTATTTATGCAATTTTTTTTAATAAACATTCGTAATCAATTAAAAATTTTCCGTGTTTATATAAAATATTGATATAAAATTATATCAATACTTGATATTTGTTATATAGTCTTAAATTCCACAAATCTATTTTTGATAAAGGATGTTTACTACAGGAGAATGATATGGATGTGATATATAATATGATACAACAACGTAACTTTCTAGAAAATATAGTAGATCAAGCTTTAAATTTAGCGCATGCATATTCAAATGAAGTAGAAGTATCAATCATTAAAACCACAGGAATTACTGTTAGCACTCGTTACGAAAAGCTTGAGAATGTTGAATTTAATAGTCATAACATCTTAGATATAACTATATTTCGTCAAAAACGAAAAGGAACTGCGCTTTCAAGTGATTTACACGAAAAAGCAATAATTAGTACTATTGAGGCCGCAGCGAATATAGCATGTTACACCTCCCCAGACCCATATTCTGGTATTGCTGATAAAGAATTATTAGCATTCAATTCTATGAATCTTGACCTATTTCATCCCATTGATTTAAATACTAAATTAAGCGCGGCTTTAGCATCTACAGCAGAAAAAACAGCATTAAACCATGATAACCGTATTATTTCTACCGAAGGAGGTAAATTTAACGGTTATTTTACTACTAAAGTATTTGGAAATAGTCATGGTATGTTACAAAGTTATACCAGTAGTCAATATTCTTTATGCTGCAGTGTAATTGCTTCAAGTAATGGTATTATGGAACAAAATTATGCATATACATTAAGCCGTTCATTCAATGATTTACGATCACCAGAATGGGTTGGGCAAGAATGCGCTCAACGAGCAGTAGATCATTTACATTCAAAAAAAATTAAAACAACTGAGTCTCCAGTATTATTTTCTGCTGAAATAGCCACGAGTCTATTCCATCATTTAGCAGAGGCTATTTGCGGAAATAATGTATACCAAAAATCTACTTTTTTATTAAATTATTTGAAAAAAAAAATTTTCCCTTCTTGGATGTCGATCAAAGAACGTCCACATATCCTAAAAGGATTAGGTTCTGCTCCGTTTGATAGTGAAGGAGTACAAACACTAAACCGTACTATCGTAGAAAATGGAATATTAAATAGTTGGATTTTAAATAGTTATTCTGCGCGTAAAATAGGTCTAAAGACCACTGGGCATGCTGATGGTATTTATAATTGGTATATTAATTATCAAAATTTAAGTTTTATAGAATTAATAAAAAATATGCATCGCGGGCTGATTATCACTAGTGTAATGGGACAAGGAGTTAATATTATTACCGGGAATTATTCACGTGGAGTATCTGGGTTTTGGGTAGAAAACGGAAATATTCAATATCCAGTAAATGAAATTACTATCGCTGGAAATTTAAAAGAAATGTTCTGTAACATTGTTTCTATTGGATGTGATACTGAAACAAGAGGCCATATTTATTGCGGATCTGTTTTAATATCTTCCATGAAGATAGCAGGATCTTAAAATAAATAATACAAATACACATTTTTATTGTTAAAAATCACGTTATTAGATTATGCACATTTATATTATACAAAGCATCTATCTTATCTGTATTCAAAAAATAAATTGTACTTTTTATATAATTTATGTTATGTCACATATATTTAATTATAATTTAAAGTTCTATAGACAAATAATAAATTATGAATAATTAGTACATAGAGTTAAATAATAAATACAATCGATACTAATTGTACTATTTATTTAGCAATATAAATATAAATAAAAAACAATATTTTATTAAATAATAAATGATTACTGAATCTTATTTAAGATAAGATATATAACTAAGTAAAATTTTTCACAATCAAACACGATAACCATTCTGATATAGAATATAGTTTTACATAATATTATAATATATTTGATTATAATATTATGTAAGGGAGGGTGACGATGTCGGTGTTTACACAGTCACAATTAATCACAGAATAAACATTTAAATATTAACATATCTTTTATTAATAATAAAATAAGTCATCATTTTACAAAATAACCTACTTATATAAACAGATTGCCAAAAAACAAGTAATATATGACTAACGCATTAAAGATATTTACCTCCTACAGTTATTAATCCTTTATAGCAATAAATTTATATAATTTACACATATGCAATATGCTACATCTAAAATTATTAAAAATAAACATCCCTGAATACCATTATTAGTTTCTAATTTATCTATATAAATTGAAATCATTTTATAACAAAATATTTTTAAAAATAAATATCAACTGCTTTCAAAATAAAATCAACATTTCACTCTAATATATGTTGCAGTCAAATTGAGTTTAAAACTATACTATAAGTACTATTAATTTTTAATAAACAATATTTAATTCAGAATAAAAAATATTTTTTATTTTACCTGTTTATTTTAAAAATTAAACAAAAAATTTATTATTCAAAATAATTAATAACTCAAATCAAAAAAAAATAATTAATCTAGTTTAGATCATGTAATTAATTCGATATCAATTTAAAATAGATATATGATAATTATTTACTATACTACTATACTTTTGATAAAATAAATAATTATATTTAAAATTTAAAATAATTAATAATTCCATTTAAATATTAAAAATACTAAATATTTTTTAAATAAACAAAAACTGATTTAAAATCAAAAATTTAATTAAAAAATAGAATTTTAAAATCACTAAAATTTTAATAAATATTAAATGATAGACCAATTTATTAATAAATAATGATTTATTTTTCTTTTTATAATGCTCAATATTGAATATAATTGATTTGCCCCCATATCCTTTAAATATCCAGTTAATAAAGATGGTATAACTAAATATTTAAAATGTTATAATCTGGAAAGCTTTAACCAAGAGAGATAGCTCTATGAATACTGAGCAACCTGAGAGCATTGAAATCCCTGTATTACCTCTGCGCGATGTAGTAGTGTATCCACACATGGTAATTCCATTATTTGTTGGTCGAGAAAAATCAATTCGATGCCTTGAATCTGCTATGAATGGTGACAAAAAAATTATGTTGGTAGCTCAAAAAGAAGCATCAACTGATGAACCAAATATCAATGATCTTTTTTCAATTGGCACAATATCCATGATATTACAGATGCTAAAACTACCAGATGGTACAGTGAAGGTATTAGTTGAAGGATTAACACGAGCTCGCATCATTGAATTAACAGATACCGGAAACCACTTTAAGGCTGATGTAAGCTCTTTAGAGCCTACAACATTAAACGAACGTGAACAAGAAATACTAATGCGCGCTGTTATTAATCAATTTGAAGGATATCTTAAACTTAACAAAAAAATACCACCTGAAGTTTTAGTGTCACTAAATAATATTAACAACGCAGATCGTCTTGCTGATACTATCGCCGCTCATATGCCACTAAAATTAAATAACAAGCAATCAATATTAGAAATGTCAGATATTACAGAACGACTAGAATATTTAATAACAATGATGGAGTCAGAAATTGAATTACTGCAGGTTGAAAAACGTATTCGCAATCGTGTAAAAAAACAAATGGAAAAAAGCCAACGTGAGTATTACTTAAATGAACAAATGAAAGCCATTCAAAAAGAACTAGGAGAATTAGACGATATCATTGATGAAAATGAAGCTCTAAAACGCAAAATAGAAGCAGCTAAAATGCCTAAAGAAGCACGAGGTAAAGTAGAATCAGAGTGGCAAAAATTAAAATTGATGTCTCCTATGTCAGCTGAAGCTACTGTAGTGCGTGGATATATTGATTGGATTTTATCAGTACCATGGCATGCAAGAAGTAAAATGAAAAAAGATATACTTAAGGCTCAAGAAAGTCTGGACGAGGATCATTATGGATTAGAACGCGTTAAAGATCGAATTTTAGAATATCTAGCAGTACAAAACCGAATAAATAAAATCAAAGGGCCTATTTTATGTTTAGTAGGGCCACCTGGAGTAGGGAAAACATCACTTGGGCAATCTATTGCTAAAGCCACTGGGCGTAAATATGTACGTATGGCTTTGGGTGGTATGCGTGACGAAGCAGAAATTAGAGGTCATCGTCGTACTTATATTGGGTCTATGCCTGGTAAACTTATACAAAAAATGTCTAAAGTTGGTGTAAGAAATCCATTATTTCTTTTAGATGAAATAGATAAAATGTCTTTAGATATGCGTGGAGATCCAGCTTCTGCTTTATTAGAAGTGTTAGATCCCGAACAAAATACTGCTTTTAATGATCATTATTTAGAAATAGATTACGATTTATCTGATGTTATGTTTGTCGCTACTTCTAATTCAATGAATATTCCAAGTCCTTTATTAGATCGAATGGAAGTAATCAGATTATCTGGTTATACCGAAGATGAAAAATTAAATATAGCACGACAACACTTATTAACTAAACAAATAGAACGTAATGCTTTAAAACCAGAAGAATTAACCATTCAAGACGATGCTTTAATAGGAATTATTCGACATTATACACGTGAAGCTGGAGTACGTAATTTAGAACGTGAAATTTCCAAATTATGTCGAAAAACAGTTAAAATGCTATTAATGAATAAAAAAATCAAATGTATAACCATTGATAAAAACAATCTAAAAAATTTCCTTGGTGTACAACGTTATGATTGCACCCGTGCAGACCAAGAAAACCGTGTTGGACAAGTAACTGGACTAGCTTGGACTGAAGTAGGAGGAGATCTTTTAACGATAGAAACTGCTTGTGTTCCTGGAAAAGGAAAGTTAACTTACACCGGTTCCTTAGGTGAAGTTATGCAGGAATCTATTCAAGCTGCATTAACTGTAGTACGAGCACGTGCAGATAAACTAGGCATCAACACTGATTTTTATAATAAAAAAGATATTCATGTACATGTTCCTGAAGGCGCCACCCCCAAAGATGGGCCGAGCGCTGGCATTGCTATGTGTACTGCTTTAGTTTCTTGTTTAACAGGAAATTCCGTTAAATCCAGTGTAGCTATGACAGGAGAAATAACTTTAAGAGGGCAAGTATTGCCTATCGGAGGTTTGAAGGAAAAATTATTAGCAGCACACCGAGGAGGTATTAAAACAGTATTAATACCATATGAAAATAAACGAGACCTTGAAGATATGCCTGCCATTGTAGTAAATAACTTAGATATTCATCCAGTCAAACAAATAGACGAAGTTTTAATATTAGCGCTACAAAACGCCCCATTTCATTATGGAACAATACCTAATACATCATTATCATAAAATTATAAAATATTTGCACAAAACATATAAAATAAAGAGAAACATCTACTTCTCGTTGTATTGCCCGCTGATATACATATCAATAAATTTAAAAAATTGCAGCTATAAGGTTGAATTATTCAAGTAAGACATGTTCTTATAAGATTAGATTAAGAAATCACTATAATTCTAATAAGAATTGTTAATTTTAATTACTGAATTTTTAAAAATAGAAGAACTCTATATTAATAGAACCAATATCGTGATATTAAGAAGTCCAAATATAATTTATTTAACCATATTCCGCCTCATTCACACCCACAAATCCATTCTACATATAACAGCTAGCAAAACAGAGCTAGCTGTTATATGTAGAATGGATTTGTGGGTGTGAATATAGTAATTATTTTATTAAAAAAATCAAAATAATCTACATAAAAAAATTATAAAAATCTACACTATTAACTATCAATTATAAAATATAATTAATAAATATTTATAAAATTAGTTAAATATTTTATTCTAACGAAAATACTAAAAATATTTAAACATCGTAGATATACATATCTAAATCATACTATCTATAACAACTAAAAATTAAATTTATTTCACAAAATATTAATGAACTAATTTTAATATTCAAAATATGCCACATTACAATATTTACAAACAAAAAATATTTTATATTCAGATAATATTTATACTTAAATGTGTAATTATTTCTTGAAAAATTTAAAATAATCACAGATAATCTATAAAAGGGATGCTATCAAATTATTCATGATAACTTTTGTAAAACCGGTCAGGTCTGGAAGGAAGCAGCCGTAACAAAAATTAAAATGATTCTTGATTAGCATCCCAATATAAAATACATCTAATATCTGTAGCACTTTTATTTAAAAAATAAAAATAAACAGTTATTATTATAACTGTAATATAGTGCGTTGGATTATACTATAATCTCCGCTATTAAGAATAATTTAATATCTTATTTGAGATAAACAAGTAATAAAATATAATAAATTAAATTTACAAGAACTAATAGTCTTCAATCCTTAAAAAATATATATCTTTGTATATATATTATAATTTATAAAATTATCCAAATAATTAAATAATCACTAAAGCATTAAATAATGTGTTTGCTTATACGAATCATTAATTGTGTTATTTATTAAAAATATTCAAAAATTGATTGATAATTAATTAAATTTTATTAACTATCATAAATATTAATACTATTAGCTATATATTTAAATATATAGCTAATAGTATTAATATACTTTATAATATTTTATTTAATAAATTTATATATAATTTAAAAGCAAACACTTGAAATTTTACCTAAATATATAGATATGTAATAAATTTACATATATTATGTAAATTTATTACACTAGAAAAACAATACAACTATTTACAGTATCCAGTCATTTGATGATATAAAATAGCTTATATAAAATAAGGAATTTATACTTATAATCGAAATATTATGAAGTTTAATATACACGAAATTTCTATATAGATATAGATATATAAATTAAATTTAAATTATTTTTTATATTTTGGAATCAAATATGATGCATGTTATGGATCAACAATTAAAATTAATCAAGAAAAATATTAAATTTGTACCTAATTACCCAAAACAAGGAATTTTATTTCGCGATATAACTGAATTGTTAAAAAATCCACAAGCATATTCAACAAGCATTACTCTTCTAGCTCATCATTATAAAGACTATAAATTAACTAAGGTAGTAGGAATAGAAGCAAGAGGCTTTTTATTTAGCGCTCCATTAGCATTAATATTGAAGCTAGGTTTTATCCCTGCTCGTAAATCAGGGAGATTACCGCGTGCAACTATTAGTGAACCGTATATTTTAGAGTATGATAGTGGATGTCTAGAAATACACGCCGATTCTATTATGCCAGGCGATAAAGTTTTAGTTATAGATGATTTATTAGCAACAGGCGGAACCATTGCAGCAGTAGTAAAATTAATTAGACGATTGGGAGGAGAAGTAAACCATGCCGGATTTATAATAGATTTAGAAAATTTAGGCGGTAAATCATTATTAAAAAAAATAGGAATAAATTCTTACAGTTTAGTAATGTTTTCTGATTATTAAAAATTATACATCCACTAAACCAATTAGATTTAATTCTTCTATTTATAATATTCCTATAAGAGTTGTATATCATGAATTATCAGGTACTTGCCCGTAAGTGGCGTCCAAAGAAATTTTCAGATATTGTAGGACAAAATCATATTATCAAAGCAATTATACATAGTTTTGCATTAAATAAAATTCATCAAGCTTATATATTAACCGGTACAAGAGGAGTAGGAAAAACCACCATTGCTCGATTGTTTGCAAAAGGATTAAACTGCGAACAAGGATTAAGCTCTAATATGTGCGGGCAATGTAATAATTGTCAAGATATTGAATCAGGCTGTTTTATTGATCTTATTGAAATAGATGCTGCATCACGTACTAAAGTAGAAGATACCAGGGAATTTCTAAATAACGTACAATACACACCATCACGAGGTCGCTTTAAAGTATATCTCATAGATGAAGTACATATGTTATCACGTCATAGTTTTAATGCTTTATTAAAAACATTAGAAGAGCCACCGGCGCATGTCAAATTTATTTTAATTACTACAGAATATCAAAAATTACCAGCAACTATATTATCCCGATGTCTACAATTTTGCTTAAAACCACTAAGCACCTCTCACATTATAACTCAACTAACATATATCTTTAATAAAGAAAATATAAAGATAGAGTCTTCCGCTCTAGAAATATTAGCTCACGCATCAAAAGGAAGTATGCGTGATGCACTTAGTTTAGCCGAACAAGCTATTGTATTAGGCAATAACGAAATAACTAATAACGTCATGAACGACATGTTTGGTATATTAAATATTGAACATCCATTATCTTTAATTGAAAGCTTAATAAACGGAAGTATATACGATATTATGCACCAAATAGAAAACTATGAGATTTTAGGAATTGATTGGGACAATCTTTTAAGTGAAATGCTTATTATTTTACAAAAAATAGCTATAGATCAATTTCTATTAAATTCTATAAAACAAGAAAACAATAACACAATACAACATATAAACCAACGCATACATAAATTAAAAAATCATATTACCCCAGAAAATATACAATTATATTATCAAATATTTTTATTAGGTCGCCGAGAATTACCTTATGTTCCTAACCATCGTATGGGAATAGAAATGACCATGCTACGTGCCCTTGCTTTTCGTCCGGATGCAAATACAACAAATAAAGAATATAATAATGATAATAGTATATCTGAAAATTTTATTCATTCAAATAACAACCCTGTATTCAATACAAACGATAAACAACCTGCCATCACTGATGGTATTCAGTCAAAAAATGATAATCAAAATAAAAATCTATTAAATACAACAGACCAAAAGAAAATAAACGATATGTTATGTTTAAAGCTAAAAAAATCTAACAATAATAATATTAATAATATTAAATCAACATCGCCAAAGCCTACATCTAACATCGATAATACAGACACTACTTCTAAAATATTAGAAGCTCGTTCAAAACTATTACAATATAAAGAAAACAATAAATCAAATAAAATAGAAAAAACACCAAATTTAATTTCAAAATCTCAAAAAACAATACAAGGAATATTAGAACGATTTGCCAACATTAATACAAACGTTATAAAAAATAATTCTAATAACATTAATAAGATTAATAAGATTAATAAAGATTTATCAGATTCCTTAGAATATATCAAGGATGATAGCGCTAACAAAGACTACAGTAAAAATCATCAAAATATGTCTAATTTCATAAAAGAAATACTTCAACAAGCAATGAAAAACGATTCATGGACATCACAAATATATCGATTGACATTGCCAAAAACAGCAAAAAAATTAGTTATGAATTCTTGGAAAGAAAAAATTTCTTCAAATGAAATATGCCTACATGTTCGTTCTGATTATCAACATTTAAATTCTATAAAATTGCATGATATAATACAGAAATCACTCAGTAACAATATCGGCATACCAATCACATTGCATATAAAAAAAGACGATAATTACGATATAAAAACACCAATGGAACATATTTATATTTTATACAAAGAAAAAATATCAAAAATAAAACAAGAATTTTCAAAAGATCCATATATTAAAATAATCAAAACTTTTTTTGATGCTGAAATTGACGAAAATGAGATTAAAGTAATTTAATACCAAAATAATACCCACTCCACTAAATAGACAAAACCTACTATTTATCTACTTTACTTATATATATAAATAAGTTAATTATTAGATAATTTTCTATTATTTATATATTTATATATATAAATAATTTATAATTATATTGTTTATTATCACTACAATATAAAATCACACAATCATGTATTTATTATATTGCATATTTAACTATTAAAAATAGAATTTAAACCTATAATAAATATAATTTATTTTATTAAAAATTGGTGATCAAATAACTTGCAGTAAATAAAAAAAATTAATTCAAAATTATACATAAATAACTTCGATCTATTAAATATATTCTTTCATTTTTAACTAATTATTCACTACTATTTATAACAAATAATATATACAATATGTCTTATCGAATATAAAAATATAACAAAATACACTCTCATAATCTATAATAATCAATTGATAAAATATATAACAAATCAATATTTAATTTATGCTATAATAACATTCATTATTTGGACAGAAATATAAAATTAACATCCTTTATGTATATATTTAAACAATACTCTCCTTATATCTAAAAAATAATGATGCAATATATTATAAATATTATTTAATAAAATTATATAATTTTAATCGAGAATTAAATTTGTGATACGTATTATATTTCTTGGGCCTCCTGGATCTGGAAAAGGGACTCAAGCTCATCTTATTTCAAATAAGTATAACATCCCAAATATTTCTACAGGTATGATGTTACGTCAATCGTTCCCCAAAGATCCATATCAATCCCATAAAATTCGAAAAAATATAATAAATGTGATGCATACCGGGAATTTAGTAAATGATGATTTTATGGTTCAATTAATTAACACACGTATTAATAAAAATGATTGCTATAATGGATTTTTATTAGATGGATTTCCTAGAACAATCTTACAAGCAGAATTTATGAAAAAGTATAAAATTTTTGTAAATTATGTCATAGAATTCGTTATATCAGACTCTACAGTTATTAATCGTATTACAGGCAGACGAATACATATTAATTCTGGTAGAACATATCATATTCAATTTAATCCACCTAAAATTTGTGGATTAGATGACATTACTGGTGAATCTTTGACTACCCGAAAAGATGACTGTGAACAAACTATACGTAAACGACTACATAACTATCACCAATATACTGAACCAGTATTAAATTATTATCGACATGAATCTAAATCTAAAAAAATACAATATTTTTCTATTGATGCAAATCGAAAAATTACTGAGATCTATAAAGAATTAATTAGTTTATTAATTAACAAATAATTAGTTACAATTAATTTCAATTTAACTAATATTGGATATGGATTACAATAACATCAAATATATATAATATAATATGTTTATCAATTAAGAACCAACCATAAAATTATCAGATTTTTATAATAGATTAACCGATTTGCTGTTATAATTTTTAAAATTAAAATTAAATACGATACCAAATAACTATTACAATAAAATTTATAACTATGTTTATTTCAACATAAAATATCAATTAACTAAACAAAAATCACTTACTATAATAGTATTTAAAAATTTACACTATAACTTAAATAACAATTTATAAATAGAACTATCAATAAACATTAATTTCAGGCAATAACACATAAAACACTATCCATAACTTCTATTAATTATATATATTAATTAATAAGAAATATCTACTAGATTATTGTCTAGTATCATAAACTATCTAAACATTTCACCAAAAATATGATAAAAATTTTTTCTTTAAGCATTAACAAACATTAAATCACAAAATTCATTTAAAAATTTTTTAAAACTCCACTTCACTTAACTTAATAAACATTAATCTCCTAAATAAAACCTCTTATATAATAAGATAGCATACAAACACAACAACTCACGGTTCTCTAAACGTTAAATAATATATACTATTTTCTTTAAAAATACAGATTTGCAATCTTTTTAACCAAAACTCGTTCCATAGAAAATTAAATCTAATAACGATAATGAACCCATATTGCAATCAAATTAATACTTATTATAAATTTTAAAAATTAAAAAATAAAAACATTAAAAAGCTTCAAAACAATCACAGTCGCAAGATACCTTTCAATAAAAGAGGACAACAGAAAATATATCAAATAATTACAACAAACAATATCTAAACTAAAAACTCATTACACCTCTCTTTAAATAAAACAACAACTCTAATTGCTGTCAGCTGATATAACAATCAAAATAAAAATATAATTTAATGTTTAATTATTTTTATATCGGAAATTCCATAAATACAATATTATTATTCTCTTCATTTACTTCTATCATCGAACCATATTTATTCCAACCCCCTAACACCATTATATTTAACATATCTTTTTTAGATCCAAAAATTTTATAAATCGTTGGTTGATGAGTATGCCCATGAATCATAATATCTGCATGATTCTTAACTAATATATCTGTAGCTATTCTTAAATTAATATTCAATTTTTTTTTTGATTTACATTGTTTATGCCGTACACAACATGAACGTATGATACCAAAAATACGTGAACGTACAGATAATGGTAATAACAAAAATAACCGCTGTGCTACAATATTTCGAAAACATTTTCTAAATAATTGATATAATTTATCATCAGTACATAAAGTGTCTCCATGTAAAATAACTATCTTTTTCCCCGATTTTAATTTCAGAATTTGTTTTGAAGATAATAACGTCATCCCGCAAGCCTTAGCATACTTTTCTCCCAACAAAAAATCACGATTGCCATGAATAAAATAACACGAAATCTTTTTTTGTTGTAATCTTTTTAAAGCTTTAGCAATATTAATATGTAATGATTTATAATCATCATCTCCTAACCAAATCTCAAATAAATCTCCTAAAATATAAAGGGATTGAGCACGTATTGCACAATAATTTAAAAAATTCAAAAACCCATCAGTAACATCCGGAGATTCCGAGCGCAAATGAATATCTGAAACAAACAAAATTGACATTTTTACTAAATAAAATAATAATTTTTATAAATTTTTTAATACTCCACATTAAAATTATCCAATTAAAAATATAACCAACTCAAAAACAATCATTACATCAATATATAAATACAATCAATTATATAATACAACATAATTATCAGTCACAATCATTTCGATAATTCAATAAATACTAATCATGTGTTTATTGTTAAAATAACATATGTTATATTTTACCATAAAAGTTGTAACTATCAATACGATTGATAATTGAAATCACTTATAATAATTTTACTTAAAAAGTATATAAATTTCCATAAATGTTTATGTACTATGAATACTCAATATATTAACATTACAGAATAAAATTGAGATGCTCAAAATTTTTAATACTTTAACAAGAAAAAAAGAAAAACTTATACCTCTTGTTGATAGAAAAATTAAAATATATGTTTGTGGTGCTACAGTATACGACTTATGCCACCTTGGCCATGCTAGAACATTTCTAACATTTGATACTATTATCCGTTATTTGCGTCATTGTGGATATCAAGTAAATTACGTTCGTAATATTACAGATATAGATGATAAAATTATAAAAAGAGCGTATGAAAATAACGAAACAACTAAACAATTAACTAATCGTATGATTCAAGAAATGCATTTAGATTTAGATACATTAAATATATTACGTCCAAATTACGAACCAAAAGTAACCGATAATATTGATACAATTATTAAACTTATTCACCTACTAATTAAAAAAAATCACGCATATATATCTTCTAATGGAGATATAATGTTTTCTGTAAAAACCATGCATAATTACGGCATCTTATCTAATAAAAAAAAAATATCTGAAATTTACAATATATTAAAAACACCAAACATAAAAAACTCTCCTATAGATTTCGTACTTTGGAAAACATCTAAACCAGGCGAACCCTGTTGGCCATCTCCATGGGGAGCAGGGCGTCCAGGATGGCATATTGAATGTTCTGCTATGAACCATTCTATTTTCGGTAATCAATTAGATATTCATGGCGGAGGATCTGACTTAATTTTTCCGCATCACGACAATGAAATTGCCCAATCTGTTTGTGCTTATAACATGCCCTATGCAAAAATATGGATACACTCTGGCATGCTATTGTTAAACCATGAAAAAATGTCAAAATCATCAAATAATTTTTTTACTATACGTGATATTTTAAAACGTTACGATCCTGAAACAATAAGATATTTTTTAATGTCTGCTCATTATCGTAACCAATTAAAATATGATGACAATAGTCTTAAAAACGCACAAGCATCCTTGAAACGACTTTATATCGCTTTAAGAGATACTAAACCTAATCCCGATATTAAACCTCATGATGGAGAAAACTACTTTATATCAAAATTCATCTCTAAAATGGATGATGATTTCAATACGCCAGAAGCATACTCAGTGCTATTTGACATGGCACATAAATTAAATGATTTAAAAGTTAAACAGCATTCACTCACTCCAAGAATAGCAGCCACTTTAAAATATTTAGCAAACATTATCGGACTATTGTATCAAAATCCAGAAATGTTTTTAAAAAAAATAGCATTAAAAAACAATAAAAAATTTCACATTAAAAAAATTCAAAAATTAATTAAACGTCGTGAAAATGCTCGAAAAAACAACCAATGGGAATTATCTGATAAAATACGAGATAAACTAACTGTCATGGGAATAACATTAGAAGATAATCCTACAGGAATAACAAAATGGCATGATAATAATACAAACATGTAAGTAATAAAAATAATTAAATATAGATAAACTACAAATATTTTCCATCATCTATCTTATCCAAGATGATTGTAATAGGCTTGCAAGGTATTTTGAATAAGCGTTGCCACCGTCATAGGACCCACTCCACCTGGAACAGGCGTAATATATCCGGCACGTTCATAAGCACTGGAAAAATGAACATCACCAACTATATCTCCATTATTTAACCGATTAATACCAACATCTACTACTATAGATCCTCGTTTTATCCAGCTACCAGGAATAAAATTAGCCATTCCTACTGCCACAATCAACAAATCAGCGTGTTTAAGATACACTTTTAAATTCTGAGTAAAACGATGCGTAATCGACACAGTACATCCCGCCAATAATAACTCCATCGTCATAGGACGACCAACAATATTTGATGCTCCGACTACGACTGCATTTAATACAAACATATCTATATTATACCATTCCAACAAAGTAATAATACCTCTAGAGGTACAAGGACGCAGTGTAGGAGACCGTTGACATAAACGACCGATATTATATGGATGAAAACCATCTACATCTTTATCAGGAGCAATATGCTCAAAAATACTTACTTTTTTTAATTTATTTGGTAATGGTAACTGAATTAAAATACCATCTACACGATTATCATTATTTAAAGTTTCAATTAATTGATAAATTTCATTTTCGGTTGTTGTAACAGGCAAAATATAAAGAAATGAAATAAAACCAACTTGTTCACACGCTTTTTTTTTGTTAACTACATATATCTTAGAAACTGGATCATGTCCTATTAAAATCATAGCTAATCCTGGTGCACGTTTTCCAGAATTTATATTCTGGCATACTTGCTTAGCTATCTTTTGTTTTATTTCTTCAGACACATATTTACCATCAATCACCTTAGCAATCATTTCAACAATATATCCAATAATTTTATATTAATACAATGATGTTATTTTTATAAATATATATTACTATTAACTTTAAATATACACTTTCTTTTAAACATCTTTTTCTCAAAAAAGAAGCATTTAACTCAATTAGGTAAGTACCAGAACACTATTGTCTTTTAAAATATTGTATACAATGACAAACATATTAACGCGCCCTTAACTCAATTGGATAGAGTAACAGCCTTCTAAGCTGTAAGTTATAGGTTCGAATCCTATAGGGCGTATTATCATATTATATACTTATAATATATAAATCTAAATTAATATGAATAAATAAGTCTTAATCAAATAATCATATAACACTGTTTAATCGAAATGTGTATACTCAACAATATATATATATTTTAATTTTCTAAAAATAGATTTTTACTAAATAATAGTATCCAGTATATTTAACTAGTACAATAAAGGTATTATGATACTAGGCATTGCTTTTGCTGTAATCTCAGGTTTATTGTGGGGATTAATTTTTATTGGTCCCTTATTAATACCAGAATATCCCAGTATATTACAAGCATCTGGTCGTTATATTGCGTTTGGATTAATTTCAATACCTCTATCATGGTACGATAGAGCACGTTTACGTAAATTGTTGTTGCAAGATTGGTTAGAAGCAATAAAACTAGTCTTAGCAGGCCACCTAGTGTATTATACGTGTTTAACAAGTGCTATCCAACGCGTTGGGGCTCCAATTTCAACAGCTATTATTGGAACCTTACCTTTAACGTTAACTATAACAACACATATTATTTCTAATAATGAACAAAAATTACCATATCATACTGTACTAACATCATTATTTCTAATGGGGATAGGGTTATTATGTGTAAACATTTCTGAATTGAAATCTGAATTCTTAATATTTAATATATGGCAATATATAAGTGGAATAATTTTAGCAATTATTTCTGTTTTATGCTGGGCGTGGTACGCATTGAGGAATGCACGTTGGTTAAAAACACATCCATACAATAAACCTATGACATGGGCCAACGCACAAGGTGTAGTTACATTACCACTATCATGTGTCGTGTATTGTTTTGTATGTATCTGTTGTTCAGATCTGATTCAAGATGAATTTATATTGCCCTTTGGGCCCAGACCAGTTTTTTTTATTTTATTAATGATCTTAATTGGATTTTGTTGCTCTTGGTTGGGTACATTTTTTTGGAACGAAGCTAGTCAAAGATTACCAACAACATTAATAGGTCCGCTGATTGTAGTAGAAACTATAGCGGGTTTAATATATTCATTTATACATCGTCAATTATGGCCATCTCCATTAATTTTAATTGGAATGTTTTTATTAATTTCTGGAGTTACATGTATCATGCAAATTCGAAAAAAAAACATGCACTAAAATAATTTTTCAATCGCATATTATTATTTTATCATATAAACTAACTGACTAATTAAATAAACTATAATTAACTGAACTCAATAATATTTTCTAATATAAAATAATTAATTCATTTATCATATGAACTGCTACAATGTTAGAATTTACATCCTTGCGTTAAAAACACATATTTATAATTCATATAATTAGTTTATTTAATAAAATTTTTTGTATTACATGTAATAATGTATAATACATTTCATGTTACGAACGTATCATATTGTTTTTTAATACTTCTAAAATATAATTATTATATACAACATGACATTGCACATTAATAATATTATAACTAACCACAAATATCATATATAACAAATACTTTTTATATATTTTAAGCTTTAAAATTTTTAACCTAATATTATTAATATATAACAACAATATTAACTATTAATTTTATTACGTTATGATCAAAATTATTATAAAATTTTAGAAATCATTTTTCTATGTCCATTTATTGACATAACCATGCCAAATCCAGCCATTAATACCAACAAAGATGAACCCCCATAACTTATCAATGGCAAAGGAATACCTACTACCGGTAATAAACCACTGACCATACCAATATTTACAAAAATGTACATAAATAACACTAACATAAAACTACCAATAATTAGCCGCCCAAACATATGTTTTGTTTTAACCGCAATAATAAATCCACGAAATATAATTCCTAAATATAACAATAATAATACTAATATCCCCAAAAATCCTAATTCTTCCCCTATTACCGCAAAAATAAAATCAGTATGACGTTCTGGTAAAAATTCTAATTGTGATTGTGTCCCATGTAACCATCCTTTTCCAGTTAAACCACCTGAACCAATAGCAATTTTTGATTGAATAATATGATATCCAGCACCCAATGGATCAATTTCTGGATGCAATAATATCGTTATTCTAGATCTCTGATATTCATGCATGCAAAAAAACCAAAATATAGGAGTAAACAAAACCATGAGCAATGACGTAAATATAATTAACTTCCAACTAATTCCAGATAAAAACAATACAAATAAACCAGAACTAACCGTTAAAATTGCTGTGCCCAAATCTGGTTGTGCCAACATAAATGTAGTAGGAATCATAATTAATAATAGTGCTATTCCAACATTTTTTAAAGATGGTGGATGTCGTCCTCTATCAACATAATATGCCACCATAAGCAAAACAGAAATTTTTACTATTTCTGATGGTTGAAACCTTATTATACCAAAATCTAACCAACGCTGCGCTCCTTTGCTAATTTCTCCAATCATATTAACTGATATTAATAATATAAGACATAAAAAATATATATAAGGCGCCCAAAATTCATAAACTCTAGGTGAAACCTGCGCTAAAAAAAACATAAGCAATAATCCTCCTATAATTTGCAATATTTTTAGTCGCATCATTTCAAAACTTTGACCACACGCGCTCCACATTATAAAAGTTCCGTATAGCAATAAAAAAATAATAAGTAAGAATAATGTTAAATCAATATGATACTTATCCCATAATGAATTCTGTCGAATAATTTGATTCATGAATACATTCAATAATTAGTTAGATTGATAGAAATAAATAAAATAGTCTAATCAAATGTTGATTTATTGCAATAAAGCATAATCAAATATTTTTCTTGTAATTGTTCCTATTGATATTCCAGCCTTAGCATTTTCTAAAATTACTACTACTGCTATCGTAGGATTTTCATATGGGGCAAATGCGGTCATCAATTTATGATCTCTAAGATACTCAGATATTTTGTTTGGATCATAGTTTTGATTACTTTTTAAACTAAATAATTGTGCTGTACCAGATTTAGCTGCTGCTTTATATGAAGCATCAGAAAAACTGCCACTTACTGTCCCATTTGGACGATTAGCTGCTCCAAACATCCCATCCTTAGCAATTTTCCATACGTCCGATTTTGGATCACCTACTTGATCGCATTCCGTTTGATGGTACGGAATATAATCTTTTTCTAATAAAATACTATCAAGCAAATGAGGAATAAGCACATTACCATCATTAATTAAAGTAATTAATGCCTTAGACATTTGTACAGGAGTTGCGGTCCAATATCCCTGTCCTATACCTACCGGTATAGTATCTCCTTGATACCATGGTTTATTAAACCGTTGTATTTTCCATGCTTTAGTCGGCATAACACCAGTTAATTCTTCAAATAGATCGATACCAGTATATCTACCATACCCAAATTTATTCATCCATTCAGACAAACTATCTATTCCCATTTTATAAGCTATTTGATAAAAAAAAGTATCAGAAGATTCTTCGAGAGCTTTTGTAATATTTACTTCTCCATGACCCCATCGTTTCCAATCACGAAAACGTTTTTCTGAACCAGGTAATTGCCACCAACCAGGATCAGAAAATAAAAAATTTTGATTAATCACTCCTAAAATTAAAGCAGATACAGAAATATAAGGTTTTACTGTAGATGCAGGAGGATACATCCCCTGAGTGGCACGATTAAGCAAAGGACAATTATTATCTTTTAATAAAATATTATATTCTGTATTAGATATACCATCAACAAATAAATTTGGATCATAACTAGGATTTGAAATTAAAGCTTTAATTCCGCCATTTCTCGGATCAATGACTATTACAGAAGATCGACTACCTAATAGCAATTTTACAATATATTGTTGTAAATTTAAATCTAATGTTAAAACAATACTTCTTCCTGGAATCGGAGATCTTTTATATAATTTTCTAATAATTTTCCCACGACTATTTATTTCTACAGCTCCATAACCTGGAGTACCATGTAAAATATTTTCATAATAACGTTCAATGCCCAATTTTCCGATATTAGGAGCAGAAATATACTTACCTAAAATACCTTGTTTATTTAATCTTTTTATTTCCTCTTCATTAATCTTAGAAACATACCCAATTACATGACTTAAATCAGATCCATACGGATAGTAACGACGTTGATAGCCTTTTATTGCTACCCCTGAAAATCTAAACCTATTAACAGCAAATCGAGCTTGTTGTTCTTCTGTTAAACCAATCTTAATAGGCAATGACTCAAATTGAGAATAACGTTTTCTAGCTTTTTCAAAACGCACTATATCGTAATCACTTAAATCTAATAATAACTGTAATTCATGAATCGTTTGATTTAAATTAGTTGTATTTTTTGGTGTTATTTCCAATTGATAAATAGTTCGATTTAATGCTAAAGCTATTCCATTACGATCATAAATAATTCCTCTTTTAGGCGGGATAGGAATAATCTTAATACGATTTTCGTTAGAACGAGTAGTATACATATTAAAATTAACTATTTGTATCTGATATAAATGAATAAATAGAATACTAGTAATCAATAAAATAAAAATGCATGCAATAGTTACACGACGTACAAATAACAACAACTCAGCCGAATAATTATAAAAAATTTGAGAATCATTTAACTTCATGCAATTAAAATTTACTTATATCAATTATTAATATTAAATATAAGTAATTATATGTTCATTTAATAAGTAAAATATTTATAAGTACACGTGGACAGGTGTACTTATAAATAAACTCTTTATTTATCCTAACACCAAAGCTTTTCTAATTCATACAGAATACGAATTTCTTTTTGCATTACATGTATAACTACATCACCTAAGTCTACTAAAACCCATTCACCAAAATTCATACCTTCTATACCATAAGGTTTTACACCTATACCACGGGATTTTTTCAATATCTCCTGAGATATTGAAATCACATGACGACTAGACATACCAGTACAGATAATCATAACATCAGTTATATATGTTTTGTCATACATGTCAAAACATATAATATCTTGTCCCTGTATATCATTGATAATATTAACTACAAATTCTTTCAAAATATCGGATTGCACAGTTTAACGCCTAAATACATATTTATATGATGTTTACCGTCGCGTAAACATCAGCAATATACAATATCTATTGTATAAGAAAGACAAAATAACTATTTTACAAATTTATATTTTTTAAATAAATACAAATAATTTTATACAGTAATATTCTATATCTTAGTCTATACACCTAATAAATAGGACTTTATTTATTTTAATGTATTCTGTTTTATAAATCGTATTTTTATTTAAAAACCATATTCTATCAATTTTAATAAAAATAACCATTTACACGCATGTTTTACACTTGTCTACTGTATTATTATTTTTAATAAAACTTAAATAAAACACATTACCGATTTAAAAAGTATAAGTACCAATTAAATATATTATATCATACCTTTTCTATAAAAAATTATACGACAATAATTACAACTTTTCAGTATTTTAGATTACTATTAAAATCATTACATACAATCATACACACACATTTTTACCTATTAGTAGTAAAAATCAAAAACCATTTCCCACTTATATTAATATGATCTGATCATACATAATCAATAAAAATTTTAGTTTTAATTTATTGTTATTGTTGCAATATACATACATATTATGCAGATAATATGTATGTATATTGCAACAACTATGATATAGTTATCATATAAAACTTTAAAAACCCTCTTATAAGTAAATCCAAAATAGATATGCGGTATGATTTATAAAAAATTATATATTAAGTTTTTTTTCATCATAACATAATATAGCTGATAATACCTCAAAACTAGACCATAAAAGAGAAATATAATCTTTTTTATATCTTAATTCTATTTGTACTAATAATCCAACTGATTGATATAATTTAGATAAACTTAACCGCTTCACCGCTCTAGACAACAACATGCAATGATACTCTGTATATATTTTATATTGTTTTAATAAACTAAATAATGATTTTCTTTGTGCCATACCGTATTTTATATTAATTATTATTAATACTTCAGATTTAATTTTATGCAACAATTTTTCTAAATCAACCTCCATATATTCCAATTGACGTAAAATTCGGTCAGCACGTTGTTTTTTACCCATTAAAATTGCTTCTACCCAATGATTAATGTTAAAATGTGCTGAATCAGTAACTACTTTTTTGACACGTGTAAAACTTAAATTTCCATCAGGATAAATTAAAGACAAATTTTGTAACATTTGATTTAACGAAATTAAGCTGCCTTCATAATAATAACATAACAGTTGACAAGCTAAATTTTCTATAACGAGTTTCATATGATTCGCTTGATTTTCTATCCATACTGTCATCCGTCCATACGTAAGTGCGCTACAATCAACAAATGTTCCTTTTTTATTAAAATATTGCAACCAAATATTATTTTTGCTAATTTGATTCGATTCTTGAATATATATAATTAATACTAAATCGTCATGAAGAAACGAAAATAATAAAGGCACATTTTTCTTAAAATAAGAAACAGGACAATTTTGAGTAAATTTTAATGAAAATATTTTTCTCTTTTCAAATAAACTTGCCGTTTTAAATACATTAAATACATCCTTCCAATCAGAATATATATCCAATTCTATATTAACAGACGTATTAAAATTTAATTTATTAGCTGCCCTTATAATACTAAAATAACTCTCTTGCAAAAGATAAGAATCATTTCCTAACAATAAATAAACAGACTTAAGTTCTTTTTTTAATTCTAAAAATAATTGTTCTGGATATATCCAAACCATGACAAACTTTAACGATAAAATAAAATATTAATATTAGATACAAAAATAATTCTATCACATATCTTTAATTATTAAAAATCATCAAATCGTAAAAATAATTGATGTATAAGTTGTTGCGCTGCATCTCGATACATATCTTTACGTATATCATTCTCTTGTGTATCGTTAAATAAAGCACTGCCAGGATTTCGTATAAAAGAACGATACACACGAATATTAATAGGGCAACAATTTTTATTTGGTATGAATAAATTAGTTCGTATATGCAATACTAATTGATATCCAGCTTCTTTTCCATTCTGAAAAACAAAAGTAGTTATATACTTTTCTGAAGCACCAAGAATATGTAAACAAGGAATATGTACTTCTCGTATACATAAGTCATTATTTAAATAATCAACAACACCAATTTGGTTAACACGCAACTCAGTCATTATAGCACGAGTTATTGGCCCAAATGGATCATAACTACATAATGATATAGAATTTATGTCATTAATTATTTGTAATTTTTTTTCCGTTATATCTGTACACAATCGATAACCACAACTTTCAAACATAATCATAGTAACAATACTTACAATTATTAAAAGATAATTCTTTATATGTAAAGAATGCTCAACGTTCACTATATAATAATATTGATCACTCTATTTGGAACAAAAATTATATTACGAATTTTTTTTCCAATAAGATATTTATTCAAAACATTCTCTGATTCTAATAATTTAGAAATTACATTCTTATCGCTATTTAATGGTACATATATTTTATGTCGCATTTTTCCATTAATTTGCACTATGATAAGCGTCCTTTCATTTATTATTGCTTGCATATCTACAGTTGGCCATGTTGCGTGATCAATATCTCCCAAACCTCCTAAAGCCCTCCACAAAATAAAACTAATATGTGGGGTAAACGGATATAGTAATCGGACTATTACTGACAAAGCTTCTTGTAACACTGCTCTATCTTGTATACTTTTTTTTGGAACACTATATAATTCATTCACTAATTTCATAATTGCAGCTAAAGCAGTATTAAATGATTGTCTACGATCAATATCATCAGTAACTTTTTCTATGGTTTTATGTATATTATACCGAATAAATTTTTGCGCGTAATTAAGCATTACAACATCCAATGCACTCACAGGCCCATCTTGGATATGTTGATATACTAAATTCCAAACACGCCTAAGAAAACGCTGAGCACCCTCCAATCCAGATTCTTTCCATTCTAATGCTGCTTCAATTGGAGCAGCAAACATGATAAAAAAACGTACTGCATCCGCTCCATATTTTTTAATAATTATATTTGGATCAATGCCATTATTTTTCGACTTTGACATTTTACACATTCCAGCATAAATTAAATCGCGTCCGTTTTCATCTACAGCCTTTGAAATATGCCCTACTTTATCACGTTTTATTATTTTAACATGAGTTGGATCTACCCATATACGCTGATCATTAGTAGATAAGTAATAAAACGAATCTGCTAATACCATACCCTGACATAATAAACGTATTGCAGGTTCATCAGAATAAACTAATCCTTCATCACGCATTAATTTATGATAAAAACGAAAATACAATAAATGCATGATAGCATGTTCAATACCCCCTATATATTGATCAATTGGTAACCAATAATTAGCAGAACATGTATCTAACATAGCCTTACTATAATGAGGGCATGTATAACGAGCATAATACCAAGAGGATTCCATAAAAGTATCAAAAGTATCAGTATCACGAATAGCTATTTGTCCTTTATAAGTAGTTCGTATCCAATTCGAATACATCTTCAAAGAACTATCTACATGTTTATTATTCCTATTACTTTGAATAAATGCTGTTTTTTTTGGCAGAATTACCGGCAATTGATCAAAAAGAACCGGCTTAACTAAACCATTTTCTAATGTTATCATGGGAATAGGGACTCCCCAATAACGCTGACGTGAGATACACCAATCTTTTAAGCGATAATATATCTTATATTGAGCTATACCACGTGCAATTAACGCTGTAGCAATTATATTAGATGCCATACAAGAACTTAATCCATTAAACTCACCAGAATTAAATAATATTCCATCTCCAGTCATTGCTTTAATCATAACGCTTGGTTCAGTTCCATCCAGATTCTTTATGACAGTTTTAACTGGTAAACTATATTTATGAGCAAACTCCCAATCTTGCTGATTATGAGCTGGAACCAATATAGCTGCGCCTATTCCATCAGACTCAATAGGTACTACAAAATTAGCAACCCAAATTGGCAATCTACTGTTAGTAATTGGATGTATCGCATAAATATTAATAGGCATTCCCTTCTTTTCAAAAAAATAAACATTTGCGTTGCTTGGTTTAATATTAAAATTATTACATTTTTGAATAAAATGAGCTAAATTTAGATCAATTTCTGCTATTTTTAACACTATCGGATGATCTATAGATACTAATATACAAGTAATTCCCATAAAAATATCTAATCGGGTTATATATACCGTTAACGTATCATCACAATTAGTAATATTAAAAGTAACATTTACACCTTCCGAACGTCCTATCCAATTTCTTTGCATAATTTTTACTTGTTTAGGCCAATTTTTTAATTGATCTAATCCATATAACAATTGATCTGCGTAATTAGTAATTTTTATAAACCATTGCGGAATTTTTTTATATTTCACACGAGTGTGACAGCGCCAACAACAATTATTAATAACTTGCTCATTTGCCAAAACTGTTTCGTGATATGGACACCAGTTTACTGATGAAGTTTTTTTATATACCAAACCTTTTTTATATAAAATAGTAAAAAACCATTGTTCCCATCGATAATATTGAGGTTGACAAGTTATAATCTCTCTACTCCAGTCATAAGCAAAACCTAACGATTGTAACTGGCTTTTCATATAACAAATATTAGATTTTGTCCAAATTTCTGGATCTGTATTATTTATAATTGCAGCATGTTCTGCAGGCAATCCAAAAGCATCCCAACCTATAGGTTGTAATACATTTTTTCCAAGCATACGTTGATATCTAGAAATTACATCTCCAATTGTATAATTGCGCACATGACCCATATGTAAGTTGCCAGATGGATATGGAATCATAGATAAACAATAATACTTTTCTTTGCTACTATCTTCTGCTACTGAAAAAGTCTTATTTTTGTACCAATATTTCTGAATAATACTTTCAATTTTACTTGGAGAATATGATTTTCGCATAATGACTTCACTATAAATAAAAATTATTAATTAATAATTAAAAATTTAAATTAATTAAGAATATCAATATTTTTAGATTAAAACTATTTTTTATTAAAGTTAAAAACTAATAATTAAATAACAGTAAATATAAATGCATATCATTAATAACAATTATACACTACACGCTTTATAGATTTAATAGAAAAAAATTTTTTATTAAAACAATATATGATTTTTAAATTTCAAAAGTAAAATAACATATATAGTAATGATACCTAAAAAAAACCAAGATCCAAACTTTGCATACGGAGTTAAACCTGTAGTTGGAATAACTGTAGCACTAAGTACTGTTGAATTAAATTGAGGTAATTGAGCCTGAACAGAACCATCTGCATTTACAATAGCAGTAACTCCATTGTTAGTACTACATAACAAAGGTCTTCCTAATTCTAAAGCACGCATACGCGCCATTTGAAAATACTGCCATGGACCAATAGAATTACCAAACCATGCGTTATTTGCAACAGTTAATAAAAAATCAGTATCAGGTTTAAAATTATCGCGAATTTGCTTACCAAGAATTATTTCATAACAAATAACAGCAGTCATTTTAATAAACGACACAGTCAATTGTGGTTGAAAATAATAGCCTTTTTGCATAAAAGGAACAGGAATATTAAATAAACGTAACAACGGACTAAAAAATCTTTGAAATGGAAACCTTTCAGAACATAATACTAAATGATGTTTATCATACCGATTATCACTCGGATATTTGTAAGGTTTAGAGTCTCCAATTACTATGATACTATTATAGTAATTGTATTCGTTTTTAATATAACGTATTCCAATAATCCCAGTAATCAAATTTGTTTGATCTTGTCTTAATTGATGATCTAATAACGTTAAAACTTGGTTATGATCAATTTCATTTCCTGGGATAGCTGATTCTGGCCAAATAACTATTTTTGTTTTCCCAATCAAAGGTAAAGTATGATCCAAATATATTTTCATTATTTTTTCTAAATAATTAGCATCCCACTTTACGTGTTGGTCAATATTACCTTGTACTAAGGAAACATTTACAGCACGCTGTGGTTGTACATGATACCATTGTATCCATGCCAAAGGCCACAAAAATAATAATATCCCTAAAGATATGACCGTTAATAATAACTGTGCTTTTTTAATGGATACTGCTATTAATCCACTTATTAAAACAAGAATAAACGTAATACCTTCTACCCCAAAAATAGGGGCAATGCCTTTTAAAGGTCCATCAATCTGACTATAACCAAACTGTAACCACGGAAATCCAGTAAAAATATACCCTCTAATATATTCAATAATTAACCACAATACTGGAGCAACACCTGCTACATACCATATAGTTGTATTTAAGCGTATTACCGTAAGTAAAGCAGAAAATAATATAGGAAACAACGTTAGATATAAGACAAAACAAACAATTAATGCAGTATTTACACAACTACACATATTACTAAATTGATCTATACTTATATAAATCCATTGTAAACCACTGCCAAAAAAACCAATACCCCAAAAAAAAGCATACCATACAGCCTGTTTGTATGTAGAATCTAAAACTATTTTCAATAAAACAGTTAGTGAAATAATACTAGCTGGCCAGAAGTTATATGGAGAAAATCCTAAAACACCGAATGCTCCAAATAACAATACTATGCACAACCAAAAAAATTGTTCGTATTTGTAATATGAGGTAACAACAACCATCATGTATGAAAATTATTTTGTTTAGATACATATAATGAATTTTTAGGAATTTGTACAAGTAATTGCATAATACGATGACTATCTGTAAGTGTAACTTTAAATTTATAACCTAAAATATTTATAGATTCCCCATTTGCAGGTAAATGCCCAAAAGATTGCATCACAAAACCTCCAACAGTATCTATTTCTTCATTATAAAAACAGGTATTAAACATTTTATTAAAATCTATAACAGGGGTTAATGCATTAACAATAAAAGTATATTGACTTATCTGACGAATATCATAACTATCTTTATTATCATATTCATCCTCGATTTCACCAACAATCAACTCTAATATGTCTTCAATAGTAATGAGCCCAGACATTCCTCCAAATTCATCTATCACAATAGCCATATGGCAGTGTTGTATACGAAATTCTTGTAACATCCTGTCTACGCCTTTATGTTCTGGTACTACTAAAGCTGGACGTAAAATTTTATCAATGCTACATGATTGAGATTTTTTTAATATGAATGGTAGTAGATCTTTAGCAATTAATACTCCTTTAATTCTATCCTGATTACCATATAATACTGGAAATCTAGAATGCGCAGATTCTATAATAATAGAAAGCTGTTCATCCCAAGATTGAGTATTTTTTAAGAAAATAATTTGTGCTCGAGGCACCATAATATCTTTAACTTTTTGTTCAACAATATCCATAACTCCTTCCAGCATATCTCGAGTATCTGCATCTATCAAAGAATTTTGTTCAAAATCACGTATTAAATTTAGTAAATCATCACGATTTTTAGGACTACTATGAAAGAGATGATGTAATATGAAAGCAAAAAAACTCTTTTTACGAATGGAACTAACATTCTCCTCTAAATTATGGGCATTCATAATGTTTACTTTACTATATCTTATAGAAATTTAAATTGCTTATATAATAGAACAACACGTTTGATATCCACATTGCTGAAGTATACTTATTTCTGTTCGTTTCATTAATATAGCCTCTTCATCAAGAAGATGATTATACCCCAATAAATGCAATGAGCCATGAATCATCATATGCGCCCAATGCGCGCTAGTAGATGGTATATTTCTGTTCTTGGATTCATACTCAATCACTTGACGACAAAGTACTATATCTCCGAGTAATGGAGATTTAATCCCTAACGGTGGTGTAAAAGGAAATGATAAAACATTAGTAGGATAATTTTTTCCTAAATAATACCAATTTAAATAACGCATTTCTTTTGCATCTACTATACGAATAGTCAATTCTATTTTTTTTTTACACGCAGAAAATATACTGCGCATCCATGATTCAAACAATTTTCTATTAGGTAATCCATTTAAATTTTTACATGCTAACTGCAAATCAAGAACTATTTGATTATTTTCCATTAATCAATCCTCATTATTGCAATGATCGTAATCATCACTATTTATTTCTTTATAATTGCATTTACAATTATTTTCATATTTATTATGATTCATTACATCCAGAGTATCTTTATTATTATCCCATGCTTCATACGCGTCTATTATCCGAGTTACTATGGAGTGCCGTACCGAATCTTCTTTATTAAAAAAATTAAAACTAATATCTTTAATAATAGGCAATACTTTAATAGCATGTTCCAATCCAGATGATTGATTAGATGGTAAATCAATTTGTGTAATATCTCCAGTAACAATTACTGTAGAGCGAAATCCAATACGTGTTAAAAACATCTTCATTTGAGTAATAGTTGTGTTTTGACTCTCATCAAGGATGATAACAGAATCGTTCAGTGTACGCCCGCGCATGTAAGCCAATGGAGCTACTTCTATTATTTTTTTTTGTATTAATTTCTCCACTCTTTCATATCCGATTATATTAAACAAGGCATCATATAACGGCCGGACATAAGGGTCAGATTTTTGATGAAGATCTCCTGGCAAAAATCCCAATTTCTCTCCGGCTTCAATAGCAGGTCGAGTTAAAATAATATGTTTATTTTTTTGACGCTCCAACAAATCTACCGCAGCAGCTATTGCTAGATACGTTTTTCCAGTTCCTGCAGGTCCTATACCAAAAGTAACATCATGATTAAAAATATTAGCAATATATTGCGCTTGATTTTCTGTACGAGGCTGTATTATTCCATTTTTTGTTTCAATTCTTACTGAAGTATTACTAATTTCTTTCGTATATTTTAATTTGTTTTTCAAGATTTGAATCTTTTTAATAGTCAAATATATTTGTTCTGGATTGATATCATTAATCGTTCCACGTTCAGACTCTGTTTCTGAATATAAAGATACCAAAACATCAGTAGCTATTTTAACTGATATTGATGGACCTATTAATCTAAAAAAATTATTGTACCTATTGATGGTAATACTCAATTGATATTCTAATTGTTTCAAGTTATCATCTAGAGGGCCACATAAACTTATCAACCGTTTATTATTGGCTGGTTGCAATCTAATTTCTTTAGTTACTAAATTCAAATATCACTCCTAAATTATCGGGACTAAAATAGTTAATAATATCACTGATATTTAACACCTTTTAAAATAAATAATACCAATAAACATATATTATAAGTTACTAAACATAATAAGCAGTATTATATACTAACACACATAAAATATACAATTATTCATAAAAATTAACCAAATTATTGGTACAATTATATATCATGTAATATATTTAAAATTGAAATATACTTAATCATATATTAGAAATATAAACTTATAATTAAATCTATAAAATTTTTAATATTTATTTAAATATATAGTTTTATATGTTATATATTTATGCATAAATAATTATTTACTCATATATAATCTTAACAACATCATTAAGCATACATTGCACGTAAATTAATCCTTACATTAAATCATAAGAAGATATTATGAAAAAATTACTTTGTGATGTGTTAATATTTGGCGGCGGTATCATAGGCGCATCTTTAGCATTACGTCTTTCTCAATCTGGAATTAAAGTAATTGTAGTAGACTATAAATACCCTATTCCAATTAAAAAAAAAACAACACCACATATCCGAGTTGCTGCTATTAATTATGCTTCAGTAGAATTCTTAAAAAAAATTAATACATGGGAAAAAATTCCTCCTAATTTTTGTACTCCATATCATCATTTAGAAGCATGGGAATGGCCATCAGCAAAAGTAACCTTTCACGCTATATCCGTAGGCGTATCTGAAATGGGATTCATTGTCGAAAATAACCGTTTGCAATTGGCGCTATGGGAAAATTTTATAAACTTCAAAACAATAACACTATGTTGCCCATCCATACTAATCTCTATGTATTATAACGGTTCCTCTTGGCGCTGTCTTCTGGATAATGGTACTATAATCATCAGTCGTCTATTAATAGGAGCTGACGGAATTTATTCTCAGATTCGAAAAAAACTAGGAATCGGAGTAATTGGTTGGAAATATCATCAATGTTGTATGTTACTTACTATCAAAACAAAAAAATACCAATATGGTACAGTTTGGCAAATATTTACTCCTTATGGTCCTATAGGATTTCTACCTCTATATAATCATTGGGGATCATTAATGTGGTATAATACTCCCGAATATGTTCAAAAATTACAACAGTTACCTATAGAAATATTAGAAAAAGAAATTAGAAATAATTTTCAAAACCAATTAGGTAATATTAAACTATACAACGCAACTGTAGCCCCCCTCATTCGTCAACGTGCGCACAGTTATATAACTCCAGGAGGAGCATTAGTTGGTGATGCTGCTCATTCTTTACATCCTTTAGTAGGACAAGGAATAAATTTAGGGTTACGTGATGTTGTAAGCTTATCACACTTATTAACTAACTCACGTGTTTTTGATGAACATTCAAGTGTTTCAGAAGTTTTAATATCTTATCAAAACAACCGTAAATACGATTCCTTCCTAATGCAAACTAGCATAGATTGGTTGTACTTTATTTTTCATAACAACTTTTGGCCGCTTAAAATAGCAAGAAATGTTGCATTTATGACAATTGAACGCTCTAGTTATCTAAAGAAAAAGATATTATTATATGCTTTAGGCATATAATAATATCTTTTTCTTTAGATAACTCTCCCCATCATCATTACATTATATATACATCAGATACTCAATCTATTATTAATAGTAAACCATATTACAAATACATAATATCTCTATTGTACACAATTATATTAAATTTACTTATCCCTATGCAGGCACATTTAAATTTAACAACTATTAATGATAAATTAAACGTAAAAATCCAACGTATAAATATTATACATTTGTCATTGCAATATAATAATTATAACTGCTAACTAACTGGGGCACCAGGATTCGAACCTGGGAATGACGGGATCAAAACCCGCTGCCTTACCGTTTGGCTATGCCCCATGATCACTCAAACATATTCATCATACATATACTTTATATTTTTACATTTCTTCTTTTATTATACTAATCGATAAATAACATACGGGAGACGAGATTTGAACTCGTATACTTATCACAGTATCAGATCCTAATTCTGACGCGTCTACCTATTTCGCCACTCCCGCGTGCTTATCTACTTATACTAATAGCTACGACGGGACTTGAACCTGTGACCTCAGCATTATGAGTGCTGCGCTCTAACCTACTGAGCTACGTAGCCAAAACTTCGATTGACTTAAATCGCAATGTTCAGTTACTTACCTACATAATAATAATAATAATAATAATAAAATTATCATTATTATTATTATGTAGCAATTGCAAAATACTTGCCAACCTTCTTTTATATTCATCTAAATAATAAGATGAATAAAATTATCATATGATCCTATAGTATTTTTTATTAGAAAATAAATAGATTTATTTTCTAATTATACTTAAGCAAATATAATGATTATTTCATCAAAAATAAAATCATTACCATATAAAATAATACTAACACCACTTTATGTATAATAATTTGGTTTTATCAAAATATAGCAAACTACTCACTGGTCTACAGTAACAGAAAATTTAAAATCTACTTAAATTACATTTTTATAATATTAATATTACAAATATATATAAATTATAAAAATTACATATTAACTATTTTACCATTAACAATTGTTTTTTGTATTTTATAATCTTGATTAAAAACGGTCAAATTAGCAATTTTATTTATTTCTAAACTACCTAAATAATGGTCTACTCTTATAGCTTTTGCTGGATATAAAGTAGCCATACGCAAAGCTTCGTCCAACGGTATTCCAATATATTTAACACTATTTTTTATTGCTCGTATCATTGTTAAAGTTGATCCGCTAAGCACCCCTCTACTATCCACGCACATATGATTACGATGATATATAGTTCTATTAGAAAAAATAAAATTAGATTTTTCCTTACTAGTCCCTGCAGGACTAGTAGCATCGGTTACTAAAATTAAACGATCCCCTTTGATCTTTTTAGCATATCTAATACTAGCCCAGTGGACATGAAACCCATCTGCTATAACACTACAGTATATTTCTGGTGTATCAAAAATAGCACCGATAACACCAGGTTCACGAGCAATTAACGGAGGCATAGCATTAAATAAATGAGTTCCAAAACTAACACCACATAAAAAACTAATCCGTGTTTGTTGATAAGTAGCATTAGAATGTCCAATTGCAACACAAATCCCTGATTCATGTAACTTCTGCATAAATGCCATCTTTAATTGTTCGGGAGCAAGAGTTATCTTTTTAATCACGTCACTGTTATCACACAAATAACTTATCATCTCTTCTGTTGGTAAACGAATTAATGTAGGATTATGTATGCCTCGCTTTTTAACATTTATAAACGGACCTTCTAAATGTAATCCTAAAGCTTGATTTTTATTCTTAGATAAAAACCCACGCATAACTCTAACAGCTCTTCTAATCAAAACATCGCTGCTAGTAATTAATGTTGGAAGAAAGCTAGTACAACCTGAAAATTGATTAGTTATTTGCATTGTTTTCAGTGTACATATTGATATTGCATTTATATAATCATTAAATTGTGTTCCACCACATCCATTAACTTGCAAATCTATAAATCCAGGTGTTAATATTGACCCCGAAAGGTCATGTATATCTATATTCTTAGGTAACTCACTAGTAGAACAAATAGTTCTAATAATTCCTTTAGAAACTACAAGTGCATGATCACTAAGAATTTCTTTACCAGTATAGATTTTACTATTAACTAAAGCATACATATTTTAAAAACTACATTACATGGTGATCGTTTGATTATTGATTTCCAATTCTTGAAAATACTTAACCGTTTTTATCTTCAACTCCATAGTTGACAACTCGTCGCACACCAATATTGATTTAGGATGTAACTGTAAACAACTAATAGTCCACATATGATTAATACTACCTTCAATTGCCGCTTTTACTGCTTCAGCCTTATTTAGTCCAGTCGCAATTATTATTATTTCTCGTGATTCCAGTAATGTAGCAATACCAACGGTTAATGCAAACTTAGGTACAGAATTAACATTATTATTAAAAAAATTAGCATTTGATAGCCGAGTTGCTTTGCTCAAGTTTTGAATTCTGGTACGCGATGTTAAAGAAGAACCTGGTTCATTAAAAGCAAGATGCCCATCATTTCCAACCCCTCCTATAAATAAATGAACACCTCCGTACGATTTTATTTTTTCTTCGTATTGTTGACATTCAGCTTTAATATTATCAGTATTTCCATTTAAAACATAAACATTCCCTTTAGGGATATCAACATGATTAATAAAATTTGTATGTATAAAATCATGATAACTTTTAGGATCCTCACAAGATAAACCAAGATATTCATCCATAGTAAATATTACTACATATTTAAAACTAACTTGACTAGACTGATACATTGATATAATATTTTTGTAAGTTTTTATTGGTGTTCTACCTGCAGGTAGTCCCAATACAAACGGATTTTCAATGGTAGGATTAAAAGAATTAATACGGTAAACAATATAATGCGCAACCCATTGAGCCACGTGATCGGCAGTATCAAGAAATATAACCCTCATGTCTGAATCTCTGTTCCATCACATTAATAATTAAACTACTCTATAATCATTTAAAAATACTTAACAAAACATTAAACACAAAAGCACTTATTAAAAAATATTACTAACACTAATCAATTACTAACAAACACAACATACATCCTTTTAATAAAATTATTTTAATACGTCCTTAGATCAATAATTATAAAACAATATAAGTATATAAGCATTGTAAGGTTATTTAACAACAACTCACTGATTGCTGTATAACAAACAATCCCACCCCTATTACCTGCTATGCGCAAATCTGTATATATCAGTCACATTTATAATTCCAATATAATCTATATATCCACATTCTTTAGTTCTAAAAACTACTATTTAAACTTAAAACAAACTAAAACAAATAAATTACACCAAGTATAGTACAGTCTACAATAATAACACAAAATTCTTACATATTCTTATATATCTTCCGTAAAAATAAATATCTATAAATCACAACCTTACAATGTCAAATATAAACAGCGTATAATATATATCATACAAAGAATAATTAATATAATTACGCATTAGTTTATGATTAAAATATGTTTTAATTATAAAAAATAAAATTTATACTGACCCACACTATTATATATATAATAATTATATACAAGATGTTTTTGTTACAATATAAAATGAAATATTATATTAATAAACGAATTATATCCATATAAAAGGATAAACAAATGAAGATTCTTATTAACTATCGACCTAATTTTATTCATCGTATTATTAATAAAGATTTAAAATCAAAAAAATGTACTAATGTACGAACACGTTTTCCTCCAGAACCCAATGGGTATTTACACATTGGGCATGCTAAAGCCATTTGTCTCAATTTTGAAATCGCTCAATATTATCATGGTCAATGCAATTTACGATTTGATGATACCAATCCAGAAAAAGAACACAAAGAATATGTTGAAGCTATTAAATATGACATTCAATGGCTTGGGTTTATATGGAATGGAGATATACATTATTCATCAGATTACATTAAAGAGTTATATAACTATGCTATCAAATTAATCAAAAAAGGATTAGCATATGTAGATGAATTATCCACAGATGAAATCAGAAAATATCGCGGCACATTAACATATCCTGGAAAAAATAGTCCATACCGATCTCGCAGTATTGAAGAAAATTTAATTTATTTTTATAAAATGAAAAATGGATATTTTCCAGAAGGTGGCGCTTGTTTACGTGCTAAAATTAATATGGCCTCTTCTTCCATGGTAATGCGAGATCCAGTATTATATCGTATTAAATATACTCCACATCATCGTATTGGAGAAAGCTGCTGTATATATCCAACATACGATTTTAGTCATTGCATTTCAGATGCAATAGAAGGTATTACTCATTCTTTATGTACTTTAGAGTTCCAAGATAATCGTATTTTGTATAATTGGATATTAAATAACATTGATATCGATACCCGTCGTCCTACTCAATATGAATTTTCTCGTCTTAATTTAGAATATGTGATCACATCTAAACGTAAACTCAATATTTTAGTTACAAAAAAAATAGTTGACGGATGGGACGATCCTCGTATGCCTACCATCTCCGGATTACGACGCAGAGGATATACAGCTAGATCCATTCGGGAGTTTTGTCACCGTATCGGAATCAGTAAACAAGAAAGTCAAACAAAATTATCACTTTTAGAATCGTGTATCCGGTCAGACTTAAACAAATATGCCCCACGGCTTATGGCAGTAATCAATCCAATAAAAATTATTATTAATAATTTACCTATAGGATATGAAGAAAAAATTGAAATGCCAAATCATCCTAATAATCCTAAAATGGGAATCCGTTATGTAATTTTTAGTCAAGAAATTTTTATTGATCGTTTTGATTTTTGCGAGATATTAAACAATAATGAATGCTATAAATTGGCATTAGGCAAAGAAGTACGATTAAGATATGCCTATGCCATAAAAGCAGAAACTATCGAAAAAGATAATAATGGAAATATCGTTTGCATTTATTGCAGTTACGATCCATGCACTTTACGTAGAAACCCAATAGACGGTAGAAAAATAACTGGAGTTGTTCATTGGGTATCAGCAACAAAAAATATACCAGCAGAATTTCGCCTGTATGATACACTATTTACTAACCCTAATCCCGCTATAATGAATCATTTTATAGATGATATCAACCCTAAATCCCTAACAATCTCTAAAGGAATTGTTGAAGAAAATATAATTAGATTTAATAATCCTGGTCCCTATCAAATAGAACGTGAGGGATACTTCATTATAGATAATCAACTTTCTAAAAAATCTTATCTAGTATTTAATAGAACAGTAACCTTGAAAGAATCTAAACACTACTAACAAATATACTTAAAATTATTACACTCTCACATTATATTTATATTTATATATTTATGACAATAAAACCCGATTAAAACCTATTGCATACAATTTTTAAAATGAGATTTATAATAGCTCTTTAATCAAATAAAAACATAACAGTATAATTAATCTCTTCTCTTATGTGCAATTAATCTTCATCTCATCACGAATTTGATTAACCCAATGATGAACACGTATCTCTGTCATTTCAGGTTGACGATCTTCATCAATAGCTAATCCAACAAACTTATCCGGGCTCATTAAGCTTTTTGATGTGTCAAAATGATAACCGGATGCAGGCCATGATCCGATCACGACAGCACCATTTTTTAAAATAATATCATATAAAATACTCATCGCATCACAAAAATATTCCGAATAATCTTCCTGATCTCCACATCCAAAAATTGCTACTTTTTTTCCAGAAAAATCAATATTTCTTAATACAGGTAGAAAATCATCCCAATCACATTGAGGTTCTCCATAATACCAGGTAGGAATACCAAATAGTAATTTGTCATAATTTTCTATATCTTCTTTAGAACTTACAGCTATATCAAAAACATCTGCAACATCCTGTCCTAATTGTTCTTGAATCATTTTAGCAAGTTTTTCAGTGTTTCCCGTATCGCTACTAAAAAAAATACCTACTGATGCTACTCTCATAATAATATTCCAACCTTTATATTTATTTGCACACAAATACATTTCTCTATGATCGAATCAATCATGTATCCAACCTTATAACATTAAAGTATTAATGTTATTATAATCCTCCAATACCATTAATACAATATCTAATCAATTCAATAATTACTTATATCAGTATTTGTAATTAAACTAAATCTTTGCAACAAGACAGTAAAATCAAATACATTTATTTATATTAGGATATCTACCAAAATTAATGGATAATGAATTCATTAATTGTACTCAATACATGTAAGGGATTATCCCAATGTACCCAATGACTTGCATTAGATATCATACGAATACATGCCTGCGGAAATTGATGATATATATCATGTAAATAACGATTATCAATATATGAAGACAATGAACCCCTAATAAATAATATCGGACCCCACCAAGTTTGATATGTATTCCAATCACTAATATGCCTATAATTATCTCTAATAGACGAAAAATTAAACATCCAAGATCCTTGACGGAAAGATTTTAATAGAAACAATATTAATGTTTGATCAATAAAATACTGCTGCATAAGGTATGCAGCTTCATTTCTATTTTTTACTCCGGATATATTAACACACTCAATCGCATTAAAAACATTATCATACTTGCAAATATCATATTTTACTGGAGCTATATCAATAACCACAACCTTGCTTACACGCGTAGCTGCCAACGTACACAGTGTCATCGCAATTTTTCCACCCATTGAGTGACCAATAACTATACATTTCTTTATGCATAACTGATCAAGTAAGTCCAAAATATCTTTTGCCATTATAGAATAAGTCATAGATTTTTCATGAGGAGAACGACCATGATTACGTAAATCAACTTGTACAACATAGCAATACCGAGCTAAGCTTTCAGCAATTACTCCAAGATTACTAAGATTACCAAAAAGTCCATGGATCATTATTACTATTGGTATTCTCTGACATACAGTTTTAAAAACTCGTAATCTATAATTAAGTTGCATAATATATATTATAATAACAACTATATTGAAATATTTTATTAACCACAATCAAATAATATGCATTCAGTATATATAAAAGTACTCATCTAATCAATGGATGTAGTTATTTCTTAAATATTAAACCAACGATAATTTTTATAAATTATCACAATATTTATCTAATTATATGAAATAATCAATTAAGGAAATCTCTATATGAAGAATCACATTCGTGCTGGAAAACTCGCATCACAGAATGACACTATTAATACATCTCGATTAATAACACAATATTACACTTTATCTCCAGATCCAAGCAATGATAGTCATAATGTTGTATTTGGTACATCAGGTCATCGTGGAAGCTCCCAAAAATGTAGCTTTAATGAAGCACATATATTAGCAATTAGTCAATCAATTGTACAAATACGTACACAACAAGGTATAACTGGACCATGTTACGTCGGAAAAGATACTCATGCTCTTTCTGAACCAGCATTTATATCTGTACTTGAAGTATTAGCAGCTAATTATATTGACGTTATTATACAAAAAAAAAACGGTTATACTCCAACTCCCGCTATTTCTCATGCTATTACTCAATATAATAAGAATCATCATAATAATCATACAAAAAAAGCTGATGGTATCATTATTACATCTTCTCATAATCCTCCTGAAGATGGCGGAATAAAATATAACTCAATATATGGAGGACCAGCTTCTACTAATATTACTCATAAAATCGAACAAACCGCTAATAATTTTTTAACAAATAATTTACAAAATGTACATCGTATGACATTAGATAACGCTTGGAAAAGCGGATATATACATACACAAGATTTTATTCTGAATTATGTAAAAAAACTATCTACAATAATTAATATGAAAGCTATACAAACATCTGGTTTAAAGTTAGGAGTACATCCTTTAGGTGGATCAAGTATAGACTATTGGCAAAATATTGCTCAATATTATCAATTAAATTTAAATTTAATCAGTAAAAAGATTGACAAAACCTTTAGTTTTATGCATCTCGATTACGATGGCTGTATCCGAATGGACTGTTCTTCTGAACTTGCAATGACTGGAGTATTAAAATCATCTGAAAATTTTGATCTGATTTTAGTTAATGATCCCGATTGTGATAGACATGGCATTATTACTCCTTTTGGTTTAATTAAATCCAATCATTACCTTACTATTGCAGCTGATTATCTTTTCAATAATCGTCCGTTATGGTGTAATTGTTCATTATCTATAGGAAAAACCTATGTGTCTAGCACTATGATCAATCGAGTAGCATATAATCTCAATCGTCAACTATTAGAAGTACCAGTGGGTTTTAAATGGTTTGTAAAAGGATTATTCAATAATCGTTTAGGTTTTGTAGGCGAGGACAGCGCAGGAGCATCTTTTTTAGATTTCTATTGTTCTCCATGGTCCACTGACAAAGACGGAATCATTATGTGTTTATTAGCAGCTGAAATTATTGCTGTTAGCGATAAATCTTTACAGAAGTATTACGATCAATTAGTAAAAAATTTTGATATATCTAGTTACAATCGTATTCAATTACCTATTAATTACGCGCAAAAATCCCTTATTTCTAATACTTTGTTTAATCAAATTAATATGCTAGAATTAGCGGATGATCCTATCATAAAAATCCTAAGTATAGTGCCATTAAAACATCAAATATCCATGGATGGTATAAAAATAATCACTCAAAACGGTTGGGCAGCGTGTAGATTATCTGGCACTGAGCCAGTGTATAAAATTTATTGCGAAAGTTTTGTGCATGTCTCTCATAGAGAAAGAATCGAAAGAGAAATAATAGACACCGTCCATACTATAATAAATAGATCCTGATTAATGCGATAGGTATCATCATCAATATATAAATTAAAATAAATGACTATTCATTAGTTTACTGTCATTACTATATCGTATATATATTTACGATTTCTGGTCTATTATTTACATATATTATATTACTTTTGAATAAAAATTAAGCTATGATGACAATCAATCATCAACACCGTTTTCATTGATTTTCTATAACCATTATATAACACATAATTAATACTTATATTCACAATAATGAAAATATATCTTTTAAAATAATCTTTATATAAAAATTAGTGCAAAAAATAATTTTTTATTTAATACAATGAAGATCATGCAAATAATCTATCCTAATGTTATAATCATTACTACTTTCAATGACATCTACGCATTAAAACACACGTATCTTATTAATAATATTTTCAATAGATAAATAAATTCACTAACTATTATTATTATTATTATTTTTAATAAACGATCTTGTAAACGCTTTAAACTAATATGCTAAATAATCACGATCTACATATACCTTGTTTAAATAACCATAAACACATTTATTAATAATCAAATTAATAATATGCATGGATAGACAAAAACAAGACTTATTTCTAATTTTACAAGAAACATACAAATAACCCGTTATATAAAAAATAAAATGTTACATATAATCAAAACCAGTATAATAACTTATTTTTAAGAATGAACATAACGCAACCTTACTTAATATATTAAAAAATAATGTAAATATTAACACTGAACAAAAACTGAAAACATCCTTAAACGAACCTATTTATAACATATTTTTATATTCATTACAATAATTACAAATTTTGTGGTTATTTATATGCTAGTGCTTCGTAATTCTATAACCTTAATAATTTCTAAAAAATTTAATGAAAATACACTAATACTATTTATTTATTACAAATCTACTATTGATACAATTATTTTTCGTCCATAAATAATAAATTTTTAAAATCTATAAAATCAATAAGTATAAAAGTAAAATTATAGAATAAAATACCCAAAACTATTTATTAACTAGTATCTTATTAAACTATACATATCTTCTTTTTAAGAAGACCGATGAATACATCAATTTTTTACAAAATAATATATATAATCCTGATTTTTTAATCTACGTTACTTCGTTGGAAGTAACGTAGATTAAAAAATCAGGATTACTACTAACTTAGCCTATATTATCCTAATATAGGCTAAAAATAAAATTTATAATTAATTTTTACTTCATTGTTGAAAAATATATTATTTCTTAAGTATAACAATAACTAAATCCATTTCAAATTTTATTATATTATTAAATTGTTAATAATATACAAGATATAGTATTACATATGAGCTTACCATTTGTTATAATGCAATAAAGATTGGCATAACCTGAAAATCTTAGATTAAAAGATGACATATTATTAAAACAATTGTATTAGTAATATAAATCATCATAATAACCAATTGTTTGTTATATAATTAGTTATCTTTTGTTGTATGATTTTTCAGATATAAAACTCATTATTATGATATATGTTTGCTGTTATATAACTTAAGAGTATTTATATGATCAAAGAACATCAAAAACCAATACATTTAAACATCAGGACTATACGATTTCCCATCACTGCTATTGCTTCCATTTTACATAGAATCTCGGGAATTTTATTATTCATAATCATTGGACCAATTCTTTGGCTGTTAAAATTATCTTTATCTTCCAATAACGGATTTTATAAAATATATAACTTTTTATTAATGAATTATTATATTTTAAAATTTTTATTTTGGATAATTACAATAGTGATGATTTATCATATAGTCGCTGGCATTCGTCAAATTTTAATGGATTTTGGATATTTGGAGCAAACACTACTAATAGGAAAAATAAGCGTAAAAATTATATTTGCCTTAACTATTTTGCTATCTGTTCTAAGTGGAATTTTAATATGGTACCCATTAAATCGGCCTTGAAATGTCATGGAGTATATGAATGGTTGTTGGTTCGGGTCTCCGCCATCCTAATATTATTATATATTATGTACATATCTACCTTTATTATTTTTACTAATACCTTATCTTATGATGAATGGTATGACTTTTTTAGCAAAAAAATCACTAAAATTTTTAGTATAATAGCCCTAATTTCTGCTTTAAGTCATACTTGGATTGGTATACACCATGTTTTAGAAGATTATATAAAATTAATTATATTAAGACGTATAAGCATATGGATAACTAATTCTGTATTATTCATATACCTATTATTCGGAATAATTATTATTTGGAGTGTATAGATGCACCATCATATACCAGTTAAAGAATTTTTTTCTGTTGTCATTGGAGCTGGCGGAGCAGGCATGCGAGTTGCCCTGCAAGTTTCTAAAATGGGATTCTCTTGCGCCCTAATATCTAAAGTATTCCCTACCCGTTCGCATACAGTATCAGCTCAAGGAGGAATTACAGTTGCTCTTGGTAATAATCATGAAGACGACTGGCAGTGGCATATGTATGATACTATTAAAGGATCTGATTACATAGGTGATCAAAATGCTATTGAATACATGTGTAAAACAGGACCTAAAGCAGTTTTAGAATTAGAACATATGGGATTGCCATTTTCTAGATTAAAAAATGGTCGTATTTACCAACGTCCCTTTGGGGGACAAACCTTATATTATGGAAAAAAACAAGCAGCGCGTACTGCTGCAGCTGCTGATCGTACTGGACATGCATTATTACATACTTTATATCAACAAAATTTAAAAAATAAAACAACTATATTTTCAGAATGGTACGCATTAGATTTAGTACAAAACCAAGACGGGAGAATACTTGGTTGCACTGCTTTTTCTATTGAAACAGGAGAATTAGTATATTTCAAAGCACGTGCTACAGTACTTGCGACTGGAGGAGGAGGCCGTATTTATCAATCTACCACTAACGCTCATATAAACACCGGTGATGGAATTGGAATGATATTACGTGCAGGTATTCCTGCTCAAGATATGGAAATGTGGCAATTTCATCCTACTGGTATAGCTGGCGTTGGAATTTTAGTAAGTGAAGGGTGTCGTGGTGAAGGAGGATATCTTTTGAATATTTTAGGAGAAAGATTTATGGAACGATATGCTCCTAAAGCGAAAGATTTAGCCGGGCGAGATGTAGTAGCTCGAGCAATTATGTTAGAAATTCAAGAAGGCCGAGGTTATTCAGGCGCATGCGGGCCCCATGTCAAATTAAAAATAGACCATTTGGGCAAGGAATTACTAGAATTACGGCTACCTGGTATTTTAGAATTAGTGCGTACTTTCTCCTATATAGACCCTGTAAAAGAATTAATTCCAGTATTTCCAACTTGTCATTATATGATGGGTGGTATCCCTACGACAGTACATGGAGAAGTAATCACTATAAACAATGCAGGAATAGATACGACAGTGCCAGGATTATTTGCAGTTGGGGAAACTGCTTGCGTATCAGTACATGGCGCAAATCGACTTGGTGGAAATTCTTTATTAGATTTGATCGTATTTGGACATGCTACCGGAGCATATATACAATCATATTTATCAGAAGAAGAATGGCCAGTACGTGGCCCTACCAATTCTGATATAGAAATATCATTAGCCCGTTATATTCGTTGGGATAATAATAAATCAGGCGCAAAAGAAAATCCAGTAACAATACGTCAAGATTTACAATTGTGCATGCAAAATAATTTTTCTGTTTTTAAAGAAAAAGAAAAAATGTTAAAAGGCTTATCAGAACTGAAAGAAATACGTAATCGATTAAATTATGCTACTTTAGGCGATAAATCTTACACATTCAATACACAACGTGTTGAATGTTTAGAATTGGATAATTTGTTAGAAACCGCTTATGTAACCGCCATGGCTTCAATTTTTAGAACTGAAAGTAGAGGAGCTCATAGTCGTTATGACTTTCCTATGCGTGATGATAAAAATTGGCTATGTCATACATTATATTTACCAAAAAATGACATTATGATTCGCCGTAATGTAAATATGCAACCAAAATTTCGTCCTCCTTTTCCCCCAAAAATCCGTGTATACTAAAAGTAGGGTCTTAAAATATGCAAATTAAATTTTCTATTTATCGTTATCATCCTGAATTCAATAAAAGCCCCTATATGAAAAATTATACTCTTGACTTATTACATGCAAAAAATATGACATTATTAGATGCTTTAATTAAATTAAAAGAACAAGACCCAACTCTAACATTTCGTCGTTCTTGTAGAGAAGGAGTATGTGGTTCTGATGGAATGAATATAAATGGCACAAACAATCTAGCATGTATCACTTCCTTACCAAAATTATATGATGATAATCATCATAATACAATTATAGTACGTCCATTACCTGGATTTCCAGTAATTCGTGATTTAGTAGTCGATATGAATCAATTTTACCTTCAATATGAAAGAGTACAACCATTTCTAATCAATAATCACTCTAATCAACAATCTAAATTACCACATGAACATTTACAATCTCCAGAGGAACGCTCTAAATTAGATGGATCTTATGAATGTATATTATGTGCGTGTTGCTCCAGTTCTTGTCCCTCTTTTTGGTGGAATCCGGATAAGTTCATTGGGCCCGCCGGATTATTAGCATTATATCGTTTTTTAATGGATAGTCGTGATACTAATCATAAAGAAAGACTAAAAAATTTCAAAGACTCTTTTAGCGTTTTTCGTTGCCATAACATTATGAATTGCGTTGACGTATGTCCTAAAAAATTAAATCCAGCTAAAGCTATAGGTCACATTAAACGAATGTTAGCAAAAGATGTAATAGGTATTACATAATGTATTATGATCACGATTTAACAAAAATATCAAATATCTATACATAGTTATAACAATTAATATAGTTAAAAATTAATTATTAATAGTAAAATACTTAATTAAGTTAATTAATTAAACATTAAGCATTAAAAATATAAATGTAACAGAATATAAGGATTTTTGTAATGTATAATAACACACTAAAAAATTGGTTAGATTCTTCTTATTTATCAAAAAATAATCAATCCTACATAGAACAAATTTATAAGGATTTTTTAAAAAATCCTAATTCCATAGATTCTAGTTGGACAAAAATTTTTAAACAATTATTTATTGAAAAAAAATATGAACATAAATCTTTTGATAATTTAACAAATAATACTTATATTCAACTACAACGTAACACTATATCTAATGAACCATATATAAAAACTAATACGTATTGCAGCAATATTACTTACATACAAATAGCACAATTGATAAGTTCTTTTAGGGCATATGGACATCAACATTCTACATTAGACCCTTTAAAATTATGGAATCATAGATCTAAAAATGATCTTTTAAACCTAGAAAATTATAATTTCTCCTTGCAAAATATTCACAAAAAATTCGATATGAAGCTTTTTGGAATAAACAAAAAATCAATGACTTTATCAGAAATATATCAATTCCTTAAAAAAACTTATTGCGATTCTATAGGCATAGAATATATGCATATTCTTGATATAAATACAATGCTGTGGATTCAAAATTATTTTGAATCCACAGCAGGAATATTCAATTTTAATTCTGACGAAAAAAAACAATTTCTTAAAGAAATCATTGCAGCAGAAGGAATAGAACGCTATTTAGGAACAAAATTTCCAGGAGTTAAAAGATTCTCATTAGAAGGAGGGGATGCTTTAATTCCTATGCTAAAAGAAATTATACGTTATTCCGTTTGTCATCATAATATTAAAGAAATATTTTTAGGGATGGCTCATCGGGGACGCCTAAATGTTTTAATTAATATTTTAGGTAAAAATCCTAAAGATTTATTTAATGAATTTTCCGATAAACACCAAACTACATTTGGTAGTGGTGATGTAAAATATCATCAAGGATTTTATTCGGATATTACAGTTAATAAGCAAATCATACATTTATCTTTATTATGCAATCCTTCTCACCTAGAAATTGTTAGCCCAGTAGTCATGGGGTGTGCTAGAGCACGAATCGATCAGATACTAAAAAAATCAACCCATAACAATGATGATAAAAGAGAAAATAACACAGTACTTCCAATCTCAATACATGGAGATGCAGCAATTAGTGCTCAAGGAATAGTTCAAGAAACTTTTAATATGTCTAAAGCTGATGCATATGACGTAGGAGGAACAGTACATATTATTATCAATAATCAAATAGGATTTACGACATCTAATATCCACGATATTCGTTCCACGCAATATTGTACAGATATTGCAAAAATGATACAAGCTCCTATCTTCCATGTTAATGCAGATGATATAGATGCCGTTATTTATGTTACTCGTGTTGCATTAGATTTTCGTAATACTTTTAAACGTGACGTAATGATCGATCTAATTTGTTATCGTAGACATGGACACAATGAAGCCGACGAACCAAGTGTCACTCAACCTCTTATGTATAAAAAAATTCGTAATCATCCAACTTTACTTAATATTTATTCCAATATTTTGAATAAAAATGGAATACTGAATATAAATGAAACCTCTGACATAATTAACGCATATCGTGAAAAATTAGACAAAAAATGTTGCGTTCTACAAAAATGGCAGCCAATTCATATTCGCAATTCCCTAAACACAAATAATTTAAATAATAATAAAACCACACTGCGTTCTGATAGAATAGATGACCAATACTTAAAAAATTTAGCCTATCGCATCAACGATATTCCATCAAGTATCGCCATGCATTCTAGAGTAGAAAAAATATACCATGAAAGAATAGAAATGGCGTTAGGTGATAGATTGTTTGATTGGGGAGCAGCAGAAATTCTAGCATACGCAACTTTATTAGATCAAGGAATTTCTATTCGTTTGTCTGGAGAAGATGCTGGGCGAGGAACATTTTTTCATAGACATGCCGTGATATATGATCAAAATAATGGCTCAAAATATACCCCCTTAGCATATATTAATAAAAAATCAAATGAAAAAGGATCTTTTTGTATCTGGGATTCAGTGTTGTCTGAAGAAGCAGCTTTAGCATTTGAATACGGTTATGCCAGTCTATCAAATAATATGTTAGTAATTTGGGAGGCACAATTTGGAGATTTCTCTAATGGAGCACAAATCGTCATTGATCAATTTATTAGTTCCAGCGAACAAAAATGGGGTCAAGTATGTGGATTAGTAATGCTTTTACCTCACGGATACGAAGGTCAAGGACCAGAACATTCTTCTTCTCGAATAGAACGATATCTGCAATTATGTGCTGAATACAACATACATATCTGTGTACCTTCTACTCCGGATCAGCTCTACCATATATTGCGTCAACAAGCAACACATAGTGTTAAAAAACCACTAATTATTATATCTCCAAAATCCCTATTAAGACATCCTATGGTAACGACTTCATTAAAAAATTTAGTACACGGATCATTTAAAACAGTGTTTAATGAAATAGATAATAATATCATTTCAAATCAAACTAATCATGTGATAATGTGCACTGGAAAGATATATTATGATTTATTAAGTCAACGACGTAAAAATAAACAACATAATATAGCTATTATTCGCATTGAGCAGCTATATCCTTTCCCTTATGAAAATGCACGGACCATTCTTGATTCCTATTCGCATGTAAAAAATTTTACCTGGTGTCAAGAAGAACCTAAAAATCAAGGGGCTTGGCATTATATACAACATTACCTTCACAAAATAATGCCTTCTTCACATATTACATTAAATTATGTAGGACGGCCTGATTCTGCAGCACCCGCAGTAGGATTTTTTTCAATACATCAACAACAACAAAAAAAAATAATTGACGATGCGTTAAATCTAAATTAATTATTAAAAGGATATAAAATGAGTAGTGTAGACATTTTGGTTCCGAATTTACCTGAATCAGTTGCAGACGCCACTGTTGCTGTTTGGCATAAAAAAGTAGGAGATAAAGTTAAACAAGATGATATCTTACTTGAAATTGAAACGGATAAAATAATGCTGGAAGTACCTGCACCAAATACAGGAATATTAGAATCAATTTTAGAACAAGAAGGATCAATAGTAATATCTGGTCAAGCTTTGGCCCGTCTAAATATTATTGATCAAATTGTTGCTAAAAAAGATATCAAACGAATAATTCAAAATCAAAAATCTGTTACATCAATAGCATCTCAAGAGGATGTCATTATCCAAAACAACGAAGAGGAGAGCCATAAAATTTTAACCCCGTCTATTCGAAAATTAATAGCAGAACACAATTTACAACCACAAAATATTAAAAGCAGCGGGACAAAAGGACGTCTAACTCGTGAAGATATAGAAACACATATTCATTCTGAAAAAAAATCACACTGTACTGACCATAAAAATTATATAGATACAGATCATCATCAAGTAAACAATATAAAAAACGACCATAAAGAAACACGCATCTTAATGAGTCGATTACGCAAAAAAATTTCAGAACGTCTACTAGCTGTCACTAACACTACAGCTATGTTGACTACTTTCAATGAAGTGAATATGCAACCCATTATAACATTACGGAAAAAATATGGAGAACTATTTGAAAAACGTTATGGAATTAAATTAGGACTAATGTCTTTTTACGTAAAAGCAGTTTTGGAGGGTTTAAAAAATTTTCCTATAATCAATGCGTCCATTGATGGAGAAGAAATAGTATATTATAATTATTTTGACGTAAGTATTGCAGTATCCACAATACGTGGGTTGATTACACCAGTATTACGAAATGTTGATACATTAAGTATCCCTGATATCGAGAAAAATATAAAAAATTTAGCTGAAAAAGGAAAAAATGGAAAACTAACAATTGAAGAATTAAATGGCGGTAATTTTACTATTACTAACGGTGGAATTTTTGGTTCATTGATCTCCACCCCTATTATTAATCCCCCGCAAAGTGCCATTCTAGGCATGCATGCAATAAAAGATCGACCTATAGCTTTAAATGGGAAAATAGTAATTTTACCTATGATGTACTTAGCCTTATCTTATGATCATAGATTAATAGACGGAAAAGATTCAGTAAACTTTTTGGTATATATTAAAGAATTATTAGAAGACCCGATGCGTTTGTTTTTAGAAATTTAATTATAATCATATCATATACACGTATAATCATGTAACATGAGTATATGATTAACAAATTAGTATTGTTAGGTTTTGATTATTATATGAATCTTCAAAAAATAGTAAAAATGGTTGCAATATTATGAATCTATATGAATATCAAGCAAAGAAACTATTGGTAAAGTACAATTTGCCTGTTTTAAAAGGTTGCTTGTGCGCTAATTTAAGTGATATAGAGCATTATATATCATCAAATAATATAAAAAACGGTCCATGGGTAGTAAAATGTCAGATACAGGCAGGTGGACGTGCAAAATCTGGAGGAGTGCGCATTATACATGATATAACAGACATATTATCTTTTGCTACTAAGTGGCTCGGAAATAATTTAATAACATATCAAACAACTGATACTGGAGAATTAGTAAATCATATTTTAATAGAGCCATCCGTTAAAATTATTCAAGAACTTTATTTAAGCATACTTATTGATAGAGATGAATCACAAATAATATGCATAGCCTCTACACAAGGCGGCACAAACATTGAAAACATAGTACAAAAAACACCTGATCTTATCCATACGATTACTATAAATCCTTTGGTAGGAATATATCCTTATCAAGGACGAATTTTAGCATGTAAATTAGGTTTATCTGGAGTCAAAATAAATCAATTTGCTAAAATTATCGTTGACGCAACACATATGCTTCTTAAAAAGGATCTCATGTTAATCGAAATCAATCCATTGGCTATTACTGATAATGATCAATTTTTTTGTTTAGACGCCAAAATTATTATGGATGATAATGCTAAATTTAGACAATCAGAATTATTAAATATATGTGCTACAAATAAAACCTATAATACATTGTCCAGTAACCAATGGGAGTCGGAGGAGTCTATCAACTATGTTCCACTAGATGGAAATATTGGTTGTATGGTCAACGGAGCTGGATTAGCGATGGCTACTATGGATATAATTAAATCATTAGGTGGAATGCCTGCTAATTTTTTAGACATCGGAGGAAATGCTAATAAAGAATGTATAATGTCATCTTTTTATATGATTTTAAAAGATCCTAAAGTAAATGCGATACTCGTAAATATCTTTGGAGGTATCGTATGTTGTGATTTAGTTGCTGACAGCATCATAACTGCATTATCCACATACAACACAACACATGTTCCTATCGTAGTTCGATTAGAAGGCAACAATTCTGCATTAGGTACTAGTCGATTAATTGATAGCAAATGCGACGTTATTGTTACTAATAACTTAGTTTATGCAATTCAACAAATTGTAACCGCGGTAAAATTAAAAAATGCCAATATTAATTAACAAAGATACAAAAATAATTTGTCAAGGATTTACCGGTAAACACGCTAGCTTTCATTCTCAGCAGGCATTAAAATATGGCACGAAAATTGTAGGAGGAGTTACTCCAGGAAAAGGAGGGCACGTTCATCTCGGATTGCCAATATTTAATACTGTTAATGAAGCAATAAATAATACTCATGCAACAGCTTCTATTATTTATGTGCCTGCTCCTTTATGCAAAGATGCGATTTTAGAATCAATCCATGCAGGTATTAAATTAATAGTTTGTATTACCGAAGGGATTCCAATATTAGACATGTTATTAATAAAACAACAATTAAAAAAACATAACACATGTATGATTGGGCCAAATTGTCCTGGAATTATTACTCCAGGTCAATGCAAGCTTGGGATAATGCCAAGTGATATTCATAAACCAGGCTATGTGGGGATTGTATCTAGATCAGGTACTTTAACATATGAAGTAGTAAAACAAATAACTGACCTTGAACTAGGCCAATCTACATGTGTTGGTATTGGAGGAGATCCAATACTCGGTTCTAGTTTTATCGATATATTATCCTTATTCGAACAAGATCCTCAAACGTTATTAATGGTAATGATCGGTGAAATCGGAGGAAGATCCGAAGAAAAAACGGCGATGTATATTAAAAAATATATTAAAAAGCCAGTAATTGCATATATTGCTGGAGCTACGGCCCCTAAAGGAAAACGTATGGGACATGCGGGAGCCATTATTTCTGGAATTGGTAGTACTGCTTACGAAAAATGTGCAGCTTTATCTAAATCGGGAGTGCATGTTGTTAATAATTTTACTAACATTGGCCAATATATCAAATCTATTGATATAAAATAATAAAAAGATAACATATATACACAATATAAATACTACTTTAAGTGTAGTAATTTGTTTTATAATATCTTTAACTTTGAAGACTTAATTGTTTTATTTTTTATTTTTAGTTAAACATATAAGTAAGTTATATTTACTCTATAAGCTTTCAAAAAATATTTAATATCAACAGCTTTTATAAAAGTTATTTTTTTACAATTATTAAATATATAATTATATTATGTATGGCCTAAATCACCTTTAATATAATTAAAAGTATTTTCTTAAATAATTTATATTATAAACCCTTATGCAACATAAAAATTAATAATTAGTATGAATATCTTTGATTTATTTCTAGAAGCTGATATTTTAGTACAAATTAGTATATTCATGCTACTTGGATTCTCTGTCTTATCTTGGAGTGTTATTTTTCATCGTGTTTTTGCGCTTAATATAGCCCATAAAAAATTAAAATTATTTGAAAATGAATTTTGGTCTGGTATAGACTTAGCTAGTTTGTATCAAAAATCTTCATCTCGTCGTAATAAATTAAACGGCGCTGAACAAATTTTTTATGTAGGTTTTAAAGAATTTTCCAGGCTATATCATATAAAACATTGTTCGTCTGAAATAATAATATCCAGAACATTAGATACTATGCATACTGCAATAAATATAGAATTAAAAACCTTAGAAGATTATATCCCATTGATTGGTACAATAGGATCCATTAGCCCATACCTTGGTCTATTCGGAACCGTTCTGGGAATTATGCATGTTTTTATCGAATTAGGTAAAACTACTAATAATACTGCTACTCAAATGATTCATTTACAAATCATTGCACCGGGCATTGCTGAATCACTAATTTCTACAGCAATTGGCTTATTCGTAGCTATTCCAGCAGTTATGGCATTTAATTATTTAACTACACAAATAAATAATTTAGATCAAAATTATAATAATTTTATAGAAGAATTTATCGCAATTTTATATCGTCAGATTTTTTTTAACATTGACGCCGCGCTAAATAAGGAAAATAAACATGAAGAGACAGAGAATAAAACGCGCTATTAAATCAGATATTAACATCATACCTTTTTTAGATATATTACTAGTTCTTTTAATAATTTTTATGATAATACCATCTAAATTGATACAAAGCTTTGAAGTAAATCTTCCAAATAGTGAAGTAGCACCAAATGTTATCAATAATGAAAAACTTATAATGACCATTGAAATTTTAGGAATGGGCCTTTATAATCTCATCATTAATAATAAACACATAAGGCAAATATGTCTAGATCGGATTTCATCGGAAATAAGTCATCAAATATATATTACTCCTAACATAACATGTCTGATCGCTGCGTCTAAAGCCATAGCGTATGATGAAATCATTAAAATTTTAAATTTATTAAGTAAAATTGGGGTACATTCCATTGGAATGATCACAAATCCTGCCACTTAGGTATATAACCGATCTATAATATTACTCAATGAAATTAATACATTTGCTCAATAAAGATAACAAAAAATTCAAATTTGCTATTATGATATCAATTATTATACATGTGATTATGTGTTTATTATTAAATAAACACATAATCACAAAAAAAAAGCAGTATGTTACTAATACCACTGACAATAAAAGTTCAATCAATACTTTTATACAAACCCCTAATACTGAAATAGAAAAAAAGAAAAATCAAGATCAATCAAATCGATTCAAAATAACAGAAACACAACGCAAATCGATTCAAAATAACAGAAACACAACGTCCATTGGAAGGACGCACAATAAATAACGTCCCTGAAAAAAAGAAAAATCAAGATCAATCAAATCGATTCAAAATAACAGAAACACAACGTCCATTGGAAGGACGCACAATAAATAACGTCCCTGAAAAAAAAGAAAATCAAAAACACACTATATCCACAAAAAATACATTAGTATATAATGAACTAAATAAAACACCTCATGATTCTAACACGTTAAGCAATCTATTAAATACGCTAATTAATAAACAAAACTCCACAAAAAATAATGAAAAAATTAAGTTAAACTTTATAATAAAAAACAATAATAATCATGATGATATCACAGGGAACATAATTAAAAATAATGAAATTAATACATACAAACGCATGATTAGCGAATCAATTCAACAAAAATTTTATAATGCTTCTAACTATATTGGTAAAAAATGTGACCTGCGCATAAAATTAGCGCCTGATGGTACATTGTTGTCAATAACCGCAATATCTGGAGATACTTCGTTGTGTCAAGCAGCAATTATTGCTACTAAATCAGCAAAAATACCTAAACCACCAAACACAGATGTATATGAAGTCTTTAAAAACGTAATTTTAAATTTTTCTCCTCAATAAACAAAATATTTACACATTCAGAAAATGAGAATATATTAATCTATTAAATAAATTTGATTTTCATGCAAAATTTTTCAATGCATTTAACAATTAAAAAAATTAATATACCATCAATATGGAAAAACTGGTTAATACACACATCTTTATCAATGATGTTGATATTATATTTATGTCAATTTTCATTGCTTTCAGCTGATATGCATATTGAAATTACATGTGGAGTAAATACTGCATGCCCCATTGCTGTAATGCCTTTTGAGTATATTAATAATCAACAATATGGTAAATCTGACCCAGATGAAGATATAGCATTAATAATAGCCTCCGATTTACGAAATAGTAGTAAATTTAATACTATTCCCGTAGAATATTTACCACATAAACCCACCAAAATATCTGATATAATCCCAACGTTTTGGGAAAAATTAGGTATTAATACTATTGTATTAGGAACAACACATATAAATTACGATGGAAATTATGTTATTTCATATCATTTAATAGATACCTCTAAAAATCCTGCATTGATAATTTCTGAAAATCAATATTCAGTAGAAAAAAAATGGCTACGTCACGCAGCTCACACTATAAGTAATGAAATTTTTGAAAAATTAACCGGTATACAAGGTGCATTTTGCGCACGTATTGCTTATATATCGTATATCAAGGACAATAAATATCCTTATGAATTACATATTGCTGATTATGACGGTCATAACCAAATTTCGGTTTGCCGATCAACTGAACCATTAATGTCTCCAGCCTGGTCTTCAGACGGAAAAAAAATTGCTTATGTCACTTTTGCTTCTGGTCATTCAGAACTTGTTATTCAAACATTACGAACTGGATTAATTAATAACATTGTTAATTTTCCAAATCATAATGGAGCTCCTGCTTTTTCTCCCGATTGTAAAAAAATAGCTTTTGCTTTATCAAAAACAGGTAGCTTAAATTTATATATTATGGATTTAGAATCTGGAGAAATTAAACAATTAACTAAAAACAGAAACAATAATACTGAACCTAATTGGTTTCCAGATAATAAAAATATAGCTTATACTTCTGATCAAGGAGGAAAACCACAAATATATAAAATTAATATAAATACTACTGATACCCAAAGATTATCTTGGCTACACACTAGCAATCAAAATCCAAAAGTTAGTTCAGATGGAACATTTATAATGATGGTAAATAGACATCAAGGGAAGCAAAATATTGCTAGATTGAATTTATTAACTGGTCAAGAAGAAATATTAACAAATGTATTATTAGCCGATACCCCCAGTATAGCGCCTAACAATACCATGGTAGTATATAGCAGTATTAAAGATTGTACAACAACATCTAATTTAGAATTAATTTCTGCAGATGGACATTTTAAAGCTCATATAAAAGGAGGGCAAGGAGATATAAAATTCCCGACTTGGTCTCCATTATATGCAGAATAAAATATAAAGCTGTTTCCATTATAATCAACAATTTGATAAAATTATGAATAATAGACGTATAATGAAATTAAATAATTTTTTTAGACAATTAACATTTGCAGTAAGTATAAGCATAATTATCACTGCATGTTCTATATTACCTAAACACACTACTACTATTCATAATCAAAAAAAAATTGAACTAGATCCTTTTGCACAGATTCATACAAAAAATAATAAAGTAACCAACGAGAAATTAGGACTAAAAATGCAAGAATTAAAATCTAATAATGTTATTTATTTTCCTTTAGATCAGTATGATATTTCTTCTCAATTTTTTTATATATTAAATATTCATGCTAATTTCTTATATAATAATCCATCATATCATATCAAAATTGAAGGTCATGCAGATGAACGCGGTACTCCAGAATATAATATTGCATTAGGTGAACGTCGAGCTAACTCGATAAAATTATATCTACAAAGCAAAGGTATATTATCCGATCAAATATTTACTGTATCCTATGGCAAAGAAAAACCAGCTGTATCAGGACATAACGAGGCAGCCTACTCTAAAAATAGACGTGCTGTATTAATATATAAATAATATTTAATATAATGAAATTATTACCATTTTTATCTAAATTACACATAGGTATCATGCTGATCACTGGATATTTTGATATTACAAATCATAATATTATCTATGCCAAAGAAACAAGCAATAAAACATATAAAAATCAAAGTATTAATCAATTACATCAAATATCCGATGTTCACAGTCAATGCTTAATTCAAATACAACAACAATTAGGCGAAAATCAACAAGATATTGATACATTGCGTGGATATATTCAAGATATGCAACATCATATATCAGAAATTATAAATAATCAAAACGAATTATGTCAAAAAATAAATAATATCTTAAAACAACATAACAATACGCATTATTATAATAATGATTCTGATAAATTATCCATTAACTCAAACACCGAAAAACATAAAGAAATTAATAATACAACAATAATTGATGCAGATACTGCTTATAAAAAAGCAGTATTATTAGTATTAGAAAAAAAACAATACAATCAAGCAATAGAAGCTTTTCAAAATTTTATAAAAAATTATCCAAAATCAATTTATCAATCTAATTCTCATTACTGGCTAGGACAACTTTATTATAATAAAGGAAATAAAGATGATGCTTCTTATTATTTTGCTTTAGTAGTAAAAAATTATCCTAAATCAATAAAAGCATCAGACGCATTATTAAAAATTGGTATCATCATGCAAGAAACAGAACAAAAAGATAAAGCTAAAGTAATATATAGACAAGTAGGTAAATTATACCCTAATAGTGATGCAGCTAAACAAGCTCAAAAACGTCTAATACATTTATAACGCAATAACACACATTATATTAATATCAAATATTATATAGAAATTATATAATCTTAATTATACGATCACAAACAAACAATAATTGAATTAATTAGCATTAAATGCTACTAAATAACAATAAAATAATATAAAAAATAATAAAGAAATCCAAAACTATCTACAACTATCATGATACTTATAGTAATAATACAGAACGAAATCTATTTAAAATCATAACTATAAACCCCATTTTACCTTTAAGTATAAACCCTTACTTAGTAAAGCACCTATAATTAAATCTTATTATATTATTCATATCCATTCTTTTTATAAGAAAAATATGAATTCAAACAACCACAATAATATAAATGATTATTAATCACAATAATTCCTATACTCTTATGTAATAGAATTACATAAAAATGTTTCATAATATCACTAATTTTCTATATTCATTCATAAAAAGGCACTATATTAACCCACATAGGACCTTTTCCTGATAAATAACGAGATAATATAATTAATTTTCCATTATTCATATCAATTTGATACAAAGAAATATAATTTGATTTTTGACCTGCAACAACCAAAAATTCTCCTTTATAATCAATTGCAAATCCGCGCGGCTGTTCCTCAGTAAATTGATGATTAACAAATTTTAATTTTTTTATGTCTTTTGACACTTCAAAACAACTAATGATATTAGCAGCTCTATCAGAACAATATAACCAACGACCATTAGGAGTCATATGTATATCAGCTGCCCAACATCGTTCAAATTTTACATCTTTAGGTAATATACTTATTGTTTGCACAATACTTGCAATTTTTTGTAAATTATCATATTTGATGACATCAACAGTACTTGTTAATTCATTAATTATATACGCACAATAACTAAAATCATGAAAAATCATATGACGAGGGCCAGAACCAATATTAGTTTTAATAATACATGGATTATCTGGTGTTAAAATGCCAAACGAATTTATTTTAAATAACCTAATAGAATGTTCCTGTAAACATGGAACCCAAAGTGAATCTGCACATTTCTTATCTATATTAGCAGAATGACAACCTAACAAACCTTCTACAATTTGTACAGGACGATGTCCAAGTATCCCTGACCCGCCTATAGGAATAACGCTTACTGTGTTATTCCTATAGGATGTACAATACAAAAATTTACCTTGTTCATCACTAATCAAATGAGTAGGACTACTGAATAATGCGATTGTTCCAACATCTGTCAACAACCCCTTCTGACTTATACGATAAGTAGTAATTCCAAAATTAGGACGCACTCCAACATATAAAAATTGTTTATTAGGGTGCACTGCTATAGGATGGGCGCCTCCAAGAGTAGATATTACCTGAACTAATTCTAATAGTCCATGAACATCATCCAATTTCCAAACATAAATTTGTTGACTTTCCGGACTTGCTACATAAACAATTTGCATCATACATTCATTCATTTTTATAATAATATGTTACATATAAACTATAAAATCATATCTCTTATTGTATCATATACATATGTAAAACTTATAAAGTCATGTTATTATTTATATAATTTAAAGAGAAATTATTATTTCTAACTATTCTAAAAAATATTGTTAACATATGCATATATTACTATGCATTAAGTAACTTAATTATCAAGAGTTATCTCAATATTACACATACTAATAACATAGCCAATATGAAGCAAGCAGTGTATAATTTATTTACATGTTTATGAATAAAAATAAGAGAATGAAATTATGAATATCACTAAACTTGTTCTTATAAGACATGGAGAAAGTCAATGGAACAAAGAAAATCGATTTACTGGATGGGTTGATATAGATTTGTCAGAAAAAGGACGTACTGAGGCGCAATGTGCTGGTCAAACATTAAAAAAAAATAAATTTTTTTTTAATTACGGATATACTTCAGTATTAAAACGAGCAATTCACACTCTATGGATTATACTAGATCAACTAGATCAAGCGTGGTTACCAATTGAAAAATCTTGGAGACTAAATGAACGACATTATGGGACACTGCAAGGATTGAATAAAGACGAAGCCGTAAAAAAATACGGCTATGAAACAATTCAAAAATGGCGTCGTAGTTTTGATGTCGTTCCTCCGAATATTTGTGAACACAACCAATTTATTGCAACAAATGATAACCGCTACCATGATATAAATACTAACGAATTATCTAAAGGTGAAAGTTTAGCGCTAACTTTAAATAGAGTAATCCCGTATTGGAACAATTCTATATTTCCTCATATTAAAAATAATAAAAATCTTATCATTGTTGCCCATGGCAATTCTATACGCGCTATAATAAAATTTTTAAATAATTTAAACGAATCAGAAATATTTCAAATTAATGTCCCAACTGGTGTTCCATTAATATATGAATTCGATAAAAATACAAATCTCATTCAATATTACTATTTAAACAACCATTAAATAATAATATTGAATTATACATTAATCTTAATTAAACAAATATACTATGCCATATTCAATGTTTATTAGAGGCAAACCAATCACAATAACATTCGTACTTCTAAGATGTACATGTTATTATGTATAAAATTTAATTTTTAATTCGTTTTTAAAATAATGTTATGCAACATTTTGTTGCTCACATGATTCGCTTACGATATAATTTATAAAAGTGTTTTATATTTCAATTATTTTTTGAAGGTGATGAGTATGGATCGATTTACCCGTTTTCAAAATACAGTATCGGAACGAGCTAATAATGTAATCCAACCATATATCGCACAAGTATTTGGTTGGATGTCTTGTGGATTATTGTTAACTGCTTTTGTTGCTTGGTACGCTTCTAGGACGCCAGCAATACTTCAGTTACTTTTTTCTAATCAAATAATATTTTTCAGTTTAATTATTGGCCAATTAGCATTGGTATTTGTTCTATCTGGGATGGTATCACGATTAAATGGTTCTCTAGCTACTACATTATTTATGCTATATTCCATGCTAACAGGATTAACTTTATCCAGCATATTTATACTATATACTACATCTTCTATATCTAGCGCATTTGTAGTAACATCTGGTATGTTCGGAGTTATGACATTATATGGGTATACTACTAAGCAGGATTTAAGTAGTTTTAGTAATTTATCATTTATGGCATTAATTGGAATAATATTAGCTTCAATAGTTAATATATGGTTAAAAAATACAGCTTTAATGTGGTTAATTACATACGTTGGAGTGATAATTTTTGTTGGTTTAACTGCATACGATACTCAAAAGCTAAAATCTATAGGAGCTTCTTTATCTATAGACAATCAAGATCAGTTTCGTAAATATTCAATTATAGGCGCATTAACTTTATACCTAGATTTCATTAATTTATTTTTAATGATAGTTCGTATTTTTGGAAACCGACGTTAATTCTAGAGTACATAATTGGCACATTTTTATTTAAATTTACTGTATACTATAGTATACAGTAAATTTAAATAAAAATGTGCCAATTATGTACTACTTACTATATATCACATTACATTTTAAACAAAAACTTTAATATATCTCCGTCCTCTACACAATAATCCTTCCCCTCATAATATATTTTACCAGCTCTCTTTGCTCCTAATTCTCCGTTATAAATAATAAAATCATTAAACTTAATAACTCGAACACTAATAAAACCCTTTTTAAAATCACTATGTACTTTTTTAGCTGCTTCCAACGCGGTAGTTCCAATAACGCATATCCAAGCTCGTGTCATGTTTAAATTAATAGTGAAAAAAGTACACAAATTCAACACAGAAAAAATAATATTATTTATATCATGTAATACACATTCTTTCTGTTCCATAGTAACTTCAGTGTAATTATTTTTGCTCTTTAATAAAGACAACATTGCGCAACACGAAACTAATGGTGCTTGTTCATTAGATGCTAATGCACTCAGCCTATTTAAATAAATATTGTTTATAAGAGATTTTTCATCAATATTAGCAACATAAATAATTGGCTTAACAGTTAAAAGATTAAGCTTTTCAATATTTATTTTTTCTATATTAGAAAACTGTATTTTTCTTAAAAAAACACCATTATATAAACAATCTAAACATTTTTTTAATAAAAATAACTGTTGTTTATTACTGGCATCAATAACCTTACACTTTTTTTGCAAAGCACAAACACTTTGTTCACACTGAAAAATATCAAACAAAATCAATTCAGTATTAACAATACTAACATCTCTACAAGGATCTATATCATTAAAAACATGAATAATTTGATTATTATCAAAACACCGCACCACATGACACAACACTTTTGTTGCACGAATATGATTTAAAACTTGAACACCCATTCCAACCCCTTGAGCAGCACCTTTTATTAAGCCAGCAACATCTATAAATCTTACTGAGCCATGCACTATTTTACGTGATGGAAAAATATCCGTTAACTGATATATACGTGAATCAGGTATATAAACTATAGATATATTAGGTTGAATAGTACAAAAAGGGAAATTATCTACTTTAGCAGATACATGAGTTAATAAACTAAACAATGTAGACTTTCCTACATTAGGCAAGCCAATTATACCACAATCAATTTGCATAATACTTGAATAATTAAAATTAAACAAAATATAATAAATACTATCATTAATATTTTATAAAAATTAGTAAAATTTCCTAAATAAATATTTCTCTAAATATCAGATTTATAAGAATGCAATTGATTCATAACTTTAATAAATTTTTTAGTCACTATACTTTCAGTATGTAATAATGCTTCATTAATTGCGCTATCAATTCTAAATTTCTCATAAACAGATGGTCTATTTAACACAAAATTAATCACTTTGGTTTTTTTACCAGGATGACCTATGCCAATACGTAATCGATAAAAATTAAATTTATTATTTAATCTAGTAACAATATCTCTTAATCCATTATGACTATCATTAATGTTTTTACCTAATTTAATACGTACTACGCCTGGTGGTAAATCAAGCTCATCATGCGCTACCAATATTTCTTCTACGTATAATTGATAAAAATCAACACATTTAGATATTGAAATCCCATTATTATTCATATATGAATCTGGTATTAATAAATACACAACATTATTTTTTAATTTCAATTTCCCGATATACCCACATAATATATCGCTTTTACTCAGCATTACTCTGTATTTTTTAGCCAACAATTCAACATATTTAGAACCAAAATTATGCCTAGTATTAAAATAACTCACTCCAACATTACCCAAACCAGCAATAAGTTTAATAGTCATCTTTTGCGCACAAATTATTATGTAGTCTTATAAATTAATATTTATTCAACAATTATTATTAATATTATTAAATAACTAACACAATTACTAATTAAAATACAAATATAAATATTTTCTTAAAACTATTTTACACTTCCTTTTACTGAAGATTAACAACCCTTCTTATAGCCATTTTAAAATACTAGCAGAATACATTAAAGTGAAAATATATTAAAATTCATTTAATGCTCAAACATAGCAGAAATAGATTCCTCATTACTAATACGACGAATTGTCTCAGCAAGCATACCAGATAAAGTTAATGCGCGCACATTAGGTAAAGATTTTATTTTTGGTTTTAATGGAATAGTGTCACAAACAATAATCTCATCGATCATAGAATTTTGAATATTCTCATAAGCATTACCAGAAAAAATTGGATGAGTAGTATAAGCAAACACCCGGCAAGCCCCTTTCTCTTTTAAAACATCTGCGGCTTTACATAATGTCCCGCCAGTATCAATCATATCATCTACCAATATACAATCACGATTGCATACGTCTCCAATAATATGCATAATTTGAGAAATATTAGCACGGGATCTTCGTTTATCTATAATTGCCATATCAGTATCATTAAGTAATTTTGCGATGGCGCGAGCGCGTATTACCCCTCCAATATCTGGAGATACTACAATAGGATTATTAAAATTTTGTTGCATCATATCTTCTAATAAGATCGGACTTCCAAACACATTATCCACTGGTACATCAAAAAATCCCTGTATTTGTTCAGCATGTAGATCTACTGTCAAAATACGATCTACTCCTACACTAGACAAAAAATTTGCTACAACTCTAGAAGTAATAGGTACTCTAGAAGAGCGTACCCTTCTATCTTGACGAGCATAACCAAAATAAGGAATTACGGCAGTAATCCTAGCAGCCGATGCACGTCTTAATGCGTCCACCATAACAATCAATTCCATTAAATTATCATTTGTCGGAGCGCAAGTAGATTGAATAATAAATACATCTCCACCACGTACATTCTCATTAATTTGAACGCTTACTTCACCATCACTAAAACGACCGACAGAAGCCTTTCCAAGATTAGTGTATAGTCTATTAGCAATACACCGAGCTAACTCTGGAATAGCATTTCCAGTAAAAAGTTTCATATTAGAAATATCTCATAGTTTTATATTCAATAATATTATTAACGCCCCGAGTTATATAATAATATAACAACATTTATTAACGAAATAAAAATTTATAATACTAATGTATTATATTTTAATAATTTTTGATGTAACGGAGACAAATTTATTCCTCGTGTTACAATACTTTTCATCCATGATGGCAAGTAACTTTGAACTTGATAAGCAAGATTTTCGGTATTAAATTCAGAAAAAATACACGAACCTGTCCCTGTAATTCGTGTAAATGCGTATTGTGATAAATGCTTAAAATATATTTTTATTTCAGGAAATATTTCTTTTACAATTTCTTCGAAATCATTACTAAAAGACAAAGATAATAACTCTCGCATTGAACGATATGGAGAATAAAAACGACTTTTTAATTTATACATTTGAAAAATCGCCGCAGTGCTGATACTAATCGGTGGGATAACAAGAAGATACCACTTTTCAGGTATAAAAACTGGTGTAAGCACATCGCCAATTCCTTCAGCAAATGATGAATACCCATATATAAACACTGGTACATCAGATCCTAACATCAAACCTAAACGCATTAAAATATTTTTATTCAAGTAACAACGCCATTTCTGATTAAGTATCATTAAAACAGTTGCAGCATTAGAAGAAGCACCACCTAAACCAGATCCGATAGGTAACACTTTATTAAGAAAAATATCTGCACCAAGAGAAGATTTTTTATCAGGCCAACAATAATGTTGTAACAACTTTGCCGCGCGCACAATCAAATTATCGCGATGCATTATTAAACCATTCATCTCAGTAAACAATCTAATTCTTCCACTGTCTGTTACTAATACTTCGATACTATCACCATAATCAATAAATTGAAACAAAGTCTGTAAGCAATGGTAATCACTTGCACAATACCCAGTAATATACAGAAACAAATTAAGTTTTCCTGGAGATGGCCATTGATAATTCATCGTATATTCCAGTTATTTATTATCAACCTAATATAATATTGGTCATAATATACATCTAAAACTTTAGGTAAAATTGGTATGCTATTAGCATAGTAATGGCGATAATATATAGATATGTTTTTATTCTTATAACGATAATTTATATGAGATAAACAACCGATAGAATTTAAATTATATTCTGCGTTGCTATTAGGTAATCCGAGAAGCCATTGTTGTAACTGTTCTATAAAATAACTAATATCTACAAACCATTTTTGAATTTCATTTTTTAAATCATTATTTTGATGGAATATATTACTTAAGATAGAAACAACTCCGTTTTCCACAGATATAGAAATTATAGTTAATCCAAAAACATTAAATAACTTTATATAGCAATGGTTATTATCTTTAGTCCAAATAAATGGAACATACCCCTTTCTTTGATTGTTAATCGTATAAATAACAGCTCCTTGCGCTTGATAATTAAGCATGTGGGATATTAATTTCTTATGATTATTCCACATATACGCTACTAATTTGTTTTCATGCAAACTAAAATTATGATAATGAACGCAAGAAACACAAATAAAAACAGCTATTCCAAACAATCGAAAACATATATGTCGATACATCTAAATATTAAATTTTAAAAAGTCTTTATGTAAAATGCAGATTTAATTTATTACATGTATATTAATACTGTATTTTTCATATAATCATTTACCTATTAATCATAAATAAAACTTTTAATTATATTAAATATTAATTCAATCTAATATTTAAACAGATGCTTAATAATAGCACACGATATATAATTAATTTATTAAACTTTTATACTTCAATATTTTCTTTCTTAAACATTTATTGAAACATACTATATAACATCAATTTTTATTATAAAAAACCATAATAATAAAATGTTAAATTAAATAATAAAATTTATACTACTTTAATAACTTTAATATGTATACATATACAAGTGTAGTCCTTAATAAAAATATTTGTAGGCTATCTAAATAAATAGAGATTTGATTACTATATATCTAAAAAATAAAACTCTTTAAATTTTTTTCATAAACATATACATATATGATATCATTCATTGGTATTAATTATTTTAATATTACTTATAATAAATATACGATACTTATTCAGGTTTATATCTGAATATAATTAAAATGAAATTTATTTCATAAAAATATGGCCACAAAATATTATTTAAACAAAACAATGCAAATTTCAATTATACTGATAATTATCAATATCAATAATTTTCATATAAATAAAAAATGTGTATCACTCTAACATAAACATATATGAACCCTGCTATCACTAAAAAACTAATAGTATTACAAGAACGTTTCAATATATTAGAAAAATTACTCAATGAACCTGATATTATTTGTGATAAAGAACGTTTTTGTGTTTTATCTAAGGAACATGCACGCTTATCTGAAATAGTTATTTGTTTTAAACGTTGGTTAAATATGCAACGAGAAATAACTAACATCAAAGAAATGCTTTCAGATACAGATATGCATGATATTGCGCAAGATGAATTAAAAGAATTTTATTTAAATCAGAATAATCTTGAGCAAAATTTAAAAATACTATTGTTACCTACAGACCCTAATGATAAATTAGGTTGTTTTATAGAATTGCGCGCTGGCACTGGTGGAAAAGAAGCAGCAATTTTCGCAGGAGAATTATTCCGAATGTATGCTCGTTATTCAGAGGTGCGTCGATGGAAAATAGAAATTATCAATGCTACTTATGGCGAATACGGTGGTTATAAAGAAATAATTGCAAAAATTCCTGACAAAGGAACATATGGGCAGTTAAAGTTCGAATCTGGAGGACATCGTGTACAAAGAGTACCTCACACTGAATCTCAAGGTCGAATTCATACTTCAACTTGCACAATCGCTGTAATTCCAGTAATACCAAATATTAAACTTCCTAGTATTAATCCGAATGACTTAAGAATCGATACTTTTAGATCGTCAGGGGCAGGAGGACAACATGTAAACACCACTGATTCAGCAATTCGTATTACCCATATACCAAGCGGGTTAGTTGTAGAATGCCAGGACGAACGATCACAGCATAAAAATAAAGCTAAAGCATTATCAGTACTGGGCTCTAGATTACATGCTATTGAAATGAAACGGCGACAAAAAGAAGTGTCATGCACTCGACGTAACTTACTAGGTACTGGAGATCGATCTGATCGCATCCGTACATATAATTTCCAACAAGGTCGTATTACTGACCATCGTATTTCTTTTACATCATACAAACTAAATGATATAATGAATGGAAATTTAGATATTTTGATGCAATCAATAGTCGATAAGCATCAAGCTAATCAACTTGATAAACTATTAGAGTCAGAACAATGACATGGGATCAGTGGTTATATTGGGCTACTTTAAATCTAAAAAAATCTATAAGTCCAAAAAGAGACGCTGAAATTATTTTAGAAAAAGTTATAAATAAACCTCGTGCCCAACTGTTAGGATTTGGAGAAACTGTATTAAAGTATGATACTATCATTAAACTAAAATCTTTAATTTATCGTAGAAAAAAAGGAGAACCTATAGCCTATATAATTGGTTCAAAGGAATTCTGGTCCTTAAATTTTAAAGTAGCTCCAGGTGTATTTATTCCTAGATCAGACACTGAATGCTTAGTAAAACAGGTTCTTGACCTACTACATACGCCTACCAATAAATTAAATGTTTTAGATCTTGGAACTGGAGTAGGAACAATAGCTTTAGCTCTTTCATCAGAAAGACCAAATTGGAATATTACAGGAGTAGACTTCCAGAAGCAAGCATTATTTATTGCTTGCCAAAATAAAATTTTTCTCAATTTAAAAAACGTAAAATTTATATATGGAAACTGGTTTAAATATTTAGTAAGGAAAAAATTTAATCTTATTGTCAGTAATCCGCCATATATCGCTAAACATGATTCATGTCTAAGAATTAGAGACATGAATTTTGAACCTAAAAATGCATTAATATCAGAACAATCAGGTTTAGCAGATTTAACAATAATTTGTAAGCTTTCTACTCAACATTTACATCAAAATGGATGGCTGTTTCTAGAGCATGGCTGGAATCAAGGAAAATATATACGAACATTATTTTATAAATTTGGATTTACTCATATCCATACAATACGTGATTATCATCATTACGAACGTGTAACATATGGGCAATGGATATCCCACTAAATATTATATATATAACACATATATCTTATTTACTACAAAAATACGATTTTGAGCAACTAAATTTATAAAAAACTAAAAATAAATTATTAAATTTAAATTTAAAAAATGAAGTGTATAAATATATAATAGAACGTATTTAATTTAAATCTAAATTAATACTGTACATTTGAAATTAAAACATTTGGAAATGCAATACATGCGACAATTAACAGTTGATATTATCGATATAAAAGTATCAAATAATTTACCGTTAGTACTATTTGGAGGAATGAACGTTTTAGAGTCACGAGACGTAGTTATGAAAGTTTGTGAACATTATGCTCACATAACTCAAAAATTAAATATACCTTACATATTTAAAGCATCTTTCGACAAAGCAAACCGTTCATCAATTGACTCATATCGTGGGCCAGGATTAGAAAAGGGTTTACGCTTATTTCAGGAATTAAAAAAAATGTTCGGAGTTAAGATTATGACTGACGTACATGAAATTAATCAAGCACATATTGCATCAGAAGTAGTAGATGTATTACAAATTCCAGCATTTTTAGCGCGTCAAACAGATTTAATTGAATCTGTAGCAAAAACTGGAATGGCAATGAACATAAAAAAACCACAATATATGAGTCCAACACAAATAGTACATATTGTTAATAAATGTCGTTCATTTAAAAATAACAAGATAATTTTATGCGAACGAGGTACTTTATTTGGATATGATAACTTAATAGTAGATATGTTAGGATTTAACATAATGAATCACATTTCTCAAGGTTGTCCAATAATAGTAGATGTTTCACATTCTTTACAAAAACGTGATCCTTTAAGTTCTTCTTCCGGAGGAAGAAATCCACAGATTTATGATATAGCTAGAGCCAGTACAGCAGTAGGTATAGCTGGATTATTTCTTGAAGCGCACCCAAATCCAAATTATGCTAAATGCGATGGGCCTTCTGCATTACCCTTAAATAAACTAGAACATTTTTTAAAACAAATGAAAGCTATCGATGAACTAATAAAATCATTTTAAGAATTACATCCCTATATTAAATAATAATAACCAGATAACATTATTTAAACTAAAAAATTAATTGTAAATTAACCCAATTTTAATCTAATTAAAAATTATTGCAAGTCAAAAAACAACACCACGATAATACTTATGAAAAATGCACAGTATCATAAGTTCAATATGATTAAAAACAAACATTCATAACATCTTAAAAAATAAATTTTAATCCTACATCGAGATCAATAACGAATACAAAAACATAATTATACAACAGTCATTAATTTAAGTTACTTAAATTGCTACAAAAAATCTATCACAATTAATATTGATGGATATCAAGATCACGTTTTCTAACATTATAAAACAAATTTACATTACCATACATACATATTTTGAAATGTCTGTTAATTTTAACAAACATTACAAGAGATATATTTTATATAATAAAAATGTTTATAACACTAAACAATAGTACTACGTCAATATAGACATTAAAATTACATAATATAATTTGAAATAAAAATTAAAATAAAAAATATAAAAATATAATCAAAGTTGTATTTATATATTAATACTTTCAAATAAAGAACAAACACGCACTCATATTTTATCTCTTACATAAAAAAAAATAAATTACAGCTCAAATATAACAACACCAATTACTATAAATATTATTTTGTCTATAAATTCTATAGCGTTCTATTGTCAAATGATTCAAGATTTAAATATTTTTATATCTAATACAAATTTCAATCAAGAATTACAAACTTTAAAAATTAAATTTAATTAATAATCAATTATTAAAATTGAAACTGATTTAGATAAAAAAACAATCCCTACACCCTCAAAATAATAAAAATCATAAAAATTATTTTAAATAAATTTATTGCACAAATAATTACAATGCCACTTAATAATAACTACTTAATATAACATAAAAATAATTTAACCGAATATTTATCCGAATATCGGATATTATAAAATAAAAACCATATTAATTAAATTGAATATAATTTTCACATTTATACTTCTTACACAATATAATAATATGCTAGAATTGTTTAGTTTTATATCAAAATAAATAATAAACTTATTACAATTATCAACGATAATTACAATCTTATGTAAGATTTTCAATTATTTAACTCATAATAGATATCGCTTATATATAAAATAAAATAAAAATATGATAAGGTGCGTGATACTTGATGATTCTACATTATAAAATGATATACGATGAAAAAATTAAAAAATAAACTTAAAAATTTAATATCTTATACGATAAAACACGTATAAGATATTAACAATATACGGGAATCATCAATGCTTGTAATCATTTCAAATAACGGAAATAAATATCAATATAATCATCCAGTATCTCCTTTACAAATTGCTAAAGATACGGATTCGACATTATCTAAAAATTGTATAGCTGCACGAGTAAATGGAAAAATTATTGATATTACAGATTTAATATATCACGATTCAACATTAGAATTTATCAATGCAGAAGACAATATAGGATTAAATATAATTCGCCATTCTTGCGCACATTTATTAGGGTATGCTATAAAACAGTTATGGCCCGTAACCAAAATGGCGCTTGGTTCAGTAATAAACACAGAATTTTATTATGATATAGATCTTGATTATCGTCTTACTAATAACGACTTAATAACTCTAGAAAAACACATGATTCTTCTTGCTAATAAGAATTACAATATCATAAAAAAAAGCGTTACTTGGATGCAAGCCAAAAAAATTTTCTTATCCCTTGGAGAAACATACAAAGTCTCTTTGCTCAATGAGCATATTAATCCAACTGAACATATTAAATTATATTATCATAAAAAATATATAGATATGTGTCGCGGACCACATGTACCTAATATTAGTTTTTGTAGAAATTTTAAATTATATAAGATTTCTACATCTTATTGGCGTGGAAATAGTAAAAATAAAAAACTACAACGTATTTATGGTTTTACTTGGGCTAACAAACAGCAATTTGAAATGTCAAAATATAATACATTACAAAATCCTAAAAAACATGATCACCGTAACCTTGCTAAACAATTACACTTATATCACATACAAAAAGAAGCTTCCGGCATGATATTTTGGCATGAAAATGGATGGATTTTATTACAAGAATTAAAAAAAATTATACGAACACAACTTAAAATATATAAATACCAAGAAGTTAAAAGTCCTATTATGATTGATCAAGCGTTATGGAAAAAAACTGGCCATTGGGATAATTATCATGAACACATATTTACTACTTCTTCAGAAAATCATGAGTATTGCGTTAAACCAATGAATTGTCCAGGACATATTCAAATTTTTAATCAAGACATTAGATCTTATAAAGATTTGCCTTATCGTATTGCTGAATTTGGAAATTGCCACAGAAATGAACCATCTGGATCTTTACATGGATTATTAAGAACACGAGAATTCACCCAAGATGACGGCCACATTTTCTGCGCAAAAACACAAATATTCGATGAATTAAACCACTGTATTAAAATGATGTATGATGTATATAATATATTCGGATTTAAAACAATTTTAGTAAAACTATCCACTCGTCCAAAAAAACGGATTGGAACAGATTCAATATGGGATACAGCAGAACAATATTTATCTACTGCACTTCAGAATAATAATATCTCATTTCAATATCAACCTAATGATGGTGCATTTTATGGTCCTAAAATAGAATTTATTTTACTCGATTCTTTTGATAGAACTTGGCAATGTGGTACAATACAGCTAGATTTTTCTTTACCAAATTTACTAAATGCACGCTATATAGACCATAAGAATAATCGCGTAGCTCCCGTAATAATTCACAGAGCGATCCTTGGTTCCATGGAACGATTTATTGGTTTAATTACAGAAGAATATGCAGGATTTTTTCCGACATGGTTAGCCCCAATACAAGTTGTCCTGATTAATGTCACTAATCAACAATCTGAATATGTTTCTATTATAGAAAAAAAACTAATAAATAAAAAAATAAGAACAAAAGTAGACTTGAGAAATGAAAAAATAGGATTTAAAATTCGCTATTATACTTTACAACGTGTACCTTATATGCTGATTTGTGGTAATAAAGAAATAAATCAAAATACAGTAGCCATACGTACTTATCGTGGTAAAAAGTTAAATAACTATAATATTGATGTATTTATAAAAAAATTACTATATGAAATTAACAATTATAGTTTTCATCAAATGGAGGAATAACATATTATTAAATCAGGAAAAAAAATACAATCAATACGATTGAATCGTATCAATAGAGAAATTAATGCTCACAAGGTCCGTCTAACTGGAGTAGACGGAAAACAAATTGGCGTAGTTAGTTTACATGAAGCACTTAAGCAATCTGAAGATATTGGTCTTGATTTAGTTGAAGTCAGTCCTAATTCTGATCCACCTGTATGTAGAATTATGAACTATGGTAAGTTTCTGTATGAAAAAAATAAATCTACAAAAGAACAAAAGAAAAAGCAAAAGGTGATTCATGTTAAAGAAATAAAATTCAGACCAGCTACCGATGAAGGAGATTATCAAATTAAATTACGTAATTTAATTAAATTTATTAACGAAGGAGACAAAGTAAAGATAACTTTGCGCTTTAGAGGAGGTGAATTAATTCACCATCAACTCGGTACAAAAATGTTACACCGTATACGCAATGAATTAAATGAATTAACAACAGTAGAATTTTTATCCAATAAAATTGAAGGACGTCAAATGACCATGATTTTAAATCCAAAAAAAAAATAATAGGCCACTAAAATCAAAAAACTGAATAATAATTATATTATTTACATATTATAGCGTTTTAAAAACATACAGTTTAAAAAAGAACTATCGAGACTGATTTATGCCTAAAATTAAAACACTTCAAGCAGCTAGTAAACGATTTAAAATAACAGCTTTGGGAAAATATAAATATAAACACGCTCATATGCGACATATTTTAACTAAAAAATCTACCAAACATAAACGCCATTTACGTCAAAAATCTATACTCCCTAAAATTTATCTAACTACGATTATGAGATGCTTACCATATATATAGAATAATCTAATTTGACTTATTATTAAAATTATTTTAAATATCATGCCACATCCGTTTGCATTATTAGGAGAATAATACATATGACACGAGTCAAAAATAGTGTAGTGGCACGTGCTCGCCATAAAAAAATATTAAAACAAGCATCAGGTTACTATGGCGCTAGATCTCGTACTTATCGTGTTGCCTATCAATCAGTAATAAAATCTGGACAATATTCTTATCGGGATCGTCGCCAGAAGAAACGTTTGTTTCGTAGATTATGGATTAATCGCATCAATGCTGCATCGCGAGCATGTGGTATTTCTTATAATTATTTAATAAATGGATTGCACAAATCTAATGTTTATATTAACAGAAAAATGCTTGCTGATATAGCTATTTACGATAAAGAAACATTTTCTGTTTTAGTCGACAAGGCAAAAAATTGATTTATAATCATCTGTATTTTATTACAGTATAAATGCAATTTAACTAAACATTATAAATTTTTACTATTCCATTCAGTAATAGTAGTAGTAGTAGTAGTTTTTTTTGAATAATCCAAATAAAACTAGCATGAATAAATAATTATATATATATATATAATTTCTTCAAATTCCTATTTATACACAATCATGTGTTACATAATGTTAATTAAATTTAATTATAAATAACGCATATACACAGCTAATTATAGCACAAGGATTTATATATGTCATTAGATCTTATACATAAACTAGTTATGGAAGCACAATCAGCCATAATACAATCTAATAGCATAAATACTTTAGAATTAATACGTATTAAATTTTTAGGTAAAAAGGGATACTTAAATCAACAAATTAAAACTCTTAATAATTATTCATTAGATGTACGACCTAAATTAGGTACAGCTATTAATCAAGCAAAAAAAGATATATATACATTATTCATTGAACGACAAAATATTTTAAAATCAAAAAATATAAGAAAAACCTTAACTACTGATACGCTAGATGTCACTTTACCAGGACGTTTATCAGATATAGGCACACATCACCCAATAACAAGTACCATAAAACGTATGAAGCTTTTTTTTAACGCTTTAGGATTTTCTATAACACACGGACCAGAAATTGACGATGATTATTTTAATTTTGATGCGCTAAATATTCCCATATACCACCCTTCCCGAGACGAACACGACACCTTTTGGTTTGATGAAAAACGATTACTTCGCACACATACTTCTGGTATTCAAATACGTACTATGGCTAACACAAGTCCTCCGATTCGGATCATTTCTTTTGGACGAGTATATCGTAAAGATTATGATCAAAATCACACACCTATGTTCCATCAAATGGAAGGTTTAATGATAGATTATAACATTAATTTATGTCACCTAAAAAAAATATTATATGACTTTTTATATAATTTTTTTGGAAAAAAAATTTCTTTACGTTTCAGACCATCTTATTTCCCATTTACAGAACCATCTGCAGAAATAGATGTAATAGATCAAAAAACAGGAAATTGGTTAGAACTATTAGGATGTGGTATGATACATCCTAAGATTTTACACCAAGCAAATATTAATACAAAAAAGTTTTCAGGATTCGCTTTCGGAATAGGAGTAGAACGACTAACAATGTTGCTTTACAATATCAACGATATACGTATTTTTTTTAAAAATGATTTACAATTTCTTAATCAATTTCAATAATGTAGAGATGTTATAATGAAATTTAGTGAGATGTGGATACGAGAATGGACAAACCCATCTATTAGTAGCATCAAATTAGTTAATCAATTGACTATGGCTGGATTTAAGGTTAATGAAGTAAAGCCTGTTTCTAATATTTTTTATGGAGTAGTTATTGGTGAAATCGTAGAATGTAAAATACATCCAAACTTCAATAATGTATGGATAACAAAAGTAAACGACGGTAGTAATAAATTATTGAATATTGTTTGTGATGCTGCTAATTGTCGTGAAAATATTCGAACAGTGATTGCTAATGTAGGATCAATATTACCAAATGGACATAAAGTTAAACTAACTATTATACGAGGACAACAATCAGAAGGAATGCTATGTACTTTTTCAGCATTAGGAATAATGCATCACGCAGTAGGTATAATAGAATTACCTACTGATGCGCCTATTGGGCAAGACTTCTATAATTATTTACACCTTAATGATAATATCTTTGAAATAAATGTTACTCCTAATAGAGGAGATTGTCTTAATATCATCGGAATTTCCAGAGAAATAGCAGCTATCAATCACCTCAAATTAAAAAAAATAAAAATAAATTCAATTACACCAACAATTAATGAAACCATTCCAATTTCTATTGAAGTTCCTGATGCATGTCCACAATTTCTAGGAAGAATTTTAAAAAACATTCATATTACTGTTCCTACACCCTTATGGATAACAGAAAAACTACGCCGTTGTGGAATCTGTTCAGTAAATGTAGTAACTGATATTGCTAATTATGTATTACTAGAACTGGGACATCCAGTTTATATTATTGATTATGAAAAAATTGAAGGTAACATAATACGCATACGGTTCTCACAAATCGGAGAAACATTAAGTCTCTCTAATAACAATAATTTAAAATTATTTCCCAATACAATAGTAATCTCTGATTTCAAAAAACCATTATCAATAGCTGGAATAACTATTCCTAATCAATATTGCATTTGCTCCAACACCTGTCACATCATGTTACAATCTGCTTTTTTTAAACCATCTACTATCGCAAGTCAATCTAAATTATATCATATGCACGATCTTTTTTCCTTTCGTTATGCAAGAGGAGTTGATCCAAGCATATCTAAATTAGCTTTAGATCGCGTTACATCATTATTATTAAAAATCTGTGGCGGTTATCCCGGTCCAATAATAAGCATAATAAATAATGATATATTACCGAAACCAACCAATATTATATTAAATCGTACCAAATTAAACAAAATTCTTGGGTTCAATATCCTGGATAAAGAAATCACACATATTCTAACACGACTTGGCTTTAAAACTGAATTTTTAAATAAGACTTGGAAAGTACTAACGCCAACTTGGCGTTTTGATATTTCTATAGAAGAAAATTTAATTGCAGAAATAATACGTATTAATGGATACAACAATATCCCTAATATTTTTATTCCTACGAAATTAATAACAAATTATAACCCTACCTCAACTATATCATTATCAAGGATAAAAAATCTATTAATAGATCGTGGTTATCAAGAAATAATAACATATAGTTTCGTAAATCCTAACATTCAAAAATTATTGCACCCACAACAAGATCCATTAATTTTAAAAAATCCAATTACATTAGATATGTCTACTATGAGGCTATCTTTATGGCCTGGATTAATCAAATCAGTGGTTTATAATCAAAATAGACAACAAAAACAAGTTAAATTATTTGAAAGCGGTATGTGCTTTATCCCAAAAAAAACTGCTGAAAACCAAGTATATCAAAATTTTATGATAGCTGGAATACGATCTGGTTTTAGATTTAATGAACATTGGGATTTAACAGAACATCCAGTAGATTTTTACGATATAAAAGGAGATGTAGAATCACTACTAAATATAACCAATAAATTAAGTTATGTAAAATTTAAAAAATATACACATCCCGCGCTACATTCTGGACAAAGCGCAGCGATTTATTTAAATAATGTATGTATTGGATATATTGGGATGATTCATCCTGCTATACAAGCGAAATTAAATTTACGATTACACACACTAGTATTTGAATTGTCATGGAATATGATTTCTCGACCCACATTATCTAAAATTACTACCGTTTCTAAATTTCCAAAAAATTACCGTGATATTTCTATAATAGTACCGGACAATATTTCTGCAGAATCTGTTATTACTGAATGTAAAAAAATTGCTCATCAAGATCAATTAGTTGAAATCAAGTTATCTGATGTCTATAAAGGACAAGGTATACCAAAAGGTTTTAAAAGTTTTACTATTAAACTATTTTTACAAAGTAAAACCCATACTTTAAAAGAAGAAGAAATTTCTGATATTGTTAATAAATGCTCAACAATTTTAATAAAACGTTTTCATGGCACCTTAAGATAAGAGCAAATATCATCTTGTAATTACATAAATCCTATTAAATATTACCAACAGAACAGTAAATACATAAAATAAACTAAAAATTATTTTAAATAAATTTTATAAAAAATAAGCATAAGTATTCTAATTTTTCAATTACACAATTTTTAACAAAAAGTTTCATGTGAACTATTTAAGTAAACATATTAAATTTATAAAAAATTAAAAAACGTATATAAAGTTATTCCAATACTAATCATTCAATAAAAAATAATCTAAAGAATTTACTATTATTAATAATAATATAGTACTCTATTTACATCTATGCATATAGACATACAAAAAATTCATATATCAAATATTAAACCCTGATGAAGGAAGATTTATGTGTTATTTAAGATTATTGTTATCTAACTCTTATGATCCATGGTTTAATTTATCACTCGAAGAATATATGTTTAAAAACATATCTAAAAAACAATCTATACTATTTTTATGGAGAAATCAAAACACAGTGGTAATAGGACGCGCTCAAAATGCATGGAAAGAATGTAACACTCGCCGTATGGAACGAGATGGAATCAAATTAGCTAGAAGAAGTAGTGGAGGTGGCGCTGTATTTCATGACTTAGGTAATACTTGTTTTACTTTTATATCCACTCAGGAACATTATGACAAAAACTTATCCACCAATATAGTTTTAAATGGATTGAATCGTATTGGAATTAAAGCTATCTTCTCTGGAAGAAATGATCTTGTCATCAATACAACAAAAGGAGAACGTAAAATTAGTGGTTCTGCATATCGTGAAAAACCTGGATGTCAATTTCATCACGGGACATTACTCTTAAATGTCGATATTGCCAAGCTTACTTATTATCTTAATCCAGATCTTAAAAAATTGGAGACTAAAGGAATTACCTCTATTCGATCTCGTGTTGCTAATTTAAATAAATTAAAACCTGATATTAATCATGAAGAAGTATGTCAAGGATTAACAGAGGCATTTTTCGAGCATTACAAAATGAGAGCAACACCAGAAATATTCTCTATAGATAATTTTTATCATATGCCAGGATTTTCTGATCAATTCAACAAACAACGTGATTGGAACTGGAATTTTGGCAATACTCCTATATTTACACATCAACTAGACACCCATTTTGATTGGGGCAATGTAACATTACATTTTAATATAAAACATGGAATAATTGATTGCTGTCATATTTTTACCGATTGTTTAGAGCCAGATCCTTTAGAAATGTTAGAAAAAAAACTAATAGGTATCACATATAATACTAAAAGTATTTCATATTGTTGCAAACAATGGATAAAAAACTGGCCTCAACATAAAAAAGAATTATTAGAAGCTTCTGATTGGTTAATTAAGAATATATCATAATTTATTATTAGTTTTTATGTTGATCTTCATTATTAACTAATATATTTATTAATTTTTTAATATGATTAGATATGTTCATATCTACTGATTATAATAAAATTATATACAATATAACTTCATTGATCTTACAAAAGAGATCATATTATTATATATACTCGTATATATAATAATATGATCTCTAAAACGAATTATATTTACTGTTCGAAAGTATAAAAATTGATTTAAAACACTAATTAAAAAATTAAATCTATGCTGTTTATAAAAATTATGTTATATGATGACATAATACAGTATATAAATAAATCATATAATATATGAAAATATTTTACGATTATAAATATCTAATACAAAAAATAATAAAAATATTACATAGTAAATTTAAAAGGTAATTTATAATGAAAAATAACATCAAACAAAATACACGTTATATAGTTAAAAACCATGTTTCCTGGAGTGGTCTAACCTTAACTGATGCAGCAGTACGGCAAATTCTTCATGTAAAAAATAAAGATCCTGATATATTAGGATTAAAAATAACCATAAAAAAATCAGGGTGCGCGGGGTTTACATATATTATGTCTAAAGTTGTATCATTAAATGATAATAACCTAATTTTTGAACGTGATGGAGCTAAATTATTTATACCATTGGATATAATGCCATTTATCGATGGAACTGAATTAGATTATGTAGAAGAAGGATTAAATCATATGTTCAAATTTAATAATCCTCAAGCTCAATATTCTTGTGGATGCGGTGAAAGTTTTGGGATTTAAAGACAGGTATTATCATGATACACAATAACTTTAACATATACAACGATACTAATAAAAGCTTAACCAAAAATAACGATTCATATTATAAAGAAGGTTTTTTTACTACATTAAACAATGAAGAACTCAAACAAGGTATTAACGAAAATGTAGTATATGCTATTTCAAAAAAAAGATCAGAACCAAAATGGATGTTAGAATTTAGACTTGCAGGTTATCATGCCTGGTCTAATATGAAAGAACCGCATTGGTTAAAAGGACATTATCAAAAAATTGACTATAATGCATATAGTTATTTTTCTGCTCCAGCATGTGTCGAAAATAAAAAAAATCAAAAAACACAAAAAAATGCAAATCCTCTTTTAAATAAATCAAAATACTTGACCAAAGAAGTAAAGAAAACCTTTAATAAACTAGGTATACCAATACATGAAAAAGGAAATGTAGCAGTTGACGCTATTTTTGATTCAGTTTCTGTATCTACTACATTTCGTACTACTTTACTAAAAAAAGGCATTATTTTTTGCTCATTTTACGACGCCATTCGTGACTATCCAGATTTAGTACGTCAATACTTAGGAACTGTAGTATCTTTTAAAGATAATTTTTTTGCTGCACTCAATGCTGCAGTTGTATCTGATGGTACGTTCGTATATATTCCCAAAAATGTACGTTGTCCTATGGAATTATCAACTTACTTTCGTATGAATTCTAAAAAAACTGGACAATTCGAACGCACTATTTTAATTGCCGATACAGGTAGTTATGTTAGTTACATTGAGGGATGTTCAGCTCCAATACACAACAGTCATCAACTTCATGCGGCAGTTGTAGAAGTTATCGTACTAAAAGACGCCCAAGTAAAATATTCAACAGTACAAAACTGGTTTTCTGGTAATCAACGTTCTCAAGGTGGGATCTTAAACTTCGTTACTAAACGAGCATTATGCGCTGGAGAAAATTCTAAAATGTCTTGGACTCAATCTGAGTCTGGTTCCGCCATTACTTGGAAATATCCAAGTGTAATCTTAAAAGGAAATAATTCTATTGGAGAATTTTTTTCCGTTGCTATTACTAATGGTATACAACAAGCAGATACCGGAACAAAAATGATTCATATTGGAAAAAATACACATTCAACCATTATTTCAAAAGGAATTGCTCTTGGAAATAGTCAAAATACTTATCGAGGATTAGTAAAAATTGCAAAAACTGCTTCAAATGCACGTAATTTTACACAATGCGATTCAATGTTGATAGGTAAACAATGCGGTTCTCATACATTTCCAATAATCGAATCAAATAATAATAGTACACAACTAGAACACGAAGCTACAACTTCACGAATCAGCGATAATCAACTGTTTTATTGTAGACAACGAGGTATTAATGAAGATGATGCAATCTCCATGATTGTAAATGGATTTTGTAAAGATATATTTTCTAAATTACCTTTAGAATTTTCTATAGAAGCACAAAAATTGCTGGCAATCACTCTAGAACACAGTGTTGGATAAAATTTTTATTTTAAGTATCATACAACATAGTCATTCAAAAAGGAGAAATCACAATGCTATCAATAAAAAATTTGAATGTCAGTGTAAAAGATATATCTATTCTGAAAAAACTAAATCTAGAAATTAATCCAGGTGAAATACATATTATTATGGGACCTAATGGATCCGGAAAAAGCACATTATCTGCTACATTATCTGGTCAACAAGATTATGTTGTTACTGATGGGGAAATTTTATTTAAAAATAAAAATTTATTACTTCTAAAACCAGAAGAACGTGCCGGTGAAGGAATTTTTGTAGCATTCCAGCATCCAGTAGATATCCCAGGAATTAGCAATCAATTATTTTTACACAGTGCTGTTAATGCCATACGGAAATATCGGAACCAATCTCTTATTGATCGATTTGATTTTATCCAACTTGTTCAAAAAAAAATGAAATTATTAAAAATGCCCTCTGATCTTTTAACTAGATCAGTAAACGTTGGATTTTCTGGAGGTGAAAAAAAACGCAATGATATCCTTCAAATGATAATACTAGAACCATTACTATGTATTCTTGATGAAACGGATTCTGGTTTAGATATAGACGCGGTAAAAATTGTTTATAACGGTCTTAATATGTTAAGCAATAAAAAACGTTCATTTATCATCATCACGCATTACCAAAGAATTTTAGAATACATTAAACCAGATTATGTTCATGTACTACACAAGGGTCATATCATAAGATCCGGCAATATCGATTTAGTCAAAAAGCTTGAGGAAAAAGGCTATGGCTGGTTATCTTGATAACAAAAATAGAGTACTAAATGAATGGTACCAATTATTTAAACAAAAAAATAGTAATAATTCAAGTATAATACATAAACATTGGAACCACATTAAAACGCTCGGATTACCAGATCTCAAAAGTGATCATTGGAAATATACTTCGCTTGAAGAATTATTAACCTACAATTTCACCTTTTCCAAAAATGTTGAATTTAATGAATTTCAATACAAAAAACTAGGACTTTCTATAGATTCCTATCGTCTAATATTTGTCAACGGTAAATTTTCACCCGAATTAAGTGATAAAAATATTGATCCATGGATAATTAAAATCAATCGTAATCCCAATCGTTATGAATTATCTAACCCAATTCAACCAGAAATGTTTTTATATTTAACTGAATGCCTAAGTGACGCAACAATACATATAACTTTACCTGCACAAAAAATAACAAAAAAACCGCTATATTTGCTATATATTAATGAAGGATCTAATGAAAAAAATCAATTAATTACATCACATTATTATCACTATCTCGAAATCGGATCCCATTCCAGTACCTGTATTATAGAACATTTTATTAATGTAAATAAAAACGCACATTTTAGTGGTGCACGTCTATCCATGAAAATAGGAAATAACGCTAAATTACACCACATTAAATTAGTATTTGAAAATCGTGAAAGTTATCATATAGCACATAATGATATTAATGTAGGACAGTATGCAAATGTAGACAGTAATATCTTTGTTATTCTTGGTCCTAAACTTACATGTCATCAAACTAGCGCACAAATCAATGAATCAGGAGCATCTTTGTCACTAAATAGCTTAATTTTGCTATCAAAACAAGATATTGGAGATATACGAACTTATTTAGAACATAATAATCAAGAATACGCTATAAGCAGACAATTACATAAAATAATTGCATGTGATTGCAGCACTGGTGTGTTTAATGGATTAATAAAAGTAAATCCAAATTCTATGAAAACTGACGGAAAAATGACAAACAACAACTTACTGTTGCACCAAGATGCAAACATTAATAGTACCCCTAAACTTGAAATTTACTCCGATGATGTAAAATGCAGCCATGGATCAACAATAGGGCAAATTGATGCTGAACATCTATTTTATCTAAGTACACGAGGTATTCTAAAAAAAGATGCATTAAAAATGCTTATTTACGCTTTTTCTGTTGAGATTATAGGATCAATTGAGAATGCTATAGTAAAAGATACCGTTTTGACAAGAATGAACAAATCTTTATCAAGGGTAACAACATGACAACAAAATATCCTATAGAAAAAATTAGATCAGATTTTCCTATATTAAGTCGCATTATAAATCAACATCCTCTTATCTATCTTGATAACGCTGCAGCTGCGCAGAAACCTAATATTGTTATAGACGCGCAAGCTCATTATTATCGCAATGAATATGCTGCTGTTCATCGAGGTATTCATACGTTAAGCACCGAATCAACTGATCAAATGGAAATAGCACGCTTACATATAGCTAATTTTATTAATGCATCCAAAGAAGAAATTGTTTTTGTTAAAAATACTACTGAAGCTATTAACTTAATTGCCAATAGTTGGGGTCATAATTTTACAAATTACGGAGATAATATTATTTTAAGTGAAATGGAACACCACTCCAATATCATTCCATGGCAAATATTAGCAAAAAACAAAAAAATAACATTACGTTATATACCATTAACTCCTAACGGGACATTGGATATATCCAGCTTATCGAAACTTATAGATCATCGTACTCAACTCTTATCAATATCACATATATCTAATGTTTTAGGAACAATCAACCCGTTAACAGAAATAATTAATATAGTGAGAAAGAAAAGCGACGCTTTAATACTAATAGATGGTGCGCAAGGCATTGCACACCAACCAGTAGATGTACAAAAATTAGATTGTGATTTTTATGTATTTTCTGGACATAAAATATATGGACCTTCTGGTATTGGTATCATGTACGGAAAAAAAGAATTACTTCAAAAAATGCCCCCATGGATAGTAGGAGGGGGCATAGTTCAAAATGTAAGTCTAATTCAAGATGTTACGTTTATAGAGTCTCCTTGGAAATTTGAATCAGGTTCTCCTAACATTGGTGGTATTATAGGATTAAATAATGCCATAGCATATATTAAAGCAATAGGCATTGACAATATTTATACTTACGAAGACCAACTAATACATTACGCTATAAATATATTACAAAAAATTCCAGAATTAATATTATACGGGCCAAGAAGTATACAAAGTAGCATTATTGCCTTTAATATAGGTACATATCATTCATACGACATCGGAATGTTATTAAATCAATACGGTATCGCTATACGAACAGGACATCATTGTGCGATACCTACTATGAATTATTTTAAAGTACCAGGTATGTGCCGCGCATCGTTAGCTATGTATACAAATAAAGAAGATATCGATCATTTGGCACACGGATTAACTAAAGTACAACATTTACTTAGCCAATAAGAATAATTATTATACTAAAACAAAATAAAATGGTAAATTTTCCAACAAAAGCTCAATTACTACGAAATTTTTTAAGTTGTATCAATTGGGAAGAAAAATATCTGTATATAATTGATCTCGGAAAATTATTACCTGAATTTCCAAAAAATATGCGGATAAAAAAACATTTAATTTCTGGATGCCAAAGTCAAACATGGATTGCTTTAACTAGCTCTATAATTCCCTACAATAATTTAATAACACTACACGGATATAGCGATTCTGCTATTGTCAAAGGAATTATCATTATAATATTCAGCTTATACCAAGGATTAAGTTTACAAGAAGCTATTAACGTTGATATTAAACCATTTTTAATAAATCAATTACAATTAAAACAAAACTTAACCATATCTCGATCCCAAGGAATATACCTAATATTAAATTCTATATATTCTCAAGCTAATGCTTTATATAAAATAAAGCATAATGATAATGCTTATATTTCTATATACATTAATAAATAATAATTAATTGTATATTTTCAAAATTTATTAATAAAATTATAAAAACACAACATCATTAATTCCTATCAAAAAAACACAGGATAGGAATTAATGATGTTGTGTTTTGCTTCCCTTCCCTTATCGTCTCATCACGATAATCCATAAATTATATTAAACTTTATGTATGATTATAGAATTATACATAAATGTATTTCTACGTTCCTACTCAAATTACTTATGATAAGAAGTAATTTGGTTATCAATACGTTGATTAGCTCGTGCTGCTTCGCTTTTATTTTTTTCTACTTCAGGACGTAAATTATCTATATCACTACTAACCTGATCAATTTTTTCACTTAAATCATGTACTTCAGACGATAATTCTTTTATTTTAGTTGTATTCGCACAACTAACTAATACAAAAGAACTTAAAATAATCGCAGAACATATTAATCTATTACGATTCATTTTCAATATTCTCCTTTATTAAATATATTTATATTATATTTAACTTATATATAAACATATCTTAATAGACATGTTACTTATTTTATTTTTTAACCAAAAAATCTTCACATAATAAACATAATTATATAATCATAATTATTATATTTTTTCTACAAAACAGAAACCACGTTATATTTTTATATAAATAAAAATCATAGTTTTGTTTTAAATTTCAGTGCTACTATAATGCATTAGTTTAAATAATTTTAGCATTTATAAAAAAAACAACTTATAATCATTTTATTTAACATATTATAATGTTGTATTACACAACCAATGCGTTCTAATGGACTTGAACCATCGACCTCTACCATGTCAAGGTAGTGCTCTAACCAACTGAGCTAAGAACGCACACAACAACAAACAATACAAACTCTATTATTTACTATATTATATACTCATCAGTATCACTGCGCATTCCACTCACTGTAATCATTTGACTTTTTTATAAAACTTAACTAATATATACTAAAAAATTAAGTTAAATAATCTATACGCTCCAAAGATTAACCCACCCACGATTGTATCACATATCAAATGTTTTGAAAATACCTTACATCATGAAAACACATTTTTATTATAGTTGTTCAAATGTCTTCAAGATATGTTTAACAAAAAAAAGGTGTATGCTATACTCGGAATTAAAATAAAATTTTACATTATACATGATAGTATACTGAAAAATATGTTTTCAGGTATTGTACAAGCTATTGTTCCTGTTCATGCAATTAACGTAGCAACTAATTTTAAAACATATACAGTTACATTACCCATACATTTGCTTTCAAATTTAAAAATTGGTTGTTCTATATCAAATAATGGATGCTGTTTGACAGTTATTGCAATTAAACATAATTTAATCAGTTTTAATCTAATACATGAAACATTAAAACTAACTAATATGAATATGTTAAAAATAGGAGACTTAATTAATATAGAAAGGCCACTCAGTTATCATTCTGAAATTGGCGGACATCTAATGACTGGACATATTGATTGCACTGGAAAAATCAAAAAAATAATTACCTCAAGAAATAATAAAATAATATGGTTTAGTATAAAAAACAAGTATCAAAAATATATCCTACAGAAAGGATCAATTGGTGTAGAAGGAGTAAGTCTTACAGTAAGTAAAATATTCAATAACTATATACGCATTTGTTTAACTCCATATACCGCAACAAAAACAACACTTGGCAACAAACAAGTAGATAATATAATAAATATTGAAATTGACATTATCACAAAATCTGTTATAAACAGTGTTGAAAGAACATTATCAATTATTGATTTTAAAAATAGTACCTATATTAGCAATAAGTAAAAATATATAGCTAAATTTAAAAAATCATTATAGATACTGAACTCCTTTTAAACATAAGAGTATAAATAGAATTACATAATAAATTTATTAAATATAATTAAAACTTTTAGTAAAAATAAAAATGAATAATGTAATAGAAAAAATTAAAAATCAAATAGAAAAAAATACCGTTGTATTATATATGAAAGGTACTCCAGATGCCCCTAAGTGCGGCTTTTCTTCAAAAGCTGCACAAGTGTTGTCTACTTATACACGGTCCTTTTTTTACGTTGATGTATTGGTTCATTTAGATATTAGATATGCTTTACCAAAATTTTCTAATTGGCCTACTTTTCCACAATTATGGGTAGAAGGAAAATTAATAGGAGGTGCAGATATAATAATCAATATGCATCGAACAGGAGAACTAAAAAATCTAATCGATCAAGTTAAGTTAAAACATAACTTCTAATATAATTAGATTATAATTTGCTTATTTTTAAAATAAAAATGAACCATATATAACGTTATATACGTTAATCTAAAGAGTTTAGTCGTTATCATAAAAGTAAAAAATTATAAAATAATAATATAATTAAAAATTAGAGTTACAAGGAGTTAATGGCCAACCACCAAGTCTTTTCCATCTATTCACCAATTCGCAAAATAACATCGCAGTCCGCTCAGTATCATATAACGCAGAATGTGCTTTTTTTTTATCAAAAAAAACTCCTGCACGAGCGCAAGCCTTTGCTAATACAGTTTGTCCAAATACTAAACCACTTAAAGTAGCAGTATCAAATGTAACAAAAGGATGAAATGGATTATTTTTCATAAAACTTACACGCTCTACTGCTGCCATTAAAAAACTATGATCAAAAGACGCATTATGCGCTACAATAATAGCACGACTACATTCTTGAGTTTCAATACCCTGATGTACCATTTCAAAAATTTCACGTAATGCTTCCTGCTCTGTTACTGCAGATCTTAAGGGACTATTTAGATCAATTCTATTAAATGCTAATGATTCTGGTTGAATAATAGCTCCAGGAAATGATTTAATATGAAAATTAATAGAATTATCAAAACACAACCAACCATATGCATCCATTTTAAGAGTAACAACAGCAATTTCTAATAAAGCGTCAGTATTAGCATTCAGACCGGCCGTTTCTACATCAATTACAACTGGATAAAACCCACGAAACCGTGCTCGAAGAGTATTTTGATCATCTTTATTATGAATCATATTTATTATAAGATTATATCTACATGAAATAAACGATTAATATTATCATAGATTTTAATATATCTTCACCATTTATTGTATAAAATTACGATGGTTTTATTATTAACATGTAATAAAAAATCAGTGCTTTAAACAACAAATTTACTTATTTAAAACATAATTTAATAAATACAAATATTCCTGAAAATTTAAAACATTAATTAAATTTTTAATATAATACTACCAAGAAAATTTATTATTTATTTATTAAAAACATTTTTACTCAACTAAGTAATTATAATTTATTACGCTAAAAATATTTAAGTATTAAATATAATATAATAATTTCATTATTATATTACAAATATATATATAAACATATATATATTATCTACACGATATTATAGATAATATTAATCTATTCATAAAAACATGCCATTTTTATTAATTTTAATTTTAGTTACTTCATATATTTATTACTTAAATATAAATAATACTAACATAATTAAATTTTTTAAATAATTATTAATAATTATTTATTCTTATATTTTATGTAATTATTTATTATTGTAGGTAAATTATTTTAATATTTATAATAAAATAATTTACCTACAATAATAAATATATGCTATACTTTAATGAATTAGATTCTATATAATAACATATTACAATTACTGACCTATAATAACTTACTTATATAAGTGGTAATTAACTTACTTATAATCAATAATATATCTAAATAAAATAAACTTAATTAAAAGGAAAAAAAATTGGAATCACCATTAGGATCGGATTTAGCACGTCTTGTAAGAATATGGCGTGCTTTAATTGATCACCGTTTAAAACCTTTAAAACTTACACAAACACATTGGATTACATTGCATAATATTTGTCGATTACCTCCGGAACAATCTCAAATCCAATTAGCAAAAGCCATAGGGATCGAACAACCGTCTCTAGTAAGAACACTAGACCAACTTGAAGAAAAATCATTAATTATCAGACACACTTGTATTAATGATCGACGAGCTAAACGCATTCAATTAACTGACAAAGCTCAACCTGTTATTATCGAAGTAAATCGGGTTATCTCTATTACTAGAAACGAGATTTTTAGTGGAATTAATCATGAAGAAATAATTTTTCTAAACAACATCATTTCTAAGTTAGAAAAAAATATCATAAATTTACATAATAAAAATTAAGAATATCTATAAAATTTAAAATACATATTGATTAATAGTATCAATATACTTATATAATAATAAATACACTTTATAACAACAAACTTCCTTAAACCTTGTCCTGTTATAAACACCTAATAATTACTATTTATAACTGATAAATAGTAATTTCTTTACAATAAAAGAGCCTATATTATAAATACTAAAATATATTAATTATTATTCCTACCTTTTCTGATACTATTATCTATCTTAAATAAGAATACAAAATATGTTATTGTATCTTACAAAAATTAATATGAAACCAATATTTTATGTCAGTAAATCACACTAATATCTCTCACATCAGACGAGAATATACATTTGGACGATTGCATTATTCAGACTTAACTGATCAACCTATTCGGTTATTTTCAATATGGTTAAATCAAGCTTATTTTGCGCAAATACCCGATCCTACTGCAATGTGCTTAGCTACGGTAGATCATACTGGTCAACCTTATCAACGTATAGTACTATTAAAAGGATTTACCAATAAAGAAATGACATTTTTTACTAATCTTAATAGCCGTAAAGCTATACATTTAGCTAACAATCCAAAAGTTAGTTTATGCTTTCCGTGGAATTTAATAGATAGACAAGTACTAATAACTGGAACCGTTTATAAACTTTCGAAACAAGAAATTTTAAAACAATTTTATACACGCCCAAAAAACAACCAAATCAGTACATGGGTATCCAATCAATCTAAAGTTATCTCCTCTAAAAATATTCTTGACAATAAATTTTTAGAATTTAAAAAAAAATATTTAGATAAAAAAATACCATTTCCTGAATTTTGGGGTGGATACAAAATTAATATAAATAGCATGGAATTCTGGCAAGGCAGAATAAATAGATTACATGACCGATTTATATATCAACGATATAATCATAAATGGTGTATTTACCGTTTATCTCCTTAATTATAACTACTGTGATTCCAATAAATTTGATAATATATCGCAAGATATAATCAGATTAATATAATGACATTCAATATATAAGTATATATAAATCCCTACTTGATTTACTAAAATATATCTATATGAACAATAAAAATTTAAACATAATACAATATTTATATGAACGTAATTTAATAGCTCAAATTACAGATAAAAAATCATTGATTGAAATATTAAAATCAAAATCAATAACTCTATATTGCGGATTTGATCCAACGTCTGATAGCTTACATATAGGACACTTAATTCCACTATTATGTCTAAGACAATTTCAGATATCTGGACATCGCCCTTTAATTCTGATAGGAGGGGGTACTGGATTAATAGGAGATCCAAGTTTTAAAAAATCAAATCGAAACATCAATTTAATTGATACAGTACAAAAATGGTCAGAAAAAATAAAACGTCAAATTTCTCTATTTATAGATTGTTCTTGTGGCCCACGTTCACAAGCTTGTATAGTTAACAATTATGATTGGTTATCTTCTATCTCATTCTTAACATTTTTAAGAGATATTGGGAAGTTTTTTTCTGTAAATAAAATGATCAATAAAGACTCTATTAAACAAAGATTACAAAAAAACAATTATGGGATCTCTTATTCTGAATTTTCCTATAATTTATTACAAAGTTACGATTTTGCTCATTTATATAAAAACTACAACGCAATACTACAAATTGGAGGTTCTGATCAATGGGGAAATATTGTTTCAGGCATCGATTTAATACGTCGAATGTATAAAAGAACTGCCTACGGACTTACTGTACCTTTACTTATTAAATCTGATAATATCAAATTTGGAAAAACAGAAAAAAATACAATATGGCTAGATGAAAAAAAAACTAGTCCTTATAAATTTTATCAATATTGGATTAACTCTTCTGATAAAGAAGTATATCATTTTCTTAATACCTTTACCAATATAGACCTAGATACAATTAACATATTAAAAAAAGAAAATGATGTTAGTAATACAAAACCACAAGCTCAAACTATATTAGCAGAACAAATTACCCAATTGGTCCATGGAAAAGAAGGATTGAAAACTGCTCAAAATATTACTAATAATCTTTTCACAGGACAGACACATAAACTAACTTTAAATAATTTTGAACAATTATTACAAGATGGCATCCCAGCTGTTTTACTCAAACCAGGCATTACATTACAACAAGCACTAGTAGAATCTAATTTAGCATCTTCTCGAACGCAAGCGCGAGAATTAATTATGTCCAACAGTATTACTATAAACTCAAAAAAACAATTAAAAACAAAATATGTGTTTCATGCCACTGATAGATTATATGATCGCTTTACCTTGTTAAAGCGGGGAAAAAAACACTATTGTTTAATCAAATGGGAATAAATAAACTTATTATAATAAGTAACACATTGATATGTAATCAAATTTATATTTTTTACAAAACATAAAAATTTTATATACCTCATCATGTCCATAATATCTCTAATATTATATATATTTCTACCATATATAAATCATGTTTTTTCCTTAAATTCACACAAATCTTTAATTACACAAATATAGCAATTCGGACGCTTAGCGCGACAAATATTCCTACCATGCAACATTAGCCACTGATGACAATTATTCTTAAATTCTTTGGGCACTACCGACAACAATTTCTTTTCTACAGAAAAGACATTATTTCCTGATGCAAAACAACTACGATTACAAAATCTAAAAACATGTGTATCCACTGCAATTGTAGGTTGGCCAAAAATTAAATTTAAAATAATATTAGCAGTTTTACGTCCTACTCCAGGTAAAGACTCTAATCCAACACGACTCGATGGCAACTTGCTATTATAAGTTTCTACTAATAAATGACAAGTTTCAATAATATTTTTGGCTTTAGTATTAAACAAACCAATAGATTTAATATAATTTTTAACTCCGTCTAAACCAAGACGTAACATACCCTTTGGGGTATTAGCTACTTGAAACAACCTCTTCGTTGCTTTATTAACTTGAATATCACTTGTTTGAGCTGAAAGTAACACTGCAATTAACAATTCAAATTCTGATCGATAAATTAATTCGATAACTGGATAGATATTGTTATCTCTTAATTTACACAAAATTTGATAACGTTTAATACGATTCATTAATAGAACTTCATTCTTTTATGTTACTTTATGAAACAATACATAATACCTTCTGTTAATTAAATCTTATATATTATCACCATCCAAAAAATTATGGTTTTTATAATATTTTAGAAGAATTAATCATATTTTTAGGACAAACCCACATATCAAATTGTTTTTCATTTACATAACCTAATTGCAATGCAGATTCTTTTAAACTTAACCCTTCTAAATGTGCTTTTTTAGCAATTTCCGCTGCTTTATCATACCCAATGTAAGGATTCAATGCAGTAACTAACATAAGCGAACTACTAAGTAATTCTGAAATTCGTTGATGCTTCGGTTGAATTCCTATAACACAATATCTATGAAAACTATCTATACCATCTGATAGCAAACGTACCGATTGTAAAAAATTATATATAATTAATGGCCTATATACATTCAACTCAAGATGCCCAGATGACCCACCAATGTTTATACTAACATCATTCCCCATAACTTGAGCACATAACATAGTCATAGATTCACATTGAGTTGGATTAACTTTTCCGGGCATAATTGAGCTACCTGGTTCATTTGAAGGAATACTTAATTCACCTATGCCACACCTAGGACCAGAAGATAATAAACGTATATCATTAGCAATTTTCATCATAGAAACTGCCAAACCTTTCAAAGAGCCATGACTATGCACTAATGCATCGCATGTTGATAACGATTCAAATTTATTCGGTGCGCTAATAAAATTATATTTAGTAATAAGTGATAAAACATCGGCGACACGTTCAGCATATTCAGGATGAGTGTTAATCCCTGTACCCACTGCCGTACCTCCTAGTGCTAACTCACATAAATGAGGAATAGTAACTTCTATATGATCTATATTATGTTGCAGCATAGATACCCAAGCAGAAATTTCTTGCCCCAAAGTCAACGGAGTAGCATCTTGAAGATGAGTACGCCCTATTTTAATAATATCATTAAATTCCACAGACTTATCAATCAGGGTTTTTTGTAATATTTTCACTTTAGGTATTAATTGTTCATTTAAATTCACTACTGCTGCAATATGCATTGCACTAGGAAAAACATCGTTTGAACTTTGACTTTTATTGACATGATCATTTGGATGAATAAATTTATTATTTATATTTTGTTCATTACTCAATAATTTATTAGCTCGATTAGCTAAAACCTCGTTCATATTCATATTGCTTTGCGTTCCAGATCCAGTTTGCCAAACAGATATTGGAAACTCATCTTTATGTATTCCAGACAATACTTCATCTGCAGCTTGAATAATTGCGTGAGCTCGTTTACAATCCAATAGCCCTACATCATAATTTACTTGTGCCGCTGCACGTTTAATTTGTGCTAATGCATGTATTAATGAAAAAGGTATTTTTTCATTAGAAATATTAAAATATTTCAATGCACGTTGTGTTTGCGCTCCCCATAACCGATTATTTGATACTAGTACTGTACCCAATATATCTTTCTCTATACGTACCGTCATAATAGTAATTTTTAACTATAAAACTCATTAATTTATTTATTTTTAAAAATATCAAAAATATGTACTAATTTTTACACTGTATAAGTTATTAATGGTATTATTCTCAAGTTTAGATTTTAAAACTAAATTTTATTAATTTAAATAGATTCGAGTACATTATTAATTTATTTAAAATAATAAAATTAAGATATAAATACAGAATACATTATTCATATACATAAATATACCAATTAATATAAAAAAAGCTAATCATGTTGATATTTATCATACTGGGAGTAATATTACAAGCGCTTATGTACCATGAAATCGCTTGGTGTGACGTGCTCAAAAACCGTACTAAATTTAATATCAATGACAATATATTTCAAGTTGATTCGTATCAGCAAAAAATGAAACTATATACATATGATGATCACAAACATAATACTCTAAACATTTATCCCTATACAATTAACAAACCAAATGTTCGTCGTAGCCATTATAACTATAAATCTCCATTTTCTTCTACCTATAGATCTAAAATACAATTACAAAATGATTCAATAAACGTATTTCATTCATTTCACGTACAAAATAATATATATCAAGAAAATCTATCCTTTATGCAATTAGGAGTACACAATCTTTTATCAAAACAGATTTTAAATTTTGGAGGAGGAAAGAGACATCTATATAACAACAAACATGCTATTGGATGCAATACCTTATATCATTGCCCTATTTCTAATCAAAGCAACCAACCATGCTCAATTAATTTCGGTGTAGAATATTGGCTGCATAATACATTATTCATGCTAAGTAATTACTACAATTTGAATAATATTTTTTCCTCTAAAAAGTCATTACAACAATATGATATAAAAAACCCAAATAGTGGTTATCAAATGCATATTCAAGTTAAATTTCCATATTTTTTAGAATTTACTGGTAAAATAAAATTAGAACGACTTCTTTATGACAAAAAATATGAAAAAATTTTTAATACAAAAAATAATGACTACTATTTATCATTAGATTTAAATTATAAACCCATTCCCATATTAGGTTTTAATATAAATAATATTTTTATAAACAAAAAATATTGTAATACTGTTTGTCAAATATTAATTGACTACCAATTTGGTACTCCTATTTCAGAACAAATACAATACACAAATAAAAACAATACCTCCTTATTGAAATATCTCGATGCTATAATACAACCATTTATACCTACTGTAATTCAACATAATGATTGCATGTTTCTAAATAATTATAGTAACAAAAAATCATTATCATATACTCAACAAATAACAGGCTACCCTGGAGAAATTAAAATAATTGAAACTAACGATCATAATGACAAATCTGCGCAATGGAATTGTCATTTATTACAAAATCAAGGAGGTAATATTATTCCAATAACAAATAATACCTATGCGCTTTATTTACCTAACCATCCTATTACTAAAGAAGACGATATTTTCATTTCATATATTACTAATACAACCCAAAATAGTGATCAGCAGCAACAAAAACAAAAAAATATACACATTTTGGTAAAAAATTTTTCACAGAAAAAACTATCTAACACACAGCAAAATAATATCTCTGCTATCACTGCTAATAATGACTCCGGCATCAATGTTACAGGAAATACGATCAAATATTCCCCAATGCACAAAGAAGATCATTATAACTCTAAAGATAATACATCACCTCATCTCATGATAAATGATGATACTACTACAACAGAAAAAATAAAAAATATTGATAGGATAGAAGAAGACGATTTTGTATTTCCAGCGCCACCTCCTCCTCCAATTCCTGTTCTATTTTCAGAAAAACAATTAACAGAGATGGTATCTTCTACACCAAATGATACACTGTTATCATCTCCATCCTGCTCAATTCCTTTTAATCAAGAACATCAAACTCATTCTTCAAGAAATGAAGAATATCAAATAACACATGATAGTGCTTTTCCGGAATATTCTGATATTGAATTTAATACAAATGATGCTTTATCACAGCGCCTATCAATACACAAAAAATCTAAATTTTCTTTAATAGGTACTACAGAACATATAAATAAACTTGAAAATGTTATATCAGAACGAAAAAAAACTAAACTCCCTAGTAGCGATATGGCACAAATATTTTTTAAATTAAATCTTAACCAATCTTCTTCATCTATTAGCGAAGATTGTGATACGGACGATAGTAATGATAGCTTTAATTCCAAAAATTAAAATCGATACGTTATAAATTAAAAATTATTAAACTGATTTTATTTTTAAAAACTTTAAACCTAAATTATTAGTTAGTATCGTAAAAAAGTTATTAACATCTATTATTTACATATTGACAATATTCAATTAAAATTATAAAAAGAAGATTATTATGATTTTAATTCTTGATTCCTAACCAAATAGAAGAAATTTTAGTATAAATTCCAAATAAATTTAGAGCTCTTGCCACAGTGTAGCACACAATATCATCTATAGTTCTTGGATGTACATAATATGCAGGAACAGGTGGCATAATTACTGCTCCAAATTCTGTTAATTTAACCATTGTACGTAAATGTCCCAAATGTAATGGGCTTTCCCTAATCATTAATACTAATCTACGCTTTTCTTTTAACGTTACATCTGCAACACGACTAATCAATGATGACGTCATTCCCGAACTAATTTCTGACATAGTCTTTATAGAACATGGAGCAATTAACATACCTAAAGTTGGATATGATCCACTAGCAACTGATGCTCCCATATCTTGTGGAAAATGAACAACATCTGCTAATTCATATATAGCTTGTTTATTCATCTTTAGTTCTTGCTGTAATGTAATCAATGCATTTCGAGTAACAATAAGATGAGATTCTACATTTAGATTACATTTTTTTAACATAATTAACGCGCGAATCCCATAAATTCCTCCAGATGCGCCTGATATTCCCACCACCAAACGTAATTGTTGCTGCATGATTTATTTTTTTTATACTCCATACTAATGTACATGAACACATTAATAATTTTTTAATAATAAAATATTATATAATATTTAATATTTTTTAACATTATAATTAATAAAGACTACTCATATATTTCATCAAATCTAATGCTACATTGAAAATATATATCTTTATATTTGTTATTATTAATAGTATTACTTCTTAACTAAGATATTAGTAATAATATAAAAACAAACATAATAAATAAAACACTTAAAACATTTACCTATAGCATTAATAATTTAAAACATATCTTATTATATAGTGAATACACAACAATATTATTGCTAATTATCATGAAGTTTATTTATTTCTAAATAACGTATTCACACGTCTCAATGATTCTGGAGTATCCACACTAATATTAAACACATTATCAATTACAGATACATATATTGTTTCTCCATGCCATAGTACTCTAAGTTGTTCAAGTTGTTCAAGCTGTTCCAAAGGACTTTTAGTCCATGCAATATAATGATGCAAAAAATTAACTTGATATGAATAAATACCAATATGACGTAATAAAATTTTAGACGTCCTACTATCTGGATAATTATCAAAGTACCCCTGATTCCAGGGAATCATAGAACGAGAAAAATAAAGAGCATTATTATTCATGTTTATAACAACCTTAACGACATTAACATCACATGCTTCTTCTAAAGAATTCAACGATGTTGCTAAAGTCGCCATACCAGTAGTCAGTCTAACTGAATCTAAAGTATTAGCAACTTGACGAATCATAACAGGGGAAATTAGAGGTTCATCACCTTGAAGATGCACAATAATTTGATTGTCTGGGAATTTATAATTAACAGCTACCTCTGCGAGACGCTCAGTGCCTGACTGATGATCAGAACGCGTTAAATATACTTCTACTTCAGATTGTTCCGATTCAACTGCTTGTGCTATAAGAACACTATCAGTAGCGATGATTACTTTATCAGCCCCAGAATCTAAAGCTTTTTCCATAACACGAACAATCATAGGTTTTCCGTGAATATCTGCTAAAGCTTTCCCTGGAAAACGTGTCGAAAACAATCGGACAGGTATAATTACTACAAAATTCATTTTTGATCCTTTTGTGACATAATATCACGAGCATCTTTTTTTAAAAGAACTGGAATCCCTTTTCGAATCGGAAAAGCTAAATTATCAACATTACAAATTAACTCTTTTTGTTTTAAATCAAAATATAATTTTGAATAACATATAGGACATACAATTATACTTAATAACCGATATCTCATCATGATATAATGAAGCTGCCAAGTATTAATTTTTCACACGTTTTACATATCTTTATTACATAAATTCATTCTACAAATACAAAATAACTTACTCCATTACGACAATTTATACCACTATATAAACAAATACATTTTTATATCATAAATATATAATAAATTTGTTTAATTCCAACACATAGTGACCATAATGGGCGTGTACCAACAACATGATCAAGGTCTCCTCACACTATGTGTTGGAATTAAAATCTTTATAACACCTAATCTTATCTTCCACCACACATAATAAATTATCTGTATCTATTTTATTTATTTTAACTTCCATACGTACATACCACCAGTTATTATGAGCAAAATCTAAGCATTTAACTGCATCTTTTTCAGTCATTAATAATATTTCATCTTTTTTAGTCAAGGACGTTAGCATTTTTTCATAATATATCTGATGATCAGAAAACGAAACTGTTCTAACAGGAGTAACGCCATAATTTTGTAAAGTACTAAAAAACTGTGTAGGATATCCAATCCCTGCTATAGCCACAACATTACTCAAAAAATTAAGAGATCTACTTTCTCCTGTTAACATATTTATTACAACACTAGGGTACAATTGCATTAATACCTCTCCAGAAAGTATACCTTCTTTTGATGATCCATTTGAAATAATTGCTTGCACTGTATGTAGCCTATTTGTTCGCTCACGCATAGGACCTGCTGGTAACCAACAACCATTTCCAAATCGAAATAAACTATTAACTACAACCCATTCTATATCTCTAAAGAGTGCATAATGTTGTAGTCCATCATCACTTATTATGACATCTAATTTTTGTATTCGTAATAACGCAGCAACCGCATCAGCACGTTTTGGAGAGACCGCTACTAAAACTCCAGTACGCTTCCAAATCAGCATAGGTTCATCCCCGCACTCATTACTGCGAGTACTTATATCAATAACAATTGGATAATTATTCGATTTACCTTTATAGCCCCGTGACACAACTCCAACCTTCCAACCACGATGTTGTAATTGTTCTACTAACCATAATACCATTGGGGTTTTCCCATTTCCCCCAATTGTTACGTTTCCTATAATTACTATTGGCACCGAAAATCTGTATACTTTACGCCATCCATACTGATAACTAATACGATTCAGCGTACTCACTAACCCATACAACCAAGAAAATGGTAACAAAAATAAATAACACAATGATGATCTAAACCAAATACAAGCAAACATTAAGAAAATTGTAATCTATATAATTGAGCATAAATCCCTTGGTGACGTATTAAAACTTCATGCACACCACGTTCTATAATATAACCATTTTCGATCACCAATATTTCATCAGCATTTTCAATAGTAGATAAACGATGCGCTATAACCAATGATGTTCTATTTTTTTTTAACGCATCAAGTGATTTATAAATAACATACTCTGATGCAGAATCTAAAGCAGAAGTAGCTTCATCAAAAATTAAAATTGGACAATTTCTTAACAAAGCACGTGCAATAGCAATACGTTGACGTTGTCCGCTGGATAACAAAATCCCATTTTCTCCTATGATGGTATCCAATCCATTTTTCATTTTAGAAATAAAATCCATAGCACATGCCATACTAGCTGCAGTTTCAATGGATTCTCTAGAATAAATATTTTTACGTGCATAAGCTATATTATTAGCAATCGTATCATTAAATAGATGAACATGTTGAGATACTATAGCTATTTGATTACGTAAAGAAGAGAGTTTATAATCATTTAAGTTAAAACCATCGAGCAATATACGTCCTTTATCTATATCATAAAAACGAGTTAACAAATTTACGATAGTAGATTTTCCAGAACCAGACCGCCCCACCAAAGCAACAGTTTTTCCTGCTTCAATAGTAAAATTAATGTTATAAAGAGATGGTGTGCTTTTATCAGGATAAAAAAAAGTAACATTCTCAAAAACAATATGTCCCTTTACTCGTTTAATATTAAGTATACCTTGATCTTTTTCTGTCTCTAAATCCAGGATGGAAAATAAGGTTTGACAAGCCGCCATTCCACGCTGAAATTGAGCGCTAACATTAGTCAAAGATTTTAATGGCTTCATCAAAACTATCATAGATGAAAAAATAACAGTAATCGTTCCAGCAGTAAGCATTTCCATAACACTTGGAATACTAGCTGCATACAGTACACACGCTAATGCTAATGATGCAACAAATTGGATCAGTGGATCAAAAATAGACGAAGTCTGTACCATCTTCATACTTTGTTGTCTCATACAATTACTTACATGATTAAATCTATCTTTTTCTGTATGTTGTCCTCCAAACACTAACACTTCTTTATGTCCTTTAAGCATTTGTTCAGCGCTGCTAGTTAATTGACCCATAGCGCTCTGCATCTTTTTACTGATTGCTCTAAATCTATAAGAAACGAATTTAATAGTAATAGATACTATTGGAGCAATTAATACCAAAATTAATGATAATTGCCAACTATAATAAAACATCATGATACATAAACCAATAATAGATGCCCCTTCTCGAATAACAGTAATTAAAGCTCCAGAAGAAGAAGAAGCAACTTGATCAGAATCATAAGTAATCCTAGACACCAACGTACCAGTAGATTGTTTTACAAAAAAAGAGACCGGCATATTCATGATATGCTTAAATAATGCACGTCTCATCTGCATTACCACTTTTCCAGATACCCAAGACATACAATAAGTAGATGCAAATCCACTAAACCCACGAATGCCCATTAATCCAACTAAAGCTAATGGCATCCATACAAATACATCTCTATTAGCTCTTCCAAATCCATCATCAAGTAAAGGTTTCAATAAAGCTAACATTAAAGCATCACTTGTTGCGTTTAAAATTAAAGTAACAGTCGCAACAACTAGCCCTACCCTAAAAGGAAAAATTATTGGCCAAAGACGACGAAAAGTCTTCCAAGTAGAAGAATAATTTTTATTGTACTGCGACATTTGTATCCCTGAAACCAGAGTTTATTTTTTACTAAAACATACGGACAAATATTACTTAACACAACTATAGATACAGCACAATTTAAAACTTATTAAATACCTTCAGTACAAACTCTTACGAAATACACCATGTTAAAACATAAACACTACTATATCTATTCACATTTATTACTTCCCATTAAACATTTTTACTTTAATCATACATAAAACATATATATAACTACAATTTTCATTTATTTTTTATATGTATGATGTACTTACATACTCCTTAATGTAACATATCAATAAACTAACATATATATAAAGCTAACAACAATACAATAGTCATTCACTTTTAGTGGCTGCTTTAAATGCCTCTACCATAACATTAGAAAAATTTTTATCTTTCTCTTTGCTATGATTTTCAACAATGCTTATTTCTGATTGTTTATTTACATCACGCATCTTATATTCAGATAAAGTAACTATTCTAGTTTTTCGATCTACTCCATCTAATATCGCTTGTATATCATTTCCTACATGTAATGACATATACATTCTCTTATCAATTGACTTATTATGTGATACATCAGTCATACATAAATAACCAGTTACAGCGCCATCACCCAATGTTACAGTGATCCCTTTTTCATCTATAGAAATTATTCTTCCAGACACTATGCTCCCTTTTTTATAAGCAGCCAAATAGATATTTAAAGGATCTTCTGTTAATTGTTTAATACCTAAAGAAATACGTTCCCGTTCAGAATCTACTTGTAGAACCACAGCCATTATTTCATCGCCTTTTTTATACTTATTTACAGCTTCTTCATTTGATAAATACCAAGAGATATCAGAAAGATGAACTAAGCCGTCAATACCTCCTTCTAATCCTATAAAAATACCAAAATCAGTAATCGATTTTATTCTCCCCATAACTCGATCACCTCTATTATATAGATCTGAAAATTTCTGCCATGGATTAACTTTACATTGTTTTAATCCCAAAGAAATTCTTCGACGCTCCTCATCAATATTTAACACTATTACTTCAACAGATTCCCCTATTGTTACTACTTTAGAAGGATGAATGTTTTTATTAGTCCAATCCATTTCAGACACATGCACTAATCCTTCTACTCCGCCCTCAATTTCAATAAAACACCCATAATCAGTTAAATTCGTTACTCTTCCTGTCAATTTATTTCCTTCTTGATAACGTTTAATAATTGCAGTCCATGGATCTTCGCTTAATTGCTTCAAGCCTAAAGATACACGAATTCGTTCTCGATCAAATTTTAATACCTTGACAATAATTTCATCTCCAACATTTACTATATCGCTAGGATGTTTAACGCGTTTCCACGCCATATCAGTAATATGTAATAATCCATCTACCCCTCCTAAGTCAATAAAAGCACCATAATCGGTTAAATTTTTAACTATTCCTTTAATTTCTATTCCTTCATGCAATTTATTTAATAATTGATCACGTTCAACACTATTTTCAGATTCAATCACAGCACGACGAGATACTACAACATTATTACGTTTATGATCTAATTTAATTACTTTAAATTCAAACTCTTGTCCTTCTAAAAATGAAGCATCACGTATTGGTTTAACATCTACTAAAGAACCAGGTAAGAAGGCACGTACTCCATTTACTTCAACAGTAAACCCTCCTTTTACTTTACCGTTAATAATACCCGTAACGGTAGTCATTTCTTGATATGCTTGTTCTAATAATAACCAAGACTCATAACGTTTAGCTTTTTCACGAGACAACACAGTTTCTCCAAATCCATTTTCTACCGAATCCAATGTAACATCAACATGATCACCAACTGAAACTTCTAATTCTCCTTGAGAATTATAAAATTGATCAATAGGAATAGCAGATTCCGATTTCAATCCTGCATCGACCAACACAATATCTTTAAAAATCGAAACTACAACCCCATGAACAATAGATCCAGGACAGGTTTCTATTTTTTTTAAAGATTCTTCAAATAACTGAGCAAATGATTCTGTCATCTTTATAATCTTCAATTTTTAATTAACATCCATCATATATCCATGCTTGATGACGTTATAACAAATATCTCATCACTATCCTTGATTATGAGTGGTATTATATAGCACTGTTGCTGATAATACTAGACTCTCTCTAATATACATAAGTACTTTAGCTTTTACTTCTTCTGCAGATAAATGAGTTGAATCTAACATCAATGAACCAATTGCGGGAATCAACGGTGCTAATTTTCGATTATAGTCACGTTCGTCTCGTTCTTTTATTTGTGATAATAAACTTCTAAAATTAACACTAAAACTTTTTTTATGCAACTGATGTAACCTACGGCTCCTTCTTTCTTTAAAAGAAGCATAAAGGAAAATTTTTAACTCTGCATTAGGAAATACCACTGTCCCCATATCACGTCCATCAGCAACAAGTCCTGGACGCTTACAAAATGTACGTTGATATATCAACAAATTTTCACGTACTTGAGAAAAAGTAGCAATTTTAGATGCACAATTTCCTATATTTTCTGTAAAAATATTTTTTTTAACTTCCTTACCATTAAATAATATTACAAACCTATTTTTACCATTTATAAAAGCTATTTGTATAGTATCTACAAGTGCTGCTATTTTTTCTTCATGATTAATATTAATCTTATTTTCTAAAGCTACTAACGCTAAAACTCGATAAATAACTCCTGAATCTAATAGATTCCATCCAAGAATTTTTGCCAACCTTCTAGATAAGGTTCCTTTACCTACTCCGCTTGGTCCATCAATAGTAATAACCGGGAATATGTTGTTCACACATGATCTCCTTATAGCGAACAATATTCATTGTAATTAAATTACATTTCACATATATTAATAAAACTTAACAATCATAAATCTTTACATATATAACATATATTTACGTATACGCATCGCACACCATATAAAATGTTACTGCAATACACTTATACTAGATAATTGTATAAAAAAATTAGGAAAAGTTTTATATGTACATTGAGGATTATTAATTACTATAGAAACATCTGATAATGCTGCTAAAGAAAAACACATTGCTATACGATGATCATCATAAGTATTAATATAAGCCGATTTTATTTTAATTGGAGGAATTATTTTCAAATAATCATAACCTTCCACTACTTTTGCTCCTATTTTCCTCAATTCAGTAGCCATAGCAATCAGTCGATCACTTTCTTTAATTCTCCAATTGTAAATATTACGTAATATTGTAGGACCATTACTAACAAATAATGCAGTAGTAGCAAGGGTCATTGCTGCATCAGGAATGTCGTTAACATCTAAATCAACGGCATTAAGATCAGATCCACGACTACATTCTATATAATTATCATTCCACGAAATCTTTGCTCCCATCCTTTCTAATATATTAGCAAAATAAATGTCTCCCTGTTTGCTATGTCTTCCAACTCCTATAACTCTAACAGTCCCTCCTCTGATAGCTGAAGCTGCCAAAAAATAAGAAGCGCTCGAGGCATCTCCCTCCACTAAATAATGCCCAGGTGATTGATATACCGAATTTCCTTTACAATAAAAAATACGGTAATTTTCATCATGCTCTATATCGATCCCAAAGTTTTTCATAAGAGACAAAGTAATATCAATATATGGTCTGGATACTAATACTCCTTTTACCTTAAGATAAGTATCTCGAGGAGCTAATGGAGCCATCATAAGAATAGACGACAAAAATTGACTAGAAATATTTCCTTGAATAGAAATTTCACCTCCATCATACCCTCCATATAAACGTACCGGAGGATAATTATCACGCTCCATATAATCAATATTAGCTCCTCCTTGTCTTAAAGCGTCTACTAAATGCAAAATAGGCCTATCTTTCATACGAGGATAACCAGTAAGAATAACATTCTGTGGTTTTATAGACAATGCTGCAATAAGAGGTCTCATAGCAGTTCCAGCATTACCCAAAGATAAAATCAATTGGTTATTACTTTTTGATTGCAGCGGGCCGCCAATACCATTAATTTCACAATGTTTTCTATCATTTGAAAGACGATACACTACCCCTAGATCACGTAACGCATCTAACATACAACGTACATCATCACTATCCAACAAATTAGCTAATTGAGTAGTACCTACAGATTGAGCTGCCAATAATAACGCTCGATTTGATATACTTTTAGAACCAGGAAGATAAACGCTTCCCTGTACTTTCTTGATAGGAGCTAATTTAATAAAATTATTCACATTTCACCAACTTTTATACAAAATTAGATTTAATTAATAAAAAATTAATAACTTATTTATTATTTGATAACAAGTATACACACTGATTATATTGAACACATAATGCATTTATATAAATTCATCTCTGTAGATCTAATTCAACTATATTTTTCAGAAAATAATTTCATAAACTCAACTAATTTTTGTACACCTTCTAATGTCATGGCGTTATATAATGATGCTCTCATGCCTCCAACTATTCTGTGTCCTTGTAATCCAAGTAACCCAAAACATATTGACTCTTTTAAAAAAATATTATCTAATTTATTATTATTTAAAAAAAAGGGAACATTCATACAGGAACGATTAGACAAATCAACATTATTATAATAAAAATTACTAGAATCAATAGCATTATATAAAAAATCAGATTTTTCTTGATTACGTTTATTGATTTTTTCTAGTCCTCCTTGTTTTTTTAACCATTTAAATATTAAACCAGCAATATACCAAGACATAGTCACAGGTGTGTTAAACATTGAATAGTTATCAACTAAAATTCTATAATTTAAAATAGAAGGAATTTCTCGATGAGGGATTTGCAATAAATCTTTTCTAATAATAACTACTGTCAGACCGGCTATACCAATATTCTTTTGAGCAGCAGCATAAACTATACCAAAACGGCTTATATTAAGTGGACGTGATAATAAAATTGAAGAACAATCTGCTATTACTATTTTATCAGAAAAATTTGGAGTTTCGTGTATAGCTATGCCATCAATAGTTTCGTTAGGACAATAATGTATATAAATGCTATTTGTGGAAACATCCCATTTAGATATAGGCTGAATATTATTCAATCCATTTTTTTTGTTAGTCACATCAATTATACGTGGATCACAATATTTTTTTGCTTCTATCGCTGCACTGTATGCCCAATACCCAGTGTTTATATAATCAACATTTTCTGAAGATGTTTTTAATAAATTCATAGGAATTGCTGAAAATTGTGCCCTAGCTCCACCATGGCAAAACAGAACTTCATAATTTTCTGGAATATCGAGAAGGTCACGTATGTCTTGTTTTGCGTTTTGCATTAATTGTAAAAATTCTTTGCTACGATGACTTATTTCCATCACAGATACACCCATATTCTCCCAATTATATAATTCCTTTTTAATTTGTCTTAAGACTTGTTTTGGCAACATTGATGGACCTGCACTGAAATTAAATATCTTATTCATATAATTGAATTATCATAAACACTTAAATTAACAAAATAATATCTTTTTCGATAAACTATCATAACAAACAATATTAAAAATATTTCCATCACAAACAGTTAATTACACTTTATATATATGAAACAACATAAAAACATAATACATATATTTAATTACTATTAAATCTACATCACCCATTTATTAATAATAAATAATAATATATACATATAACTTCTCAAAGTTTAATAAAAAATAACAAATATAAAATTTTTTGGAATAAAAATAGTTTTACACATAAAGCAAGAGCCCATTAATTAATATGTGTTGCTCCCCCCATATACGGATACAATACTGTGGGAATCGCTATACGCCCATCTTCTAATTGATAATTTTCAAGAACTGCCGCCAACGCCCTACCTACTGCTACTCCAGAAGCATTTAAAGTGTGCAAAAATTTTGTTTTTCTATGATGCTTGCCCCGATAGCGTGCTCTTATACGACGTGCTTGAAAATCTCCAACATTCGAACAAGAAGAAATCTCGCAATAAGTATTACATGCTGGAAGCCATACTTCCAAATCATATGTTTTACAAGAAGAAAATCCAATATTCCCCGTACATAATAACATTTTTCTATATGGTAACTTAAGTAATTGTAAGACTTGTTCTGCATGACCAGTTATTTCTTCTAGTGTCTGCATAGACTTATCTGGATGAACTATTTGTACTAGTTCAACTTTGTCAAATTGATGCATTCTAATCAACCCACGAGTATTATGGCCATATGATCCAGCTTCAGAACGAAAACATGGAGTATGAGCGATCATCTTAATTGGTAATTCCTTTTCATCAAGAATTACGTCACGAACTAAATTTATTAACGGTACTTCAGCAGTAGGTATTAATGTATAAGGATTAGTATCAGATCCTAAGTACTTAATATGAAATAAATCTTCATAAAATTTTGGTAATTGGCCTGAACCATATAAAGACATTTCATTTACTAAATATGGCAAATAATATTCTTCATATCCATGGGTTTTGGTATGTAAATCTATCATAAATTGAGATAAAGCACGGTGCAAATGTGCTATTTGTCCTTTCATTACAACAAAACGAGACCCAGTTAACTTCGTTGCGTCAGAAAAACTTAAACCACTAGTCGACACACCCAGTTCCGTATGATCCTGTAATGGGAAATTATATTGACCTAGCTCTCCCCAACGCATTATTTCTAAATTATCCTGATCACTAAATCCATAAGGTACTTGATCGTCTGGGATATTTGGTAAAGACAATTCATACTGTCTAATGATTTTTTGTAATTTTTTACTTTCTAGTTTAAGTGAAGTTAATTTTTTTCCTAATACATATGCTTCTTGACATAAAAATTCTACATTATCCCCACGCATCTTGGCTATTCCTATAATTTTAGCCTTAATTTTACGTTCAGTCTGTAAACTTTCAGTTTTTTTCTGTAAAATTTTACGTAAACTCTCTTGCTGACGAAATTTATCGGTATTAAATATAAATTTTCTGCGAGCAAGTTTTTTAATAACTAAATCAAGATTACTACGCAATAAATTGGGATCTAGCATATTTAACCTACATTATCTATTTCATCGGATATGAAAATATCTAATAGTTTATTTTTAGTTGCTACATAAAAATTGCTCACTTATTTACTCTATTTATATAAAGCAACACTATTCTTAATAAAAATAATTTATTTATTAATTTTTTTATATACACACTATACACCATACTAACAATTAGTATTATTTACTCAAAAAATATCCTTTTTTATAAGAACAATATAAAATTTTCCAATCAACATAAAACTATATTTAATTTAGATTAAATAATTAAATTTTTTAAATACACACGTAAATTAAATATAAAGCGATACGTTTTTATTTATAAATAATACAAATGGTTTTATTACATATCAATTAAATAATAAATCCATCAATATTTTAAACTTTTACACCATTACATTAAGTAACACACTTATATAACCATCGACGATATTAAATATGTGTGCGTGACTACACTCAAATAATATTTCATTTAAAACCTTGTGTATATAAATATAATATCCAAACACACTCCATTATTACAAATGTGCTAGATCATAAATCTTATATAATTTTTTATTATAAAGTGATAGTATTTAACTGGTTACTAAAAGTAAGCAACAAATTCGATTGAAATAAGCTTCTTACATATAAAATAAGACACACCAAATTTTTGTTAACTTAACAATAATATTTTACTTATACGTATCATATATGCTTTCAATCTTTATATGGAAGATAACAATTTTTTAATTATTAAACAAAATATGAATCTATTAATTAATATATATTATTCTCTTTGATCGTCTAATTGAATATCTTCAGAAAAATCAAAATAAAATTTTCTTATATCAATTGCGTTATTATTTTGATCTAATAAATGATAATCTACATATTGGTCTTTTTTTTCACAAACACTAAACTGCTTAATTGCGCCACTGTCAGTTATTGTAACTCTATATTCTTGTAAACCACAATTATCACGCATTGGTATCAAACAAAAAAAATCTCCTTTCTGAATTACATTATAATTATCCCATTTACACATGTTGTTATCAGAAAATAACATAAAAAAAATATTATTAGAAAAATTCTGTAACCAAAACGCAGTAACTTGTTTAATAAAAGGGATATAAAACCAAAGTGTTTTTCCATCAGAAATTAAAAAATTTTCTTCAGGAAATATCATATGCCAATTAAATAAGTTAGGGCGTTTTACCCACAGTTCTCCGTGACTCTCCAATAATATGTCGTTGTTAGCATTAATAACTTTTTGAGTAAACCGTGCATAAAAATCATTTATTTTTTTCAGACGATTTCTCAATGTAATAACAGATGTATCGTCAGCTATTGCTGAAATAATTACAGCAATACTTAAAAAAATGGCATATATTACTTGATTAATCATATTTAATTAAACATATATCCATGATTAATATACACTACGTATATTACAGCTATAATAACAACGACAACATGTATATGTTTACATACACTCATATAACAATTCTGAACGCGTAAAACATGGTCTTTTATTAGTATATCCAAAATTATAAATTAGCCGTCTGGCTTTTCCAAAAATTAGCTACCGCATATATTTCTTGATCTTCTATAAATGCACCATGCACTCGGGTAGGTACAGAGGAATTAGGTCCTAAATACAACATATCACCCATACCTAATAATGATTCTGATCCAGATTGACCAAGAATAGTATGAGAATCTATTTTGCTTGATACAGTAAAAGCTATACGTGCTGGAATATTTGCTTTAATTAATCCAGTAATCACATCTACTGACGGCCTTTGTGTTGCCAATATTACATGAATTCCAGCAGCACGAGCTTTTTGTGTTAAACGAATTACTAACTCTTCTACTTTTTTTGTTGTTACTATCAAATCTGAAAATTCATCTACAATAACTACAATATAAGGCAATTTTTCTAAAATATCAGAAAAAGTTACTGTTTTATCATTAATAAATTTGCTTGCAGTATCATGTTTCATATATTTTTTAGAATAAAACTGCTCTATACATTTATTATAATTTTCCAAATTCCGTACTCCAAGCATAGCCATCAGCTTATAACGGCGCTCCATTTCTTTTATACACCATTGTAACGCTTCATAAACTTCTTTCATATCAGTAATAACTTGCTTTAACAGATGAGGAATACCTGAATATATTGATAATTCTAAAATTTTAGGATCAATCATAATAAAACATACTTCTTCTGGCGTTGCCTTATATAAAATACTAACAATCATGGCATTAATTCCTACAGACTTACCTGATCCAGTAGTTCCAGCAACTAATAAATGGGGCATAGATTTCAAATCTACAATCAGAGGATGTCCAGATATATCTTTACCCAAAACTAACGGTAATGGAGTGTTAGTATTCCTAAATTGCTCTGAACTTATTATATCGCCTAGATATACTATACTACGCTTTTTATTAGGGATTTCTAATCCTACATATGGGGTACCAGGAATTACCTCTACCACCCTAACAGAAGCTGTATATAAAACACGTGCTAAATCACGTGACAAATTAGTAATTCTTGAAGATTTTATACCTGGTGATAAATTTAATTCAAATCGAGTAATTACTGGACCAGGAATAATATTAGCTACATTTGCTGTAATATGATATTCTGCTAATTTGGATTCCAGTAACTGAGAAATTTTTTTTAATTCCAATAAGTTCGTATTTTTTTTTGATTTAGATATAGTTAATAAATTTATATCCGGTAACATAAAAACTTTCTTATTATAACAAGACTTTCTCTGTGCCATTGGAGCCCTTGTATGCTTAAGTAAAGGTACACGTCGCATTGTGTCTTTATTAATAAACATAGGTGGTTTTATATTCTGATTATTTTTTATATCAACACGTGCCACACCCAAATCTTGTACCAATACAACGCTACTTTTTTCTCCTTTTTCTTCAATACAACACATTTTAAAATTATTAAAAACCTTCTTATTATATTTATTAATTCTTACAGAACAACTTTCTCGCGCAAAAAAAACACTATTCATATATTTTTTTATATAGTACTTGCACTTTGCTTTATTTATACATAATTTAGAGCAAGATAACAGATTCTCAATAAAATTAAAAATTTTTATAAATATTTTCATCAGTACAATATATTGTTTTTTGAAAAAATTATTTTTTATAATAGGATTAAACTGTTTAGTAGATCTATTAATATTTTCAGATACGTTAGGAATGATATGTATATTTAATAAATTATTTACCAATTTTTTTTTAAAGAAATTAGATTCTTGTATAGAAAAAACTGATGGATATACGCGCTTGTTAACACAAGATTGTCGATAATTAAGTTTATGTCTAAATTTTTCATCATAAAAAACCAATACTCTTAAATAAGCTACAAAAAAAGATAATTGATTTTTAATAGTTTTTACAATCATATTAAAAAATCGATTAAAAAAAACTATAAGATCAATAATTACGATCAAAAAAAGCAAAATAAAACTAATATGATAAGTTATTTTTTCGTAAGATAAAATAAAATCACATAATATACTTCCTATTATACCTCCAGAAGAAAAATAAAAAAGATCATCAATAATTAAATGAGTTAATCCACAACACACAAATAATAATATTAATATTCCTATTAATTTAAAAAAAAACTCAAAAATTGTATTACAATTTCCCTGTGCATAAACCTTGAAAATATAAAACAATATAAAAAATGGAATTATATAAGCTGGAACACCAAAAACAAAAAACAAAAAATCAGAAAGTTTTGCCCCTAATATACCTCCAAGATTATGTATTGGTCCATGCCACTTAATCTGTAACCATCCAGGGTCTGCCGGATCGAAACTAATTAATATGATAATTAAGTATAATAAAATTATACTTATACTAATGAATATAAAATTAATCACTAAAATATCTCTTCTTTTACTTAAGTATCCAATAATATATATTAATAGTGATCTGTATATATCTAATATTCTTATTGAATTTCAAAAATAATACTTTTAATTCGTATAAAAAATTTAACGTTTAATGTTATATATATATACATGATAATCTACTTAGATTATGAAAGAATAATTAGTTTACTACGTCATTTAAAACGCTATATACATATTTAACAAATATCAATATCTTAAATAAAATTAAAAATATTTTTAGTTTTTCATAAAAACTTGCTATATTGTATATATTATCTTATAATATGTTATACGGGTATATAAATTGAAAGTAGTGTCTTTATAACTTTTATTTACAACTTATTTAGAAAATTTAAATTATCTAACTACATATTAGTATCATTAATAACATACCCCTATATCAATAGGAAAGTTTAAATATTGATATTTAAAGTATTTTACTATACCACATACAATATAAGTAAAACAGCAATCAAGTAAAATTCGAGCACTATATAAGGTACATCACATGACAATAACTAAAAAACATTGCAAATTACTTATATTGGGAGCAGGTCCTGCTGGATATACCGCAGCTATCTATGCGGCACGGGCTAATTTAAATCCTGTACTAATCACTGGATTAGAGATAGGAGGACAACTAAATACTACTACAGATATAGAGAATTGGCCTGGAAATCCTAAAAATCTTACTGGACCTATATTAATGGATCGTATGAACACACATGCTGTTCATTTACACACCGAAATCATCCCTGATCATATCATTAAAGTAAATTTTAAAACATACCCTTTTTACTTATGTGGAAACATGTATGAATATACATGTGATGCATTAATCATAAGCACAGGAGGATCTGCTCGAAATCTTGACATTCCTTCTGAAGAAAAATATAGAGGTAAAGGTGTATCTTCATGTGCTACATGTGACGGGTTTTTTTTTAAAAAACAAATTGTCGCAGTTGTTGGCGGAGGCAATACAGCGGTAGAAGAAAGTTTATATTTATCCAATATTGCCGCTGAAGTTCATCTTATTCACCGTCGTGATCAGTTTAAGGCAGAAAAAATATTAATTAACAGGCTTATGAATAAAGTAAAAAATAATAATATTTTTTTACATCTCAATTATATTATTGAAGAAATATTAGGAGATGGTACAAATGTTACTGGGTTACGTTTAAAAAACGTAACCCCCCATCTAAATAAAAAACATACAATAACTGTCCAAGGTATATTCATTGCTATTGGTTATAATCCAAACACTGCTATATTTAGCGATCAGCTCGTATTAAAAAATGGATACATTCATGTGCAGTCTGGTACTAATGGAAACACAACTGCTACTTCTATCCCGGGAATATTTGCGGCAGGGGACGTAATGGATCACAACTATCGTCAAGCAATTACTGCTGCTGGCTCTGGTTGTATGGCCGCAATAGACGCTGAACGCTACTTATCTACTATTAATTAATTAGTATCAACTTTTTATAATTCTTAAAAACCATAATAAATAAGAATCATCACACAACCACATATATAAGTTTATTCACACTAAATTTTCATACAAGTAGTACATAAATAAAAAAGCAAAAATTCATACTAATACAAATTCTACTGTATATTTATATATCACTAAAATAGTGTCGTTATAATAGCATAATCACAGCAATAATGACATGATCAAAGAAAATACATAATAATAAAAACAACTATTTTTATAAATTTTTTAGAACTAAATTATTAATCACCGCATACTACTTTGATTAGCCGATATCTTGTGATAAAATTTCAAATTATCATTTAATTTAGCAGAGAATCTAATGACAAAAGAGGATAATTTCGAAATGCATGGTGTCGTATTGGATACTTTACCTAATACAATGTTTCGTGTAAAACTAGAAAACGGACACGTTATTATAGCGCATATTTCTGGAAAAATAAGAAAAAATTATATTCGAATACTAACAGGAGATAAAGTAACTGTTGAGCTTACACCATATGATTTGAGTAAAGGAAGAATCATTTTTCGCAGCAGGTAATAATAACATTACAAATTAACACTTTTCATGCATATTTAAAAATTAATTAACATAATTTATATATCTAAATTAGATAATTTTAGATATATATTCACTTAACCTTTATTAATATAAATTAAATTTCTTATCTATTTTAATTTATAGCGCCACCCCCAATTTCATCCACCAAATACGCCCTGGTTCATACATCAATGTTCCGGAAGGATATCCAATCCGTTTATGCACATATAAATTAAAATATTCCCTATAATTATGATTTAACAAATTATCTACACCAATACTAAATTTATAAAATTGAGAACTAGTCCATTCTAAATGTGTAGATAATACTCCAAATCCTGAAGAAATATTATTATAATTTGTGCGCGTATGCAATAACGTATTCTTAGCAGTAACAGGAGCTGAAGCAATAAATAAATTATTAAATTGTGGAAATGCAAATCTCCACAAAGCAGTGATGCTGTAACATCCCTTTATCCATTGACATGTTACTTTGCCTTCCAATGGAGGAATTTTAGGTAAAGAACAATTATCATCTACATTTATACCCCAAGACCATGACACATTACTTTCAGAACGCCAATGATCATTAAATTGATAATTTAATCCTACTTCAGTTCCGCATATCTTAGCATTAATATTTTTTGTATAATTAATACTACCATCATATGGTATATTATCATTATAATAACTACATAAAATAAAATCTCTAACATATCCAGCATAAGATGATATCCATCCACCTATTTGTAGATGTTGTAGATTCGCTCCTATATCTATCTGCACGACCTTCTCAGGTTTTAGTTCTAAAATATTTTCTACATTACTACTATTAATATTTCGACTAAATCTATTAGAAAATAATTCCCAATAATCAGGAAAACGAAAACTTGTTCCTACACCAACATAATACGATAATAATGGATTAACACTATCCTCATAGCGTATAAATCCCGCAGGATATGTAATACTATGTCGTTTATATTTAGAAAAATTATTAAAATTAACTACACTGTATTCCAGTCGAGTACCTCCAATAAATCTTTTACTTGACAACGAATTCGCAATTAATTCAGTAAATATACCAATATCTTGAGAAACAATATCTTTTTCCCAGTTAAAACTAGATTTTACATGTTCTCTATGTTTATTAACTTGTACATCTGCTCCACTATAACACTTAATATTATCCCATTGAGTTGTTGCAATACCCCGAGCACCCCATATTAATCGATCAACATTGTTTTCAGTATCATTGTTAAAACCACAACACTTTTTAAAAGATAATCCTGTAACACGAGGTATAGTATCAGCCATAATATGGCTTACATAATTATGCCAAGCTTGCAACTCAATTTTATCTAATTTTTTAATCATATCTGTAATTTCTATTTTCATTCCATAACTTTCTCTAGCAAAACATAATCCATCCATAGATCGAACAGCGTAATTTGCATTACCATTACCTTGCCCTAAACTAATCTCTAAATGTGTGCCTTCGCTTAAATTTAACGACAAAATTGCATCAGTATTCCATTTATACCATGCAGAATGTACTCTATGTTTATTGCCATCATAATAATCGTCTGATTGAGAAAGATTACCTATTAATCTAAGATAACCATATTTACTTCCCATAATACTGTCTACATTTTTATCTACTCTATTATTTGCTCCAATCATTATATTACTGCGTAATTTAATTTTTGATTTGTCAAAACGAGGATTATATCGTTCGAATTGTAATGTAGCTCCAGATGTTACAGGACCCCATAGCACTGTCTGTGGGCCCTTAATAACATTTAAAATATCAAAAGTTTCTGGAGAAATATAAGCACTAATAGGATCCATATGAGAAAAACAAGCACCAAGTATCTCACCATTATCCATTAAAATGCGTATTCGAGACCCAAACATCCCACGAAAAACTGGTTCATTATTAACTCCTCCGTTACGAATAACAGTAAACCCTGCAATATTTTTTAAATAATCCGCTGCATCAGTTACATATAATGATTGTAACGACCTTGCAGGAGAAGCAGTAAAAATCAATGGAGAATTTTTTAATGAGATAATAGTCATTATATCATTATGTATTTTTACTTGATGATATAATGTAGTTTTTTTTTGTATATCATCAGATATTGACATTAAAGTATCTTTAGATTTATTCCCAATAGATATATCATTTAAATTAGCTTGAGAGTTATTAAAAATAATCATAATCAAATCAAAACATATCAAAAACAACATTCTACAAATCAATGTTTTAAAACTATAGAAAAATGTGCTAGATTTCATATCTATACTCATAACTATTAAATGATTTTTGAAAATACTAATATAACAACTACAACATACATGTTAAAAATTAGCATTTTTCAATAAAATATCAGGTTATTCAATAATATAAACGACTTTAACTCAAACATATATCGCTAATTATACAAGTACATTACTCTAAATCACTTTAATTATCATAATACTTAAATAAATTATATATGCATATATAATTTATTTATATTAAAATACTATTTTAATATAAATAAACCTAAATACTTACTGTGTTACAATAGACTAAAATTTTAATGCATACATATTATTTAATTTAATATCAGAATCAACTAAACAACTTTTATATCGTCGATATATATATGACATATAATAATATCATATATATATTATTATTAAGCAATACACATTTACTAATGTACTAGATTTTTATAGCATGTTATTATATTATCTAAAGATAGATTATGAAAATGCCAAAAAATATGATCATGTTATTAACATTATGTTAACCACAAATTTTAATAATAAAATACTGTTTTATAATCTTTATATATGTTGTGTTAATTAAAGAATAAAAAATACTATTATTTTAGATTATATATATAAACAGCTGGCATAAACGTTGCTTAATCCATATACAGTTCATATGGAGTAACTAAATGAAATATGTCATTGAATCAACTATAATATTTAATACCGCAGAATATATTTTGACATCATTAACTGACTCTAACACATCAGTAAAATTATCTAATTCTGCAGGACGAGTGTTAGAAGAACTTATTAAACAACGAAATATTGATCCCAATACTCCAGTCACTCGGGACCATTTGTTTTCAATTGTATGGAGAACTTATGGACTTGAACCATCTAATGGAAACTTAAACCAACAAATTAGTTTAATACGAAAAACTTTAACCTATTTTGGATTAGATCCTTCATCTATTGTAACTATGCCTAAACGAGGTTTGAAACTAAACAGCCAATTAACTATAGAAAAAATAAATGAAGAAACCCCATGCATATCTTCTACTCTACATCAAACCATAGATAAAAATAATAACTTACCATCTTCTGCTTTACTAAATATAAAAACTCATATAAAATACATAATGACTCTCACAACAATAGTTGCAATCTTATTCAGTATCGGATTTGTTTATTTATATACCAAAAAAGATCATATTAAATTATATTGCTGCAAAGAAATAAATTCATGTAATATTTGTACTTTTCATGCAGAACCAGGATTAGATTGCGGTGGCTGTACTATTCAATGTACTGAAATTACATAATATAATCAGATATTAGTTAAGCAAGATAACTTACAAAAGTTTATATTCTACTATTACAATTTCAAATTCTAAGTTACTAATCAGTATACTAATAAATATACAAAACCCATAATATATTTTAATAACTACCTTTAATTATAAAACCATTGTATTCACTATTCACTAATTTTAATATTAAAATTAGTGAATATACCATTCTTATTTTTTAATCAAAACGACTATTTAATAAAAATTTCCATTTATACGCATCATGAAAATCAATCAAATTAAAGCCAATCCTCCCTTTTAGTTAAAATTTAAAAATATCAATATATAATTAATAATCATTATCACAACAATATTATTTTTTATAAAAGATTATGTTTCAAATATTTGATTAAAATAAACTAATCATGAAAAATTATACCATAAAATTACAATCTTTATAATTATTATAAATACGATTATATTTATAATAATTCTGACCATTAACGAAATATAATCTCCATACGAATAAGATTCAACCATAAATAAACTCAATATATATTACACATACGATATAAAAATCTTTATCGAAAGATAAATAATATATTTTTTATCTTATTTATCTAATTTATATAGTCCATTTATGTTCATAAACAATTTTAAATTACATAATGTAGAGTAACTTATTACTATATTTATAATACTATTGCATCCTGTATACTTTATAAACTAATATATGCTTCACGCGATCAAGTATCTATTTAAATTCTTTTTATTACTTAATTTGATAAGTAATTGCAGCAAAAATATATTGATATATATATATATATATAAATTTATAATAGATTATATCAATAATTAATCCTGACCAACATAAATAGAATTAACTTTAGATAAATAACGTTGTGCCTGAGCAGATGGATGATGGGATTGTATGTATTGGTAAAATTGATCTGGACTAAGCTTATTTATTTTTTCAATAGCATAACCACGATCAATAGCAAATATTTTTAACAATGCACTTAAACCATTTACATAAGCAACAATAACAGCATAACGTCTAGTTTTTGAATTAATAATACCTTCTAATTGTTTTTGTAATATAGACAAATAAGCAGTACCAAGATCAATATTGACTACAGCATTTTTTAATTCATGAATACTAGGCTCCCCCTTCCATCCTTTTAAACGATAAGCATCTCTTCCTGCAGTATCTGCTTTAAGCTGCATTAATCCAACAGCATTAGATTTACTAATTACAGTAGGATCATAATTAGATTCTACTTGAATAATAGCTTTCACTAAAGATGCATCTACTCCATAATTAATAGCGCAACGATGAATGCAATCATTATATATTGACGATGTAATTTCTTTAGAAGAATCAATTACTTTGCATCTTAAATTAGTATATGATGTACATGTACTATTGTCTTTATTATTGTGTTGTGTGCAAGTTGTTAGCAACAAAACAATAATTATATATATTATATATATCTTCATAATTTTATGATTTTTGCAATCAAAATATATATTTAATATATATATAATATTATGAAACAAGACAATATTTTATGTTTTAAAAATCTGTTTTCCTATAATTCCAAAATACATATAAACAGCCATACACAACATACATATGTATATATAAATAAACAATAATTCATTATCTATAACAAAATATGTAAAGTTAATACTTTACATATACAGCAGAAAACATCTCACTTATTAAAACCATAATACATCTGAAGATATATCTATATATTAAAATAAACGTAAATACTACATAATAACCACATATTTTAATAAATTTTAACCAACCGGCGCATATTGTACGATGAATAACTTAATCAAAAATACCTCGTATATGTATTATATTTAATTATTTATTACTAAATCGTTTAGAAAACTGCCTAAACGCCAATAATGTTTCATTGCTGACATGATGCTCAATACCTTCTGCATCTCTCTGAGCAGTTTTCTTATTAATACCCAAATCCATTAGAAAAGTTCTTACAATCTTATGTCGTATATGATTTTCATCAGCTAATCGTCTACCTTGTTCTGTTAATAATACCCTACGGTAACGTTTATGTTCAATTAATGAATAAGCAATTAATTTCTTTAACATTTTCGCTACTGTTGGTTGCGTTACTCCCAATCGCACAGCTAAATCTACTTGACGCGCTTCTCCGCATTCTTGGATTAAATCTGAAATCAACTCAATATAATCATCAATAAGCTCACGACGATGTGCTGCTCTAACTTGAATAAATCCTTGCGAATTATCTACTTTTTTCATAAAAATTTTAAATTACTGAGCAATATCTTTATATTATTTTAATTGTAACAAATATGTCATGCGATATTATAAATAATAAACCTTATCCACATAAGGTAGATACAATATATTTTCACAACATAACATTTTATCATTATGCTATTTTATATTCATACATAAACATAACTTACATTATAATACTTTATATATATGAAATAAATATATTAAATGATCTGTATATAATACATATAAAATATAACAACCATATAAACAAAATTAACCAACATAACAATTTGCCTGCACAAAAAATAAACTTAAATATTTTACTACACCATTAAATAAAAATTGTTTACGCTTATCTATAATCATTACATATATTTTTAACGACTAATTTCATTTAAAAATCACATAACTCTATCGTATTTTATCCATATAATTAATAAAAATAGCACCCAACTTGTACTAGCAAAATAAATAAATAAACTGATAGCATATACTTAAATAAAACTATCATTATCTGTAATAATATAAAAAATATTATGATATTTACATTTCATATAAATAAAAATATCTTTCTTATAAAAAATGTTTTTAAGTAATTTAAATCAAAAATAATATAAATTATTTAATATATTATTGCTAATATATATATTTATATCATCACATCTTTATAAATATAAAATTTGCCATATAGTAAAATTTATAATACTATCCATATAACTTTTATAATAAAAATGATTAAAAAATAATACATTTGTTTTAATGTTAAACTATTAATTACACAAATAATTTAGATTTTATCTAATCATAAATATCATGTTACATACCCATCGTAAAAAAAAAGTGATTATTGGTATGTCTGGAGGGGTAGATTCTTCTGTATCCGCATGGATATTACAACAACAAGGATATAAAGTAGAAGGATTATTTATGAAAAATTGGGAAGATGACGATAGCAATGAAAATTGCACATCAGCATCTGATTTAGCAGATACTTATTCTGTCTGTAATCATTTGGGTATATATTTACATACCATAAATTTTTCTAAAGAATATTGGGAAAGTGTATTTCAAGTATTTTTGAAAGAATATAAAATGGGTCGCACTCCTAATCCTGATATACTCTGCAATAAAGAAATTAAATTTAAATGTTTTTTAGAATTTGCACTTAAAGATTTAAACGCAGATTTTATTGCAACTGGACATTATGTACGCCGTATTGATACAAATCAAGGAACTTGTCTGATGCGTGGTTTAGACAAAAATAAAGACCAAAGCTATTTTCTATATACACTTAGTCATACACAACTTAAACAATGTTTGTTTCCTATAGGAACATTAAGTAAATCACAAGTTAGAAGAATCGCTAAGAAATTAAACTTAATTACAGCGAACAAAAAAGACTCTACTGGTATTTGTTTTATTGGTAAACGAAAATTTAGAAATTTTATTAGTAATTACATACCAATACAACCAGGAATTATAATTAATATAAACGGAGACAAAATTGGAACACATCAAGGAGTACCATTTTATACCTTAGGACAAAGAAAAGGATTAAATATAGGGGGGATCAAACAAGGAAATGGTAACCCATGGTACGTAATAGATAAGGACATAAAAAATAATACGTTAATTGCAGCACAAGAACACTATCATCCCCTTCTTATGTCTATTGAATTCATCACTGAACAAGTGCAATGGATAAAAAGAAACACGCTTAAATCACCGTTGTATTGTACAGTGAAAACTAGATACAGACAACCAGATGTCCAATGTCATATATATCCTATTTTTGACAATAACCTCAAAGTTGTTTTAAAAAATCCAGTGTCAGCTATTACACCGGGACAATCAGCAGTATTTTACTCACATGAAAATTGTTTAGGTGGCGGAATCATTGAAAAAACCACCCCTTATACTTACTTAAATTCTAAAAATTGTTATTCCCCAATAAAAATAAACAATATTAATTAAAAATATTAATTTAATATCATTAAACATATTAAATACTACTACAATTAAAAACAAGTAAATAACCATTTCACTTGATATTTAATTTCATTGTAAATGCATAAATTTTATAAATACTTCTAATATTTATTTAAAACTAAAATTATTTAAATACAAACAATAATAGCTCACTCATATAAATTTATTGACAATCGATCCTTATAATTATAATAAATTGTAATTTATTATAATTATTTTATACATTTTTAATATTAATGATAAAATTCATACAATTACTCATGATTATAAAAAATAAAGTGTTTCCATTGTAAATGGAAACAAAAGATCTATAAAATATACATGTTCTTTTTTATACAAAAATTAAATTTTTAAAAAATATAAATATAAGCCTTTCATTAGTTTAATTATAAAAGGAGGAAAAGTGATAAAATTATCACCTTTAACCGTAATATCGCCTATCGATGGTCGTTACTATAAACAAACTGATTCTTTACGTAATATTTTTAGTGAATTTAGTCTATTAAAATTTCGAGTACAAATTGAAATCCATTGGTTACAAAAACTAGCTTATACAACAACTATCCAAGAAATACCTCCTTTTACACAAATCGAACATGACTTTTTAAATAAATTAGTGGTTAATTTTAATATTGAAGACGCAGAACGTATTAAAGAAATAGAACAAATTATTCAGCATGATATCAAAGCAATAGAATATTTTTTAAAAGAAAAAATAAGTATATTACCTAATTTAAAAAAAATAAGCGAATTTATTCATTTTGCTTGTACTTCGGATGATATTAACAACCTCGCATATGGATTAATGCTTACTAATGCCAAAAAAACTATTATACTACCTATTTGGCAACAAATTATTGATGAAATTAAAAAAATGAGTCTTAATTATAAAGACATTCCTTTATTATCTAGAACTCATGGACAACCTGCTACTCCTTCTACTATCGGAAAAGAAATGGCTAATATTGCGTATCGATTAATACGCCAACATAATCAATTAAAATCAATAAAAATTTTAGGTAAAATGAATGGAGCTGTAGGGAATTATAATGCTCATACAATAGCATACCCAGAAATAAATTGGCGTAAATTTAGCAAAGAATTTGTTACATCTTTAGGAATTGAATATAATCCATATACAACACAAATAGAACCACATGATTATATTGCTGAATTATCTGACTGTATTACACGATTCAATACAATCCTGATAAATTTTAATAGAGATATATGGGGCTACATTTCGCTCAACTATTTCAAACAACACCATAACGGAATTTCAATTGGATCTTCTACTATGCCACACAAAATCAATCCTATAGACTTTGAAAATTCTGAAGGAAACTTAGGATTAGCAAATGCCATATTTAATCATTTTTCTGAAAAATTACCAATATCACGTTGGCAACGCGATTTAAGTGATTCTACTGTGTTAAGAAGCTTAGGAATGGCTATAGGATACGCTTTAATTGCCTATCATAGCGTATTAAAAGGAATAAAAACATTGATAGTTAATAAAGAATACATATTAAGTGAATTGAATAAGAATTGGCTAATATTAGGAGAAGCTATCCAAACAGTTATGAGACGATATAATATTCATAAATCTTATGAAGAAACTAAAAAATTTATCAGCAATACAGATATTAATCCTGAAAAAATAAAAAATTTTATTGCATCACTACCATTACCGACAACAGAAAAAATACGCTTACAAAAAATAACCCCAATTAATTATATAGGATTAGCAGCAGAAATGGCAAATGAAATTGACGGTATAACATAATTATGTTATACCGTCAATTTCATAAATCAATATTTTGTTACATAAACTTATATTAAGGTATACTGCCAAAAACAAAAAAATTAGTTATTTTATTATTTAATCTAATGCAGCTGTTGTATGTTTCCCTTCTATAGAAAAAATATGCAATGAAATAAAATAAAAAATTAAAACATTAATATCATAACTTACTCTTTCAATTAAATTATATTTCCAAAAAGACACAATCCACCATATGATATATATATATCATCATAATTTTCCATATATATATTGTTATTTTATAAAAATTCATTCAATTAATCATAAATAAAAACATTAAATGTTATTCAACACAATATATTTAAATTATTAAAATACATATGCTATTATCTGTAGTTAATGTTCATATTTTATTTATCACTCAACTATATCATTAAACAAACCATTCGAAACATTCTAATACTATAGACCACGATTGAAATTGTAATTTCTCATTTTAATATTTTAGATAAATCAACTTTTTTTGTTTTTAAAACCGCATACCAACTAGTGACTACCCCAAGTAATAATGTTATACCCAAAACTGATAATACATCCCACCCATTTAATTTAACAGGTAAGAAATTAATAAAATAGATTCCTTTCGATAAAATCTTATTTCCTAATAAATCGTTACAAATTGTAATTAAATTTGTTAAGTTAACAGAAGTAAAAACACCTAACCCAGTTCCTACAACACCAGAAATAATATAAATAATTAATCCATACCAAAAAAATACTCGTCGAATTAAAATATTTTGACCTCCTAATGCATAAATTAGGGCAATATCATAATTTTTATCTTTTATTGATAAAACGAGCGTAGCGATTACATTAAAACAAGAGATACTCATTATTAATATTGTTGATAAATATACAATTACACGAACCATTTGAATATCTCTATAAATATACCCATAAGTATCCATCCAGCTTCTCACATAAACCTGATGATTAAGCATTATTTTTTCAATTTTACGTGCTATATTATCAGCAGAAAAAATATCATTAATTTTAATAGCTATTCCTGTAATGTCCGACGTTTTATGATATAAATGTTGTATATCTAATAAAGACATTACAGCAATATTACTATCTAATTGACTATTCAAATTTAATATACCAGCTACTTGTAAACGAATTCTTTTAGATGATAATAATTTATTATCCATACGAAAATTATGAGCAATTAAAATAGTAATCCAATCACCTACCTTAGTTCCTAGTGAATCTGATATACCTTTACCTAAAATAATCTGTCCCGTATTTTCATAAAAATATTTCCAAGAAAAATCTTTCTCTATAAAATATAATAATGTATTTTCATCTATTTTTTTAGTTAAATCTACGCTTCTAACATAAACCACATGCCATTTATTATTAAATTCGATAACTCCAGAAAAATTAATATAAGGATTTGCACAAATAATTTCTGGCATTTGACGAATACGCTTCAAAACCGTCAACCAATCGATGAATGATGCACCTACTGGCTCAATTTCTACATGCGGAACAACCGCCAAAAATCGATGACTTAATTCATATTTAAACCCATTAATTACGCTTAATGCAATTATAGATATTGCTATTCCTATAGTAATACTAATAATAGCAATTAAAGACACTAAGGATATTAAAATATTATTATTCGAACCTCGATGAAATTTTAAAGCAATTTGTAAAGATAATATCATTTCAAACAGTTACCTAAACAAATTATCCTATGTCAATATTATCTGACCATCAGATATCGTTAATATTCTATGACATTTCTTAGCTAAAACTAAATCATGGGTTGCAATTAAAAAAGTTGTTCCATAATGCATATTTAATGTTTTTAGTAATTGAAAAATATTACTCGAATTTTTTTCGTCTAAATTGCCAGTTGGTTCATCAGCCAATACTAAAGCTGGATTATTTATTATAGCTCGAGCTACAGCTGCTCTCTGACTTTCCCCTCCAGATAACTCATTCGGAAAAAAATGAATACGATTTTCTAAACCAACTAATTTTAATATATACTGTGCTTTATTTTTTGCTTGACTAAATCCAATACCTCCAATCAACAATGGCATTGCTACATTTTCTAAAATATCAAAATCTAATAATAAATGATGAAATTGATAAATAAAACCTAAACGTTTATTGCGTATCATAGCACATGCATTATCAGACAATTTATGTAATGCATACCCTTCAAAAAATATCTCACCTGCAGTTGGTTTATCTAATCCTCCAAGTAAATGCAACAATGTACTTTTACCAGATCCAGATATCCCTACAACAGCAATCATCTCATTAGGTTGTATACTTAAAGTAATGCGATTCAACACTTTAATTACAAAATTAGCACGACGATAATATTTCGTTAATTGGGTACAATATAACAATGGAATATCAACCATGGCGCAAAATCTTTGCAGGAGGAATAGAAGCTGCCCGCCATGATGGATACAACGTAGCTAACAAGACTATAACAAACGTTATAAACACGATACCTAAAATTTGACAATATTTTATTTCTACGGGTAATTGTGCAGTATCTGGCAATATTTTAAAAAACAATAATATTTGATTTAATTTACTAGATAACAATAATCCTAATCCTATGCCAAATATAATACCTAAAATACCATTACTAAATCCCTGAATCATAAAAAGCAGCACAATCTGTCGGCGAGTAAAACCATATGTTTGTAGCACTGCAATTTCTATCTGTCTGTCTAATATTAATAACACTAAAAAAGAAATAACATTAAAACCTGCTGCTATTATGATTAAAACTAATAACAAAGACATTATATTTTTTTCTATTTTCATCGCTTGAAATAAAGATCCTTTATACTCTCTCCAGTCCCTCCACACCCAATCTTTATATAATTTAGGACAATTATTATAATAATTATGCAGTAAAAATGGTTCATGTAACCACAAACGCCACCCAGTAACGCATTGTGCTGGATAACGCATTAACACAGAAGCATCAGACTGATGTATTAATACTTGATAAGAATCAACTTCACTAGTTGTAATATAAACATCTAATACTGTAAATAGTCGTTGACTAGGAATATAACCAATAGGAGTAATCTGCATAACAGAAGGAATAATTAAACGAATTTGATCATTTATATGTACTTCAAGTTGTTTTGCTAAAGCTGATCCAATAATGATATAATATTTTCCTGGAATTAACTGATTTATATGTTTATTGATTAAATACAAATATAATGGTTCAAAATGATTTGGATCAATCCCTAGCATGACTCCAAATGATGCTTTTCTGGAACTTTGCAATATCACATTGGATGTTACCAACGGTTTTATACAGATTATTTTATGTTGTAATTGATGTAAAACTAATTTTGGATTATGCTCAATGTGAACATATCCTTTTTCAGTAGTAAGCAATACGTGAGGTATAAAATTAAGAAGATTTTGTTTTATATCACGCTCACAACCATTCATAACTGACAACACAGTTATCATTGCCATTACGCCTAACATAATAGCAATACTAGAAATCCAATAAATATTTCGGCCAAACTTATCTACCGATTTTCCCAAAATATAACGTAAAGCAATGAACAGTACAACTGGTCGATATATCAAAATTTGCTGTTGTACCTCATAAACATATCAAATAATATATTTTTAAATTCTTATATATCTGCAACATTTACCATTAAATACACATATTGACTATACAACAAATATAGTCATTTTTTAAATTTAGTAATTGAATCTTTTCCATAAGACCATATCTTTAAACCTTTTATAATCTTTAAGTATCACCTTTATAATACTATTGAAATCTATATTCATATCTTATCTTATCTTATCTTATGCAGAGCCACTGACAACTCTCAAAATCTCACCAGTTTTAACCGATATTAATTGTAATTCTAAATTTGGTTTTTCTGAGTTTCCATAAGCAATACCATATAGAATATAATTTGCTTGTAAATAATTTGCAATTTTTATAGAAAAATTATAAGTGTTTCTATTATCTTCTGGAAATACGCCCAACTCTCTATACACAGAATATAATGTTCCTATATCGATAACATTATATTTTTTAGTATTTTCTATAATACATTTAATTAATATATTCGTGACATTACTAGTCTGGAAAATACCATTGGTGTTATTCTTTACTATATTTACTAACAATACACTACCACATTCGATATTATCAAAAAAAAATGCATTCTGCAGCATATTTAATAAAATTGGTTTCCAATGAATTAAGTTAATTTGAGATGGTACTGATAATGCAGGCTTCGTATTATGCGTAGACATACTATCATGATTGCATAAACCAATACAATGTACAGAAATTATACTAATCACTAAACATATCATCTTTTTTTCATAAGCAAAATATGTATTTTTATTGATAACAAATTTAATATTATTTTTCATAATAATTTTATCTAAAAATATAAATTTTTATTAGATGCATGATTATATTATCCTCTACACATCAATAATCATATATTTTAATTCTTACAAAAAATAAAAAATTAACTGTTATTAAAAAATAGATTAAATTAAAAATTAAATTTAATTAAACTATAATATAATATATTATCCTATTGCTTTTTCTGTAATAAAGGACCTAAAGGCTCTCCTCCTAACAAATGCATATGAAGATGATAAATTTCTTGACCAGAATGATGATTACAATTGACTATTAAACGATAACCTGAAGAATGTATATTCTTTTGCTTAGCAATTTTTGCTGCTACTACAAATAATCTACCTAATGTTATTTCATCATTAGTAGAGACATGATTAACAGTAGGAATTACTATATTAGGAACAATTAATACATGAACAGGGGCCTTAGGATTTAAATCATAAAATGCAGTCACTAATTCATCTTGATATAAAAGATCAACTTTAATTTTCTTCTTAATAATGTTTATAAAAATATTGTCTTTTTTCACGATTTATCCTATTAAATAAAAAATTATATAAATACTATAATAATTTTTTGACCATATCAGCTAACATCTTACCCTTTACATAACAAAATGAAAATATTATATCTACTTTTAGACTAATAAATATTGTATTATATTTATAATTGTATAATAAATTAATTACGATATTAATTATATCATATTTAATATGATATAATTACTTTGCGCTAATGCTCATAATAATATGACACTGATAATCCATCTGTAATATCCATTTAATATATTAATATTATTCTTATATCACAGGTGAAACAAGGTTCGAAAATTAACTGTAGTAATAAACGCTAATTCATCCATATTAATATTCTTTATAAGTGCTATATAATTGGCAATTTCATATATATAAGCTGGCTGATTTTCTTGCCCTCTATAAGGAACGGGAGTGAGATAAGGAGAATCAGTTTCTAACAATATACGATCAGAAGGTACATATTTAATTACTTCTTGAATCATATAAGATTTATTAAATGTTACCATTCCAGAAAAAGATATATAAAAATTAAGATTTAATAACAATCTTGCAGTATCTATATCTTCATTAAAACAATGTAACACGCCGCCACACTCTTCTGCTGATTCCGCACGTAAAATAGCGACAGTATCCTTACAAGAAGCACGACTATGTACAATAACTGGTTTCTTTGCTGCTCTAGCAACACGAATATGTTCCCGAAATGCTTCTTTTTGTTTTTTTTTGTTATCTAATTTTAATTTATGATAATAATCTAATCCAGTTTCACCTATAGCTACTACATTTCTTCTAGAAGATAAAATATATAATCTTTCTCTATCAAAATTATTAGAATAATGTATATAAGTAGGATGTACTCCACAAGAAAATACAACGTCATTTCTGTATCCAATTAACTCAACCATACTATTATAATCTGACATAGCAATACTAACTGATAAAACTAGCTTTACTCCTCTTTTTTTAGCTTTATTCAATACATCTGAAACATCTTTGTGAATATTTTGATAATTTAATTGATTCAAATGACAATGAGAATCTACTAAAAACATAATGTCATATACTCCATACATGGAAACAAGATTCAACAATATCTTGTTGCCAATTTAACAACCGATAGGTCAGTAATAATTCACGATCAATATTAGTAAATTTCTGAAAATAACACAACAATGCTAACCATTGTTGCAATTGACGGCTTAAAGACGAAACACTCCAGTAATCTGCAATAATAGTAATTAATTCTATTTGATCTAAATTTATTATAAATCGTTGATTTATTCCTTGCTTCCATTTTAATGCATCCGCAAGTACAGTAATAAACCAATACAAATATGTATTGTTCCGACAGGTATTCAAAAATGGTACAAGTTTTAAAAAATCTTTATTTATAATAGTATAATATATGGATTTACATAATTCTAATCGGTGCGTCCACATCCCTAATTTAAACATAGCTTCCGCTTCTATGGGAGCGCCGTTGCATAAGCGTAATGCACATTGTGCCAATAAAATATCATTTATCCCTTCCTGTTGTTTCATTAACCACTGTAATCCAAGTGATTCCTTTGGAGGTATAATTGACCATTTCATACATCGACTCAAAAATGTTGATGGTATTCTCATGTAATCTCGAGTTTTAAAAAAAAAATAAGTATTTATTGGAGGTTCATCGAGTATTTTAAGCAACACATTAATAGACTGATCAGTTAAATATTCCACATACTTTATAAATATAATTTTTACTTTACTTTGATAAGCATGATGATATACAGAATTGATACAAGCACGCATGATATCAACGCCTATAGTTTGAGTATTATTTTCCGGATTTATTTGATAATAATCAGGATGATGCCCTATATTCATTAATTTGCAATTATGGCACATGTTGCAGTGTCGAATCTCTAGAGGATTAGAGCAACTTAACCATCGCGAAATAGCATAAATTAAAGTATCTTCCCCATTATCCCATTTAGCATTTAAAAGTAATGCATGATGTCCTCTATTTTTTCGATAAGAACTCAATATTTTACTATAAACAATATTCAACCAGGGATACCATCTCATCATAACTTGCTCTTAGAGTTTATTAACCCACCAATCTAAATATCTGTAAATAACAGCAGAAACTTTTTCTAAACTTTGAGAAGCATCAATCATGATAATATTTTTTTTTTCAGAAGCTAACTTTTTATAACGAGAACGCACACGAGCAAAAAAACTTAAAGGTTCTTGTTCAAGACAATCTAATATTATTCTATTCTTTATTCGAGATACACTTAACTCTGGAGAAATATCAAGATAAAATGTTAAATCCGGATACAATATACTCGTAACTTTATCAGATAAAGCCTGTAATAACAGCATATCTACTCCCCTACCGCCTCCTTGATATGCCTGAGAAGACAAATCATATCTATCCCCAATTACCCAATAACCCCTAGACAAAGCTGGTTTAATAACATTTTTTACTAACTGAAATCGTGCAGCATATATCATCAATAATTCTGATATACTATCAATGGGATCGCTTATAGGTCCACCATATTTAATTAATACACGCAAAAAATCTGAAACTGGTGTACCCCCTGGTTCACGAGTAGTAATAACATTTATTATACCACATTTATTTAGGTATTGAATTATTCGATAAATAACAGTAGTTTTTCCAGATCCATCCAATCCTTCAATTACAATAAATTTATTACCCACTTCATACCTTATATAAAAATTATTAATGCCATAATTTAATTATTCATTAAAATTATAAAAATTTATATATTTACTATAACAAATATCAAAATATATAACCTTTATACTTCCTATAACTATAAGCATTGTATATATACATATAAATTCAAAAACAATAAAACTTAATTCTTACAAGAAGAAATTAATAATAATAATAATAATTAATAAATATTTATACAGTATATTAGCAAAATATCATGTCTAATGACATTAGACACATATCTTTAATAAAAATTCTTATAAAGAAAATTCAATCATTATTTTTTCATCAGATTATTAAAAACAATTCTATCTTTAACAAAAATCATGAAACATTTCATACATATAATTTATAAAAAATAATAAATGTTATTGAATTTTATTATTTGTAATATAAGATTGCAACAAATGAAATAATGTCTTATCTGAATAAAAGCAATCATCAATTGAGTTAACTGATGCTAATGGCAATAAAGCATTTGTAATAAATACTTCATTTGCATTTTTTAAATACTCAGGGCCAACTGTCACTGTTCGTATACAATATCCTAATTCTGGCAGCAATCTTAATACTATCTGACGCATAATTCCATTAACACCAGCATAATGTATAGAAGGAGTAAATACTTGATAGTTATACCTCCAAAAAATATTAGAACTACAACATTCTACAACATTGCCATCAGTATCTAAAACTAATGCTTCATCAATTTCTTTGTTTTTACTTATCCAAATAGAAATCATAACTTGTTCCAATCTATTAAGATGCTTAATTCCTGATAAAAAAGTATTCCGCGCTAACCGAACAATACTTGTTCTCATACAAATCCCAGAATCAACCCATCGCATATAATATTTAGGTAATCGACCGATGTAAATTATACGTAATGGTTCAATATCATCTTTGCATTTATATCCATGTAATCTATTATTATCACGTCTGATAATTATTACTTTGATGACATTATATGCAACACTAAAAGAAGCTGCTTGTAACATTTCTTTGTATAAAAGATTATAATTGAAATTTTCAAACATCAACCTTTTTGCCGAAAAAATCAATCGATCCATATGAAAATCCAAAAACTCTATTTCCCTATTTCGTAATCTAGCAGTCGTAAAAAATCCATCTCCAAAATGCAAAGCCCGATTATTTAATGATACTGTTTTTTTTAAAATTCCATTAACCCAATACATTATTATCTCAATTTATCAGCGATAAATAACATTTGACGTATCTTATTAATACAACAAATACCGAACAGTTGTTCCTTAACTCTATACAACAATGATAATACAACATTATTTTTTAATACATATTGCAATATATTTATAATATTCAATCGACATAATCATTATTCTTAATATAACATTTATAATTAGAAAATTAATATCTTATTACCCTCGACTTCTAAATATATAAGTTTTATTATAATCTAATTATTTATAATTCTTGCGATATATTACAGTCTTATAATTAAAAATTAACATCAATATTAACAATATTATCAATAGTACCAATTTTTTAAATCACTATCTCTTAATTCTCATATGTTATTAATATCAAATATTATATTGTAATCACCTTATTTATATAAACAATCTATCAATTTACTAAAAATAATTTTTATATTATTAAAACTTTATTATGTATACAATTAATTTTAACATAGATAAAACTAATAACTCATATAGTCAATTCGTGGATACATTAATAATAATTTATCCGAAATTAAATTTAATTCCTCTTATAGTTATCAATATAATTTACTAAAAAATACTTATGCACTAACGTAAGTAAAATATCATACCTTATAGTTAATCATTTTATTTTTGATGACTATTACTAATAAAGTCTATTGCTGCTTGAACAGTTGTAATTTTTTCAGCCTCTTCGTCTGGAATTTCAGTGTCAAATTCTTCCTCTAATGCCATAACCAATTCAACAGTATCAAGAGAATCAGCTCCAAGATCATCAACAAATGAAGCATGATTCACGACCTCTTCTTTTTTAACCCCCAATTGTTCAGCAATAATTGTTTTTACTTTTTCTTCTATAGTATTCATACTCTTCATTTTCCTATCAAATTGTGCTTATACGATAGTTCTCAAAAAATATAAAAAACATCGTACCACTTATAGCAATTTAAAAATTATACTTTCTCTCTTAAATTTTTAATAAATACATCACATAACACTAATTATCCCATATACATCCCTCCATTAACATGTATTGTTTGTCCAGTAATATACTCTGAATAATCAGAAGCAAAAAACATTACAGCATAAGCCACATCTTTAGGCTCTCCAAAACGATTAATTGGTATTTTCGACAAAATATCATTTTTCTGTTTATCAGTGAATTTTTTCACCATATCTGTACAAATAAATCCTGGTGATATCAAGTTAACTGTAATACCTCTAGAAGCAACTTCACGAGCTAAAGATTTTGTAAATCCAATTAATCCAGACTTAGCAGCTGAATAATTTACTTGTCCGGCATTACCCATAATACCTACTACGGAACCAATGTTGATGATTCTACCATAACGTTTTTTTATCATCGATTTTATTACCAATTTAGACATACGATATACAGCAGTCAAATTTACATCAATAACAGATTGCCATTCATTATCTCTCATATGTAACAAAATATTATCCTGAACGATACCAGCATTATTTACTAAAATATCAACATTTCCAAATTCTTGGTGCATCTTTTTCGCAAAAATATCAATAGAATATTTATCAGTAACATCTAATTCCATCCCTTTCCCCTTACTCCCTAAATACGTGTTAATATCTTTAACACCCAACTCACTAGTTGCAGTACCTATTACAGTAGCTCCATATTTTGCAAACATTTCAATAATAATGCGACCAATACCACGACGAGCACCAGTTACTAAGACAATTTTTTCATTAAAAGTCATCTTACATGTACTCCTATACAAACATATTAATTCCAATTAATTTTCATTGCTTCTGACAAAGAAACCGGATCATTTACTGACAAACTAAACTCATTATTAACAGTACTACGTATCAGTCCAGTTAATATTTTTCCAGGGCCCATTTCTAAAAATTTTTTAATTTTTCGATGTATACAATATTGCATGACCTCACGCCAACGCACTGGAGTATATAATTGTCGTATTAATGCTCTACGAATAGCTCTTGGTTCCTGCTCAATACATACATCAGTGCTATTTAACACCGGTATACTAGGAGTATATATAGTTATTTTTTCTAATTCTTTTCTGAACTTTTTAGCCATTGGTTTCATTAATGCACAATGTGCTGGGACACTAATCGGAAGTGAAAATATATGTTTCGCTCCTGCATTTTTACAAAATAAATTAACACGATCCACTGCTTCTTTATGCCCAGAAATAACTACATGACCAGGGGCATTAAAACCAGCAAGAGAGACAATTTGATCTTGTTGTGCTGCTTTGCAAAACTCAAAAACAACATCATCATGTAAGCCAATAATTACAGACATGGCTCCCCGTCCATGCGGGACCACTTCTTGCATCAACATACCACGTATCATTACTAATCTAACTCCAGAACATAAATCCATGCCTCCCGCACATACTAAAGCAGAATACTCCCCTAAACTATGACCTGCCATTAATTTTGGCATACAACCTCCCTGTTGTTTCCATATTCTCCAAACAGCTACTGAAGCTGTTAGAATAGCTGGTTGTGCTCGATAAGTTTTATTTAGTTCTGTAAAAGGTCCATACTGTACTAATTTCCATATATCATAACCTAAAACTTCTGATACTTCAGAAAAAGTCTCTTCTACTAACGAGTAATGAGCTGCCATAGTTTTTAACATTCCTACCCTTTGACTCGCTTGTCCTGGAAATACTATAGCTAATAATTTATTCATAATATTTCTCTCTTGTATTAAAATCGTAATAACGCCGAACCCCAAGTAAACCCAGCTCCAAACGCTTCTAATAATACTAATTGGCCTGATTTAATACGACCATCACGAACAGCTTCATCCAAAGCTAAGGGAACAGAAGCTGCAGATGTATTTCCATGTCTATCAAGTGTAACTACTACTTTTTTCATATCCATATCTAATCGTTTAGCAGTAGCAGAAATAATTCGTAAATTAGCCTGATGAGGCACTAACCAATCTAACTCATCTTGATGTAAATTATTAATATTAAGAGTTTCATCAATAACACGTGCTAAAACAGAAACAGCTATTTTAAATACTTTATTTCCAGACATTGTTAAATAATTAGATATAGTCGGATTCTTTCTATTATAATTGGGAAGAGTTAATAAATCTCCATGATATCCATCTGCGTGTAAATGAGTAGAAATAATGCCTGGTGTTTTGGAGCGACCAAGTATTACTGCACCTGCTCCATCACCAAATAAAATTAATGTCCCACGATCTCTAGGATCTAAAGTGTGACTTAAAGTGTCTGATCCTATAACTAAAGCATAATCCACACTTCCACTTTTAATATATTGATCTGCTACGCCTAGCGCATAAACAAATCCAGAGCAAGCCGCTGACAAATCAAAAGCAATAGTATCTCGTATATGTAAATCGCGTTGAATTTGACATGCTGAACTAGGAAATGCATGACTAGAAGAAGTGGTCGCGACAATAATAATACCTATCTTATCAGCATGTATGCAAGACATATCTAAAGCTCGTTTAGCAGCAAAATAACCCATTTTAGCTACAGTTTCGTCAGAACTAGAAATACGACGTTCTTGAATGCCAGTACGAGCAACAATCCATTCATGCGATGTATCTACCATTTTTTCTAAAACAACGTTAGATCTAATGTGTTGAGGTAAATAACTCCCTGTTCCAAGGATTCTAGTAAACATGTATATTTAATTATTATTTTTTAGATAATACTGTACTTAATCGAGCAAAGATCCTTTCTGGAATTTTTCGTTCTACAGCATGAATTGCTTGCGCAATAGCAGCAGTAAATGCACGTTGATTAGCCGCACCGTGGCTTTTTATTACCGTATTACGTAAGCCTATCAAATAAGCACCATTATACCGATCAGGATGAAATTGACTAAATTTATTAAACAGATATTTACTTATCCAAAAAGTAATACTTTGCATAAACCAATTCAAATTATTTTCCTTGTCTGATGGTTGCAATGTTGATAAAATAACTCTTATAACTCCTTCCATAGTCTTTAAAGTAATATTACCAACAAAGCCATCACAAACTAAAACATCTGTTTTGCCTATTAATAAATCATTTGCTTCGATATAACCAACATAATGAATTGATGAAATGGTGTGTAATATCTCTGAAGCATGACGAATATTGTCTAATCCTTTAGTTTCTTCTGATCCAATATTTAATAACGCTACTCTTGGATTACTCACGCCCAAAATTTGTTCTGATAACACCGAACCCATAATTGCAAATTGTACTAACATTTCACCATCACATGAAATATTAGCACCTAAATCTAAAATAACGGTTTTTCCTTGTTTTTGGTGGGGCAGTAATGTTGTTAAAGCAGGACGTTCAATGCCATTGATAGACTTAAGAACTAATTTAGATAAACCCATAAGCGCTCCTGTGTTACCTGCACTCACGCAAGCCTGAGCACGACCTGACTTAATAAGTTCTAAAGCTACACGCATCGAAGTATCTTTACTTACTCTAATTGCCTGAGCAGGCCTAACATCTCCACCTATTACCAATTTTGCTGGAATAACAGTTAATCTCTCAACACATGCAGACCTTGATGCTGATAAAATGGGCAAGATTACATCAGGATTTCCAACAAGCAATACTTCAAGTTTTGGATATAAAGACAATGCTTGTAATGAAGCAGGTACCGTCACAACAGGACCAAAATCACCACCCATTGCATCTAATGCAAGAACTACATTTTGCGGCTGTATATCATTGTTCAAAAATCACTTCTCAATCATTTTTTTTCCGCGATAAAATCCATTAAAAGTAATATAATGGCGTCGATGTATTTCTCCAGATATTCGATCTACTGATATAGTAGCTGGACACAATGCATTATGAGAACGACGCATTCCTCTTGTAGAACGAGTAGATTTATTTTGCTGTACAGCCATATTACACTCTCCTTTTATTTTAATATTATTTTGTTATCTAAATGACTAGTATAATATTAATTAAATCGACCAAACAATTAAAGTACACGTTTATTTAATTAAATATAATATATTTTTCAAATTAATAATATTTTTCTAATTTTTACTCTATAAAACATTTTTACTATAAATATACTTTATTTGATATTTAATCAGTCCACAAATATTAACCTATCTATATTACTTTTTATGCAATCACAAGAAATTCTATCACTTTTATTTAAATTAAATAAAAGTGATAGAATTATCACATATACATATATAAGTTATATATAAATCATAACTTGTCATTATACTATTAACATTATCATAATGATGTATTATTTCTGTCTTAATTTTATAAACTTACTAGGCTTCTCACAGTAAGAATCCAGAGCTAAAAATCAGCATCAATACCACGCCTTAGTACTATTAATCATATTAATATATCACCTTAATAACAAAATTAAATAATATATCTAATAAAACTCAACTGTCTAGATAAACTTCATCCTATATATAGGATTACATAGCTATATCCTGAATATATATATATATATATATATAAATTTTTATTTATAGTAATTTATAATTAAAACCATTAAACACATATATTATTCACAATCTATTCAAATAATCAGTTAACTTTTATTTTTTAAGATAAAGTCATCTAAACATTGTTTAAATAATATTAACTTACAAAACAACTGATTATATAATTAATATAAAACCTATTATTTAATAATATTAAAATTTGCCCTGTTATAAACTATGTAATTAATTCAATATCTTTGTTAATTATATTTTTTATGATATAACAATAATCTTAAAATTATTTAAGAAATAATATATAATACATATTATTTCTTAATATAAGATTAATCACGTCAAAATATAAAATAGCAAAAATAACGATATTTTCCTTTTAATTTTATGATGTGCATAACTTATTTCATCAAGTCAATAATACACAATTTTTTAATTATTAATTATTGTTTATATTTTTTACAATACTTTCTAACGAACAATTAGATCTAGTTGTAATTAATTTTCTCAAAAAAAATAAGCAATTGTAAAATAGTTGGTCTAATGGCGCATATACATAGAAATTTTCCCTTGTATTTGGATGCGTAAAACACAACATAGAAGCGTGTAAAAATAATCGATTAAATCCAAATTGTTTAAATTGAATATTAGATTTATAATCACCATACACACTATCTCCTACAATAGGATGATTCGAATATTTAGTATGTTTTCTAATTTGATGTGTACGTCCGGTAATAGGTTTAATTACCAGCAACGTTGCTATTCCTTCAAATTGTTCTTTAATTTTAAAATGAGTCGTAGATAATTTTCCTTTTTCTGAACTTCTATAAACAATCTTATTGTCCAATAAAATAGATTTTTTAAACAACGGCTCAGATATTATCTTTACGTTTATATCCCACTTTCCATGTACCAAAGCTAAATATTCTTTCTTCATATTTTTTACACGTAACTGTTCATGTAAAAATACCAAAGAAGTGCGGGTTTTAGCCACTAATAATACACCAGAAGTTTCTCGATCTAAACGATGAACTAATTCTAAAAACTGATCCTTAGGACGTAATGCTCGTAATCCCTCAATTATACCAAACTTAAGCCCACTTCCTCCATGCACAGCAATGCCAGTTGGCTTGTTAAGTGCTAATAAATAATCATCTTCATAAATTATGATATTTTGTAAGAATTCAATTTCTTTCATATATTTTATATCAAATCCATTTGAATGTATCCTTCTTACTGGAGGAATTCGTAATACATCTCCTATTTTTAATTTATATTGAAATTTAATTCTTTTTTTATTAATACGTACTGCGCCAGTTCGTATAATCCTATAAATCATAGATTTAGGGACTACTTTAAAATAAGTATTCAAAAAATTATCAATTCTTTGACCAGAAAAATTTGAAGAAATTATAATAAAATGCGTATGAATATCATGTTCTTTCATAAGAAACCATGGTAATTACGTAATTGTTTGAATATAATAACAAAATAGAAGAAATAACAATTATAGCCAACTAAAACAGGCTAAACTAAATAATAAATAAACAAAACTAGTATAGTTAAATATTTAAAAAATTAATAATTTTTAAATATTTAACTATACTTTTACATATATATATAAATTATTATTTTTTAATTTGTTATCAAACATAGCTATTGACTCGTATAATTATAATACAATTACTTATAAATAACATATTACAGAAATTACACATGATAAACATCATCATAAATAATGTTATGTAAATGTAATAATCTATCAATAACTAATATTATAGTTTGCATAAATACATAGTTATTCATAATACCAAAGACCTTATAAATAAAATAATTATATATTTAAGTTATCACTGCAAACCTATTGAATATCAAATTTACAATAATACTGAAAACTATTAAATATTTAAATTAAAATATCTACATTTCAATATATCAACATTGAGTAAAAATTATAATGAAAAGAATGTTAATTAACGCTACTCAACAAGAAGAATTACGAGTAGCATTAGTAGATGGACAGCGATTATACGACCTAGATATTGAAACAATAGGTCATGAACAAAAAAAAGCAAATATTTATAAAGGTAAAATTATTCGTATAGAACCGAGTTTAGAAGCAGTATTTGTGGATTATGGAGCTGAACGACACGGATTTCTTCCGATAAGAGAAATTACTCGTGAGTATTTTCTTTATTCATCATCTTCTTATAATAAGTTTAATATTAAAGAAATTTTATACGAAGGACAAGAACTGCTTGTACAAGTAGACAAAGAAGAAAGAGGAAATAAAGGCGCTGCACTAACTACTTTTATTAGTTTAGCAGGAAGTTACTTAGTGCTTATGCCAAATAGTCCTAAATCTGGCGGAATCTCAAGACGCATTGAAGGTAATGATCGTGTAGAATTAAAAGAAACTTTATCTACTTTAAATTTACCTGAAGGAATGAGTTTAATTATTCGTACTGCTGGAGTAGGAAAATCTATTGAAGCATTAGAATGGGATTTAACTTCTCTCTTACAGCATTGGGAAACTATTCAAGATACTGCAGCTAATCAACTAGCTCCTTTTTTAATTCATCAAGACAGTAACGTTATCGTACGTGCATTTCGAGATTATTTACGGCCAGACATAGGAGAAATTTTAATTGATAATCCTAAAATTTTAAATGTAGCCAAAGAACACCTAATTTCTTTAGGTCGTTCAGACTTCGCTAAAAAAATAAAATCATATAACGGAGATATTCCTTTATTTAGTCATTATCAAATAGAATCTCAAATAGAATCAGCATTCCAGCGTGAAGTACGGTTGTTGTCTGGAGGATCAATTGTTATTGATACCACTGAAGCTTTAACAGCAATCGATATTAATTCTTCGCGTTCTACTAAAGGATTAGATATTGAAGATACAGCTTTTAATACTAATTTAGAAGCAACTGATGAAATAGCACGTCAGTTACGTCTTCGTGATGTAGCTGGCTTAATTGTTATAGATTTTATAGATATGATCTCAATTCAACATCAACGGGAAATTGAAAATAACTTAAAAATAGCAGTACATCAGGATCGTGCTCGCATTCAGATAGGACGTATTTCTAAATTTGGTTTATTAGAATTATCTAGACAACGACTAAGCACATCATTAGGAGAATCAAGTCATTATATTTGCCCACGTTGTAGTGGCACAGGTAGTATTCGTGATAATGAATCTTTATCCTTATCCATTTTACGTTTAATTGAAGAAGAAGCGCTAAAAAACAATACCTATGAAGTACACGCTATCGTTCCGGTAGTTATCGCCTCGTATTTGCTTAATGAGAAGCGAAAAGCTATTAGCGATATAGAACAACGACAAAAAGGAGTACGAGCTATTATAGTTCCTTATGAACACATGAAAACTCCAAATTATGAGGTACGACGTATACGCAAAGGAGAAATAAATAATAAACCAAGTTATTTATTAGCAACAAACCAAAATCACGAAACAATTCAATCATCAGGAGAAACAGCGTCTTCAATTTACACTTATAATTCAGAAAAACCACAACTAAAAACAGATATCGTTCCAAATTTAACATCTGCTTGCAATAAAATTTTCCGTTATAAAAATTATACGCTGCAATCTAAATCAGAAAAAAGAATTCCATGGCTTAATAATATTATAAATTATTTAAATAAAAAAATTTGTTCATGTATTAGCGATAATATAAAACAAAAATTGTTAAGAATAATAAAAAAATGTATCAGTTGGATATATATTAAAGCTATATATAAAAAAAAACCATCCCAAAATTTAAATTATAATTATAAATTACGTCAAAACTCTTATTCTAAATATATTAATAACAATAATAAAAAAAATTACAACCATAACATACAAAATACAACTAACTTAAGTAATAATAAAAAAATAAAAAATTACCTCGATAAAAACAATGACAATATGATATCTCTATCAAAATTTATTAAAAATACCAACAAAACTAAATTTAGTCCTGATTATCCTAATCAGGAATCATCCATTAAAAAAATAATAAACAAAATATCTGAACAAAAATGTAAAAAAAGGCATAAACAGGATATTGAACATAAAAACTTAAAAAAAATAAACGATTTAGAACCTTGGATATGGTTAAAAACACATCAATTTAAATCTCCCTTGAATATAATAACAAACAGAGAATCAACGCCTATAAACATAAACCATTATAAAACACATGATATACTACATTCCCATATTTTTGAAAAAAAAACCACGGCTACTAAACTAAATACTAACCTTATTGAAAATATTAAAACTATTAACAATACTATGATACACTATCCATATGTCGATCATCATGTTATTACACATTCTAATAAAATAAATCACCAAGAAAAAGAAAAAAACAACTATAGTTATCCACGATTTATTCGTCGATTACGTCGTTCTTCTCGTCATTTTCGTATAAATCTCAAACAACGCTTACAACAACGGCAGGCTAAAAATGATCCTAAAAAATACAATAATGCTATTAAATGATAGCGAAATAACTTCTGAAAATTAATTTATATCTAATTATCTTTCATATGATTAAATAACATTTAAATCTCAAAAGATTAATTTTTAATTTTTTATAAAATAAACTTATATGATATACATAAGTCAGATAGTATTACCACAAATTAACAAAAACGATTAATTAACACAAATATTGCTTTTTTACATAAATACATTTATAAAGCTAATTTTTATATCTAAAAATTATATAGATTTCTATTAGATAATGTAGTAAACACAATTTATTTATAAATATAACACTTATACATTTATATATTCATTTGATAAAATTAATTGCACATGAAGAAGCTTCCAGTTTTTAATTATTCTTTTTTGCACCCACGATTTTGGTTAATTTGGTTAGGAATAGGAACATTATATATTTTAGTACTGCTTCCCTACCCTATAATACACTATCTTGGCACTAGAATTGGTCGTATTACAAAATATTTTATGCTAAATCGCATGCGTATAATTCGCCGAAATTTAGAACTCTGTTTTCCTAATTTACCAAATCAAGAGCAAAAAGATTTATTCAACAAAAATTGTGAATCAATAGGCATGGGAATATTCGAAACTGGAATGGCTTGGTTTTGGTCAGAACATAGAATTAAACGTTGGTTTAAAATTAATGGACTAAAAAATATAATACAAGCACAACAAAAAAATAAAGGTATATTACTAATTGGAATGCATTTTTTTACTTTAGAATTAGGGGCTCGAATTTTGGGTATAATAAATCCAGGCATTGGTGTTTATCGTCCCAACAATAATCCGTTATTAGATTGGCTACAAACTAAGGGGAGATTAAGATCTAATAAAATGATGTTAGATCGCGCTAATATTAAAGGCATGATTAAAGCCTTAAAAAATGGTGAAATTGTTTGGTATGCACCGGACCATGATTATGGATATAAAAATAGTGTATTTGTTCCCTTATTCGCAGTATCAAATGCTGCAAGTACAATCGGGACCTATATACTCACAAAAATAGCTAAACCTGCAATTGTTCCTTTTGTAGCACGTAGATTACCTAATGTTATCGGATATGAATTATTAATTTTACCAAACAAACAAGACGAAATACCTATAGAAACAAATATTGACATGATCAAATATATTAATAAAGTCGTCGAACAAGTAATTCTATTAGCTCCTGATCAATATATGTGGCTACATCGTAGATTTAAAACCCGTCCACCTGGAGAACCTTCTTTATATTAATTCACAAAATAAAAAACTATATAAAAATAAAAATTATTTTAAATATCAACGGATAATTGCAGAAATTATATATATATATTATTAAAATAAAAGCAACAAAAATAGATATCAAAAATAACGCTCATATTCACTAAAAATCAATAGCATAATATAATCTTCAAAAATGCTTTTATTCAATTAAAAATAATTTTAAGAATTAATAAATAAAATTATTGCTTATATTATTAGCATTGACTATAATTTTATTACATGATGAAAATACATTATTTTAATGTGCATTAATGTTAAACTTTTTTTGAAGACTATTAAAAAATAAATTTACGATAATAAATATTATCGCATACTAAATACAATTAGAAATATAGATTTCCACAAGTAACACAAATATTTATGAATATAAAAGTATATTTTTATAATGTAATATTTATCTTTATAGGATTGAGTTATTATCTTGCTTATGCCACTGTTTATACATTACCTGAAAATAATAATAGACTAATTGGAGAGAATATAGAAATTTTTACGCCTAAAAATAACATACACCCTCTCGAATTTTTTTCCGAACAATTTCAAGTAGGAATTAGCAACATGTTGGAAGCTAATCCAGATGTTGACGTATATCTGCCAAATTCAGAAAAGAAATTAATAATCCCACATCAATTAATTTTACCAAATACGCCCCATGTAGGTATCGTTATTAATAGCGCTGAAATGCGATTATATTATTATCCTGAAAATAGCAATACTGTCGTTATATTACCAATTGCTATTGGAACAATCAAAAACGCAACACCATATTACTGGATAACTTCAATAAAATATAAAAAAAAACCCAGTTTGGATCCCTACCAAGAATATGCGTGATGAATACATCAAGCGTGGAGAAGTGCTACCTACAATATTTCCAGCAGGATCTAATAACCCAATGGGGCTGTATGCTTTATACTTAGGTAAAAACTATGCAATTCATGGAACTAATAGTAACTTTGGAATTGGACTCAGAGTAACTCGCGGTTGTATTAGATTACGTCCTAAAGATATTGAATTTCTTTTTAAAATAGTACCTGTAGGTACTAGAGTACAATTCATTAATGAACCTATAAAAACCACTGTTGAAGCAAACGGTATGCAATATCTTGAAATACACAATCCTTTATCTCATGATAATAAAGAAGAAAATCATTTAAATACATTAGTGATAGCACGCTTAAATAAAAAAATACAATCTATATTAGTTAATGATTCGAATGTAGATTATGAAGTAGTTAATGAAGCATTAAAAAATCGTTCCGGTATACCAATAAATATTACACGCAAACTTATCAAAAGCTAAAAAATAAACAAAAATCACAATAATTACCCATGTTATAAATTTATATATAACATCTCGTATCAAGATACATTAACAACAACTAATGATTAGTTTATGTAATAAAACTATTTTCAATATTCAAATAATTTTTATTACACACTCACTGTTTTAAAACACTACCCGGGACGAGACTCGAACTCGTACAGCTAAAGCCGAGGGATTTTAAGTCCCTTGTGTCTACCAATTCCACCACCCGGGCTATTCAAAAATAAAAAGCGCGCCTCGGGATTGAACCGAGCTACACGGATTTGCAATCCGCTGCATAACCACTCTGCCAACGCGCTACATAAAATACACACAAAACAAATATATGATATATAATCATATTATAAGTCGATTTAACACATTAATTAATACATTTATATACTGATAAACTTTATGATAATTTGATGTATCACATACTGATAAACCAAATATTTAGTTATTTTATATCTCAAAATCATAACATTATATAATCAACAACTACATAAGTTATGCCACGCATAATATAAATAAGCACACATAGACCAAAACGTTAATAAAACCGAAATATATAACGCGATAACTCCTGTAATCACTATCCATTCATAAGGACTCCACAGTAATGCGGTTAAGGCTGACATTTGTATACATGTTTTAATTTTACTAATCCAAGACACTTCAATTCCATTACTACTACTACCAATTCCCGCTACCCATTCACGCAATGCTAATATAATAACTTCACGAATAATTATACTAGAAGCTGGTAATGTAACCCACCACACATGAAAATGCTCAGCTATTAAAACAAGTGCTGCAATTATCATCACTTTATCTGCTACTGGATCTAAAAATTTACCAAAACTAGTAGTTTGTTTCCAACGACGAGCTAGAAATCCATCAAACCAATCTGTCATAGCTGCAACAAAAAATGTAACAGTGCATACCATCGGTGCCCAACTCATGGGTAAATAAAATAGCATTGTAAACAATGGTGCCACAACAACTCGAAATAAAGTAAGATATGTTGGTATATTAATAAAATCCATAATGCTTATCATAACTAATTTTAATGTAATTACAATATTATTAACCTTTAAAACTGGCTACTATCAAATACGTACAATAATATATTATATTTCAAACAATATATAATATATTATTACAGCAGTTATTACCATACACATAGTTTCTATTATATTATGTAAAAACACAAATAAATCAAATCATCTAAAAATGCCTAAAAATCACTATTTTACATAATAATCATTATTATAATTTTAAAAATGATCAATACTCAAAACTAGAATTTTAATTCTAGTATGCTACTATATAGCATATAGTATAAAGTAATCGGGTCGTTAGCTCAATATGGCAGAGCAGTTGACTCTTAATCAATTGGTTGTAGGTTCAAATCCTACACGGCCCAATAAGATATTTAACATTTCTTTATGCTGTGATGTGTACGTGATTAGATTGTATAACCTTTAGTCGTAGTATATATATATATATAAAATATACCGCTATCGCGGTAATTAATATCATAACGTGTATCTTCTGATAGACTCCCTTAAGTTCACTATAAAATTTGCTCTAATTCTTACTATAAAATGATTGATGTAGCATACATAGCTAATATCATTGGTATTAGAATCAAATATAAAAATATGATCTTTACATCAATCATTTTATAAAATATTTGTTGAACATAATGATTAATAAAATCTTTCGGAGGAGTAGAGATTCGAACTCTAGAATGTTTTTCACTACCGATTTTCAAGACCGGCGCCTTAAGCCACTCGGCCACTCCTCCAAAAAAATTAAAATAACAAAATTAGTTCTATCAAACCCTTAATAGTACAACATCTATACTTTTATATAGCATATAATGTATATGATCAAAATCATTAGTCTTATATTCAATTAATACTGAATATTAAAAAATAATACCTATAAATAATAGAACCACATTTAGTTGCATGATTTAAAAGTAATATTAAGTATATATTAAACTTAATATATAAGATATATTTAATGATAAAATTACATAAAGTTTACCTATATTAAAATATACATGTTAATAAAGAATATTTATTCTATTCATATTTAAATTTAAATATTAACTTATTTTCTGAGAATTATTACTTAACAATAATAACAATTAAATAATTTAGGAGAAATTTGTGAAATACAGCCAAATAAATGCTAGCATTAATGAGCAAGGCTATTTGATACATGTCGAAGACTGGAATGAAGACATTGCTATTTACTTAGCTAAACTAGAAGGCATTACACTGAATACAATACATTGGGAAATTATATATTTCGTACGAAAATTCTACATGGAATTCAACGCGTTACCAAAAATCAGAATATTAATTAATGCTATAGCACTTAAATATGGTAAAGAAAAAGGAAATAGCCAATTTCTTATTCGATTATTTCCAAAAGGGTCTGCAGCTCAAAAAATTGCAAAAATTTCAGGTCTTCCTAAACCCATTAAATGCTTATAGTATAACAAATACTATGTCGAATTTAGGATAAATTGTTTTATTTAAAAATTTTAATATTTAAAATAAAACCTATTACACTTATTTAAGACTAAATAACAAAAATAATTCTTTATTTATATTTAATCTACTTAATAATAATTTACCCTTGATTTTATTATATCGCCCCATATCTATTATCTCTGATAAACAATATTTTACAGGAGATTATATGATAACTAGTAAATTTGGAATCGGACAACAAGTTCGACATAAGTTGTTGGGATATTTGGGAGTAGTCATAGATATAGATCCAGAATATTCTCTTGAAAAACCAACTTTAGATGAAATTACAAAAAACGACACTTTACGTAAATCTCCATGGTATCATGTTGTGATGGAAGATGAAAACGGAAAACCTATGCACACTTATTTAGCAGAAGTTCAATTAGGATATGAAAATACCCATATACACCCAGAGCAAAGCACTTTAGATGAACTTTCTGCATCCATTCGTTTGCAACTTCAAACGCCCCGACTAAGAAATTGAATGCTCATACATTATATAACCTACATATAATAATGAATATTATTAAGATACATACATAATCATTCTACACCATATTAATTATTCCACGATATGTTCCGCATACTACTACAAATGGTTTACCATAATAAACTCTAATTTTGTAATATCTATCCCATCTGTTACTCAGTATTAAATTCAATAAATAGCACAATGATTAACTATAATTAAAATATATAATCTAACTAATCATTCCTATAGTTTTATAAATTATAAACTCCTTATTTTATATATATTAATTACCGCCTTAAATATTAAACCACTAACTATTATATTAAATTTTAGTAAATAATGATCACGTTAAATAATAAATGAATTCTATTATCATCACTGATAATGATATATTTTATTATATTCTATATTTAATAGATATATTTTCTACGCATAATATATATTAAACTTAATTATACCTTTTTAAATAAATGATTGTATATTTAATAAACAATAATATTTCTAGACTAAAATAAATATAATAGAATTAATTTATAAACATTTATGTAAAACTCCAAATTTCATTAAACCATAATAATTTAAAATTTTTGTTTTAGTAAAAAATTTTTCATTATCTAATAAAACAACTATATATTATAAAATAACTGTTTTCACCGTAGGGTGTATCCACATTTTAACAATTGTTACATTTTATTATCTTTAATATAAGAAGATATATACATAGAATGAGATATACTATGATTAATAAGCGTGAATCATATACAAAGGAAGATCTATTAGCTTCTAGCAGAGGTGAGCTATTTGGCAAAAATGGACCTACACTGCCAGCTCCTAATATGCTTATGATGGATCGAGTAATAAAAATGACTAAAAATGGAGGAAATTATAATAAAGGATTTATAGAAGCAGAATTAGATATTCAATCAGATATGTGGTTTTTTAATTGTCATTTCATAAAAGACCCAGTTATGCCGGGATGTTTAGGGTTAGATGCTATGTGGCAGTTAGTAGGGTTCTACCTTGGGTGGCTTGGAGGAGAGGGAAAAGGCCGTGCTTTAGGGGTAAAAGAAGTTAAGTTTACTGGTCAAATTTTGCCTACATCTAAAAAAGTTACTTATCTTATTCATTTCCGTAGAATTATTAACAGAAAACTAACTATGGGTATGGCTGATGGTGAAGTATTATGTGATGGAAAAATAATTTATACCGCAACTGACTTAAAAGTTGGATTATTCAAAAAAAATACAATATTCTGATGTATGTAAAAGTATATCAGAATATTGAATTAAATTTTAACAATTATTTATACTGAAGACACAAATATATCTTAAAAATTATATAAATCATATCTCGTAATATCTTTAATCAATTAAAACATATAACGATATGTGTTTTAATTTTAAATTATAAATAACACAGCAATATTATTAGTTTAAAAAATTTGGAGGATTATAGTATGAATGTAGTATCAGTAGCAGATATATTGTACGGTTATATATCAAAAAATACTGAAGTTACTATACAGGGTTGGATTCGAACCCGGCGTGATTCTAAAGCTAAAATTTCCTTTCTTGATATCTACGATGGTTCTTGCATAGACCCACTACAAATAATTGCATACAATAATTTATATAATTATAAAAACGAAATATTACATTTGACTAGTGGTTGCTCAGTTACAATTGATGGGATCGTATCCGAATCCATTGGGACGAAGCAACGTGTTGAAGTAATTGCAAAAAATATTAAAATACTAGGATGGATAGAAAACCCTGGCACTTACCCAATAACAGCTAAAAACCACACTATGAAGTATCTACGTGAAGTTTCTCATCTAAGACCACGTACCAATATAATTGGAGCCGTTGCACGCATCAGACACACATTATCACAGGCTATCCATAACTTTATGCACAAGCAAGGATTTATATGGGTTCCTACCCCTATAATTACCGCATACGATACCGAAGGAAATGGAAAAATGTTCTGTGTTTCTACTTCAAAGAGTCAGAAAGTTTTATATAATTCAAAAGAAAAAACGAATACTTATGACGCCCATAATTTCTTTGGTAAAGAAGCTTTTTTAACAGTATCAGGTCAATTAAATGCTGAAGCCTATGCTTGTGCATTATCAAAAGTATACACTTTTGGTCCAACTTTTAGAGCAGAATATTCCAATACCAATCGTCATTTATCAGAATTTTGGATGATAGAACCAGAAGCAGCATTTATGACTTTAGATGATATTATTGTTTTAGCAGAATCTTTACTTAAAGATATCATCGTAATACTCCTTAAAGAACGTTCCGATGATATAAAATATTTTATCGATAAAATAGATAAGAATATTATTACCCGATTAGAAAATTTCACTAATATTAAATTTAACTGTATAGAGTATACTGAGGCAATAAAATTATTAAAAATATCTAATAAACAATTTAATATTCCAGTACATTGGGGAATAGATTTATTCTCTGAACATGAAAAATATTTATCAGAAGAATATTTTAAATCTCCCGTAATAGTAAAAAATTATCCAAAAAATATCAAAGCTTTCTACATGCGTTTAAATGATGATAACCAAACTGTAGCATCTATGGATATTTTAGTACCTGGAATTGGAGAAATAATTGGAGGTTCACAGAGAGAAGAAAGGTTATCATCATTAGATCAAAGATTACAAGAGAACAATTTAACACAAGAAAATTATTGGTGGTATCGTGATTTAAGACGATACGGAACAGTACCTCACTCAGGATTCGGACTAGGTTTTGAAAGATTAATGATATATGTTACAGGAATAAAAAATATCAGAGATGTTATCCCTTTTCCTAGAGCGCCAAAAAATATTAATTTTTAATAATACTTATATTTATATAAATTTACATAAATAAAATAGATGTTATTAAAATATTAGAAAGATAAATAATCTATAATAAATAATAGATATCTAAAACTATAGAATTCATTATATTTCGCATTTTAATTAAAAAATGTAATATTAATAGTTGGAAAAAAATAATAGTTTTGATATAAATAGGGAATCCTGCATAATTACAACGAATGTGGACGTACGTTATGTTTAAATCTATTACAATGGCACCTGCCGATCCAATTCTTGGTTTATCAGAAATTTACGATGCTGACAAACGAAAACACAAAATAAATCTAGGTATAGGCGTATACATTGATAAAATTAAAAATACTCCTGTTTTAGCTAGCGTTAAACAAGCTGAAGAATGGTTATTAAAACATGAAACCACTAAAAATTATCTCAGCATAGAAGGCATGCATTCCTTTAATACAGCTACTCAGTGTTTATTATTTGGAGTAAATGATGATGATAATAATAGCTCTGTTATTTCAAAAGAACGCATAAGAACCGTTCAAGCACCTGGAGGGACTGGTGCATTACGTATAGCAGCTGAATTTATAGTAAAAAATACTAAATCCAAACGCATATGGATAAGCTCTCCCAGTTGGGTAAATCATAAAAATATTTTTCTCGCCGCAGGATTGGAAATATGTACCTATCCTTATTATAATAATATAACTCATTCACTAAATTTTGATGAATTATATTCAAGTTTAAAAAATGTTAAACCTAATGATGTGGTATTATTTCATTGTTGCTGCCATAATCCTACAGGTATCGATCCTAACATTGAACAATGGAATATTCTATCAGAATTATCGGAAAAAAACGGATGGCTGCCTTTATTTGATCTAGCTTATCAGGGATTTTCCCGTGGATTGAAAGAAGATATCGCAGGATTATATGTTTTCTGTAAAAAAAATGCAGAATTGATAGTATGCAATTCTTATTCAAAAAATTTCGGATTATATAATGAAAGAATAGGAGCATGTACTATAATAACTAACAATAACGATGATTCAAATCGAGTGTTAAGTCAATTGCGTGTCATCATTCGCGGTAATTACTCTAACCCACCAGCTCATGGTGCATCTATTGTTTCTTTAATATTAAACAATAAAAACTTGCGCGATATATGGGAAGAAGAACTAAAAAATATGCGAGAACATATTAATTATATGCGAAAATTATTTTTTAATACTTTAAAAAATAATAATGAAAATATAGACTTCAGTTTTATTAAAAACCAATGTGGAATGTTTTCTTTTATAGGATTAAATGAAAATCAAGTAATGAAATTACGAAATAAATTCGGAGTATACCTAGTAGGTGCTGGTAGAATTAATTTAGCTGGATTATCAAATGATAATATTGTTTATGTATGTAGATCTATTATTAAAACTCTGAATGAAATGTAACTATATCTAAATAAAAAACCTATAATTTAATAGACAAAATATTTGTAAATACTAAGATCTATTTTATGCGCATACTATATATTGTGGCTATTGCTATATTATACTGTAACGAAATAAATCTTATCTATCGTATAATACCTACAAAAGTATTATTTAAACGCTCGTGCCCAATCGTAGATTGGGCACCATGACCCGGTAAAAAGGTAATGTCATCTCCCAATAAAAATAATTTGTTCTTGATAGAATTAATTAAAGTTTTAATGTCCCCCCCTGGCAAATCTGTGCGACCAATATTTTCTTTAAATAATACATCCCCCATAATTATAAATTTCTGTATTTTGTTCCAGTATACTACATGACCTGGAGAATGCCCAGGGCAATGCAACACATTAAAAATTTCATACCCTACTTGTACCATATCACCATCTTTTAACCAAAAATCTGGAACAACTGTAACAGTATTATTAGGAACATCCACACCCAACATATTACATTGAAGAACTAAACTATCCAACAATATCTGATCAGCTTTGTTTGGTCCTATTATTGGAACACTATAATATTCCTTTAATTCAACCGCGCTACCTACATGATCAATATGGCCGTGAGTTAATAAAATTTTAACTATCTTTACATCTAAATTATTCACCTCTGATCGTATTTTATTAGTGTCTCCTCCAGGATCTACCAAAGCCGCTTCATGTGTTATTTCACACCAAATTATCGAACAATTTTGATTAAAAGAAGTAACTGGTATAATATGATATTGCATATTTTTATATATCCTATTATTATTTACGGATCTCTAGCATTAAAAATTGTTAAATATTTTTAATGCTATTTATTAAAAATTTAAAATTTATACTATATTCTAATGCAAAACGCCATAACCTAAAACTCTTTACAAATAATAACTTCATATACATTCTTCTTATAAAAAAAATTATATATATATATATATGAAGATTTCATTCAAGACAATCCACCATTATTTATATAAGTCATTTTTCATCACCTATAGCGGAAACAATATTAAACCCACCATCAACATAAATTATTTCCCCAGTAATTCCAGATGATAAATTAGAACACAAAAATGCCGCAACATTTCCAATTTCTTCTATAGAAATATTACGACGCATAGGTGATTGCCTCTGAAAGGATGATAACATCTTTTTAAAATTCTTAATACCAGAAGAAGCTAAAGTACGCACAGGCCCACAAGAAATAGCATTAACACGAATTCCTTCTGGTCCCATAGCATTAGCCATATAACGAGTATTAGCTTCTAACGAAGCTTTAACTAATCCCATTACATTATAATTAGGTATAGCACGCATAGATCCCAAATAAGTCAACGTAACTAAAGATGCTTTATCATTTAACATATTTCTACATGCTTTAGCTATTCCCACAAAACTATAAGAACCGATACTATGAGATAACGCAAAACCTTCACGAGTAACAGTATCAATATAATCACCTTGCAACTGTTCAGTAGGAGCAAATGCTATCGCATGAACAAACCCATCAAAAGTTAACCATTTTTTTTTCAATTCAATAAATAATTGATCTATATAAAAATCCTCAGATACATCACATGGTAATATAATATCAGAACCAAAATTTTTAGACAAATCTTGTACTCTTAATTTTAATTTATTGGTATGATAAGTAAAAGCTAATTCGGCTCCTTCTCTATATAAAGCCTGAGCAATACCATAGGCTATTGAGCGATGACTAGCCATTCCAGTAATTAAAATCCGTTTATTACTAAGTAACGCCATACTTGCATCTCCAAACTATAACAGTTTATTGTAATAACAATTAAAATATGTTCAATACAAAAATCATTTAAAATTAATCTAACAACCATTGTTTTACTTTATACAATTATTTTTACTCTTAATTATATAAATTAAGCATTGAAATATTTATAAAAAATTAAAAAACGCTACTATTATAGCGATATAAAACTAAATATGTATAAATATTTGTATAATTGAATACACAACATTAAAAAATATTAAAATATTTCCATCATAAAAAATTAAATAGACCATATAACTTAATCATAAACAACTCTAATTTTCAAAAAATGTAGTATGATTAAATATATTAAAATTTATTCGTTATTATTGTAATTATGTTTGAATCATTTACTTTTATCTAAATACATTAATTTATAAAATATCTTCTAAAAATCCTATATTTAAATAAATGATTAAATCACACTATAACTGATAATTAAAGTTTAAAATACTCCATGTACACTAATCAATTTATTCACCAAAATTTAACTAACTACATTAGATTTATTTTCTAACCAACTGCCTATACTAACTGACACATGAAATATATTATTGATATACGTAATTATACTACGTCTCTACATATATCAATTCATAATATATTTTATAACTATCGTAGTGTTACACAACTAGCCACAGTTGTTAAATAATTTATAACAACTTTGCTATCATTATTAAAAATTATTTTTTTTTGAAATCATTATATATATAATATATATACAACATCTTTATTCTATTTGTTTATATAAATCTCATAATAAATTATCTAATAATAAAATATTATCGAATATTGTTATCATTTTATTCGTATAATTAAATGTATATTTAATATCTGTACAGTTATATTTAATTTATTTTATAAAAATATAAAAATTAATAATTTTATTTATTTATCTTTTACAATTTTTATACGTTTATATCTTATAATAATAATAATAAGATATAAAACACAAAAATAAAATATTAAAAATTATGATCGTATCATATAATTGAAATGTAAATATTATCTGTTTTCACTGATTACTACACTAATTTATATATCAAAACAAAATTAAAATACATATGATATACTGTAGGTATTAATAATATTTACTCTTATTAAAAATATAATTAAATATCAAAGTATTTATTTTAATCTACAGTTAAAAGCTGCAACTAAAACTAAAAATAAATACCAATTATTACGTATTACTTATATATATATTAAAAAAATTTATCCTAAATTAACAGTCTATAATAAATATTCATAAGTTCTATTCAGAATATTCCATTATTATAATTTTATAATTTATAAAAAGATATTAATATTTATAATTGTATAATATAATTTTTATTGTTTAATTAATACTATCTTTTACATATAGTTTTAACAAAAATCACTGACAATAAAATATTCATATCAATTTATAGATATTTTATATAAATAAAACAATATGATGTTTATCATAATAAACTTTAGTAATTACACGTATCCATAATACCATTATCATATACACTGAATGATTCATTTTTAACTAAAAATATATTGTACTACAAATAACCATAATACAGATATCATATAATATGACATATTTTTTCACTTTGATACGACTGCTAAGAAACCATCTATTCTTTAATAAAAAACAAATATTATTGATTACATCTTTAAAGAGGTAACAAATATGCGACTTAAGCGTGTAACAGAAGCAAAATTACCAACAATTTGGGGCAATTTTTTAGTAGTAGGATTTGAAGAAAAATTCACCGGACATAATCATGTCGCATTAATATACGGAGATATCACTGGATCAGATCCAGTATTAACACGAATACATTCTGAATGCTTAACAGGTGACGCCTTATTTAGTTCACGCTGTGACTGTGGATTTCAATTAAAAACAGCATTACATTGTATTACAGAAGAAAAACGTGGTATTTTAATCTATCATCGGCAAGAAGGACGCAACATAGGATTGTTAAATAAAATTCGTGCGTATGCATTACAAGATAGCGGAGCTGACACAGTAGAAGCAAACCAATGTCTAGGATTTGCTCCTGATGAGCGAGACTTCACTATTTGTGCAGATATTTTAAAATTATTATGCGTAAAAAAAATACGTATTTTAACAAATAATCCAAAAAAAGTAGAAATTTTAAATACATCATGTATTAACATCACAGAACGAATTCCGTTAATAGTAGGAAGAAACCCAGAAAATTCTAGATATTTAGATACTAAAGCATCTAAATTAGGACACTTATTAATAACTAATCAGAAATAAGAAAACTCAATACAATTAAATATTAATTATTATATAGTGTTATCAAAATAAGCTAAACTAGCCCCATCATAGTATATTATTTATATCAATTCATACATGAATTGATATAAATAATATACTATAACCATAGAAAATATAATTGTGTATTTACATTGCTCATATTGACACACTACATTTCAAAAAACTGTTAAATTATACTTAATAATTCCAAAAATTTACCTATTTTAATAGACATGAATAATCTATTATTATAAACTATTTATGTTTTTAATATTTAATTTAATTCCTTATATAAAAATTATTTCCTTTCATCTACATAAAATTAATCAAAAAATCTTGGTTCTATAATTTTTAAAATTTATCAAATAAAATATTAATTATTCAAATTTAATCAATATACGATTAAATACTTATTGCCTTTTATTCATAAAATAAATAAATTATATTCTCCCCATATCAATCTACATTGATTACACTTTTTATATGTAAAAATTTAATGAAAAATTAATCTTTAAAAAAATTTTTTTAATTATAAATTCTATTTATAATACTAAACTATCAATTAACCATGTCTAAAATTAGACCAAAATATATGCAATTATACTAACAATATATATTATATATTGTTAGTATAGGGTTAAATTATATTGATTAATTATAAAAACTTTCATAATTAACTTTTTTAATTTTATACTGCTTAAGACACATACAACCCAATTTAAAATAAGTAATATTACAAATATAAACTTTTAAATAATAAATTAATCAATATTTTTAAAAATATTTATTGATATAATTAACGCCCAATGTATCTAGCGATAGCTAATGGCATCATACATACCTTAATATAAGCATAACCTCTATCATTAACCGATCTTACACTCTACTCTACTAAAATAAATGAAATAAAGTTCCATATATCATGGAGCTTTATTTTTATATTTAAACGCAATGATTATATATTTACATTTCGTTTCATTTATCTAATAAAATATAAATTCTTTACTATATTACATATATATACTACATAATTTTATCTGAAAAATATATTCAATACTATAAAAATAATCTACACTTTAATTAATATCTTAGAATACTCAATAAATCCAACACGACTCCATTCCAAAATAGATACTTATTCCACACATCTACTGAAATTACTCATTAAAATAAAAATAAAAGACATTTTATCTATAATAACCCCTATTAATCAATACATATCTCAAACACCATAATGACTTCTAATAGCTTATTTTGTTATGTAAAATAAGTATTGTATCCCATATTTGATGTACCATCAACTTTGTTTATTTTAAATCAACGTATTTGTCATATATTTCTATACAAATGATCTACATTTAAAAACTAACAAATCATAAACAATCTATAATAATTAATGGCGATAATTATTATAGATTGTTTATGATTATTATTATTAATCATTATTTTATATAACTAATTTAGAATACCTCATATTTTCAATAAATACATCACACCTGTAATATATATTCTTAATATTCAAAAAAATTACTTTTAAATGAAGTAATAATTAACATTTGTTAAAAAAAATTTATCTATCAACTCTCCATAAATTTTCGCATACATATAAGAAAAAATAAAAACAAACATATTAATTTCATTTTTTCAATATAAAATATAATTTTTTCAAACTGTATTTAATTATATACTTAATTTGAATTAAATATATAAATATACAACTATTTCATAATTAGACTCAATCCCAAAATTTAGATAAACATGTAACAATCTAAAATTTGTTAAATATATATATATATATATATATATAAATTAAATTTAATCACACTCATAAAGACTTTTATTGAATTTTAATTAACTATTATTATACCTCTTTATAATTATATAAACATTATTTAATTAATACTAAACTTATAAAAAATAAAAATAAAATTATAATACCTATTTATTAATGCTTTATTTTAGTATTTATTCACTTCTTAGTTATACCATTAACTAAAACAGAACTATATAATATTTAGTTCAAAATTAAATAATAATTACAACTCAATTTATACAAAACCAAAAAATAACAATGATTTATATACAACATAGACTTACATAATCGAAAATATATATAGTATAAGTAGAAATTTTCATATGTTTATGATTTTTTATTTCAATATTTTTATGAAATGTAATAATATGTATTATTAAAATAATTCAACATAATTTCGTATTTATGTTTATCAAAATAATTATACTATAAACAAAACCACAACATATAATTACTTACTGTAATAATACATAAACAATTATATTCAATAAGTAGTTTTTTCTATCTTTAAAATTATTGTTATTTGACATTTAAAAAAAAGATAGTGATACTAAGATAAATCGTATTCATATCTTTATAAAGTAGATACTTAATCATATTAAGACAAAACTGAATATTCTGCTTACCTAACCATTTAATAGCAATTAAACAGTTATTTAAAACATTTAATATGCTTGAAAATATTTCAATCAAACCGTTAATATATATGAGGTCTTAATAAATAACTGGAACAATTAAATAATGGAATTTCAAAAAATTCATATAGAATGTTTAAATATTCAAGTACGCTACCATTCCAATCCTACGGCGGTCTTTAACCAATTATGTAATAACCGTAATTCGACATTATTATTAGAATCATCAGAAATTAACAAAAAACATAACATAGAAAGCATGATGATTATTGATAGCGCCTTACGTATTACCGCCTACGGGGCAAATGTCACCATACAAGCTCTCACTAAAAATGGTGCAAGTTTACTCCCATTACTAGGGAGAACTTTCCCAGTACAAGTAAAAATTAACAAAACTATTGATAAAATAAAATTGATATTCCCTCCAATACAAACAATGATCGATGAAGATACACGTTTGCGATCAATTTCAATATTTGACTGTTTACGATCATTATTAATGATAACACAACCACTTAAAAATATTCCTAAAGCCATATTTTTAGGCGGCTTATTTTCTTATGATTTAATATCTTGTTTTGAATCTTTTCCTAAATTAATTAATACTTCTTATGCATGTCCAGACTACTGTTTCTACTTAGCTGAAACATTATTAATTTTTGATCATCAACAACATACTGCTTCATTGCAAAGTACTTTATTTAGTTCAAACACTTTAGAAAAAAATAGATTAAAAACTAGAATGAATCAATTAAAAACCCAACTCAACCAAACACCTCAAACTATTCCATATCAAAAAGTACACAATATGACACTACACTGTAATCCAAGCGACGAAAAATATAAACAAATTATACGTAAAATAAAACGAGCTATACGTCAAGGAGAAATTTTACAAGCTGTTCCTTCACGACGTTTTTTTCTTCCATGCCCCTCACCATTAGCAGCATACCATATATTAAAAGCTAACAACCCCAGTCCTTACATGTTTTTTATGCAAGACATGATATTTACACTTTTTGGAGCTTCTCCAGAAAGTTCTTTAAAATATAATGCAGATACTCGACAAATTGAAATCTATCCCATTGCTGGGACACGAGCTAGAACTTATCATATTGACGGATCATTAGATACAGATTCAGATAACCGAATAGAATTAGAGATGCGACTAAATCATAAAGAATTATCAGAACATTTAATGTTAGTAGATTTAGCAAGAAATGATCTAGCACGTGTCTGCAAAGCGGGTAGTCGGTATGTAGCTGATTTATTAAAAGTAGATAGATATTCTTTTGTTATGCATCTAGTGTCGAGAGTTGTAGGTGAATTACGCCATGATCTTGATGTATTACATGCCTATCGGGCATGTATGAATATGGGTACATTAACTGGAGCACCTAAAATTCGAGCTATGCAACTTATTTACGAAGTAGAAGGTACGCGTCGTAATACTTATGGTGGCGCTATTGGGTACTTAACTGGTTCTGGAAGTTTAGATACATGCATTATTATACGATCGGCTTATGTTACAAATCAAATAGCTACAGTGCAAGCAGGCGCTGGCGTAGTGATAGATTCCATACCTCAATCAGAGGCAGACGAAAGTCGTAATAAAGCACGAGCTGTTTTACGCGCCATTGCTATAGCACATGCTTCCAAGGAGCTATTTTAACAAATGAGCAACATAGTATTACTAGATAACATTGACTCATTCACGTATAATTTAGTAGATCAGTTACGTAACGACGGACACAAAGTATTGGTGTATGCTAATCAATTACCAATATCAATAATTATAAATACTCTATCGAATATGATAAACCCAATTTTGATGTTATCACCAGGCCCTGGATCACCCAATAAAGCTGGGTGCATGACTCAGTTAATAAAACAACTAATTAGACAAATCCCAATTATCGGAATTTGTCTGGGATATCAAGCTATCATAGAATTTTATGGAGGGCGTATATCTCAATCAAAAAAAATTTTTCATGGAAAATCCTCTTTAATATACCATGATAATTTAGCTATGTTTTCTAATATACCAAATCCCTTTCTAGTAGGACGATACCACTCACTAATAGGTAATTATATACCAAATAATTTAAAAATTAATGCCTATTACAACAAGAATATAGCAATGGCAGTACGTAATGATTCTGATCGAATTTGTGGATTTCAATTTCATCCTGAATCTATCTTAACTACTCACGGCACACAACTCATTAAGCAAACTATTACTTGGGCAAAATATTCATCGCAAGGAAGAAATAAATAATATGCAAAATATCCTAGAAACTTTATATCGAGGTCAGAACATCAACCAAGAGCAAAGTGAAAAACTATTTCATAATATAATAACAGAAAAATTATCTTCTATACAAATAGCATCTGCACTGATTAGCATGAAAACACGTGGAGAAACATCTGAAGAAATCATAGGCGCTGTAAATATATTATTAACTCATGCTAAACCTTTCCCACGTCCAAATAACTTATTTGCAGATATCACAGGAACTGGAGGAGATAACAGTAATACTATTAATATTTCTACAGCAAGTGCTATTGTTGCTTCAACTTGCGGCGCAAAAATTATTAAACACGGCAATTGCAGTATATCTAGTCTAACAGGATCAATGGATTTTTTAGAAAAATATAATTTACATATAAAAAATGATGTGCAACAATCACGTAAAAATTTTGACGAACTAGGTATATGTTTTTTATATGCTCCTCAATACTACGAAGTATTATCTCGCATAATGCCTATACGCAAACAATTAAAAACTCCCACACTATTTAATATAGTAGGGCCATTAATTAATCCATCTAAGCCTTCATTGACACTAATTGGTGTATACAAAAAAGAATTATTATCACCTATGATTCAAGTGCTGCAACTACTTAAATATGATCACGCAATAGTAGTACATTGTGGAGGAATAGATGAAGTAGGATTGCATGCCCCTACTCATATAGCAGAACTACACAATAATACAATAAATAACTATGTTTTAACAGCATCAGATTTTGGATTAGACTCCTACCCAATAGAAACACTATGCTGCCATTCAAGAAACCAAGCTCATGAATATATGATTAATTTACTAAGAGGAAAAGGAGAACCTGCACATTCTTCTGTAATAGCAGCCAATGTAGCATTATTATTAAAATTATTTGGATATGATAATTTACGTGCTAACACACGATTAGCTCTAGACAAAATACACCATGGTATTCCTTACGCTCGTTTGTTATCTTTATCAAAAAATAGGATATAAAATCATGCAACACACAATACTCGATGAAATTTTATCATATAAAAAAATATGGATAACTAAACAAAAAAAACAACACCCGTTACATACTTTAAAAAATAAAATACAAATAAGCAATCGTAATTTTTATCACGCCGTATCTAATAAAAAAAAAACAGTATTTATATTAGAATGTAAGAAAGCATCCCCTTCTAAAGGTATTATCTGTAATAATTTCAATCCTATCCAAATAGCCCAAACTTATAAAAAATATTCTTCAGTTATTTCAGTACTAACTGACGATAAATATTTTCATGGAAATTTTGATGTTTTATACCAAATGAGTGAAATTGTAGAGCAACCAATATTATGTAAAGACTTTTTTATTTCAGAATGGCAAATCTATTTTGCACGATTACATCAAGCTGATGCCATTTTATTAATGCTATCAATTTTAGATGATGCAACTTATAAAAAATTAGCTAAAATAGCTCATACGTTATGTATGGGTATATTGACAGAAATAGTAAACGAAAATGAATTAAAACGCGCTAAATATTTAGGGGCTAAAGTTATTGGTATAAATAATCGTAATCTACATGATCTTTCCATTGATCTAAATCGTACTATCACTCTCAGTAAAAATATACCCAATACAATAACAATAATTAGCGAATCTGGGATTAATAATTATTGTCAAATCAGAAAGCTTAGACAATATGTCGATGGATTTTTAATCGGGACAACATTAATGTCTCAACCACGCATTGATACAGCGGTAAAAAAATTAATTTTAGGAGAAAATAAAATATGTGGGCTAACACGAGTTAGCGATGCATATATTATTAATAAGTTAGGAGCGATATATGGAGGATTAATTTTTATTTCTACTTCACTTCGCTATATTAATATCATTACTGCACAACATATTATTTCCAACGTAAAAAATTTAAGTTATGTTGGTGTCTTTCGTAATGCTACTATTTCTTATATTATCAATATAGTAAACATATTAAACCTATCAGCAGTACAACTACATGGAACAGAAAATCAGGACTATATTAATATTTTACGAAAACAACTACCGATTACATGTCATATATGGAAAAGTATTAATATGAACCATAGACCTTTATTGTCGTGTAATATACTAAACGTGGACCGCTATTTGGTAGATAATGGCGGAGGTAGTGGACAAACTTTTGATTGGTCACTTCTTTCTAATATGCAACTAGAAAAAGTAATTTTAGCAGGAGGATTAACAATAAGTAATTGTACAAAAGCAGCACGTATAGGTTGTCTAGGTTTAGATTTTAATTCCGGAGTTGAAATTAGACCAGGCATCAAAAATCATAATAAGCTTATAAAAATATTTCAAATACTAAGCTCTTATTAAACAATCAATATATTTAAAATAATTAAAGGAACCAAATACAATTAATATGATAAAATTACAGTCTTATTTTGGTGAATTTGGAGGTATGTATGTACCACAAATTCTAATACCAGCTCTTGCTCAATTAGAGGAAGCATTTATATCAGCTCAAAATGATCCTGATTTTCAAAAAGAAATTAAATATCTTTTAAATCATTATGCCGGTCGACCCACCCCTTTAACATTATGTAGAAACTTAACAAAAGGAACTCGCGCTAAACTTTATTTAAAACGTGAAGACTTATTACATGGAGGATCTCATAAAACTAACCAAGTATTAGGACAAGCTTTATTAGCTAAACGTATGTGCAAAAAAGAAATAATTGCTGAAACTGGTGCTGGACAACATGGGGTCGCTGTCTCTATTGCAGCGTCTCTTTTAGGATTAAAGTGTCGTATTTATATGGGATCTAAAGATATAAAACGTCAAGAACTCAATGTCTTAAGAATGCAATTAATGGGTACACAAGTGATCCCAGTGCATCATGGATCTGGAACCTTAAAAGATGCTTGTAACGAAGCTATACGAGAATGGTCTAAAACTTACGAATACACTCATTATATGCTCGGTACAGCTGCTGGCCCTCATCCTTTTCCCACAATTGTTAGAGAATTTCAACGTATTATTGGAAAAGAAACATACAAACAAATACAAATACATGAACAGTGTTTACCAGATTCAATTATTGCTTGCGTAGGAGGAGGATCTAATGCTATCGGAATATTTTCTGATTTTATTGATATACCATCAGTACAGTTGTTAGGCGTAGAAGCTGGAGGTTTAGGAACAAATACTAAATATCATGGCGCTACTCTACAACATGGAAACATAGGAATTTATTTTGGTATGAAAACCTCAATCCTACAGTCTTCAGATGGACAAATAAAAAATTCCTATTCTATTTCTGCTGGGCTCGATTTCCCATCTGTTGGACCAGAACACGTTTACCTAAAACAAACTGGTCGAGTGAAATATGTATCTGTTAATGATATAGAAGCTATAGCAGCTTTTAAGCAATTATCTGCTCATGAAGGAATAATCCCAGCCCTAGAATCCGCTCACGCTTTAGCGCATGCGCTAAAAATAATTCAAAAACAACCAAATAAAACTCAAATTTTAGTAGTTAATTTATCTGGACGCGGAGATAAAGATATTTATACAGTCAATAATGTATTACAAAAACAAAAAGAGACATAAAATGGATCGTTACCAAGAACTATTTACACGTTTAAATCAAAATAAATCAGGAGCATTTGTACCTTTTATTACTGTAGGGGATCCAAATGCTATTTCTTTTATGCATATTATAGATACATTAATTGAATCAGGTTCTGATGCATTAGAACTAGGCATACCATTTTCTGATCCTATATCAGATGGACCTATAATACAAAAAAGCATAGCACGAGCATTCAAATCAAGTATAAATTTTTCACGTTGTTTTATCATATTACGAAATATTCGTAATAAATATCCAAATTTGCCTATCGGGCTATTAATCTATGCAAATTTAGTTTTTAAAAATGGAATAAATAATTTCTATTCACATTGCGCAGATCTAGATATAGATTCTGTGCTAATTCCTGATCTTCCTATAGAAGAAAGCCTACCATTTTATAAAGCTGCCATACAACATAAAATAGCACATATTTTTATTTGTCCACCTAATGCTACTGAAGAATTAATACATAACATTACAAGACAAGGATGCGGATATATCTATTTAGTATCCCGTCCCGGAGTAACTGGGATTGAAATTAATAAAAAAACAATGAACACTACTGTTTTACAGAATTTAATTCAATATATTCAAAAACAAGAAAAAAAAATACCTATCTTACAAGGTTTTGGTATACATACACCACTGCAGGCTCAAGAATCATTATCATTAGGCACCTCTGGAATTATTTCCGGTTCTGAAATTGCAAGAATTATTGAAGAAAATATATCTAATCTAGAATTAGCGCTAAAACAATTAAAAAAATTAGTGCGTCTAATGAAAATATCTATGTGTTTTTATAAGAATTAAATGTACATATGAGATGTACATTTAATTCTTATAAAAACAAGCACTTAACATCAATTAACACATGTTATTACATAACATTACTAATATAGTATAATAACAACAATATTAAATGAACTATATGAAATATAAAACATCAAAATAAAAATGCTCAGTTTATTATAAACTATTAATACTACTAAAGATTATAAAATAACTTAATTATGTCTCATTAATTTCATTTCAAAAAATATGATTTTTTTATATTTAAAAATATTTTTGGAGAAAAATTATAGAAACTATGATAATTAAATTATCTCGAGATGTATTCCATTTTATTCATAATTATTGTACTGATATTACAATATTAATATTGATTACAACATTAATTCAAGTTTGTTTAGATTATGTTTTGTTGCCAAAACAAGAAGAACTTATATTCATGAATAATTTTATTGGAATAGGATTACGCAACGTAATCAAAGAGTTATCAGCAGATCAGCAATACATTTTATTCAAATTATCTGCTGCTAATGGTATTTCTAAAATGTTGAGTAGTACCTTTTTATTCGGAAGTATACTAACTATGTTACATCTAATATCTACCACTAACAAAAATAATCAACATTTAAACATAGGAAATATTATTACATCAACAATATTAATCTTTCCAAAATTTTTATTATTAATTTTTTATACCACATTATTTGTACAATTAGGGCTTATGACAGCAATTATTCCAGGTATTTTATTAGCTATTATTATAAGTCTAACTCCAGTGATAATCATTACTGATAATTTACCTATTATGGAATCCATATGCCTTAGTATAAAGATCAGTTCTCGTAATTTCCATTTAATTACACCACCAATATTACTATGGTTTTTGATTAAAACAATGTTGATATTAATTTTATTCCATCATTACGATTATTGGATATGCATTACCAAAATTTTAGTAAATAGCCTTAGTAATGCATTATCTGTAATTATTTTGATATATCTATATCGTTTATACATGCTCGTTAAACTAACATAAATTATCATGTTCATAAAAATGATAACAATTAAATATTATTAATTTTTAATTTAAAAATCTCGTCCTATAGATATATAGTTACAAATCGACTCAATTTAAATCACTATTTTATTCCATGTAAAAACATACAAATATACTAACTATATAACCATTATAATGTCAATCACTAAAATTTTTACTAGAATTTAAACAAAATTTAAAAGTAATAATTAAATCTTTTTCTGGTTTATTATTCTCATATACCCAACGACGCATAGTCGATCTAATGCTTTCTTCAAACACACCAACAGGAACAGCTGATAATATCCGTACATTATCAACTCTACCTTCAATGTTAACATCATATTGTACGATAACTACTCCTTCTATACCTAATATTTTTGCTTTATTAGGATATTCAGGATACATACGGTTAATCACACAAGAAGATACATAATTCCTCTGATTACGATCTGTTTTAAAAGAAGATACAGAATGTCCTGTAGGTTCTGAAATGTTCATATTATTTTTTTTAACTACAGGAGAATTTTTATTAGAATTTAATATATTTTTAGAATTACTTACAATCTGTTGTTGTTGTTTTGGATGAATTATAGTTTTTGAGTTTGACTTATTATCATTTTTTTTTAACAGTTTTAATGACTGATTTTCTTCCAATGAAACCTGAAGAACCTGATCAGGTTTCGGAAACGATAGTGTAAATATTTTAGATTTTTCTATATACATAGACTTATTAACAACATGAGAAAATTGGCACGATAACACTTTCATTATAAATATATGTATTATACATGATAAAAAAACACAAAAATAAATTGATACATGTAATTTATTCCAAGTACGTCGATAATTATTTATAATTAAATTTTTTAAAAAACCCATATTGCATTATGCAAATTAAATAATTTGTTCTTTTATACAAAAAATGATTCTCTATCATGCTCCTTAATATTTTTTAAAAAATTTTTAATCACTTTATAATACATAAAACAACAGTTATATTTTGCATGTTTCTTTCATCACATACGTTAAAACAGTAATACATATAGTATTCAGTTCAAATCCACTTAAATGTGTATAATTTATTTATATGATCATTCTTATGATATTTATATATATATATATATATATTTTAAAGATATTTTAAATTTACATTTAATATACATTAAATTTTTTAAAAATACTCTTTCACATTTATTAAATAAGTAAATATGTTTTACTAAAAAATATTAATAAAATCAATAATAATTATTACAATCGAAAAATTTTAATTCAACACATATATCAAGTTTTAAATTTTAACTATATACTAATTTAGCGTTAATAATAAATAAATTTTTGGTTACTGATAAACAATAATTACTAATTTTATAATGAAAATACCCATTTATTTACTTAATACGCAAAAAAATTTCATGCAATTATCATATGTTTTATGGGTTGTAAACAATGCAACGGAACCAATATTATTGATACAAATTTATTAATATTTAACCACAATATATTTTACCGATTAAAATTTGATTATTATAAATATGTAGGTCTCTTATACAATTATAAGATTTGTCAGAAAATAAATATTCAATAATAATCAAATAACCTTTTGTTAAAAATATTCCACAAACGTTCTGAATAGGATTTATTATAATCATGATCGCGATGTATACCATTTTCAATTGTATTTTTTTATGCAGTTATTGGTCGTTAATCGCGCTAGTTACATTTCGAGTCTTAATAAAACGTCGAGCAGTCCCATCATCTATGGCTTGGTTATTAGTAATTTACATTTTACCTTTAATAGGTATAATTACATATCTGCTATTTGGAGAATCTAATCTTGGCAAACAACGATCTACTAGAAGTAGAATAGCATGGTTATCTACTGTACGTCGCATACAAATATTAAAAACCTATAAACATATTTTTTCAACTGAACACAGTGCAATTGCTTCATCGTTATTTAAGCTTTGTGAACATCGTCAAGGGATAGGTGCGCTGAAAGGCAATAAAATACAACTATTTAAAAAAACTAATGATGCTATTACCTCTTTAATTAAAGATATTGAATTAGCTCAAAATAGTATTGATATGGTATTTTACATTTGGGAATCGGGAGGATTAGTAGATCATGTTATAAAAAAATTAATTATAGCGGCTAAAAGAGGTATCCAATGCCGTATTATATTGGATTCTGCTGGATGCACTAGTTTTTTTAACAGTTCGTATCCTAATATAATGCGACAGGCTGGAGTTAATGTAGTAGAAGCGCTACATGTAAATTTACTACGAATCTTTTTGCGACGCATGGATTTACGACAACATCGAAAAATGATATTGATTGATGAACATATTGCTTATGCTGGCAGTATGAATATGGTAGATCCACAGTTATTTAAAAAAAATATAGGAATTGGACAATGGATTGATATCATGGTTAGAATAGACGGACCTGCAACTTCAGTTATGAGTATAATATTTTCTTCTGATTGGGAAATTGAAACAGGACAACATGTATTATTACCAGTATTATTAAATACTCACATAGTGGCAGCTCACAAATTAATACCAACAGGCCACACCATTCAAATTATTCCTTCTGGACCAGGATGTCCAGAAGGAATAATTCATCAAATATTACTAATATCATTATATGAAGCTCGAAAAAAACTTATAATCACTACTCCATACTTAGTACCCAGCGATGATTTACTACATGCTATTTGTACAGCGGCGCAAAGGGGAGTGGAAGTACATATAATTATTCCGAAACACAACGATTCTGTACTAGTAAGTTGGGCTAGTAGAGCATTTTTTAGCGAGTTATTGCAAGCTGGCGTTTTAATACATCAATTCCAAAACGGACTATTACACGTAAAAAGCGTATTAGTTGATCAACAATTAAGCCTGATAGGCACTGTAAATTTAGACACACGAAGCCTATGGCTAAACTTTGAGATTACTTTAGTCATTGATAGCCAAGAGTTTAGTGATGAACTAGAAAAAACACAACAAAACTATATTTCTCATTCTAGAGTAATTGATCCTCAAACATGGGCTAACCGTCCCTACTGGGAACGAGTTATTGAGCGTTTATTTTATTTCCTAAGTCCTTTATTATAAAAATTTTCATCCTCAATGCAAATAATATGTCTCAATTTGATATAAATCAACTAATACAAATACTGATGGTAATATTTAGTAACACTACATATTTCTTTTATTTTTATCAAAAATACCTTAATAACTATAATTAATTTATACAGATAATAAAAACTATTTATATGCTATAAATAAAAATTTGTTCCTCTCACTCTCAATACCATCAATTTAACACTTATGCTTAATTTCATATATTAAATTAATTACAAAACACTTAACTCTGTTATATATACATAACACAACCAAATATAACGCATAATATATACCATCGTGCGTTATAAATAATCACAACACACGTCATAATAAAAATATATTAAATATAAAATAAAAAATTAATAAAATTAATAAATCTATGATCCATATCAATATCTATTTTCAATCCAATGTTAGAATATCTTTAATATCACAAAAATATATCTTTTTAGAATAAAATATAACAGATATAAATATTTTCAATACTTATATATTTATTAAGATATATACGGATAAAACTAAATATTTTTTATCTATTTCGATGAATACTTTTGATTAGATACAAGTGATAATTCAAATTTTTCTAAAAAATGCCTACGACATACTGAAATATAACGATTATTACCTCCAACTAATATTTGATCACCATCTCGTATTACTAAACCTTGATCGTCAATTCTAAGAACTCTATTAGCCTTACGTCCACAATAACAAATAGTTTTTAATTCAATTAATTTGTCCGCCCATGCTAATAACCACAAGCTTCCCGGAAACAAATCAGCTTTGAAATCAGTACGTAACCCATAGCACAATACTGGAATATTTAATGTATCTACTATTTTTCCTAAATCAATCACTTGATCACGATTAAGAAAATGACACTCATCTACTAATATACAATGTATTATATCATCCTGATACATAGCTGCTATTTGATTAAAAAAATTAGTTTTAACATTAAATATTCTAGCAGAAGCAGTCAATCCAACACGGGACTTAATTTTTGCATGCCTACAATTTTTATAATTCATTTCAGCGGTATATAACACAGTACACATTCCTCGTTCCTGATAATTATAAGAAGATTGTAATAATGCGGTAGTTTTTCCGGCATTCATTGCAGAATAATAAAAATACAATTGCGCCATAAATTAAAATCCTATCTAAGTCACAGCATTTGAATACTATTCACATAATATAATTCTATTATGTTAAAATTAAGTTTATTAACCTAATTTAATCCATGAAATTTATAAATAAAAATATTTTATATACACATTAATTTTAATGTAATGAATTTTAGATTCTATCTAATATAAATATTTTTACAATACCACATATATACCTTAAAATCATTCTATACTTTATATATAAACAATAATTTAAGTAAATAAATACTCTATACTTAAAAGATTATATATCTCTAATGAGAATAACTAAAAAATTTAATAAACAACTATTATTTATATTTAAAATTCTTGCAAATAAAAAATAATTATTAAATTAAATAATTACATAATGTTAAAATTTTTTATAAAAATATATCAGTTTATTTAATTAAATTAACAAAATATTTTTAGTAAAATATAACATGCAACAATACTTTACTTATATTTATGACTCTATATATAATTACCCGTTGACACACAATGTCATAGAATTTTTTATAAATTAAAACACTCTAGGTATTGCAGAAAATAAATTAGCGCTCTATCCTTATCAATAGATTTGTTATTTATAACATTTGAGATTAAATCAATGAACGACGCATTAAAAATTCTTAATAATATACGCACGTTACGAGCGCAAGCTAGAGAATATACTCTTGAAACATTAGAAGAAATGTTAGAAAAATTAGAAATAATTGTTAATGAGCGCCGAAAAGAAAACAATCAAGCCCAAGCTGAAATAGAAGAACATGCTCGAAAATTACAACAATACCGGGATATGCTTATAGCTGATGGGATAGACCCTAATGAACTATTGCAAAATTTAAGCGCTACTACTAAATTATTTCATAAAAATAAACGTGCATCTCGCCCAGCAAAATATCAGTACACCAACAAAAATGGTGAAATTAAAACCTGGACTGGACAAGGACGCACACCCTCAATTATTAAAAAAGCTATCGATGAAAAACTGAAAAAGTTGGAAGATTTTTTACTATAATTGATAGTACTGTTATATTTTATATTTAATGTAAAGTCAAAGGGCTTTTGATCATATTACTAAGCTCTTTGTTTTATATAAATATAAAAACACGTAATATTTATAATTATTTCATAGAAAATAATATCTAATAATTAGGCTAATAAGCCTATATTACATGTTATTTTGTATATATGTAATACTATTAAACACGTTCTCAAAACAACCAGTATTGTTTACAGTTTAATAATTGAAATACAAATCAAATAAACTTTTCAATCATTAATAATATTATTCTAATAATAAATATTTATTATTACTTAACAGTTACCCTTATGTTGAACTATTATAATATTTTAATAGAATAGAATATAAATACACTTATATTTTCAGTATTCTCGATAAATCTCATTATCTATTTAACACTTATAATATCAATTATAACTCTATCATCTGAATTATTTAAGATTATATATTTCTATATAATATAAATCTTAAATAAATTAAAACTCAACCGCATTAGCATCAGTTACAGTGCTGAGATTAAAAATAATTTTTGAAATAATACAAACACTACCACGCATATGTTATTAAAATAAACGATAATTATTGTTCCTTTAATTACTTCGCTCTTAAACATTCAATAAAATAGCACATAAAATTAATTAAAGAGTCATGTTCATGAAACAACTACTTTCTCAATTACATACCTACAAGGCATAATATGTACACCATACTACTCATTCTATTTTTCATAATAATTTTTTAAATAACTAAAAATATAAAATTGCAACATAACTTTATAACATTATCAACTTAATATAATATTATGATTTGTGCTACAAACAAGCTTCAAATATGTTATAATTTACATTATAAATATAAATGTTACTTAAAAATCATACATATAAACAATCATTGTATTTTAATATATTCCAATAAAAATTTTAAGTTTAAAAATTATTACAATCATCAAAGTTAATGACATTATTTAATAGATATCTAAAGTGTTTGCAATAACAATTGTTACGAACATTCCCTATTTTATGCGTAAAAGAATATAATAAATTCGATGCAACCATTAACTAATATCATATTAAAAAAATATTTAAATTTTTTAAAAAAAACATAAGATACTGTTTTATTTTGACAGAACCAAAAAACTTTAGTTGTTTTACAAAAGACGACGACCAATCTTCTAAAAAATCTTATTTCTATATAAATCTCCACAACTATAACACTTACTAATATATCTATTGCATATACAATAACCTTTTACATAATAAAACTTATAAATAAATTAATCTTAAATCAATGCTAATTTTTAGTTTAAATAACTGATTATTATTCAAAAAATTCACCATATAAACTTGTAGCAAAATTATAAATCAATAACATTCAATTTATGACTACTAAAAATAATCATCATGTCTGTAGTTATCACTTTAATCAAGAAATTATCTAGATATAATAAATACGTAAAAAAAATCAAAAACATAACCACTTATTGAAATACAATGAAAAAATTTCATCACAATATGCAAATACTGTTCTAAACTAAATATACTTACTAAAATACAACAATTCTTTTTTAATTAGTTCTCGTTATTGCATTGTACAGAAACATTTATATATAATGTCCACAATCTTTGAAATACGAGCTGTTACTTTAGAAATAAAGTATTATATACTGAAATCAATTCAAGATTAATCGATATAATTAATAATTATCTGTTACATGCCTCATTATAAGTTCATGAAATTTATTTATTGATTGCAATGGAATATCCATACTTAATAAATAAACAATATATTGTATATATAATACGTATAAATAATTTACGGATCAATATTATATGAAATTTGTTTCTTTTAATGTCAACGGACTACGTGCGCGTATGCATCAGTTAACTGAAATTATCTTACAGTTACAACCTGACGTGATCGGTCTACAAGAAACTAAAGTACATGACGATTATTTCCCCATAAAAGAAATTTTAAAATACGGTTATCACGTATACTATTATGGACAAAAAAAATACTATGGTGTTGCATTACTTCTTCGTCAGATTCCATTAACCGTGATCCGGGGAATTGCTAATGATGATCATTTATCTCAAAAACGAATAATCATAGCTGATATTATGACATCAATAGGCATATTAACTATTATCAATGGTTATTTCCCTCAAGGAGAAAATAAAAATAATACTAAAAAATTTATGTATAAAAAATTTTTTTACAAAAACTTTCAAAACTATATAGAACACACTTATCACAATAATTCATTGTTACTAATTATGGGTGATATGAATATCAGTCCTACAGACTTTGATATTGGTATTGGTGAAAAGAATAAAAAAAAATGGATTTCATCAGGACGATGCTCTTTCTTGCCAGAAGAAAGAACATGGATAAATAATTTAATGAACTGGGGATTAATAGATATTTATAGAAATATGCACCCTCATAAAAACGAACGTTATTCTTGGTTTAGTTATAAATCTAATGGATTTAACAGAAATAGTGGTTTACGTATCGATTTAATATTAGTAACTTGTTCTTTAAAAAATCATTGTAAAAATAGTGATATAAGTTATAGTATTCGCAGTATGAGTAAACCTTCTGATCATGCCCCGGTATGGGCAGAATTCAATATTTAACTTTTACTTATATAATAAAATAAAAATTATATTTAATCTTTATTACTTATCATAAGGTAACACACTATTAGTTTCTACAAATTATGAGTATATAAAACACCTGATATAACTTAAGAGTAATTGATAAATTATTCATTGGATCGTAATATAATGTATTTAATGATTAAAGAGTTCATGCGAAACACATGGAAAACAATTCGTAAAATACTTAAATATAGTGTACGGACACTATATTTAATACGAACAATAATAATAAATATATTTTTTATAGTTCTAATAATTGTCATTATAGGAACATATTTAAACTTAAGAAATAATTCTACCAAATCGCCATCAAAGAACACTGCTTTGATTTTAGACATTTCCGGCACTATTGTAGATAAACCTGTAACATCAGATAACAAGTTTCACAAATTCAGTAAACATTTACTAAATACAAATCAATCAAACACCAAAGAAAACTCACTATTTGATATTATTAATATATTACGTCAGGCTAAAAATGATCCTAACATAACTGGATTAATATTATCATTAAAAAACTTTTCTGGAAGTAATCAAACATCATTAGAATATATTGGAAAGGCTTTACATGAATTTAAAAATTCTGGTAAATCTATTTATGCCATTTCTGATTATTATAACCAATCGCAGTACTTGCTAGCCAGCTACGCAAATAAAATTTATCTTACACCTCATGGTTTTGTAGACTTACGAGGTATCTCTACCAACAGATTATATTATAAATCACTATTAGATAATTTAAAAATTAATACTCATGTTTTTAGGGTAGGTGCATATAAATCTGCTGTTGAACCATTTATTCAAGATCAAATGTCTGATCATGTACGACATGAAGAAAAAAAAATAATCAATCATTTATGGAATCAATATTTAAAAACAATATCCACTAATCGTAAGATAACAGCTCAAGAAATTTTTCCAGAAACTAATAAAATGTTAAATGAATTACATCAAATACAAGGTGATACTGCAGCTTATGCACTTAAAAAAAAATGGATAGATGAAATTGCTTCTCACTGTGTTATAGAAGACACAATGCAAAAAATATTTGGATCTAATAAACAAGGCACTTCATTCAATGCAATTAGCATGTATGATTATAATCTTATAGCACCAATACAACAAAAAGATGAAATAGCAATAATTTGTGTTAATGGGCCAATTGTAGATGGACCTGATATACCAGGTTCAATTGGGGGCGATACTATAGCTCATAAAATTAGAAGTGCCCGATTTAATTCTAAAGTGAAAGCAGTAATACTTCGTGTCAATAGTCCTGGAGGAAGTGTAAATGCTTCTGAATTAATTAGATCAGAATTAATAGCTGTAAGAAATTCTGGTAAACCAGTGGTTGTTTCTATGGGAGGAATAGCCGCATCTGGTGGGTATTGGATATCAACTCCAGCTAATAGTATTATTGCAAGCAATAGTACTATTACGGGTTCTATAGGAATATTTGGTATTATTAATACATTTGAAAAGTCTCTCGATGCTATCGGTGTTCATAATGATGGAGTAAGTACATCTCCTATTGCGAATATTTCAATTACTACATCTCTACCTACTGAATATATAAATATGATGCAACTTTATGTAAATAATAGCTATCATTATTTTATTAACACAGTCGCTGAGTCTCGCCGTCAAACTATAGAAGATATTCATAAAATTGCTCAAGGACACGTATGGCTTGGTTATGATGCAATAAAACACGGACTAATTGATAACATAGGGGATTTAGATGACGCAATAAATAAGGCTGTTAAATTATCTCATTTGACAGAATATCAACTCAATTGGTATGAAGACAAAACAAATTGGATAGATATTTTATTACAACACACTAATAAAGTTATTCATGCCATAACTATAAATTTTTTAAATAATCATCTTTCATTAACTAATTTTAATGAAAAATTAAAAATTAATAATCTTAATGTCTTAAATTTTATATGGAATGACCCCAAAAATTGTTATGCTCTATATTTAGATCATTTAACACAATTATAACAGTATAATCAAAACTTAATTCATAAATGTATAAAAGTTATTAAATTATATTTGCGTATATCAAAGATCACATAATAAATATACTTAATATTAATTTTAATAAAAACAAAAGGTAATAATATATAATATTTACATTCCTATATATTGCTATCATATAGCAGATCACATTATAACTAATTAAACACATATATTCTATTTAGTGTTATGATAACGTGTAATTAATTAATATTTGCATAAACATATCAAAACATACTTTATATTTTCAATTATTAATTTATATATCGCACATATATATTATAATTGAGACTTTATTCATAACACATAACTACAATTACTTACATAGGAGTTATAATATATGGCTATTAAAATAGGTATTAATGGATTTGGAAGAATTGGTCGTGTTATCTTCAGAACCGCGCAAGAACGAAAAGACGCAGATATCGTTGCTATTAATGATTTACTAGATATTGAACATATTGCATATATGCTGAGGTATGATTCAACTCATGGTCGGTTTAAAGGCACAATCAATGTACATGACGATCATTTAATTATTAATAATAAAATTGTGCACTATACTTCACAAAAAGATCCAAAAAATTTATATTGGAAAGATTTTAATGTCGACGTTGTCACCGAATCTACAGGGATTTTCTTAACTCAAGAAAAGGCTCATGGACACATATCTTCTGGAGCTCGTAAAGTAGTATTAACAGCCCCAGCAAAAGATGATACTCCAATGTTTGTTATGGGAGTAAATAACCACCTTTATAACGGAGAAAAAATAGTATCTAATGCATCTTGTACTACTAATTGTTTAGCTCCATTAGCTAAGGTTATTCATGATAATTTTGGAATTATTGAAGGCATGATGACCACTGTTCATGCTGCTACTGCTACTCAAAAAACTGTTGATGCTCCAATACATAACGATTGGAGAAGTGGACGTGGTGCTTATCAAAATATCATTCCATCTTCTACTGGGGCAGCACAAGCATTAGGAAAAGTTATTAAAGAATTAGATGGTAAATTAACGGGAATGTCATTCCGGGTCCCCATTCCAAATGTTTCTGTTGTCGACTTTACTGTCCGATTGGAAAAACCAGCCTCTTACAAAAATATTTGTGATGTTATTAAACATGCTTCTTATGGTAATTTAAAAGGAATTATGGGATATACCGATGACAAAGTAGTGTCCAGCGATTTTAATGGAGAAAAATTAGTTTCTATATTCGACGCACAATCTAGCATTTCGTTAAATAAGAACTTTGCTAAATTAATATCTTGGTATGATAATGAAACAGGTTATTCTGATAAAGTGATTGATTTAAGCATATATATTACAAAATATAAACAATAATACAGATCATATAAGTATATTGACACATTTATTGAATGAATGAATACTTAAAGCCATGTAAAATGGCCCTATATAACTCAAATAGGGAGGTTGTTTAAATAAATTAATAAAAAACAACATCCCTATCAATATAGACCTCAAAGCTTCAAATTTTTTATTCATTTAATTATATTTGTAATATAACTTAATATTTTTATATTCCTATAAAATAAAAAATTATCAGCTTTAAAATTTGAATGTTTCTATACACAGAAAATTTCAAATTTAATTTTAGAATTAAATTTTGACATAAATATCATTATGTATAATTTGATAATCTTGAGAGATTTTAATATATATGTAGTTTATATGCATATAAGCATAACAATAGTTAATACATAATAAATTAATTATATAATAAATATTTTTATTCTATTTTTGAATAATTACATATTAAACCAAAAATATTTTAATTCTAGGTAATTATTTATGTTGTATTTTCTAAATATTTGTTCCAAAAGCAGAAAATACTGGGGTTTTCTAGTTTTTACTATTATTAATTTAGAATTAGTGGCCCTATATTTACAACACATTGTTTTAATAAAACCTTGTGTACTATGTATCTATCAACGATGCTCCCTATGTGGCATAGGGATTGCAGGATTGATTGCAATAACCGCCCCGTCATTTGCTCCTTTAAGATTATTTGCTATATCAATTTGGACATATAGTGCTTGTAAAGGATTATTATTCGCTAAAAAATACATTGATATTCAATTACATCCTTCCCCATTTTTTACATGTGATTTATTTGTCGAATTTCCTAATTGGTTACCTATAAATAAGTGGTGGCCCGCTATATTTGATGCTAACGGCAATTGCGCTGAATACAAATGGTATTTTTTATCTCTAGAAATTTCTCAATGGATGCTCATAATTTTTTCTAGCTATTTGCTAATAGCATTACTTATATGTATATCACAAATCATTGATTTAATAAACCATAATACTAAATAACAATTTAAATAAAAATAAAAAATTGCTATATTTTAATAAATAAAAATCACTTACTAAAATATAACATATATATTAATTGTAATTAATTTATATGAATACCAATCCTACCTCAATCGAGGTATACTGTAATCAATACACAAAACGCCAGTTAATTTTAACATATATTTGTGTCACAGAATAATATTCATAACAAAATAATCTTTTATGTGCATTAACAACTAACAAAACCCTAAAAAATAGTATTAATTATGCAATATTTTATTATTTTTTAAAATTAAAAATATCATTATACTAAATAATAACGTAATAATCTCTGTATTATCCTAATAAATAACTCATTTGTATAAGCATTCATAATAAAACATAAATTATTAATATAATAAAGTTATAATATTATTTTTTATTGTAACGTTATAAAAATTATAATATAGTATTTTACTGAAAAATATGTAAACTGTTAATTTTATTATTTTGAATAATAAAATTAACAACAAATAAACGCATACTTATATAAATAATGTTTATTGCATATAAGTACATAATATATATATTTAAATTGTGAAACATTAGCGTGTCTATTAGTATAAAAGGAAGCAATTTTCCATTATTAGTAATGCATGTTTATAGTACATGCTTAGAAGCAATCCGTAAATCATTGCTAGAAAAAATAGAAAAATCTCCTATTTTTTTATTAAAAAATACCCCAATTGTTGTAAATGTTAGTAATCTTAATTACCGTAGTAATTGGGATGCTCTATATCAAACAATATCAGATTCTGGATTATTTATAGTTGGGACATGTTGTTGTCATGATAATAAATTAAAAGAAATTATCATTCGTAGCGGAATACCTGTTTTATCACAAAACGTAACTATATTACGTAAAGATTTTCCAGAATATCTTCGAAAAAATACTTTAACAACATCCAAAACACAATTAATTACAACACCAATACGTTCTGGGCAAAAAATATATGCTCGTAATAGAGATTTAATTATTATTGCAAATGTTAGTGCTGGAGCCGAAATTATTGCCGATGGAAATATCCATATTTATGGCACAATGCGAGGACGTATATTAGCTGGTGCATCTGGGAATAAAGAATCTCAAATTTTTTGTACTAATTTATCTTCTGAACTGGTATCTATTGGAGGGCATTATTGGCTAAGCGATCAAATTCCAAAAGAATTTTCAGGTAAAGCAGTAAGACTTAGTTTAAAAAATGACGCTCTTACCATTCAAAATTTATAATGTATACTGCAAATAAGGAATTTGTTGATGGCACGCATAATTGTTATTACTTCAGGAAAAGGAGGAGTTGGTAAAACAACATCAAGCGCAGCTCTTGCTACTGGACTAGCGCGTAAAGGCAAAAAAACAGTTGTTATTGATTTCGACATTGGTTTACGTAATCTTGATTTAGTTATGGGATGTGAACGTAGAGTAGTATACGATTTTATTAATGTCATTCAAAACGAAGCTACATTACATCAAGCATTAATTAAAGATAAGCGCACTAATTATCTATATATTTTACCTGCTTCACAAACACGCGATAAAAATGCCTTAACTCTTATCGGGGTAGAAAAAATATTAAATGATCTTAATAAAATGAATTTTGAATTTATAATATGTGATTCTCCTGCAGGTATTGATAGTGGGGCATTAGCAGCTCTACATTTTGCAGACGAAGCTATTATCATCACCAATCCAGAAGTTTCTTCAGTACATGACTCAGATCGTGTTTTAGGTATTTTATCTTCTAAATCTAAACATTCTATAAATAACATAGAAACCATTAAAGAATACTTATTATTAACTCGATATAATCCTATTCGTGTAAAACATGGAGATATGCTTAGTTTAGAAGATGTAATAGAAATATTAAGAATCCCTTTATTGGGTGTTATACCAGAAGATAAATCAGTACTAAAAGCATCTAATCAAGGTGAACCGATTATTTTAGATATCAGATCCCATGCAGGTCAAGCTTACTCAGATACAGTAGATCGTTTATTGGGAAAGCAATGTCCTTTTCGATTTACTGAAAGCAAAAAATTAAACTTTTTAAAACGATTTTTTAAGAGATAATACTTATGGTATTAGTCAATTTCCTTTTTTTAAGAAAAAAAACTCCAGCTAATATTGCCAAAAGAAGACTACAAGACATTATTTCTGAACATAAAATCAAAAATATAAATAATCATTCCCCATATTATTTATATCAATTAAAAAAAGATTTAACCCAAATAATACGTAAATATGTACCTGATCCATATATACTTTCAGTACAACTAGAAAAAAAAGACGACAACACATTTGTTTTAAAATGTAAAGTAATTTTTTCTAACGAAAAAACATAACAAACCAAGCTATACGTATCATTTAAATTAAACACTCTAATAATAAACAATACTTTACAAAAACATTTTATTAATTTATACAATAAACTAGTATTACGAAAATATATTCATCCTTTTGTTATGGTTCACTAATATTCTAATAAATCACATTGTTTTATAATCTAAATTACAATCAAGTTAAGTATATTATGGATAACATTCATATACTTCTTATTATCAGATCAATTCTATTAATGAATTATATTATAATATTTCACAACCCATAATCAACTATATACACAATACTGTCATACACAAATTATTAAAAACTCATCAATGTACTAGTATAGTACCACTATGTACATAAATTACATATTTAATACTATTTGAGACTAAATCTATACTGTTTTATGTAGAAACTATTTTATTACGTAAATAAATAGGCTGTGCCTGATTTGGAGTTAAAAACATTTTATTTCTCCAATTATGTATTCCTAATGGTAACATGTCCCGTGCTTCAGGTGACATGACAATCTTCCTTAAAAAAATAGTATCACTTATTTTTATATTTTCTAACACTGAGTAGTTATTCCAACCTGTACCTGCAAGTACCCAACTACCTTGTTGCAACGTTGTATTGCAACACGTTAACTCAGCAGCAATTACCTCTGCTGTCATAATTGATTCATTACTATAACATCTCCAACAATTGTTATCACTCACCCGATAATAACGAGCACAATACAACTCGCCCATACGCGCATCAATGGTAGATATAACTTGTTTTATAGAAAAAATACGCCAAGCTCCTTGAGCTAATACTACTAAAGAAGATACCTCCACTAATGGCAAATCAGCTCCCAATGCTAACCCTTGTGCAACACATATTCCAATTCGTATCCCAACAAAACTACCTGGACCTCTATTAAATATAATACAATCAAGAGATTTCAGGGTAACACCTACTTCTGCTAATAATTCATTAATCATAGGTAATATCTTTTCTGCATGACGTCTTGATGCTATAATCTTGTGATCATATATGTTATGATCGATCATTAAAGCAACAGAACATAATTCAGTAGTAGTATCAAAAGCCAAAATTCGAGTAGACATATCACATAAATACAATAAAAATTATATATATATATATATATATTGAACGTATCATAAAAAAATTATATTATACATGTTATATTTATAACATAACATATGAAATACTTATTAAATTTAAACTAAAATTACTAAAATTAAACAATTAAGTTGTGATAGTACTCATTTTGAAAATAATGAGTACTATCACAACTTAATTGTTTAAAATGATATGTATTATCATTTTAAATATTGCTACACAATAAAACATAACATAAAAAATAATTATATCTAACGTATACAAAATATATACATATATTACATGTTCTTTAATATTTTTAATAATGCTAAATATTATACAAATAATATTTATGCTTTATTTTTATTCATACAACTAACATAGTTAACAACAGATATTTTCAAAACACAAAGGAACATCTATTTTTAATGGGAATACATCTTATAGAATTACCTTATCACCCTGATGCTATACTAAACCTTTTTGAACCTTTATCTAACACAGCATGGTCTATGCTATTGTATTCTGGGCATAACGACCAACACCCAGATGGTCGTTTTGATATATTAGTTACTAACCCAGTGTTGACATTAGTAACTAAAAACAATATTACTACAATTTCCCACAACAAAAATCATCAAATTAGTAATACAGATCCATTTATATTATTAAAAGAATATACCCATATTACTAATATGGAACCATGTAATAGTCATAAACTTAAATTACCATTTCAAGGCGGATTTTTAGGTATATTTGGGTATGACCTTGCTAGATGTATTGAATCATTACCAAAATTAGCAAAACAAGATCTCTTATTTCCAGATATGGCAATAGGTTTATATCGTTGGGCAATTATTTCTGATCATAAACTTTATAAAAATTACCTTGTTACTCATGATGATCCAAACCAAATATTACCCTGGATATATCAACAATATACATACAGCAATCGTGTTGATAATACATCATTTCGTATTATAAAACCATGGAAAAGTAATATTAGCCAATCTGAATATGCGAAAAAATTTAGTATTATAAAAAAACATATAACGATAGGTAATTGTTATCAAGTGTGTCTTTCTCAACGTTTTTATGCCCCATATATAGGAAATTCCTGGATAGCCTTCCGTTATCTATTAAATTATAATCACGCACCTTTTTCAGGATTTGTTAGATTACCAAATAAATTAAGTATACTTAGTTTATCCCCAGAACGTTTTTTACAATTACATGATACACAAATTAAAACTCAACCCATTAAAGGAACATTACCGAGACTAAAAAATGAACAAGATGATTATTACCAAATTATTAAACTATCTAAATCTATAAAAAATCAATCAGAAAATTTAATGATTGTTGATTTATTAAGAAATGATATTGGAAAAGTAGCTGTTCCAGGCAGTATTCATGTACCTAAATTATTTGATATCCAATCATTTAGAGGAGTACATCATATGATCAGCACAATTACAGGAAAACTTTCTAATAATTTTTCTGCTTGTGATTTATTACGGGCATGCTTTCCAGGAGGATCTATAACTGGAGCCCCAAAAATTCAAGCAATGAAATTAATCGAACAACTTGAACCACATCGTCGAAGTATTTGGTCTGGAAGCATTGGATACTTAAGTTGTTGTGGGAACATGGATACCAATATTGCTATCAGAACACTATTGGCTGATAAACAACATCTCTTTTGTTCAGTAGGAAGCGGCATTGTTTTCGATAGTGACGAAAATATAGAATATCAAGAAATGAAAGACAAAATACATACTCTGTTGCTACCGTTATTGAAAAAATTTTATTTAATGTAATTATTGCAACTATCAACAATAATATTTTAGATATATTTATATAACAATACTATTATTGATGTGTTTCATTAAACAAAGTAAAGTGTTCTATCTCCACTAACTCAATACGATACTCTATCATTTTTCGAATTATAAAACGCCATCTATTAATTGTTAGTACATCACCCTCTTTTGGTATACGATCACAACGAGATAATAATAATCCAGCTAAGGAAGCAACATGATCAGATTCATGCACTAAATCATGAGCTTGTAATGCTTGTTGCAACGCATGTAAGTCCATACTACCTTTTGCTAACCAACCTGTACCATTATTAATTATTTCAATTTCTGGTGTTTCATCTTCGTCAGGAAATTCACCAGCTATAGCTTCTAACACATCCAAAGGAGTTATTAATCCTTGAATAATACCAAATTCATTAGATACAATAACCATACTCCCTTTTGCGCGACGTAATTCTTTTAATAAATTTAAGACATCTAAAGTCTCCGGAACCACAATAGGCAAATTTTCTGCAGCATGTGTTTCTACTTGCTCTCCATGAGCTATCGCTGCCATCAAATCTTTAGCACGAACAATTCCTATTAATTGATCCAATTCACCGTTACATACAGGAAACATGTTATGAGGAGTATTCATTAAAATAGAATATAATTCCTGTACTGGTTTTTGAGAATCTAACCATGAAATTTCATTTCTAGGAGTCATTATACTACGTAAAGTACGTGAAGCTAACGATAAAACTCCAGTAATCATATGTCGCTCTTCTTCAGCAAAATGTGTTGTTGATGAAGAAATAGAATAATTTTTTTCTGCAGTAGTGCTCCATTGCGCCGTGTTACCCATTAACTTCATAATCACTTCCGCGGTACGTTCACGCATTGATTTAGTTGATTGACCTTTCATAGAATTACAATGAGCTATTTGATTAAATAATTCAATTAATACCGAAAATCCAATAGCAACATATAAATAACCTTTTGGTATATAAAATCCGATTCCTTCTGCAATTAAGCTTAAACCGATAATTAACAAAAAACTCAAACATAAAACCACTACAGTCTGATGATTATTAATAAAATTAGTTAATAAACGAGATAATAACAACATTAACGTTACTGCTATTATCACTGCCATTATCATGATGATTAAATTTTCTACTGTACCAACAGCCGTTATTACTGCATCAAGAGAAAAAATAGCATCAAAAACTACAATTTGTATTACTACTATCCAAAAACTAGCGTATCCGCGAGTAGTATTATTATGTATTTTATGTTCTAATTGTTGATGTAACTCAGTAGTTGCCTTAAATAAAAGAAAAATACCACCAAACAATAAAATTAAATCTCTGATAGAAAATGAAAAATCAGCAATTTTACATAGTGGTTTTGTAAGAGTTGCAAACCATGAAATTAAAGATAGTAATGCTATACGCATTATTAATGCTAATGTTAAACCAATAATACATGCACGTTCACGTTGTTTTTTTGGCAGCTTATCTGCTAAAATAGTGATAAAAACTAAATTATCAATACCGAGTACAACTTCCAAAATCACTAGAGTTAATAACCCTACCCACATTGATATGTCTGTTAAAAATTCCATGATAATCTCCATTGAATATTAGATAACACATCATTTCATGGCATGTTTATATAAACATATTAAAATATCTGGTTACATAATGAAGTTTTAAACAATAAATTAAACATGATCAAATATAAGTTTACGTAGGAAAGAGTATCGATAAAAGTCAATATATATTGCCATAAGGTTATGTAAACTTTATTTAAGTAAAGAAATGCTACTGTTATGATATGATGTAAAATATCTCTTGCATACCACTGTAAAGTATGCATTTTAACATTAAAGATAATCTATCATTATTACAGAAAAGACAGTATAATGTAGTCAATTGTCTTTTGCAGTATCTCAATGCTTACTTACATATGTATTGATTGAAATAAAATCAGAAAAACTAAAATAGTATAAGCATATATAATTTTTATTTTAAAATATAAAAAATCGTTAGCCCACGTATTGTACATAACATAAAATAAATCGTAAACAATACGACAAACAACTAAAAATATATACCGTATTATTTTAAAAATTAAAATAATACAAAAATAAAAAATAAATTATTAATAATGCATCAAAGAGGACAAAGTAGTGACTATCGCTATTATATTAGGAGCTCATGGTTCTGTATCTGAACAATTACTTAAAACCACTGAAATGATTGTGGGCAAACAAAAAAACGTTGCATGGATTGAATTACTTCCTGAAGAAAATACTGAAATGCTAATCAAAAAATATAATACATGTCTATTAAATCTTAATACTAATGCAGGTGTATTATTCTTAGTAGACACTTGGGGAGGAAGCCCTTTCAATGCTGCTCATAGCATCATATTAAACAAAGAAAAATATGATATTATCACAGGCATAAATATCCCTATGTTAATTGAAATATTCATGGCTCGTGATGATACCCATAATTTTCAAGAATTAGTACAAATTGCATTGAAATCTGGTAACGAAAGTATAAAATCCGTAAAATATTGCTCTAGCCCTAATCAATTAGATGGGGATCGAAATGCCAATAAAAATAAAATTATGCATCCATTATTAAATAAAAATAATAAAAACCATATGGTCATTTGTTTAGCGCGTATTGATGATAGATTAATTCATGGACAAGTAGTAACTCGTTGGGTTAAAGAATACAACATTACACGTATTATAGTAGTAAACGATGAAGTATCTAAAGATATGATCCGAAAAACTTTATTGACTCAAGTAACACCTCCTGGGATTACTGCTCATGTCTTAGATATCGATAAAACTATACGTGTATATAATAATCCCAAATATGCTGGAGATAAAGTCATCATGTTATTCACTAATCCCACAGATATTGTGCGCCTTATTGAAGGCGGTATCCCTATTAAATCAGTAAATATTGGAGGGATGGCTTTTTATAAAGACAAGAAACAAATAAATAATGCCATATCAGTAAATAACATAGATATTGAGGCTTTTAAAAAACTTGATCAATATGGTATTGAATTAGAAGCACGTAAGGTACCATCAGATCCATCATTAAAAATAATGAAACTAATAAAAAAAATAAATCATTCCTAATTAATTTAAATATGTGAATTTATTTAATAAATTCATATGAAAACTATATTAATAAAATGTTTTATTTTCATATTTTCAGGAAAATGAAATGGAAATTAATACACTTCAAATTATTTTATTGTTTATTATATCTTGCATTATCGGAATGGGTTCAATACTTGATGAATTTCAATTCCATAGACCATTAATAGCATGCACGCTGATTGGTTTAATCTTAGGAGACATAAAAACTGGGATCATTATCGGAGGAACATTGGAAATGATAGCGCTGGGGTGGATGAATATAGGAGCTGCTGTCGCGCCTGATACTGCTTTAGCTTCAATTATTTCTACCATCTTAGTAATTATGGGACAACAACCTATTGGAGCAGGAATTGCTTTAGCAATTCCATTAGCTGCTGCCGGACAAGTATTAACTATTATTGTACGTACTGTTACTGTAGCATTTCAACATGCTGCTGATACAGCAGCAGAGCGCTGTAATATAACAATTTTAAGCTGGATTCATATTACTGCTCTTATGTTACAGGCTATGCGTGTTGCAATTCCAGCTACTATTGTTGGAATTTCTGTCGGAACTGAAACTGTACATCACATGCTTCACTCAATCCCAGGAGTAATAACTAACGGTTTAAACATTGCTGGAGGTATTATTGTTGTAGTTGGTTATGCAATGGTTATTAATATGATGCGTACTGGATATCTAATGCCATTTTTTTTTCTAGGATTTGTTATTACAGCATTCACCGAATTTAATTTAGTAGCATTAGGTGTTATTGGTATAGTTATGGCTATCCTATATATTCAATTATCTCCACGATATAATCAAATTGCACATAAAAATATTCCTGATCCAGCTATTCAACAGGCTAAAAATAAACTTGATGACGAATTAGACTGATTAATAGGTAATTATAATGATTAATAATCCTCAAACAATTCATACTAAAACAAAAATAATAAAATTAAGAAAAAGTGATATACGCGCAGCTTTTATTCGTTCTAACCTTTTCCAAGGGTCTTGGAACTTTGAACGTATGCAAGCATTAGGATTTTGTTTTACTATGATTCCAATAATTAAACGTTTATATCCTAAACGCAGCGAAAATCAAAAAGAAGCAATTAAACGACATTTAGAATTCTTTAATACACATCCCTATGTTGCTGCTCCTATATTAGGAGTTACCATGGCCATGGAAGAACAAAAAGCTAATGGTGCTACTACTATAGATAATGCTTCCATCAATGGTTTAAAAATAGGATTAATGGGCCCTCTTGCTGGAGTAGGTGATCCAATATTTTGGGGAACTGCTAGACCAGTGTTTGCTGCCTTAGGAGCAGGAATCGCTATGAGTGGAAATTTATTAGGTCCATGTCTATTTTTTATTCTATTTAACACAACTAGATTAGCTACTCGTTATTATGGCATTATATACGGTTATAAGAAAGGCGTAAGCATTGTTAATGATATGAAAGGAGGAGTGTTAAAAAAACTAACAGAAGGTTCTTCAATTTTAGGTTTATTTGTTATGGGAGCATTAGTTAATAAATGGACGCATGTAAACGTTCCATGTGTGCTTTCTAAGCTTACTGATAATGATGGAAATACAGTAGTTACTACCGTACAAAATATTTTAGATCAACTCATGCCTGGATTTATTCCTTTATTATTAACATTTGCTTGTATGTGGTTGCTAAATAACAAAATAAATGCACTATGGATTATTATAGGATTTTTTGGGATTGGAATTTTCGGATACTGGATAGGATTGTTAGGGCTTTAACCGAAATAGATCAATCAAAAAGTAAATCTACAAAAAATAAGAGAACCTGAAGTTCTATGACAACAACACACGATAAATAAAATAGGTTCTCTTATTTTTAGAAACAAACACAAACACAGCAGTAACCGTTATACTCTTTTAGATCTCTTCCAAAATTACTAAATTAACACATTAATACTACATATATAGCTTTACACATAATCTTTTAAACTTTAAAATAAAGCACTGCACTATCTATGTATTTCATATCAACAGTAAATTTGTATACCATGATACTCGCTGTTTATTTTTTATAATTTTTTTATAATTTACACCAACCACCACCACCTTATACCTTTTTAACATCCTTAATTACATATATAAAGTATATAATACACATATATATTATAAAGTTGTCACATTAACAGCAGATGGGCCTTTATGTCCATCTTGAATTTCAAATTCTACATTTTGTCCTTCAGATAAAGTTTTAAATCCATTTCCTTGAATAGCAGAAAAATGTACAAAAACATCTTTACTACCATCTGACGGTGTAATAAAACCAAAACCTTTAGATTCATTAAACCACTTTACTTGACCTTTAATTTTTGCCATCTTACGTATTTCCTTTAGAGTGTTTACATTTGCCGTAACAGCGATTAAAAGACAAACCAGAGTTATTATTCTCGTGAAACATTCAAATAAGAGGAAATTATATTATTCATACATAACAACACTTCTTTACTGAATTTATCAAAATACCACTTACATACGGAAGCATATCTCGGTTTACCTGATACCTTATCATATAATCATATAATTATATAATTATATAATTATATGATTATATGATATTAATCAATAATACACATGAATTCCTTATTTTTTTTTCAAATCATTTTTATATGAAGAATCAATATATTTATAAAAACGTTTAACTTATACAAAACTCTGTTTGCATAGTAACATTTATTTTTTATTTTGCAAATCATATGATGGTTTCATTTATAAAAATCCATAAATCAACCATTTTATAAAATAAAATAAAATAGAACACGTACGTAATTATTTGTTTAGAAAAAATAAGACGATTTATTCAAATAAGTACCATGTTGCAACGCTTCTATCCTTTTATCTATAGAAGGATGAGATGCAAATAAATCGCTTATCAAGCTATTTTTTTTAACACTATTAATATACAATGTAGCGATACTATTAGATGTTTGAGACTCATAACTACATTTTAATTCTTGTAAAGCAGCAATCATATTTTTACACCCCACTAATTTAGCAGATCCAGCATCTGCATAGAATTCACGATGACGAGAAAACCAAAATACAATCACGCTTGCAAACATACCAAATAAAATCTCTAAAAGAGCAGATATAATAACATACGTTAAAGAACTATTCACATCTTCATGATGATGATTAGTATCAAGTTGTTCATTATCTTGATCCTGCATAAATGAAGTCCAATAAGCAATCAATTTAGCAAGACTACGTGATATAAAAATAACAAAAGTATTAACCACACCTTGAATGAGAGTCATAGTAATCATATCACCAGAAGCAATATGATTCATTTCATGAGCAATAACGGCTTCAATTGATTCCTGCTTCATATTTTTCAAAAGACCAGTACTAACTGCTATTAATGCCGAATTTCTTCTTGCACCTGTAGCAAAAGCATTCATATCCATAGAATCATAAATAGCTAATTGTGGTGCACCAATATCTAATTTACTGGCCTGTTTATGTATTATTTTTAATAACCAATTTTCCATATCGTTAGACGCTTTGTTAATAATTACACCATTAACTACAGATAAAGCTACAAATTTTGACAAAAATAAAGAAATAATAGCACCCCCAAAACCAAATATTCCAGCCATTCTGACTAACCAAAATGTAGTAGACGACCATAATCCCAACAAACTCAGTATACTACCAAATAATATCATTACCGACAAATTGGTAATTAAAAATAATATAATACGTACCATAAAAAATAATTTTCCTATTTAACAAAAAACCAAAAATATTAAGACAATACTTTACTATACATAATTACTCAATTCGAAATAATCCTTCACATAAAATACACGTACCTGTATTTCAATATCTAAAACAATCTAAAATACCTAATCACACACAAACATCTTTGTATAAAAAATACAAATTTAAAAACTTTATTAATTAACAATATTAAAAAATAGTAAGACTTATATAGTCTATTCAAAATTAATTACGTCTACAATTTATATTCATTCCAAAAACGACCATCTTTAGCAATCATAGTCATAGAATCTACAGGCCCCCAAGTACCAGCTTGGTAAAGCTTTGGTATATTATTTTCTGATTCCCAAGATTGTATGATAGAATCAACCCACTTCCAAGCTCCTTCTATTTCATCATGACGAACAAATAATGCTTGAATCCCGCGCATTGTTTCCAATAATAATCGCTCATATGCATCGACTATATGTTCTGAACAAAAAGTTTTGTAAAAACTCAAATTTAATTTAGTAGCTTGTAACCGATGCTTATGGCCTAATCCAGGTATTTTATTCAAAATTTGAACATCTATGCCTTCGTCTGGTTGTAATCGAATGGTCAACTTATTATTAGGCAAATCTCGATATGAATCAGGAAATAAATTAATCACTGGTTTTTTAAAAAAAATTACAATTTCAGAACATTTAGTTGGTAATCTCTTTCCAGTACGCAGATAAAACGGAACGCCAGCCCAACGCCAGTCATCTATGTTAACACAAAGAGATACAAATGTCTCAGTATTACTACTCTTATTGGCTCCCTTTTCTTCTAAATAGCCTGGAACTGGTTTTCCATGAATAAAACCAGACGTGTATTGTCCACGAACTGTAACATTATGTACATTATTGCAATCAATCCTCCGTAATGACCGAAGCACTTTAACTTTTTCATCTCGAATACAATCAGCGCTCAAATTAGATGGAGGTGACATAGCTATAATAGTCAAAATCTGTAATAAATGACTTTGTATCATATCACGCATTTGACCTATCGAATCAAAGTAACCCCAACGACCTTCAATACCTACCTCTTCCGCTACAGTAATTTGCACATGATCAATAGTATTATTGTCCCAATTTGAAGAAAATAAATAATTTGCGAAACGTAATGCCAACAAATTTAAAACTGTTTCTTTTCCTAAATAATGATCAATACGATAAATTTGTTTCTCTTCAAAATATTTTGATATCTGAGCATTAATAATACGAGCAGAATCCAAATTAGTACCCAATGGTTTTTCTATAACTATACGATTTGATTTTTTGTTTAATCCAATAGTACTCAATCCTTTACATATAACACCAAAAGTATCAGGCGGTGTAGCCAAATAATTTACTGTTGCTATGTCTGTGTTCTGTAATTTATCCAATAAGTGAATAAATCGTTCAGTTTGATATACATCTAAATTACAAAAATCAAGTCGTGCTCTAAAAATACACCATAAAGATTCATCAATAGGATCGTGCATAAACTTTTTTAAAGCAGCATATACAACTTCAATATACATAACAAGGCTCCATGCTGCACGACCTACTCCTATAATTCGTGTATCAGGATGAATAGCGCCTATTTTTTCTAACTGATATAATGATGGAAACAACTTTCTACGCGTTAAATCACCTTTAGTTCCAAAAATAATTAAATTACATGCTTGAGTAATAGATGTTGCTTGCATATTTATTCTCTGATATGTTAGTTTGTGATTATTATATTTAATTACAATATAAACATAAATGACCTAAAATAAACGTAGATACATTGATTAAATATCAAATAAAAACCCATAAAAACCAGATGTCATATATGGCACCTAATATTAGTTATCTGTATATTGTCACAGTATCAACATAATTTTAAAATATGCAATTAAAACTACGTATTCTAAAAAACTTAATATATTTAAATATTATCATAAATAAGTATAATATCTATTTATCATAACTAAATCACCGTATCACAAGTCTATTTATAATTAAAGAATTTATTTATCTTAAAGATAATGACATCCAATTACAACTAAAACATCTATATGTTTAGATAGCATGATTCATTGTGAAATTCTAATATTAAATTTAGTTGTCCTCCTGCACTATTAATATTTATAAAAAATATTAATAGATTATTTTATAGATATTCAAAATAGATATTATACTATATATAGAACTACCATATAACATATTAAGATTTAATGTAAAATAATAACAATTATCATACATTAACAACATGATGATTATTCATCATTCTTTAATATTTATTGTTTATGCTTAAGTCCATAAGGAATTAATTATGCCTCGCCAATTGAGAAGAACAAAAATTATCGCCACTCTAGGACCTGCTACAGATAAAGATAATAACCTTGAGAAAATAATTGTTTCAGGAGCAAATATAGTACGACTAAATTTTTCTCATGGAGAAACAAAAGAACACTTTATCCGTGCAAAAAAAGTACGCGAGATTGCCTCAAAACTAAGAAAACACGTCGCTATTCTTGGAGATTTACAAGGACCTAAAATCCGTATCTCAACTTTTCAAGGTAACAAAATATATTTAAAATCTGGAGATAACTTTTTAATTGATGCCATGCTGAGGAACAATATAGGTGATCATAAATGTATAGGTGTTGATTATGAAGAATTAGCACAAGACGTACATTCAGGAGATTTACTTCTATTAGATGATGGGAAAATTCAACTAAAAGTAATAACCATCCATAATACTAAAATCTATACTAAAGTAATTATTGGAGGCATTTTAACTAATCGAAAAGGACTAAATAAATTAGGAGGTGGACTTTCAGCAAAAGTATTAACAAATAAAGACAAAATCGATATTATGACTGCAGCTCAAATTGGAGTTGATTACCTAGCGATATCATTTCCACGTAGCAGTATAGATTTAAATTTTGCTCGAAAATTAGTTGTAGATGCTGGTAGTCACGCAAAAATTATTTCTAAAATAGAACGTGCAGAAGTAGTTGCATCCGATGAAACAATAGATGATATTATTCATGCATCAGATGCAGTTATGGTAGCTCGAGGAGATTTAGGAGTAGAAATTGGAGAACCAGAGCTAGTAGGTGTTCAAAAAAAAATAATAAAAAGAGCATGTGCTCTTAATCGAGCAGTAATTACTGCAACACAAATGATGGAATCTATGGTTCATAATTCTATGCCTACTCGCGCAGAAGTAATGGACGTAGCTAATGCAGTATTAGATGGCACTGATGCAGTTATGTTATCTGCTGAAACTGCTACAGGTCAATATCCATCTGAAACTGTAACAACAGTAGCAAATGTCTGCTTAGGCGCAGAAAAGATTTCAAACGTCAATTTTTTAACACACACCCATCAAAAAAAATTCAATAACGTCGAAGAAATTATAGCCATATCGGCAATGTATACTGCTAATAACTTGGAAGGAGTAAGTGCTGTCATCGCCCTAACTGAATTTGAAAATACTACATTATTAATGTCTCGTATTAATTCAAAATTACCTATTTTTGCTTTATCTCAACATAAGCATACCTTAAATATAGTTACTCTTTATAAAGGAGTTATTCCTATTTATTTTAATCGAACAGGCGATAATGTGATAGATGCAAAATATGCTAGAAATTTATTACGTGACAAAGGATTTCTCACATCTGGTGAATTAGTAGTTATGATACAAAACGACGCATACAATAAATGTGATATGATGAATATAAGCCATATCTTACAAGTAGAATAATTATTCTTATCTCAATATCTTCCTGTAAATTAATTTAAAAAATACATACATCGCATATCCCCACATATACAATATATAATGTTTACTTCTCATTAAACTCAGACCCTAGTTATTAATCAATAATCACAAAACATGTCTCTAATCAAAACGTAGTTTTGAAATAATATCTTTTACTTGATTTAAATATATGACACGTTCATTTCCTGATAATTTATCAACATTTAAAATCTTAGTAGTTAATGGATTCACAGGGCGATGATTAATCCATATTTCAAAATGCAAATGAGGACCTGTTGATCGACCTGTATTACCAGACAATGCTATATTGTCACCTCGTTTAACTTTTTGTCCAGGGATAACTAATAACTTTTTCAAATGCATATACCGAGTTATACAATGACGGCTGTGTCTAATTGTTATATAATTACCAGCAATTTTACTATATGTGCTTACAATAACTTCTCCATCTCCTACTGAAAAAACTGGAGTGCCAATGGGAATAGCAAAATCAACCCCGGCATGGGGAGATACTTGTCCGGTTACAGGATTTAATCTGTTTAAATTAAAATTAGAAGATATACGAAATGGTTTTAATGTAGGAAACCGTATAAAACTTCCTTCCAATCTTACAGCCTCGCGATCATAAAATTTACCGTTATCTGCACGAAATATATAATAGTTTTTACCAGAAGTAAATAATCTTGCCCCGAGTAATTTACTTTTAACATTGTGGCTGCTATCCATCATTGTTGACATCAATACCGCAAACCTATCCCCTTGACGCAATTTTCGAAAATCTAATTGATGTTGTAATGCATTACTTATATCTACAATATAATTTTCTTCTATACCTAAAGCACGAGCACTATCGATAAATGTTCCATGTAATTCACCTATAAATAAAATTGCAGGATATAAACTATTATTTAATTGATTTAAAAGTCTAATAATGCCTTCTGTAAAACTAGCATGCACCCGATTATATATACGAGTTTCCTGTGGAAAAATATCCCAAACTAAACATTGTAATTTTTTTTTTGTAATTATCATCCAAGAAAGTATTTGTCCTGTTTCTAACTTCCTAAGTATTGGATACTGTTGCAATAAAAGCGAAATCCCAGAAATATCAATACCATCACTACTATATTTTATTAAAATTTCACTCAAAACATCATTCTGACATACCATATAGTTATACACATTTATTTCTTTCGATAATTTATTGTAATATAAGTGTTTCTTTAAAATATTAAAATACACCATTGCACTATTACAAAATCTTTCATTTTTTATAATTTCAAATTGATTAGACTCATCTTTCTTAAGATAAAATTCCTTATTAATTTTTTTTTTACTTTCATTAAATACACACGGAATAAAAAATTTCCAAATAGTCATAACTATAATAATTAGTAGCAATATAGATGACATTATAAAATAACATTTATGTAAATAACGATATAATAACTTAATGGAACGAACTATAATACTACACACCAATTAATAGCCTTATATTACGATTTCTAACAAAGAGAATAACACTTAATAAAAACTAAAATAAAATATAAAAAAGAATAAAAACTTTAACATTAATAATACTATCTGTTAAACATCACATTACCTAGCAATCTGTCCAAAACAACATGAAAACTAAATATTCTATTTATTACTTTTTATGTTTTAAAACATCTAAAAATAGCTTCCTTAAACACTTTTAAAGTATAGTTAACAGATAGATGTACCACATAAAATACTATGATACTAAACCAACCATTTAATTATATATTAATCAGGTGCATTAACCATTAAATCTATTGCTGCTGTAGTTTTAGGAAATGCAATAACCTCTCGTATGTTCTTAACTCCAGTTAACAACATAGTTAAACGATCTAAACCAAATGCTAAACCAGCATGAGGAGGCGCTCCATATTTTAAAGCATTCATTAAATACCCAAATTTTTCTTGCTGTTCATTTTGCGTGATACCTAAAATATTAAACACTGCTTTTTGTAAATTAAATGAATGAATACGAACTGATCCACTACCAACTTCGCACCCATTGACAACCATATCATAAGCTTCTGAAGCCACTAATAATGGATCTTTCTGTAAATCGTGAATATCACAATTTTTTGGAGAAGTAAAAATATGATGCATAGATACAAGTTGCCCATAGCTATTCTTTCTAAACATCGGGAAATCTATTACCCACAACGGAGCCCAAGAATCTCTTTTAATTAAACAAAGATCATTACCTAATTTAGATCTTAAAGGACTTAATATTTTTGTAATAGATTGATTTTGATCCTCACTAAATCCAAAAAATAAAATATCACCATTTTTAGTATTAGTTTTTTCTAAAATAATATCCAATACTGAATTATCTAAAAAGTCAATAACTGGTCCATGAATTTCCTTTTTAGCATTACCATTATTATATTGAACAACCTTAATCCACATTAATTCCTGCAAACCACATTTTTTAGTATAGTAAATATATTCATCAATCTGTCTTTGCGTCAGTTTTCTGCCATTAGGCGCTTTCATCACCACTACCTGCATATCAATATTATTTGTGCGCATAAAGGGTAGCCTATTTTGACTTAACTTAAATAAATATGATATATCAATCATTTCTATTGGATTTCTTAAATCTGGAGTATCAGATCCAAAACGTTGAATTACTTCAGAATACGTCAACTGAGGAAACGTTCCTAATTCTATATTTAGAATTTCACGCCAAATAATACGAATAAAAATCTCCATAAGTTCTCGTATTTTTTGTGCGGACATAAAAGAAGTTTCAATATCTATTTGAGTAAACTCTGGCTGACGATCCGAACGTAAATCCTCATCTCTAAAACATTTAGTAATTTGATAATACCTATCAAATCCAGCAACCATTAATAATTGCTTAAATATCTGAGGTGACTGAGGTAAAGCATAACTTTTACCTATATGCAATCTACTAGGAACAATATAATCACGCGAACCTTCTGGAGTAACTTTTGTTAATATTGGTGTCTCAATATTTAAAAATCCTTCTAATTCCATAAAACGATGAACAATTGATATAATACGCGATCGAGTTCTTATTCGATGTAACATAACTGGACGTCTTAAATCAAGATAACGATATTTTAATCTATTTTCTTCAATATTATTATGATTAATATCTAATGGTAATGGCTCAGAAGTATTAAGAATAATGAAGTTTTTTGCAGCTATTTCAATAGAACCAGTAACCATATTTCTATTAATTTGATTTTTAGGTCGTGCACGAACCACGCCTGTTAACTGAATACAAAATTCTTGTTTCAATGTGGTTGCTGATATACACATTTTTCTGTTTTGATTAACATCAAAACATACTTGTATATATCCTTCTCTATCACGTAAATCAATAAATATTAAACCACCAAGATTACGATATTTACTTACCCAACCACATAACGTAACTTCCAATCCAACATGGGACAAATTTAATTGTCCACAATATGCAGTACGCATACAAATCCCTCTAATCATGAATGTTTAATTGCATAAAATATATTTTTAGAAAATTCATATCAAAATGTTGTTTATATATAATATGTATATATTTTTTAATTTTAATAATTCATACAAATAAAAACATTATCTGATATTATATTAATTACTTCTTAAAATTAAAGAACACTCATTCTGAGCTATACTTAAATTTATTGCAGTCAATCGTATCTTATATTAAATACCTTGATTAAATAATATCTTAATGTTTAACAAAAATTAAATACATAGTTTTGACTAAAATATATGCAATTTATTTTAGTCAAAACTATGTATTATTATAAAACTATAATTTAAATAAATTTAATTAAAACTAGAATAAATTCTCTTTCCAAAATAAAGCTAAAATATTTCATTCTTCAAAAATACGATGTATTGTACTACGTACATACACAATAATTATTTCATTAGTTTCCTAAATAATTTTTACATAACCTATGATTATCCAAGATAACAAATATACTTAACGGATAGATCATAACTCAAAAATATATTTGAAATTATAAAACAAAATTTGTAATTTACATTACTGGAAATTAATATATCATCCAATATTATTAGATAATATATTTTGAGTTATGTTTATATGAATATTAAAACATTTTTACTACAAAAAATAAATCAAGCTTTATTATTCATTACGAATAAATCTGTTTCCAATCTAATACAAATACAACAATCAACAAAATCAAAATTTGGAGACTATCAAGTTAATGGATTAATAACTATTTCCAAAAAATTACATATCCCCGTTGAAGAACTTGCTAAAAAAATTATAGAACTTATCGATCTAAATGATATCGCTAAAACAACAAAAATTGAACAACCAGGATTTATTAATATATTTTTGAATCCAAAATGGGTATCTCATCAAATTAATAATATTTTTTCAGAGCCTCGTTTAGGTATTGCCCCAGTCACGCCAAAAACCATTGTTATTGATTACTCTAGCCCAAATATTGCAAAAGAAATGCATGTTGGACATTTACGCTCAACTGTTATAGGAGATAGTGTTGCTCGTATTTTGTCTTTTTTAGGACATAATGTCATTAGAGTTAATCATATAGGAGATTGGGGTACTCAATTTGGTATGCTTATTGCTTATATAGAAAAAAATATTCAGCCTGAATTTTTATTAAATAAATCCATACAATTATCTACATTAGAGTATTTTTACCAAGAAGCTAAAAAAATATATGATATTGATCCTGATTTTGCGGAATTATCTCGAAATTATGTTTTAAAATTACAAAAAGGAGACAAATATTGCTGTCAAATATGGAAACGTTTAGTAGATATCTCTATATCAAATAATCAAAATATATACATACGATTAAATGTTACTTTAAAAAAAAGAAATATCATGGGAGAAAGTTTTTATAATAATATGCTTCCTAATATTATATCGGATTTAAAAAACAAAGGCTTAGCAATTAAAAGTAATGGAGCTATTGTAGTGCCTCTAAAAAATTATAACAATAAAAATGGCACTCCTTTCGGAGTAATTATTCAAAAAAAAGATGGAGCATACCTATATAGTACCACTGACATTGCTTGCATAAAATATCGCTGCAAAATATTGCATGCTGACAGAATTATTTATTATATCGATAGTCGTCAAAAACAACATATAATGCAAGCACAGGAAATTGCCCATAAAGCAGGTTATCTAGATAAATCAGTGCTGTTAGAGCATCATATATGCGGTATGCTACTTGGAACAGATAAAAAACCATTTAAAACACGATCTGGTAATGCGTTAAAATTAAAAACATTATTAGATGAAGCTCTAAAACGTGCTCGTTTATTAATATTAAGCAAAAACTCTAATTTAAAACATGCTCAAATAAATAAACTAGCACATATTATTAGTATTGGTGCTATCAAATATTCTGAACTGTCAAAAAACCGTATTATAAATTATATATTCGATTGGAATAACATGTTAAAATTCGAAGGAAATACTGCTCCTTATATACAATATGCATGTACTAGAATTTTTTCTATTTTTGAACGATCTAAAACAATTGATTCTCAACTAAAACAAAACAATATTCAATTAGAAACTCAAGAAGAAAAACTGTTAGCAATTTGTTTGCTTCAATTTGAAGAAACAATTACTACAGTAGCAAATCAAGGCACTCCTCACATTTTATGTTCTTATTTATATAAATTATCTATGTTATTTTCTTCTTTTTATGAAAACTGTCCAATTATTAAAATAACCAATATACACATAAAATATAGCAGATTAAAATTAGCATCGATTACTGTTCGTATTTTAAAAAAAGGATTAAATTTATTAGGAATCAAAACAATAAGACATATGTGATATACTAATACGTCTTCTATTTAATAAAACGAACACTACTTACTCTCTCTACTTAAAAAAATAAAATCTTTTAACCGAATACCTACACACCATAGCGTTATACAATAACTACTACTAACTAATATTAAAACAACTATCATTCTAATTAATCTATAAAAAATACGCCCTTGCGTCCAATCAGATATATACATTAACAATCCTAAACATACTGCATACAATATAATAAGAGCAATAATCAATTGACCACAAAAAAACAACCATCCAGACTGCAATTGAAATAAATATTTTTTTTTAAATTTCCAATATAACAACCCTGCATTTAACCAGGCCCCCAAACTAATAGAAAAAGAAAAAACAACATGTTTTAACGAATGAATACACGTTAAATTTATAAATTGAGTAAAAATAAGGACAATAACAATTATATAGACTGGAGTTTTAATATCATGGCGCGAGTAAAAAGCAGATGTCAATATTTTAGATAAAATTAACCCAGGTAACCCTATTGCATATGCAATTACAGAATATTGTGTCATTAATACATCAAATTCTAAAAATTTTCCATACTTAAACAATGTTATTATTAATGGTTTAGACAAAACTCCTAAAATAACAGCACTTGGTAAACTTAGTATAAAACATAACTTAATCCCCCAATTCATCAAACAAGAATAATCTTCGTAATTTTTATTAGAAATAAAACGAGACAAATATGGATATAAAATAGTAGTTAATGTTACTCCAAAAACTCCAATAGGTAACTCCATTAATCTATCAGCATAATACATCCAAGAAATAGCGCCATCACTCAAAAAAGAAGCAAGAATAGTATTAATAACCAGTGATATCTGACTACTTGAAACAACAATTATAGTAGGAACCATTGATTTATATATTCTACATACTCTATTATCATAAAATTTCATTTTTGGAATAACTAGCATATTAATTTTTTTTAAAAATAGCACACAATAAGCACACTGTAATACTCCCCCTACAATAACTGACCAAGCCAATCCCATAATAGGAATATGAGAACATAAATACTCTGCAAATAACATAAAACTGATCATACTAATATTTAAAAAAATTGGAGTAAACGATGGTACTAAAAAAAAATTACAAGTATTTAAAATAGATCCCATCAATGATGTCAATGACACTAATAAAATATAAGGAAACATCACTCTAAACATTTTAATAGCCATAATAAATTTTTCTGTAGAACTATCAAAACCCGGAGCAGTAACCGCAATAATCCAAGGTGCTGTTAATAACCCAATGACGACGATAATAGTCAGCATAAATATTAACATACCAGAGACTCTAGAAATAAATACTCGTGTTTCTTCTTCACTATCACGACATCGATATTCTGATAATATAGGCAAGAAAACTTGATAAAACACTCCTTCAGCAAAAATACGTCTTAATAAATTAGGTAATTTAAAAGCAACAAAAAACGCATCTGTCATGACACTGGCACCAAACATTCGAGCTATAATGGTATCTCTAATAAAACCCAAAATACGAGATAACATAGTTATAAAACTCATTGAAGTCAGCGACTTTAACAGATTCATTATATTTAAAAAATTTTCAAAAAAATTCAATATAAATATAGTATTATACAAACATAATTTTTATCATAAATTACAAAATTGCGCCGAATTACATAAATTATAATAATCAGTTCTATAAACAATAGTATTATATTAAAAAATATTTTCTATTTTAAAATCATATATTCAAAATACCAATAGAACGTATATATAAGCTATAATTATTATATATCTCTGTTATAATGTAGTATATGTATTGATACGCATAAAACATGGTACTTATTAAAAACAACTAATAACAACAACCATATTTCTTATGCTATAAGCTTTACAAACAAAATGACCGCTTAAAATGCTTTCTTTAAATTTATCATAAAACTGGTTAACTGTGTGTTTATATAAAAATTTACACATATTAGCAATCTTTAGTAAAGATAATCACTTTTATTATTCAGTATTATATTTAGAATAAAATATATAAGAAACAAACATATATATATAAATATTAATATTTGTATATTTAAATGTTTCATAAAACATATAAGATACATGTTAATTTACACCGTAATCAAAAACAAAAATACACAACTACTAAAGATATTTTTAATACACAGTAAACAAAAACGTATACAAAATACACACACGGAGACCCATGTATACAATATCGCAAGCTAGAAGACTAGGTAAATATTTTTTAATTATAGATAATATGTTTGTAGTTATAGGTTTTTATGTTGTTTTTCCACTTATTTCAATATATTTTGTCGAACAGCTAGGATGGGGAGCTTTTTTAGTAGGATTTGCTTTAGGATTACGGCAATTTATTCAACAAGGATTAGGAATTTTTAGCGGAGCCTTCGCTGATAAATTAGGCGCAAAACCCATGATCGTATCCGGATTATTTATGCGTACTGTAGGATTTATTATAATGAGTATTGCAAATACTCCTATATTATTATGTTTATCATGTGTATTATCTGCATTAGGTGGAACATTATTTGACCCGCCACGTACTGCACTAGTAATTAAATTAGTTCGCCCATGGGAATTAGGGAGATTTTATTCTGTATTAATGCTTGAAGATAGTATGTGCGCTATAATAGGTATCGTACTAGGCACATGGTTATTACAATATAACTTTAAATTGGTATGCTTTACCGGAGCAACATTATTTTTCATCGCTGGAGTTTTTAACGCCTGGAGATTACCTGCATACAAAATTTCTAGTTCCCATGATTCATTATTAGAAGGTATAAAAAAAGTACTTAATAATCAAAGATTTATAATTTATGTTTTTACCCTAACTGGATATTATATCTTATCAGCTCAAGTGATGTTAATGTTGCCTATTCGTATTCATGAAGTATCTGGGCAACTATCATATATAAAATATATGTATATTATAGAAGCAATTTTATCTTTATTATTAATTATTCCTATAACTTGGTGGAGTGAAAAATATTTCAAATTAGAAACACGCTTGATGGTAGGGTTAATAACTATTATCATTAGTTTATTTCCTATTGGATTAGTTAAAAACTTACATATGTTATTAATTCTAATTAGCTTTTTCTACATAGGTTCTATTATTGCTGAACCTGCAAGAGAGACTTTAGGGGCTTTATTAACAGATTACAAGGCACGTAGCAGTTATATAGGTTTTAGTAAATTGAGTTTAGCTTTAGGAGGTACTGTAGGTTATAGCGGCAGCGGATGGTTATATGATATTGGTAAAGCACAAAATTTTATGCAATTACCTTGGATTGTTCTAAGTATAATTGGTTTAATTACTTTACTGGGATTATATTTTCAATTCAAATATTACTCTTTTCAATCTTTACTTAATAACAAAAATGACAAGAAACGTAAACTATGACTAGAAATGTACATTTATTATAATAAATATATCTTACTACATCATTTCACTTAAGATACTAGAAAATTTTTAATGCTTAATTTAAGACTAGTACATTTCATTGATACTAGTAAACAACAGATTAAATTAAACTATCATACTTAACCTGAAACAAAAATTTTATATTATTTCAGTATTTGCTTATTAAATTGGTGAGGTGTCCGAGTGGTTTAAGGAGCGTGCCTGGAAAGCATGTATACACATAATTTATGTATCAAGGGTTCGAATCCCTTCCTCACCGCCACTATCGTAATTATATAAATCACAAATCATTAGTTGTTACATTTTATAAAAAATTAAAATTTATATATATATCTTCAAACTAACAAAAACTAATTCCAATTACTGGATGGATAAAATCAGCAAAATAACGTCGTTGTTCTACTGTAATATTTGTAAAAACCACCTTCTTATGATCTATATACAATAGAAACCAAATATTTTATAAATATATAAATTAAATCCATAACATTTACTTTATAAAACATAAAAATATACAATCATCCTTTAAATTAATGATAAATAAATTATATTATTTGTTTTAATTTACCTATACAAGGTATATCATATAAATATATAAAACATCACTAACTAAAATAAATATCCCTTATCATTTTATATCTACAACAAAATAATGAAAATAATCTTCAACACATTATAATACAATTATAAATAATAATATTATATACATTAATATTATTGAAAAAAATAAGACTCATGCAAATTAATATAAATTTTCATCATCAATTATTTAATCATTTTAATTGAATACGAATCATTTATACTTCAACATAACATTAAAACATCATATAGTATTAATGTTTATACTTTCAAAAAATAACGGAGAGAAAGGGATTCGAACCCTTGAAAGATATTATTTCTTTAAAACGGTTTTCGAAACCGCTCCGTTCAGCCACTCCGGCATCTCTCCCTATTGAAAATCTAAAGAATTTTATATTCCTTCATATAGAAAATAACACACAAACACATCTATTTTAATTTAAATATAATAAACTTATTATATTTAAATTAAAATACCACAAGAGATTATAAAAAAATAATCCAATTATTAAATAAATAATAATATCCACAGTTTTCCCATCATATTTAAATACCTGATTAACTCAACCGATTGTCATTAAGCACTTGTATTATTAAATATATTAATATAGTATGGATCTAATTTATTGGTTCCTCTGTAGTTCAGTTGGTAGAACGGCGGACTGTTAATCCGTATGTCACTGGTTCGAATCCAGTCAGGGGAGTCAAAATAACTAAAAAAAATTATATATAAAAATATTTTTAGTTGTTTTAGTTCATTTAAAATTAAAACTAACTACTCACTCTATTATAGCTTGGTGTAAATCATGTATATTGATTGAACCTACTAATGTTCCAGTTTTATCCACCACTGGTGCTGCGGCGATTTTTCGTTGATACAACGCTTTTAACGCTGCGCTCGCATGCCATTCTTTTGGAATACGATAACCAGGTTTAGTCATAGCAATATCAATAGGATCATCAAGAGATTTACCTTTAACCATCCAACGTCTTAAATCTCCGTCAGTAAACACTCCTATAACACGAATATGATTGTCGCACACAGCAGTTAATCCAAGCCCAGTACGGCTCAATTCAAACATTGCGTCCATTACTGTTACCTCCCAAAAAACTTTTGAAATATGTTCCCCAGTACGCATTAAGTGATGTACACAATTGAGTAATTGAGCTCCTAATATACCTCCTGGATGAGATCTAGCAAATTGTTCTAAACTAAACCCTCTATATCTCATAAGAGCCATTGTTAATGCATCCCCCATCATTAAAGTGTTAACTGCGCTAGAAGTAGGAGCTAATTCCATGGGGCAAGCTTCTCTTTTTATCTTAATATTAAGAACGCACGTAGCCCCTTTAGCTAAAGGAGAGCTTACATCACCAGTAAATGCAATCACAGGGATACCGCTTTCTACTAAGAATGGCATTAAAGTAATTATTTCACATGCACGACCCGAATAAGAAATAAATATCACCACATCTTTCGTTCCAATCATACCTAAATCACCATGCAAAGCTTCTGCAGGATGAACAAAAAAAGCAGGAGTACCCGTGCTTGATAAAGAAGCAGCAATTTTTTTTCCAATATGACCTGATTTACCTATGCCAGAAACTGCAACCTTTCCTGTACAATTCAATAATATACGACAAGCAAACACAACGCTTTCATCTAACCTGCCTAACATACTTTGAGCTTCGTTAATTTCGATCTCTAAAGTTTCTTTAGCAAATTCTAATAACAATGCATCATTATTAACTATTACCATAATTATTAAATAATCAATTTCAAACTATAACACTGTTAAATCATTCATATTACTAAATATGAATGAAATCTCTCTACTAACATCAGAAAATATATTCCTATAAGTATTATACAAAACAATAAATACTCAAAACATACTTATATTCACTTACTCAAACCCAACTAAGATACATAATAATATTTCATTATTAAAATAAAAATACACAAAACATTTTAATTAAATATTGAAACATGACATAACAACCTACATTAAGATTAATAATCCTCATCATAATCTTATCATTAAATTAATAACAATAGAAAAGACATAACATATATCTTATGTTTTTATCAGACCACTACCTCCTCAATACAGCATTATATGTAATAGATAATATCTTACCTGCATATATCATCAATTCATTACGAATATATAAAATAAATATTTCAACGTAAATCAACTTTCCATTAAATTTAATCAACTATAGATTTTTTAAAATTATTTAATTTTTTTGATAATTCACGACGTTCCTTTGATAATTCAGCATTTTTTATTATATATTCATCCACTCGATCTTCATAATCATTACGCATATTGGTAATGATAACTTGTATCCCTTCTACAGATGTTTCAGTCTTAATATAATCACTTAAATTACCCAATAATAATACTCTTTTTTGATTATCTCTAATTTTTTTTTCATTATCAAGAATCTCTCGTTGCAGTTTATTCTTACGACGAAATATTCGCACAAATTCCAATACGTCATAAAACGATTTATTAACATCATTGCTCATAAATCATCTCCTATTTATATTTATTTTAAAAATATACACACAATAAATTTCTATAACCTTATCAAATCAAAATTAAAATTTAAATTTATAAATATTATCCGTATAATATAATACTTAATTTTAATTAGATTGAAAAATCCACAATATTACTCATATTGAAATGATACTGAGATGTCTATAAATACTATAATTTTTATACTATATTAATTATGATACATTACACTAAATATATATAATACGTGATTACATTTTGTTTATGTTGTGTCATAAAATATAATATATTACGAACAAATCTAAACATATGATTTATAATATTAATAAATAATTTGAATATTATTTATACCGAAAGTACCGGTGTGACGATGTTAATAAATAAAAATACTAAAAACCCTAGTTTTTTTTTTATGATTATGAAACTTTTGGAATAAACCCAGCACTAGATAAACCAGCACAATTTGCTGGAATCCGTACTAACAATACATTAACTCCCATAGAGAAAGAAAAAGTTTTCTTTTGCCGATTACCAGACGATTATCTTCCTGATCCAAAATCAGTACTTATTACAGGGATTACTCCTCAAGATACTTTACATAACGGTTTGATAGAAGCTGAATTCGCCCGTCGCATCAACCAAATATTCTGTATTCCTAATACTTGCATACTTGGATATAATAATATTCATTTTGACGATGAATTTAGTAGAAATATTTTCTATAGAAATTTTTTTGATCCTTATATGTGGGCTTATCAACAAGGAAACTCACGCTGGGATTTATTACATGTATTACGTGCTTATTATTCTCTATGTCCAAATGGCATTAAATGGCCATTGAATATTCATAATAACCCCAGCTTTCGTCTAAAAGACCTAACACAAGCAAACTCTATAACACACCTTAACGCTCATGATGCTATGTCAGATGTATATGCTACTTTAGAGTTAACAAAATTTATAAAAAAAGTCCAACCACAATTATTTCAATTCTTATTTAATCATCGTACCAAATACCAATTAAAAAAAATAATCGATCTAGAAACTACACAACCTCTAATATTTATAACTAAAAAAATTAACAATAAATATCATAATTTTATAACTTATATAGCTCCAATTACTTGGCACCCTACAAATTCTAATATTTTAATTGCATGCGATCTAAATGAAAATATTGATACTTTGTTAAATTTAAATATAAATACAATATATCAAAAACTATATTCCAACCATACAACAATACATGATATATTGAAAAATATACCATTGCAGGTAATCCGATTAAATGCATGCCCCATTCTAATACCAATAAATTTTTTTAATAAAAATAGTATTAACACCAATTATTCCATTCAATTTTCTATCAATTATCAACATTGTTCAAAAAATTTAAATTTTCTCAGAATTCATGAAAATAGTATTCATTTACGTAAAAAAATAAACACACTATACACTATCATTGAGTCATACATGCGTCAAAAAGCTCTACGTAATAATTTCCATGTAGATTCTCAACTATATCATGGATTCTTTAATAATGCTGATCAAAAAATAATTTTAAATATCCAAAAAACTCATCCAAAAAATTTAAAAAATTTATGTATCGAAAATGTTGATAGTCGCTTAAAACTATTGTTCTACTATTATAGAGCTCGTAACTTTCCTAACACTTTAAATTCGAAGGAACAACAAGAATGGTTTAATTACATCAAAGACAAATTATTTACTCAAAATCAATCAAAAGCTTATAACGATAAATTAAATATACTTTTATCAATCTATAACTATAATAAACAAAAAACTAAACTTCTGCATTTATTACAAAAATATTATCAATATCTTTATGAAAATTGCTTTAATTTTCATTAAAAAATAATAATTTTTAGTATTTTATCTATATATACAAATACAACACGATCTAGTATCAACTAAATTAACTGAAAAGTCACTTTACTACATAAATATAATATCATAAAAATATGACATACGCCGTATTATAATTATGACTATATAGTCATAATTATAATTCTAAAACTTTTTATATAACTATTTTTAGACTAAAAATATATCAAATGTTATTAAATATTTTATAATTTAATTATAATATTAATTATATACGTATAAAATAAAGTAACTGAATAACATTTAACCCTATACAAATTTAATTATATTCGTTAAAATATTAAGTGTTAAAAATTTTTTAATGAAAAAATTGTACTTCATGTGTTAATTTATCATCCATGGTCCTGGCTGATCCTCCAAATAAATTAACAATAGAAATAATTTGAATCCTTTGTTCATTAAAAATGCCAAAATTACTTCTATTGTACAAATTTTATTAAAGTATTTAGTTATAAAAAATTCTTTACATAAGGTAAAATATCATGTTGGATAGATCACGATTACGAATAGCGATGCAAAAATCAGGAAGATTAAGCAAAGAATCTCAACAACTTCTTGAACAATGTGGCATTAAAATTAATTTACAACAGCAACGCCTACTAGCGTTCGCAGAAAATATGGCTATCGATATCATGAGAGTACGAGATGACGACATTCCTGGTTTAGTGATGGATGGTATTGTAGATTTAGGAATTATCGGAGAAAACGTATTAGAAGAAGCATTGTTGTCAAGACGATCACAAGGAGATAATCCTTGTTATATTATGTTACGTCGATTAGATTTTGGAGATTGTAGACTATCCATGGCTTTACCCATAGATGAACCATGGAATGGACCAAAATGTTTACAAGGAAAACGAATTGCAACTTCATATCCGCATCTACTAAAACAGTATTTAGATAAATTGGGTATCAATTTTAAATCTTGTTTGCTAAACGGTTCAGTAGAAGTAGCGCCACGAGTTGGACTAGCAGACGCAATTTGCGATCTTGTTTCTACTGGAGCCACATTAGAAGCTAACGGATTACATGAAGTAGAAGTAATTTATCGATCTAGAGCATGTCTTATTCAAAGATCTGGAAAATTGTCAAACATAAAACAATCATTAATAAATAAATTAATGATTCGGATACAAGGAGTTATACAAGCTAGAGGCTCTAAATATATCATGTTGCATGCTCCTACTGAACAACTAGAAAAAATTATTAATTTACTACCTGGAGCAGAAAGTCCAACAGTATTACCATTAGCAGGAAATCAACATCGTGTAGCAATATATATGGTAAGCAATGAAACATTATTTTGGGAAACAATGGAAAACTTAAAAAATCTTGGAGCCAGTTCTATTTTAGTATTACCAATAGAAAAAATGATGGAATAATATTATGAGTTCTTATGAACATCCTATATCTATTATTTATTGGAACTGTTGTTCTAAATCTGAACGAAAGAGATTACTTATCCGTCCAATAGACAATAATTCAAAGGATATCAGTACAAATGTTAAAAACATCCTGGATCAAGTTCATAATGAAGGAGATCGTGCTTTATTTAAATTTAATCTATATTTCGATAACGTACAAACTAAACAATTAAAGATTCCACCTGAAATTATTATAAACTCAGGTAATGATCTATCTAATACAATAAAAAGAGCAATACACGTTGCAATAACAAATATTACACGATTTCATCAAGAACAATATCCTTCAGAAATAAATTTAGAAACTTCTCCCGAAGTATACTGTCGCCAAATTATTCGACCATTAAACATTGTCGGACTATATATTCCAGGAGGCACTGCACCATTGCTATCAACAGTGATGATGTTGGGCATTCCAGCTCATATTGCTCGATGTAAACGCGTTATATTATGTTCTCCTCCTCCGGTGCCCGATATAATTACATATACTGCACAACTTTGTGGAATCAATGAGATCTATCAAATAGGAGGAAGCCAAGCTATAGCTGCTATGGGATTTGGTACTGAATCTGTTCCAAAAGTAGATAAAATATTTGGACCAGGTAATGCTTGGGTTACCGAAGCAAAACGTCAAATTAATTTTGCACCAAATGGAACAGCTATCGATATGTTGGCTGGCCCTTCCGAAGTATTAATTATTGCAGATAATACAGCTAATCCTATTTTTATCGCAGCAGATCTTTTAGCACAGGCAGAACATGGGCCTGATTCGCATATAATACTAACCACTCCCAGTATACACATTGCAGAGCAAACAAAACAAGAACTACATAAACAATTACAAATACTACCACGTAAAAAGATAATTAAAGATTCATTAATTAATGGCTGCATAATCATTACTGATAATTTAATGGAATGTTTTTCTATAAGTAATAGTTACGCTCCAGAACACTTAATCATTCACGTTGAAAATGCCCAAGATTATTTAAATCACGTCATTAATGCCGGGTCAATATTTCTGGGCAATTGGTCTCCAGAGGTTGCTGGAGACTATGCAAGCGGGCCGAATCATGTATTACCTACATACGGACGTGCAATTACCACATCTGGTTTAGGGGTTGTAGATTTTCAAAAAAGAATATCGGTACAACAATTAACCCAAAATGGACTCTTAAAATTATCATCAACAATCAAAACATTAACACAAATTGAACAATTAAAAGCTCATGAATATGCTGTAATATATCGCATCAATCATATCAAGGAACAAAATGAACATTCGTGACTTAGCCAGGAATAATGTATTAACTCTAAAACCTTATCAATCTGCCAGAAAATTAACACATTCAGGTAACATATGGCTTAACGCCAATGAATTTCCGATCGCCCCCGATTATCAATTACGTTGTAAAAAAATTCACAGATACCCTATGTGCCAACCACAAGAAATAATTAACAAATATGCTTACTACGCTGGAGTACGACCTGATCAAATTTTAGTATCCAGAGGGGCCGATGAAAGTATTGAGTTATTAATGAAAGTATTTTGTAACCCTGGGAAAGACGTTATAATATTTTGCCCTCCAACATATGGTATGTACAAAACCACTGCAGAAATTTTAGGAATTAATTATCGGATCATACCGAAAAAGAAAAACTGGCAACTTGATTTAGTATCTATTAAGTCACAATTAAATGATGTTAAATTAATTTATATTTGTAATCCAAATAATCCTACTGGTAATATTATTCATTTAAATAGTTTAAAAAAATTGTTAAATATTATCCAAAATCGAGCGCTATTAATAACTGATGAAGCATATATTGACTTTTGTCCTGATGCAAGTTTAGTGCGCTGGTTATCCACGTATCCGCATTTGGTTATTTTAAGAACTTTATCCAAGGCTTTTGCACTAGCAGGAATACGTTGCGGTTTTACTTTAGCTAATCCAGAAATTATTAAATTGTTAGAAAAAGTTATAGCACCATATCCATTGTCCATTCCAGTAATTGACATCGCAGAACAAGCTTTAACCCCAATAAACATACAATATACTAAAAACAGAATAGCTATAATTAATACAAACCGAGACATATTAATTACGGGTTTAAAACAATGCTCTTGTGTCCAAAAAGTGTTTAATAGTAATGCTAATTATGTATTAGTTAGATTTAATCCAAAATATCAAGTGTTTAATGCACTATTAAATCAAGGTATAGTTTTAAGAGATCAAAGTAAACAACTAGGATTAATTAATTGCTCACGAATCACTATTGGTACGCTTAATGAATGTAAACGAGTGATTTCTGTCTTAAAAAAACTACGCGTTTCATCATCCACCTACGTAAATAAATATAGGAGCACTCATGTGTCATAAAATTTTATTTATAGATCGGGATGGAACTCTAATTAATGAACCAAAAGACAATTTTCAAGTTGATTCTTTAGATAAGTTCTCATTAGAACCCCACGTTATTCCTGCTCTTATAGCGCTAAAAAATATAGGTTTTGAATTTGTTATAGTTACTAATCAAAATGGACTAGGAAGTATTTCATTTCCCAAAGAAAAATTTGATGAGCTGCATTACCTGATGATTCGAATATTTCAATCTCAAGATATTAAGTTTAATCAAATATTAATTTGTCCTCATTTTCCTGAAGAACAATGTCATTGTCGAAAACCAAAAACTGCTTTAGTAAATTCTTGGTTAACCGATAATAAATTAAATAAATTTAATAGTTATGTTATTGGAGACCGAGATACTGATATGATCTTAGCAACCAATATGGGTATTCAAGGAATACGGTACCATCACATTAATTTTGGTTGGAAAAAAATTAAAAACTATTTAATGCAACATTACAGATCAGCACATATTTATCGAACCACTGAAGAAACTAATATAGATATAAAAATATGGTTAGATCAAAGCGATAAAAGTTATATTAATACTGGAATTAATTTTTTTAATCATATGTTACAGCAAATAGCTATTCATGCTGGATTACGTATGAATATTATAGCAAAAGGAGATTTATATATAGACGACCATCATACTGTTGAAGATACTGCTTTAACATTAGGAGAGGCTTTAAGTGAAGCACTAAATAAAAAATGTGGTATTAGAAGATTTGGATTCACCTTACCTATGGATGAAAGTATCGCGCAATGTATATTAGATCTTTCTGGACGTACATACTTTCACTATCAAGCTAAATACAATTTTCAAAAAATAGGAGATCTCAGCACTGAAATGATAGAACATTTTTTCCGTTCATTATCTTCAAAAATGAACTGTGCTTTACATTTACAAGCAATCGGGGATAATGACCACCATAAAGCAGAAAGTTTATTCAAATCTTTTGGTCGAGCATTGCGCCAAGCTATTTATATAGATAATAATAATAATAATATACCAAGCTCTAAAGGAACATTGCTATGAATATAGTTATTATAAACACCAATTGTTCTAATTTATTTTCTGTAAAAACCATGTTGCATAAATTAGGGCATAATCCAATAATTAGTGATAGAGTTGATATTATATCCCGAGCAGATAAACTGTTTTTACCAGGAGTTGGTACCGCCGCAGCCGCGATGAAGCAATTAAAAAAAAAAATCTAGTTACGTTAATACAAAATTGTACTAAACCAATATTAGGCATTTGTTTAGGGATGCAGTTATTCGGTACCCATAGTGACGAAAATAATGGCATCAACACCTTAAAAATTATTAATGTACCTATTAGACGCATGAAATACTATGGTTTTCCACTACCACATATGGGATGGAATACTATTACTGTTCCTAAAAAAAATTCTTTATTTGATGGTATAAAAAGAAATGACTATTTTTATTTTGCACATAGTTATTTAATAGAAATATGTCATATAACCATTGCTGAAACAAATTACGGCCAATCATTTAGTTCAGTCATAGAATATAATAATTTTTTTGGAGTTCAGTTTCACCCTGAAAAATCAGGTATACCTGGACAACAATTAGTAAAAAATTTTTTGGAGATTTAATTTGTGATTATTCCCGCACTAGATATTATTAACGGAAAAATAGTCAGGCTATATCAGGGATCTTATCATATGGAAACTAGTTATGGAAACCCTGTATCATTATTAAGACAATATATATGCCAAGGAGCAAAAATGATACATTTAGTTGATTTAACTGGCGCACAGAATCCATCAAAAAAACAAAGTTCATTAATTAGTCAATTAATAAGAGAAGCTACTCCTTTATCGAAGATACAAATAGGAGGAGGTATACGTAACACTACAGATATAGAATTTCTCTTAAAAGCAGGAGCAACACGTATAGTATTCGGTTCTGTAGCGGTTACAAAGCCAGAAATGGTAAGAAAATGGTTTGAATATTTTGATCCAAATCATTTAGTTTTAGCAGTAGATATACGCATTTCTTCTACAAAAGATCGAAAAATAGCTATTTACGGTTGGAAAAAAGAAACTAATTTGAAATTAGAGCAAATAATAGAAGAATATTATACTATAGGATTAAAACATGTTCTTTGTACAGATATTTCTAAAGATGGAACTTTATTAGGTAGTAATATATCTTTATATCAATCTATATGTCGTTCTTGGCCAAAAATATTTTTCCAATCATCTGGAGGTGTTTATAAGCTAACGGAAATCTCCAAGTTACGTTGTGCTGGAGTCAAATCAATCATTATTGGTCGTGCTTTTTTAGAAAATAAATTTACTGTTGCTGAGGCAATATCATGTTGGCAAAACGAATAATTCCTTGTCTTGATGTAGCTAATAATAAAGTAATAAAAGGGGTACAATTTAAACATCACAAAATTGTAGGAGATATATTAGATTTAGCAAATCGTTACGAAAAAGAAGGAGCTGATGAACTAGTGTTCTACGATATTACGGCATCACCCAATAATCAAGTAGTAGACAAGAAATGGATTTCCCGGATTGCAGAAATAATAAACATTCCATTCTGTGTTGCTGGAGGAATCAGTACAATAAAACAGGCTAAACAGATTCTTGCATCCGGAGCTGATAAGATTTCAATTAATTCCCCTGCTTTAATAAATCCAACGCTAATCCAAAAATTAGCTGATCATTTAGGTACACAATGTATTGTAGTTAGTATTGACACTTGGCATAATCCTGAAAAAAAAATATATCAAGTACGATGCTATACCGGAGATAGTTATCGCACAAAAACTACAACATGGAAAACATTAGATTGGGTTAAAAAAGTACAAGAATATGGTGCCGGAGAAATAGTATTAAATATGATGAATCAGGACGGCATGAAAAATGGTTATGATTTAAATCAATTAAAACACATTAGAAAACATTGCAAAGTGCCGCTTATAGCTTCCGGTGGAGCTGGTACTTATCAGCATTTTTTAGAAGCTTTTCGTGACGCTGATGTAGATGGCGCATTAGCAGCTTCAGTTTTTCATAAAAAAATTATTGATATTCATAAATTAAAACAATTCTTATCTAAAGAAGGAATACAAATTAGATTATGCTAATTAAAAATAAACATCAACAATTAAATTGGACTAAAAATCACGGTTTAATACCCGCTATTGTACAACACGCTAGATCAGGAGAAGTATTAATGCTAGGATATATGAATAAAGAATCGATGATAAAGACAGAACAAACTAAGCATGTTACTTTTTTTTCACGCAAAAAAAATAAATTATGGACTAAAGGAGAAATATCTGGAAACACATTAAAATTAATCAATTGGCATCCAGATTGTGATCATGACACGTTATTAATTTTTGTTTTACCTCACGGACCTACTTGTCACAACAACACTAGTAGTTGCTTCCATCCTGGGATAGCAGATTTAAGTTTTCTTTACCAACTGGAAAACATTATATCTACAAAAAAAAATATGCTATCCCATTCTAATAATTCATCTTATACATCTCGTTTATATACTAGTGGTATTAAACGTATTGCTCAAAAAGTTGGAGAAGAAGGTTTAGAGACTGCACTTGCAGCGATTTCTGCTGATTGCAACACGAAAGAACTAATTAACGAAGCATCAGATCTAATTTATCATCTACTAGTCTTGTTGCAATGTAAATCAATAACTTTTAATGAAATTATTCAAGAATTAAAAACACGAAATCATAATAGTAGTCAACAAATAAAATATGACATATAGAAAAACAAAAAAATATAATACAACAAAATATTTTATATGTATTGGTCTTATTATTTTATATATATATAGGTAACGTAATAAACTTATAAAACACTACTACACTACTATTCAATTTATCAGATTTATATTAACAACAACTAAAACTTTTATTAGACTATAACAGAAAATATATCTATCTCTATTAGAGATAGATATAAAACATCAATGTTTACAAAAAATTTAATCTCTGTATATATCTACATCAGTCATTATCAAATTTATTTAACTCATATAATAATATTTTTATATTTGTTCTAACCAATCAGTATGAAACAGACCTTTTTTATCAACACATGTATAAGTGTGTGCTCCAAAACAATCTCGTTGTGCTTGAATAAGATTTGTGGGTAATAAATCACTGCGATAACTGTCGTAATATGCTATAGCAGCAGATAACGCAGGCATTGGAATACCATATTGGATACCACAAACCACAACATCCCTCAACATTTTTTGGTAATTATTTGCAATAGAAACACAATATGGGGATAACATTAAATTAGTAATTCCTGGATCTTGAGAATAAATATCAATAATTTTTTGCAAAAATTTTGCTCTAATAATACACCCTGCACGAAAAATTTTAGCAATTCGTTTATAATTTAAATTCCAATGATACTTATCAGATGCAATTTTCAATTGATAGAAACCTTGCGCATATAAAATAATCTTACCAAGATACAATGCTTTTTGTGCTTTTTCTAAATATAAATATTTGTTTTCAACACAATCCTTCCTATCTGGCCCTAAAAATATTTTTGATGCTTTCATACGTTGAGTTTTAAGCACGGATATATAACGAGCAAACACTGATTCAGTTATTATACTTGATGGTATTGCTAAATCAATAGCATCCTGACTAACCCATGCTCCAGTACCTTTATTCTCCGCCACATCTAGCACAGAATCAATAATATATTTATTATTAGCATCTCGTTTAACAAATATACGACTTGTTATTTCGATAAGATAACTATTTAATTCTCCTTGATCCCATTCATTAAAAATTTTCCCTAATTCTTCATTCGTCAAATTAAATATATTTTTTAGAAAAAAATATATTTCAGCAATTATCTGCATATCTCCATATTCTATACCATTATGTATCATCTTAACATAGTGACCAGAACCATTTGGCCCTATATATGCGACACAAGTTTCATCATTAACACGAGCTGCAATTTTTTTAAAAACTGATTCAACCATCTCGTATGCGTCTATTTGTCCTCCAGGCATCAGAGATGGCCCTTTCAATGCTCCTTCCTCCCCTCCAGAAATTCCAGTTCCAATAAAATTTATCCCTCTTTGTGATAATTCAAAATTCCTACGAATGGTGTCTTTATAAAACGAATTGCCACCATCAATTAAAATATCTCCTGGATTTATATACATTAATAACATTTTTATAATATTATCAATATATATTCCTGAAGTAATCATCAAAAATATAAACCGAGGCTGATTTAAAGATAGCACAAATGTTTTTACTGAATAGAACGGGATAATATTTTTTTTTGGATTATTAGAAATAACTGCATCAGTCTTATCTTTAGAACGATTATAAATAGAAACGCAATAACCTCTACTTTCAATGTTTAGTGCTAAATTTCGACCCATAACACCCATCCCGATGATACCAATTTTTTGTTCTGTAAACACATCCGCTCCTGTATAATATAAATATGTCTTATATGGTAAGAACAATAGTTTTAGCTTTATATTACTAATATATATCTAATTTATAGTGTGAGATATTATACATAAATATATTAAATATAAAAATAAAAAATTTTTAAACAAACATTATTCATAAATATAAATTCTCAAATAATATAAATTACTAATTTTAAACGTTTATTGTTAACATAAGCTAATATGACTATACATTTGAAATCAACGCTCATACATGCAATACATATTCCATATGTAAATATAATAAAATCTTATGTTTTATCTATGTTACGTTTAAATCTAAAATATATTTTAAACTTATAAAAATATATTTTTGTTAATCAAAACATTGTTTCTGTAAACAACACATAAACTATTAATATAAGCTATCAAAAAATAAATCTAATATAATTTTCATTATTTTAATATTGGATAATTTATTACATTACTATATTCTGTAGTATTAATTATAAAACATAAGAATAATTTTTAATAATATTAAATATATGTTATCGTACAGTGTATTTAGATATTTCAATTGATTTTTATGACTATAAAAAAAATGCTAGTTACTTGTGCCTTACCTTATGCTAATGGTTCCCTTCATATTGGGCACATGTTAGAACATATACAAGCAGATATATGGGTTCGTTATCAACGTATGCAGGGTAATCATGTGTATTTTATTTGTGCAGATGATGCACACGGAACTGCTATTATGTTGAAATCACAAAAACTTAATATAGCGCCAGAAAAAATGATTGCCCAAATACAACAAGAACATAAACAAGATTGTCACGCATTTGGCATCAGCTATGATAACTATTATTCTACTCACAGCGAAGAAACTCGCGAGTTATTAACTAATATCTATTTTCGATTAAAAAAAAATGGATTTATTACATCTAAAGCTATTTATCAATTATATGATTCTGAAAAAAAAATATTTTTACCAGATCGTTTTGTAAAAGGTGTATGCCCAAAATGTAAAGCGTCAGAACAATACGGAGATAATTGTGAAATATGTGGCGCTATTTATACATCTTTAGATCTTATAAACCCAAAATCAGTTATTTCTGGAAAATCTCCAATAATAAGAAAATCTGAACATTTATTTTTCGATTTACCAGCTTTTACTGATACATTACATGCATGGATACAATCTGGAAGTATACAAAAGGAAGTAGCCAACAAAATAGAAGAATGGTTTAAATTAGGTTTAAAACAATGGGATATTTCTAGAGATGCGCCTTATTTTGGATTTAATATTCCTAATACCTCAGAAAAATATTTTTATGTCTGGATGGACGCAACCATAGGATATATGGGAACTTTTAAAAACTTATGCAAAAAAAACAAAAATATATCCTTCGAAGATTTTTGGAGTTTAAATTCCAAAGCAGAATTATATCATTTTATAGGAAAAGATATTATTTATTTCCACAGTCTATTTTGGCCAGCTATTTTGTTAGGTAGCCAATTTCGTAAACCAACTAATATATTTGTCCATGGACACGTTACTGTAAATGGATCCAAAATATCAAAATCTAGAGGCACATGTATTAATGTCAGTACTTATTTATCATATTTAAATCCAGATTATTTAAGATATTATTATGCTACAAAACTTTCATCTCATATTAACGACATAGACTTAAATCTATCAGATTTCATCAGAAAAGTAAATGCAGATATTATTAATAAAGTATTAAATCTAGCATCTAGAAATTCCGGATTTATACACCAATATTATGGCGGACAATTAGCAAACACATTAGCAAATCCAGTTCTATATGATAGATTTATTAAATCTAAAGACTCTATAGGAGAATTATTTCAAAAAAGAGAATTTAATTGCGCAATGCGTAAAATAATGAAATTAGCAGACGAGGCTAATTTTTACATAGATAAAACCGCCCCATGGGTCATTGCAAACAAGCCAAATCATAAAAAAGAAGCTTTATCCATTTATTCTATGGGCATTCAATTATTTCGCATTATAATGATATACTTAAAACCTGTCTTACCTAGATTAGCTAAATATAGTGAAGATTTTCTCAATACTCATCTTACATGGGATTGTCTCTCTAACCCATTGTTAAATCATCGAATTAATAAATTTGAAATAATTTTTTTTCGCATTAGTCCCGATCAAATTTCATCTATAGAAAACAAATCACGACAACATAACTCTTAGTTATAAAATAAAAAATAAATTATTTACAGTAAAAATAACTTATAATATAATGGTAACCGCATAAAAATTTAAACTTTATTAATAAACATATACCCTGTTTTTATACTTATATCATCCTACAATATAAATTACTGTAGTCTTAAATATTCAATATAATTAAAATAATAATTAATCAACAACGATTAATAAATAAGAATACACAATTACAATTTTATCATCAAAATGATCTATCGGATCTACGCACGTATTATCGTCATTTAATTTAATTTATATTATCTGTATAAAAATTTTAAATATATAAAACTCATATAAATCAAAATTTTTAATATCTTATAACTGTCCTATTTATTTTTTAATAATTACATATATAACGTTAGAATAAATACTGAATTATTTCACAACTTAAATAAATAAATTTAAATAAAATAAGTGTTTTAATATATATATATATATTATGTATACATAATAGCCAAAATCATATTTCTTATATAAATAAATACAACTTTCATTAAAATTTATATTTCTATTATATATAAAGTACTATACATCACAAAATCTATTTATTTTAGTCATTATTCGGAATAAAAAATGAATTGATTTTTTATATAAATCGCAAAATATTATGATGTTAACTTATAGTCTTCATTTGAAGATAATAAAAATTTTTAAAAATAAAAATATCTTACAAAAAATATAATACTTATTATTATAGTATTAATACATAATTTCAAGTAATTTTTTATATCTTATAAATGTTCTGTGTCTGACATGTAATATCAATACTATAAATTTTATAACAAATAAGATTTAATGATTATAATGTACAATTGTATGTAAAAACTCTTTTCGAATATTTGAATTCGACTCGAATACACCTCCTAATGAAATAGTAGCGGTAGTACTATTAATATCATGTATACCTCTAGATTTTACACAATAATGCACTGCATCAATAAATATTGCTACATCATTAGTATTAAGTAACGTTTGTAGTGCTAAAGAAATTTGTTTTGTCAATCGTTCTTGTAATTGAGGTCTCTTAGAAAAAAACTGAACTATTCTATTTATCTTTGATAAACCAATCACTTTTTTTTTTGGAATGTAAGAAACAGTAACTTTTCCATTAAAAACAATGAAATGATGTTCACAAGTACTAGTGATAGTAATTCCTCGCACTGTAATCGTTTCGTGGATTTTCATTGTATTTTGAATAATTGTGATTTTAGGAAAATTTAAATAATCTAAACCTGAAAAAATTTCTTCTACATACATTTTAGCTATTCGTTTGGGAGTATTTGACAAACTATCATGTTTTAAATCAAGGTTAAGAAGATGCATAATAGACTTCATATGATTTTCAATACAACGTTTACGAATGTGATTATTAATATTTAATGCAATTAACGGGTTTTCTAACCCTTGCATTAATAAAGCATCACGTACTAATAATGCTTCTTGTGTCAAGATATACATACCGCCGCTTTCTCTAAAATAAATATTTCTATAATTTTTAGTATAGTATAATACCTATAATAATATTAAAACAACTGACACAACTAAATTCATATTAATAACAAATACCAAAACCTTAAATCCAACTACCGTAAAACTTAAAACCAAATGTATTCATTTCTACACATTACTTAATCTTTATTTACATAATTACATCTCTCTCATAATATGATCTATATAATCAATACCTTCTATTATGTTTACATTATAGAAATAATTTAATGAACAATTTAAATAAAAAATAATATATATTGTAATTATTATTTAGTTCTATCTATGTAGAATAAGATTTAATTATTTAAAATATAAACTTATATTACGCCTATTCATTGTATTCTTTATAATATGTATCTATATTATCATTTAATTTCCATAAATAAAAATAAATAATTGTTCATGTATTACATCAATGGTACAACAAACACTAAAACCATTTGCCAAAAATAAATAAAATTAAAAACTTTATATTTTAATTGTTAAGATGTATACTGTCTAAAATTAGACAAAATTTTGGATTTTTAATTCAATAAAATCCTACTATAGACCATAAATTAAAAATATTAACAATAAAATATCATACCAATATTTTATTACAATATTACCAAAAGTTACTATTTTTATAGTACAATATTTATTGACATGTTTAACACTAATAAATTATAGTATCAATGATGTAATTATATAACTTAATAACGTAAAAATGTGTAATCTATATTTATTTATATTACTATAAATAATGCCGCAAATAGTTCACACACAGTATAAAAATTGTATATCAAAATAATATTATAATATAAGAATAATTTTATATTTTACAGGTATTAAATCAATGTTAACAATCAAAGCTAACTTGCGTATTTATAAAAAAAAAGCGCAACGAGACGTTTGCGAAAACAAAACCAATGTCCAGCTATCATCTATAGAAAAGATAATGAAAAAAATTTACCCATTATACTAAATCAAAATGATATTCTACATCCTGATGCTATAGGACAACTATATAAAAATAATCTAATTCTATTATCGATTAAAAATAAGGAATCTATTACAGTTAAAATACAAGAAATACAATATCATCCTTTCAAACCTAAACCAATTCATATTGATTTCATACGTGTTTAATACTAATGATAAATAATACATCCATTTACAACACTTAACCTATCAAGGCATAATTTTTTAAACTGAAACTCAGGTCCACTTTATTATTATAATAAAGAAATAATATAAAAATGTTATAAGCTAAACGAGGTTAGCTTATATATAAAATTATACAATAGATTATATAGCTAATAAACACCCATGTTTTTATGCACACATTCTTATTAATAAAATGAAATAAACAGAACAACACACATTATATGATATATAAGATTTAGCTTTTACAAATAAAAATTTTGAAATTATATATAATATCTATATTCGTGTTTTTTCAAAAATTAATTTTTCTGTTTTTACAATTTTTAATAAATAACAAAACCCAGAAACGCGGCATGTAGCGTAGTTTGGTAGCGCGCCGTCATGGGGTGACGGAAGTCAGAGGTTCAAATCCTCTCATGCCGAGAATACTTTAATGGACCCGAGAAGATGATCTGCATGATAAAACCGGTTTGTTTTTATCATGCAGATCTAATGCCAATTCTATCAATTTAGTAATTAATTTTTGAAAACTTAATCCACTTATCTCCCATAATTTAGGATACATACTGTTATAAGTAAATCCAGGCAACGTATTCACTTCATTCACAAAAATCTGATTGTCTGAAGTTAAAAAAACATCTACACGAGCCATTCCAGCACAACTTAATACCTGAAATGCACGTAAAGTAATACTACGAATCTCATCACTTATTAAATCATTAACTAAAGCAGGTATCTGGATCCGCACATCTTGTGCTATATATTTATCATAATAAGTATAAAAATTATTATGCTTCAATATAATTTCACCACACACACTAGTCTCTGGACTATCATTACCCAACACTGCACATTCTATCTCTCTTCCAATAATAGCTGATTCTATCAATATTTTGTGACTAAAATAAAAAGCTTTTGCCAATGCTTGATTAAAATATTTACGATTAGTAACTTTTGAAACTCCTATTGATGATCCTTGATTCACTGGTTTTACAAAAAAAGGTAATCTAAAAGTAGAAACAAGATCGTCAAAATCTATGTTATGTTGATCGTTCACTAAAAAAGTTTTAAATGGCACTACTGATAAGCCCGCATCTCGCAATAAACGTTTAGACACATCTTTATCCATACCTATAGATGAACTTAAAATATGAGAACCAACAAATGGTATATTCATCATACATAATAATCCCTGTAAAGCACCATCTTCTCCTAATGTGCCATGAATGACAGGGAAAATAACATCAAATTTTATAAAATCATTTATGTGCTTAGTATTCGATGAAAATCGATGAGGGTAGTTTTGTAACAATATTGAAATATACGTATCATCTTTACAACAAAATAAAGTATCAAAATTTATATTTTTTAGATGCCAACATCCCTTTTTATCTATCCACAAAATTATTGCTTCGAATCGACATTTATCAATAGATTGCGCAATACACATAGCTGATTTTAATGAAATTTCATGCTCTAAGGAACGCCCTCCACAAATGATACCAATACATAATTTTGACATATACTATACCTCAATACATATATTGTTCCACTTATATACTGTACTAAAAACAAAGGCGAATTATATAAATAATAATTCGCCTTTGTTTTTAGTACAGTATATAAGTGGAACAACTAAAATACATAAGCTACTCCTAATGCAATAATATCATCTGGATTAATATTAGACGCATCAGTAAAACTATTTTTATTTAGTAAATCAATTCTATAATCTATAGTAGTACAAATATTTTTATTAAAAACATAACTAGTTCCAACTGTAATACATTTTTTTAAAAAATTTCTATAACCACTTTCTAAATCATTAGCTTTTGAATGTAAATAAGATATAGAAGGGCGTAACCCAAAATCAAACTGATACTGAGCTACTAATTCCACATTCTTTGCCTTATTAACAAACCCATAAATATTTTCTGGAGTAATGCTATCACAAAAACTTCCAAACGGTGTCATATTATAAGTCTCTCCATAAGTAGCTGCGACATACATCCCTTTTCCATCATATTTTATTCCAAAAGAAAACGCTTCAGCATTATCATTACCGCCACCACCGTTATTATCTAAAACATTTTGTTCAGCGATACGCTTACTATTAGCATAGGCAGCAGATGCAGCGAATCCATTATCCAATGAATAAGACGCTGACACTCCGTATCCCTCTCCATTAGCTGTTTTTAAAGTACGACCCGTTTCTTTATTAACATCATTTTTACCTTGGTATTGTAAAGCAAAATCTAAACCATTTACGAAACCAAAAAGGTCTTTATTACGATATGTAACCACATTCGAACTACGATTAGACAAAAAATTATCTATAAGTGATATATCTCCGCCAAATCCTGGTATTACATCCGTCCATGATCCCACATCATATAGCACTCCATAATTCCGTCCATAATCAATACTTCCAAAATCTCCAAATTTTATTCCAGCATAGCCAAGCAACACTTTACCACCATTACTTACATTAATTCCCTCAACATTTTTTAAAGAAATTTCATGCTCCCACATACCAAAACCTACAATTTTATCATTAACATATGTTTTTCCAGAAAATCCATATCTTAAAAATGAATTATCCCCATCTTTGGTATTTTCTCTAGAAAAATAATGACCTCCAATAATACTACCAAACATATTTAATATATTTCCATCTTTATTATAAATTTCAGCAGCCCCAGCAGTGCTTGCCATAACCATAGTCGCAACCAGGCTAGTAAAACACCGTAATTTCATATTCATACCTCATTATGTAATAAATAATACCACTAACAATTCAATGCCTAAATCTGACATTAATTTTTTAGTAACAATCACAACAACATATATTAATACCTATTAACTGATATCGTATACTAAAACCATCTAATACTCTTATTTTATATTAATCATATTATAATATTAAAAATAAAACGAAATTTTTAAACAATCCTATTATGTTCAACAATACATATCAAACACTAAACTTTTATATAATAAAACAAACACCTCCAAAGCGATCTATATAAATAGAATTTATTATCTAATAAGTAACTATTCTCCTATCTGTCATAGATTACCCATCTAATAGTTTCTATTATTAAATATCATATTACGTCTAGTCATTATATTCAACATGAATAACAAATGATTTTCTCATAATTTAAATTATATACATACTACCCTTATCTCAATTTAACTATTACCGTTGTTCTCAATTAATTATTTTATTAATCATCAAGTAATTATCTAAATCTTAATTTTTATAAATAATCACTATATATCACATATTAATAATATATATATCAAAAAACGTACAATTAAGCAATTGTACAACATAACATTAATTTTAAGGAGATAAAATATTTCAAAATTGTTTTATACACTTTATTATCAAGAAAGTTAATAACTAATATCGCAATCAAATTATATATAATACTTAATCAACAAACAAATCTATCTTCACTCTCTACAGATTCTACAACACGCTGTAATCCAACTACACGTTCATCAGGAGCAATACGAATTAACATAACTCCTTGAGTATTACGTCTAATAATATTAACTTCAGAAACACGAGTGCGAACTAATCGACCTGAGTCAGTGATCATTACTATCTGATCAGCTTGATTTACTTGTACAGCACCAACTACATTACCATTTCTCTCTGTAACTTTAATAGAAATAACACCTTGAGTAGCACGCGACTTAATTGGATATTCTAATTGATTAGTACGTTTTCCAAAACCATTTTGAGTAACAGTAAGAATAGAACTCTTATCTTTTGGTATAATCAAAGATACCACACGATCACCTTGTAATAAATGAATCCCTTTTACCCCAATTGCTGAACGCCCCACACTACGTACTTGTGTTTCTTTAAACCTCACCACTTTCCCGTAAGCAGTAAATAACATTACTTCATTACTACCATCAGTTATATCAGCACCAATCAATTCATCACCATCATTAAGATTTAGAGCAATAATACCAACATTACGTGGTCGACTAAATTCAGTGAGTGATGTTTTTTTTACAAGTCCACTACTAGTTGCCATAAAAACTTGATATCCTGTTGTATAATTCTGAATAGGCAAAATAGCAGTAATACGTTCATTCACATCCAATGGTAATAGATTGATAATCGGCTTACCTCGTGATCCACGACTAGCTTCTGGCAACCGATAAACCTTCATCCAATATATACGCCCATAATTAGAAAATAACAAAATTGTATCATGAGTATTAGCTACTAATAATCGAGTAATAAAATCTTCCTCTTTAATTCGTGTTGCTAACTTTCCCTTCCCCCCTCGTTTTTGTGCTTCATAATCTGTTAATGGTTGATATTTAACATAACCTTGATACGACAAAGTCACTACTACATCCCGTTGATTAATCAAATTCTCAACATTAATATTTTCAATATTACTACTAATTTCAGTACGACGAGGATCATTATATTCTTCTTTTATAGTCAGCAATTCTTGTCGGATTACTGCCATAAGACATTTTGGATCCTTCAAAATAGAAATTAAATTCTTTATCTTTTCTAGCAAACTACTGTATTCTTTCAATAATTTTTCATGTTCTAAAGTGGTAAGTTTATGCAATTTCAAATCTAAAATAGCTTGAGCCTGATCTTTAGTAAAATAATATTGATTATTACGAATGACATTGTTTACTTCTGATTGATCAAATTCAGTAAAATTAATAAAATTTGCTTGCCTCATATCAAGAATATTACTCAATTTCCAGGATGATGACATTAAAATAGAACTAGCTTCTGTAGAACTATCAGATTTACGAACAAGCTCAATAATTGAATCAATATTAAATAATGCAGTAGCTAATCCCTCTATAATATGAATACGATTCCGAGCTTTTTTTAATTCAAACATAGAACGACGTACTACTACTGAACGACGATGGTATACAAAAGCAGATAAAACATCTTTTAATGACATAATCTTTGGTTGACCTTGATGTAAAGCCACCATATTAATGCCAAATGAAGTTTGTAAAGAAGTTAAAGAATACAAATTATTTAAAATAATCTCACTAATCGCATCACGTTTAATTTCAATAACTATTCGCATACCATCTTTATCAGATTCATCACGCAAATTATATATTCCTTCAATACGTTTTATTTTTGTCAGTTCAGCTATTTTTTCCAATAATCGAGCCTTATTAACTTGATAAGGAATTTCATATATTACAATAGACTCACGACCACTTTTCACATCAGTCTCAATTTCTGCTCGAGCACGAATACAAATTTTCCCTCGTCCAGTACTGTATGCCTCTTGAAGGCCACTGCAATCATTTATAATGGCAGCAGTAGGAAAATCTGGACCTGGAATATATTGCATTAATCCTTCAGTAGTAATATCCTCGTTATCTATAAATGCTAAACATCCATTAATTACTTCAGAAAGATTGTGAGGAGGAATATTTGTAGCCATCCCTACAGCAATTCCAGCAGAACCATTAATTAAAAGATTCGGGATTCTAGCGGGTAGAACTCCTGGAATCTTTTCAGTACCATCATAATTAAATTCATAATCCACAGTTTCCTTTTCTAAATCTAATAACAATTCATTTGCTATTTTAGACATACGTACTTCAGTATAACGCATAGCTGCTGCTGGATCTCCATCTACTGATCCAAAATTACCCTGTCCATCTACCAGAGCATAACGCATTAAAAAAGGTTGTACCATACGTACAATAGTTTCATACACTGCAGCATCTCCATGAGGATGATATTTTCCAATAACATCACCTACTACTCTAGCTGATTTTTTATAACCTCTATTCCAATAATTGCCAAGCACTTGCATAGCAAATAATACACGACGATGCACAGGTTTTAATCCGTCTCGTACATCTGGTAATGCACGTCCAACAATTACCGACATAGCATAATCTAAATAAGAACGAGTTAATTCTTCTTCTACATCAATCTGTGTAATTTCTTTGGCAAAATTATTCATGCATTTATACCCTCCATTTATTCTTTAGTTATATATACTAGAAATTAACTTAAATCATCTATAATCTACAACATAAACCATTTAAAAATATAAAATTATTCCTCAAAAATAAATGCATTCATCATTGTATATATATCATTTCATTTGTGATCATATTTTAATAAACTAACAGTTTTGTGAATCATTTATATTGCTAAAATAAATATATAAAATTTCACATTTATTATTTCAGGAGAATCTTAACATGAAAGACATAATTATCGATAAACCTACAGTAACTCAAAAAAATATAAATAAAAAAGTAATTAATAAATTTAACGCATCTTTATCTCAATGGTGGGGTCCTTACAATATATTTAAACCATTACATCATATCAATTTGACACGTTTTAATTATATTATCGAACACAGTAATGGACTATTTGGCAAAAAAGTATTAGACGTTGGATGCGGAGGGGGTATTTTATCAGAAAGTATGGCACAAGCAGGAGCAAAAGTTATTGGATTGGATATAAGTACTTCTGCTTTAGAAGCAGCAAAATTACATGCCTTAAACCAAGGCCTAAATATTTACTACACACAAGAAACAGTAAAAAATCATGCTATCAATCATATTAATTACTATGATGTAATAACCTGTATGGAAGTTCTAGAACATGTATCAGATCCTATATCAATTATTTATGCCTGCTCCACCATGATCAAAATAAATGGATCAGTATTTTTTTCTACATTAAATCGTACTTTTAAGTCATGGCTATTAATTATAATAGGTGCTGAATATTTCTTACGCCTTATCCCAAAAGGCACTCACGATTTTAACAAATTTATTACTCCGTCCGAGCTTCTAAAATGGATTGACTCTACCATTTTAGAAGAACAAAACATCACTGGCTTACATTATAACCCTTTTACAAATAAATGTACCTTAATACACAACATTGATATAAACTATATTTTGCACACTCAACGAAAATAAATACTCCTATATCTAGATATAAATATTAATATAATTACTCTAATAAATATTTATATTATTAAAAGATAATTTAATATAACAAATATAATCTTCAAAAGTATAATCCAAATTAAATGATCATATTAAAAACAAACAATATTTCCAATAATTCATTAAAACACAATGCATTTGTTTCGATACGTTTAAAATTAAAAAATAATATAATATAATGTGATAATGGGCTTTTGTGACACAATGAATTTTTCAAATACTTATATCAAATTGAAATAATAAAACGTTCTTCACTTATATTGCTATGTAATTATTATTATTATTATTTTTTACACACAAAAATTATAATGTCATCATTAATTCATTATTGTACTACAAATCTAAGTTAGAATTTATTCATAACGAATTACTGTGACTAATACTATTAGTATTTTAAAATAGGCATGTACTTATATGAATCAAACTCTACTAGTTACTAAACGAAACGGTCATCACGAACCTATTAATCTTGACAAAATTCACCGAGTTATTAATTGGGCTGCAAAAGGCCTGAAAAAAGTTTCTGTTTCGCAAGTAGAATTACGTTCTCACATACAATTTTATAACGGAATAAAAACTTCTGACATTCAAGAAACTATCATAAAATCAGCAGCAGACTTGATTTCTGAAGAAGAACCAGACTACCAATATCTAGCAGCACGATTAGCAGTATTTCATTTACGTAAAAAAGCTTATGGTCAATTTGAACCACCAAAACTTTACAATCATGTATTACGATTGGTAAAAATTGGTAAATATGATAAACATTTACTAGATGATTATAATGTGGAAGAATTTGATCAAATGGATACATTCATTGATCATTGGAGAGACATGAATTTTTCATATGCTGCTATAAAACAATTGGAAGGAAAATACTTAGTACAAAATCGAGTAACTGGAGAAATTTACGAAAGCGCTCAATTTTTATATATATTAACTGCAGCTTGTTTATTTTCTAAATATCCTCAAAAAACTCGTATGAATTATATCAAACAATTTTACAATGCAATTTCAACTTTCAAAATTTCTTTAGCAACACCTATTATGTCTGGTGTACGTACACCTACGCGCCAATTTAGCTCCTGTGTATTAATCGAATGTGATGATAGTCTTGATTCTATTAATGCAACGTCTAGCGCTATTGTAAAATATGTTGCACAACGCGCTGGAATAGGCATTAATGCTGGACGCATTAGAGCATTAGGCAGTCCAATACGTAATGGAGAAGCATTTCATACTGGATGTATTCCATTCTATAAACATTTTCAAACAGCAGTAAAATCATGTTCTCAAGGAGGTGTGCGTGGCGGAGCCGCTACATTATTTTATCCTATTTGGCATTTAGAGATAGAAAATTTACTTGTTTTAAAAAATAATCGTGGCATTGATTCCAATCGAATACGTCATTTAGACTATGGCGTACAAATTAATAAATTAATGTATCAACGCCTCATTCAAGGCAAATATATTACACTATTTAGCCCATCCGATGTCCCCGGATTATATGAAGCTTTTTTTACTAATCAAAATGAATTTGAGCGCTTATATGAAATATATGAAAATAATCGAAATATTAGACACCGCAAAATAAAAGCAATAGAACTGTTTTCTTTAATGATGCAAGAAAGAGCCTCTACTGGAAGAATTTATATTCAACATACAGATCACTGTAATACTCATAGCCCCTTTAACAGTACCACTACACCCATTCGTCAATCTAATTTATGCTTAGAAATAACGTTACCAACAAAACCTTTAAATAATATTAATGACTATAATGGTGAAATTGCTTTATGCACATTATCTGCTTTCAATCTTGGTAATATTGAAAATCTTGATGATTTATCTGAACTATCTACTCTGATAGTACGTGCTCTTGATGCTCTATTAGATTATCAAGATTACCCTATTCCTGCAGCGCAACGTAGTGCTATAAGCAGACGTTCTTTAGGAATTGGAGTAATTAATTATGCTTATTATCTAGCCAAGCATGGAGTACGTTATTCAGATGGCAGTGCTAATAAACTAACACATCGTACTTTTGAGGCTATTCAATATTATCTATTAAAAGCCTCTAATAATTTAGCCAAAGAAAAAGGATCTTGTGAATGGTTTAATGATACTTCATATGCAAAAGGTATACTACCCATTGATACGTATAAAAAAGATCTCAATTTTTTTATTAATGAACCATTACATTATAACTGGGAAGATTTGCGTACTAAAATCAGACAATATGGATTGCGAAATTCTACATTATCTGCATTAATGCCATCAGAAACTTCGTCACAAATTTCCAATGCTACTAATGGAATAGAACCTCCTAGAGGTTACATTAGCATAAAAACTTCAAAAGATGGAGTTTTACGACAAGTAGTACCTGAGTTTATTAGACTAGAATCTGCTTATGAATTATTATGGCAAATACCAAATAATCGAGGATATCTACAATTGGTAGGGATTATGCAAAAATTTATTGATCAATCTATTTCAACTAATACTAATTACGATCCGTCTCGTTTTCCGAAATCCAAAGTTCCCATGAAACAACTACTTTCGGATCTATTGTATGCATATAGACTTGGTATCAAAACATTATACTATCATAACACTCGTGATGGCGCTCAAGATATACATAAAATAATATCACATAATCAATCTAATATATGTACTAGTGATGCTTGTGTAATTTAAAAATACGATTACTATATTATCTACAGTCTCAATCATATATTCATGTTTCGCTTTAATATAGGAACAAAGATGATTTATACAACTTTCTCTCAAAATAAAAATAATCAACTACTTGAACCAATGTTTTTAGGACAACCAGTGAATATTGCTCGATTTGACCAACAAAAACATTCCATTTTTGAAAAACTAATCGAAAAACAACTTTCTTTTTTTTGGCGCCCAGAAGAAATAGATATCTCCAAAGATCGAATAGATTTTCAATCATTACCAGAACACGAAAAACACATTTTCATTAGCAACTTAAAATATCAAACATTATTAGATTCTATTCAAGGACGAAGCCCCAATATAGCTCTATTACCATTAATCTCAATACCAGAACTAGAAACTTGGGTAGAAACTTGGTCATTTTTTGAAACAATCCACTCCCGTTCTTATACTCATATTATTCGTAATATTGTTAATCATCCGTCCTTAATATTCGATGATATTATCAGTAACAAAGAAATTTTAAAACGAGCAAAGGATATTGCAATGTACTATGATAATTTAATTGAATTAACCAGTTATTATCATATTTTAGGACCTGGAATCCATCGTATTAATAATAAAACTGTCACAGTAAACTTACATGAACTCAAAAAAAAGTTATATTTGTGTCTAATTAGCGTTAACGTGTTAGAAGCTATTCGTTTTTATGTAAGTTTCGCTTGCTCTTTTGCATTTGCTGAACGAAAACTCATGGAAGGCAATGCAAAAATCATACGATTTATAGCCCGTGATGAGGCCTTACATTTAAACTCTACCCAACATATCCTCAATTTAATGCGCTCTAGATTAGATGATCCAGAAATGGCTGACATCAGTGCAGAATGTCAAGAAGAAAGTTATGAGCTATTCTTAATGGCTGCAGAACAAGAAAAAAATTGGGCTAAATATTTATTCAAAGATGGTTCTATGATAGGTTTAAACAAAGATATACTTTGTCAATATATTGAATATATTACCAATATGCGTATGCAAGCAATCGGTCTAAAAATACCCTTTAGCACTAAATCTAATGTAATACCCTGGATTAACTCTTGGTTATCATCAGACAATGTTCAAGTAGCACCCCAAGAAGTAGAAGCTAGTTCTTATCTAGTAGGCCAAATAGATTCTAATATTAAGGATGATGAATTTAATGATTTTCAACTGTAAAATACTTATTTTTTCAGAAAAATATATAAATATACAATTTTCTAATAATAATAAAACATATCGTTCTTTGTTAGAAGCGTTAGAAATACACCATCATATACCGCTGATAAATTATCAATGCCGATCAGGTTATTGTGGAAGTTGCCGCGCCTTATTAATAAAAGGAAAAGTACGATATCATAAAGAACCTTTAAGTTATGTTAGTTCCAATGAAATTCTGACTTGCTGTTGTGCTCCTATAGAACATATTATATTAAAATTATTATGACACATGTTCAGAATAAATAATATTTTCATTAAAATATATGCATGCAGAGATTAATTTATTAAATTATTCATATTATATATATTTATAGTCATATTTTATTATCTAAAATAATCCAATCGCATTACCTGATGAATGTATTAAATGAACGAAGTAAATCATAGGTTGTGGATATAGTCCTAAAAATAATATAAAAAAAGACACAACAATCACTAATATTCCATTCGGAGTAATAATCCAACTAGATGCAACATTAGAAGAATTAATACCAACAAGATAGTTTCTACTAGGATTGAGATATAAATTTATTATAATTTTTAAATAATAAATTATACTAATAACACTACCCATTGCTATAAAAATAGTAAGCCACCATAATTGACTATTTATCCCTAACACAAATAAATAAAATTTACCAATAAAACCTAACGTCATCGGTATGCCTGCTAAAGATAATATTATAATTGTAAATAACACTGATAACATTGGTTGACGCCAAAAAAGACCACGATATGTAAATAATACATCTGTATGCGCATCAACACAAAAAACTGACATGATAGCAATAACGCCAAATGCCCCTATATTAGCAAGCAAATAGCTTATTAAATAAATACCAATGGCTTCTAAAGCCATTGGATTAGTTTGTAACGCTGAAATTACACCAATTAATGCATAACCTATATGCGCAATCGAAGAATAAGCTAAAACCCGCTTAATATTATTTTGTTTAATGGCCATTAAATTTCCAAATAAAGTTGAACAACATGCAGTTCCTGATAAAAATATATAAAATATCTTATTATACTGATCAGGAAAAATCATAAACAATCGTATTAAAACTGATATTATGGCTATTTTACTACTAGTTGTTAAATATAGCGAAACTGAAGACGGAGCTCCCTGATATACATCAGGAGTCCATAAATGAAATGGAACCAATGATAATTTAAATCCAAACCCTACCATCACCATACCCAATCCTATAATTAACACCAGCATAGACTGGTTCGATGTGATGAGATGTAATACACAACTAATACTAGTAAAAGATAAACAACCAGTTACAGCATATATTAACGCTATACCAAACAATATAAATGATGAAGATATTCCAGATAATATAATATATTTAATACTTGCTTCTAAAGAAAATTTTTTAAAGAAAGAATAACCTATCAATCCAAATAACGGTAATGAAATTAATTCTATTCCTAAAAATAATATGCCCAAATGACTAGCACTCGCCAATAGTACCCCGCCAATACTAGAAATAAGTAGCAGTAAATAAAATTCATCACGATTATTTGGATAACTCAGTAACCAATTATAAGCCAATACAGCACTTGCTAGACTAGCAACTAATACTAATATTATATATAATAAAGCAAAATTATCGATACATATTGATTGAAAAATATTTTGAACATCTTGACGTTGTACTATTCCAAGTGACACCATCGCTACACCCAATCCAAATATTGTCAACAAAGCATGTAGAAATAAATTACGACGATATGCAATAGATAGCAGAATGATAATTATTGTTACTCCAATAATTAATACAGGCAACAATGCCATTATTTGTATCCAAGTTATTATCATTAAGAATTATAGCCCTATTATGTTACAATATGATTATATTGAATAATTATATTCTTTTAACCAAAGATAAATACTTTGCATAGTTATAGATGAAGTATCTAAAATATATTGCGGGAAAAAACCAAGTAAAAAAATACACGATAATAATATTATGATGATACACTTTTCTCGTAATGTCATACTCGTTAACAACTTACTTCTACCAACAGAGTTAATTAATATTGGACCAAAATACATACGTTGTATCAAAATAAGAGAATAAATTGATGAAAATATTATCCCAAAACAAGCTAGTATTGTAATTATAGGAGCTACTTTAAAATTACCAAATAAAATAGTTACTTCTCCAATAAAATTTCCGGTGCCCGGTAATCCTAATGTTGCCACTGCAAAACATAAAGAAAATGGAGGAATCAAATGTACACGATTCCATAGTCCTCCCATTAAACGCATATCTCTAGTATGTATTCGTTCATATAATTGGCCACAAAGTATTAACATTCCAGCAACCGTTAAGCTATGAGAAATCATGTGTATAACAGCACCTTGATATGACAATTGAACGCCACTATAAATTGCGATCAATACAAACCCCATGTGAGATATACTAGCGTATGCGATTAAACGCTTAACATCAGTTTGTGCAAATGCCATACAAGCTCCATAAAAAATATTTAATAAACCTAAACACATAGCAATCGGGGCAAAAGATTTAGAAGCACAAGGAAATAACGGTAAAATAAATCGGAAAAATCCATAAGCTGCTGTTTTTAATAAAATTCCTGCTAAATCCACTGACCCAGCAGTGGGAGCTTGACTATGAACATCTGGCAGCCATGCATGAAATGGAACGATTGGCATTTTTACTGCAAAAGCAAAAAAAAATCCTAACATAATCAAATATTCCATGTTCGATGATAATACTGTATTCAATAAATCTTGATAAGCAAAAGACCATACCCCGTTTATATTATAATTTGTAGAAACAAGAGTAATAATAGAAACCAACATTAATAATCCACTAAATTGAGTATAAACGAAAAATTTAGTAGCAGTATTAATACGATCACTTCTGTTTACTTCTTTATGTCCCCATAAAGATATTAAAAAATACATCGGAATAAGCGTTATTTCCCAGAAAAAAAAGAATAAAAACATATCAATTGACAAAAAAACACCAATAACTCCACCTAAAATCCATAATAAATTAAGATAAAAAAGGCCTTGATAACGATTAATTTCACACCAAGAACATAATACTGCCATGCATCCTAAAAAACCGGATAATGTCACCATTAATAAAGAAAATCCATCTAACGCTAAATGAAAATTAATTCCAAATCTTGGAATCCAAGGATATATATATTCTAATTGCCATTTAGGAAATACATACCCTGCTGAATATACATCTAACACATGATCACACTTATTTTTCCATAAAAAAAAAGTAATAAAAAATGTTATACCCATTCCAGATAAAGCAAACCAACGAGGCATCCAATACCCAATGCGTTCTGATTGCCAGCATAACAATCCAAAAATAAAAGGAATAAATATTAAGATAAGTAATAACATACTATTTTATTGTTCTCGCTGAAACATACACACTAACATTTATATTTTATGAGCCCCATCCAATAATGTTAAACTAACTTAGATATAATCATGCGTTAATATTATAATGAATATAATTACGGCCCCTATATTTATTGAAACTATATACCAATTTAGCTTTCCATTTTCACTAAATACCAAACCACTTTTAAGCCAACATAATAATGATGTGAAAATATTTATGATTATATTAACCGGATCAGAATAAGATAATTTTTTTGTTATAAACAAATATGGTTTTACAAATATTAATTTATACAACCAATCAAACCCCCATCCATAATAACATAACAATATTATGTATCGCTTTACTATTTCAGATAAATGAGGCCTGACAATCTGTCTTGTAATGCTATTTAAAGAATCCAACCAAAAAATTGAAGCAAACCAAATACCAAAAATCACTAAAAAACCAAATACTATTTCAAAATACATTTGTCTATAATTACATACCGTACTGACATCAGTACATACGATATCTAATGATAAAGGTAATTTTATCCATCCACCAATAAAAGTAGATAACAATAACAATACAACTAAAGGAAAATTTTGAGTAATTTTATTACATATACGTGGCTCTATTTTATTAGGACCATGAAATACAACAAAAATCATACGAAACGTATAAATAGGTGTCAAAAACATTCCTATTAATCCCGAAAACAGGAAAAAATAATCATGATTAACTAAAGTTTTTAACATAATTAATTCTTTAGAATAAACTCCAGCAGTAATTATAGGAACTCCAGATAAAGATGCACCACCCATTAAAAAACATATATAAATGAAAGGTATAGATTTATATAATCCTCCCATTTTAAAAATATTTTGTTCATATCTACAAGCATAAATTAATGAACCTGCCGCTAAAAATAACAATGCTTTAAAAAACGCATGCGTTACTAAATGAGACATAGCAGCCCCCCAATGACGTCCTCCTAGGGCTAAAAACATATATCCTATTTGACTAATAGTAGAATATGCTAAAATTTTTTTAATATTACTTTGGAATAACGCTGAACAACCGAATAACACTATAGTCAATGAACCGATAACACCAGTCAAATATAAAATATTTGGAGTCATTAAAAAAAAATTATTCATACGAATTATTAAATATACACCAGAAGTCACCATAGTGGCTGCATGGATTAATGCCGACACCGGAGTTGGACCAACCATAGCACTTGTTAGCCAAGTTTGTAAAGGTAACTGAGCCGATTTACCTATTGCTCCAATAAGCAACATAAAAGATATCCATGTAGTACTGTTAAAAAAATTGTACGACGAAGAAAATTTGAGTTCTAATGCTAACAGTCTACTAAAACTTAAGGTTTGATATTGATCAAAAATCATAAATAATGCACATATCAAACATATATCTCCAAAACGAGTGATAATAAATGCTTTTAGCGCTGCCATTCCATTTCTAAAATCAAAATGATAAAATCCAACTAATAAATAACTACATAAACCTACCCCTTCCCATCCAAAATACATCAACAACAAATTATCTGATAATACTAAAAGTATCATATTCGCCATAAATAAATTAGTATAAGCAAAAAAACGAGAATAACCTTCACATTCTCTCATATACCAAGTAGCATATAAATGAATAATAAATCCCACTCCAGTTATTAATGATAACATTATCAAAGATAATCCATCTAGTCTAAGCGCTACAGTAATACATAAAGCATTAATAGAAAACCACGTCCAAAGATTCTGAACGAACACAAAAGTCGTGTAATTACCAACATTACAATAAAAATTAAATATTATACATACAGTAATAAATAGCGATATACTTACCGTACCCACTCCTATCATAGCGGAGATATTTTCAGACCATTTTCCTTGAGAAATAGCTAATATAATAAATCCTAAAAACGGAAACAGTATAGTTAAAAAAAGTAGACTCATCCACGCATCCCACTAATTTTATCAATATGCAATGTGTGAAAACAACGATATAATTGAAGTAATAAAGCTAAAGAAATTGCAGCTTCAGAAGCAGCTAAGGTAATTACTAATATATATATAACTTGACCATCTGATTGCCCTAAATAAGATCCAACAATTACAAAAGCTGAAGCAGCTGCATTAATCATAATTTCTAGCCCTAATAACATAAACAACATATTGCGTCTTATTATTAGGCCTACTAATCCTAGTATAAATAAAATTATAGATAAACTAAGACCATGCGATAAAGGAATCATATTTTCTCTATTCTTGCGATTGATCAGAAACAATATAATTATCAGATAATTTATAATCTCGTGCTAAGTGAAACACAGAGATCAATGCACTTAACAACAAAAGTGATGCTAACTCTACCATTAATAGATATGGCCCAAATAATAACATGCCAATTTGTTTTAAATCTATGATCGGTCTATTTACATCGATAAAACAATCTTTTAATCCAAAAGAAACATATAATAAAATAATAAGTAAAATACTTATCAATAAGACAGCGCCACATCCTAATATAGGATTTAAAAATCTACTTTTTTTTTGTTCTCTAAATGTAATAGTTTTTGCATTAAGCATCATTATTACAAATACGAATAAAATCATAATAGCTCCCGCATAAATAATAATCTCCACAGCACCAGCAAAAGACGCTCCTAAAGAAAAAAAATTACACGATATAGATATAAATGAAACTATTAAATATAGTAAAGCATGTACCGGATGGTAATGCATAATTACACACATTGTAGATATTATTGCTATAATACCAGAAACATAAAATAAAACTGTCATAACATATCTCTCATTGCCCTTCTGAACTTTAAAATTAAGGCAATATATTTTTAACGCTTATAGGCTGCGCCTCATTTTTTGCATCTCCCTTTTTTTTATTCAATATTTCTTTACCAGAAAATCGATAAAAATCATATTCTGAATATTTACCAGGACCTGATATTAATAAATCAGATTTTTCATACACCAAATCATGCCTTTTAAAATCACTCATTTCAAAATCTGAAGTTAATTGAATAGCCGAAGTCGGGCACGCCTCCTCACACATACCACAAAAAATACACCTAGAAAAATTGATTCTAAAAAATTCTGGATACCATCGTCCATCTACAGATTCTCCTTTTTTTAAAGAAATACATCCTACTGGACAAGCTACAGCACATAAATTACAAGCTACACACCGTTCTTGACCTGAAGAATCTCGAGTTAATACAATACGACCACGATATCTATGTGATGGAATACACGGAATATCAGGATACATCTGAGTCTCACGTGTACTAAATGCCTGCATTCCTATCATCCAGATACTACGCAATATAGAACCGATATCTATAAAAATCTTGATCAAATTCATTATATTTAACCTATACAAATAATTTATAATAAAATAATAACAGCGGTGCTCAATAAATTAAACAACGTCACAGGTAAAAGGAACTTCCAACCTATCAACATAACTTGATCATAGCGTGGACGCGGTAATGCCGCCCGTATTAATACAAATAACATCAAAAATAAAAAAGTTTTACCAACAAACCAAATAATAGGAGGAAACCAAGGTCCTTTCCAGCCTCCAAAAAATAATGTTACAACAAATGATGAAATTACAATCATACTGATATATTCAGAAATAAAAAACAAACTAAATTTAATACCAGAGTACTCAATATGATAACCAGAAGCTAATTCTTGCTCTGATTCTGGTTGATCAAATGGATGTCTATGACACAAAGCTATACCTGCCAAAAAAAAAGTAATAAACCCTAAAAATTGAGGAACTATATTCCATAAATATAGTTGATCTTCAACTATATTTTTTAAATTAAACGACCCAGATTTAGCAACTACACCCATTACAGATAATCCTAAAAATACCTCATAACTAAGGGTTTGCGCTGCAGCGCGTACAGACCCAATTAAAGCATATTTATTATTACTTGCCCAACCTGCAAGCAATACTGAATAAACCATTAATCCTGACATCATAAGAAAAAATAATACACCAATATTACAATCCAATATTACCCATGTAGGAGTAAATGGAATAATTAACACACTCATTAATGATGAAATAAAAGCTATTACTGGAGCTAAAATAAATATAACACGATCAGAAAATGGAGGAACCCAATCCTCTTTAAACATAATTTTAATTAAATCAGCCCATAACTGCAATAATCCATTCCAACCGACTCGATTAGGACCATAACGATTTTGAAATAATGCTAACAATCTACGCTCTAAAAAGCTCATATATGCACCACAAGAAACTACCACTAACAAAATAATTATTGCGCGAAGAACAGAACAACACCAATGTGTTGTAATAACTCCTGACGAACAAAAAATCATAATAATACTCCTTGCACATCATACGCGTACATACCAGATAAAAATACAGGAATATCCGGAAAACCTAAAGGCAATCCAATATGTCCTTTAGGCAAATTAATACTAAATTTTATTGGTAAGCATAAAATTTGTTCAGCACATGTAAATTTAAGCAACATATTTTTTTGTATGTTTAATTGTAACGCATCTGATTGATTAATCATGACATAAGGATTTGGCATACAATCTTGAATACACTTAGATCGTTGAGAAGTTTCTTCACTTCCAAATAAATGCCAATAAGGCACTATTAACCATCGATCAATATTTTTAATGATTTTAAAAGATTGAGGAATCATATCAAACCAACTTAATGTCGCACTACTATTAGTATTTAATACACGTACTCCTGGATCTCCAGAATATAAATGCCCACCTACCTTATCTTGAAATTTATTCCAAGCTTGCGGAGAATTCCATCCTGGAGCCCATGCAAATGCCACTTGTTTGTGCACAGATTGAACATTATGACTCCCCTCCATAGAAAAAGAAAACATCGTATCATCATCTTTTGATATATAGGGTTCATGTATATCAACATTAGTATGTATAGCCGTACGTCCACTATAACGGTGCGGTGCTCGAGCTAATTTCTGACCATGAATACGAAAAGATGCATCTGGAGATGTTTGTTTAATTCCGACTAATTCTGGAAAATAATAAATAATCACATCTATAACCTGATCAATATCCAAACTCTTTTTTCTAATATAGTTAGTATAACAATCATATATTAAATATAACCACCTCCAGCTTTCTAAAACAACTGCACTCTTCTCATAAACCTGTGGTTTATATACACTAAAAAATCTCTGTGCTCGTCCTTCATAATTAATCACAGTTCCATCGCTTTCAGCAAAGCTAGAAACCGATAAAACTAAATTTGCTTTTTCTTGTATCAAATTATATTGATGGTCCAATACAATTAAATAATTAATTTTATTTAAAGCAGCATTAACTTGAGTTGCCTTTGCATGACGATATAAATCGTTTTCTAATACAATTAAACCAATAGACGAAGTCTGACTGCTACATATATCAGTCAGAGCTGCATCCAAACTTTTTTTACCTAACATTACTAAACCCATACTATTGACTTCACTCACAATAAAAGTAATGCCAACATCACTGCCACGATTTTTTAAAGCACGAGCAATATTTGCTGCGGAAGCAATTAATTCTTTACTACCTGAATTACTTCCTGAAATAATTAATGGTTTACGTGCTTCCATTAATTTTTGTACAGCTATATTTAATTTATCATTTAACTTATAGTCAAAATCTTTGACTGAAGGAGCAGTGTTATCTAATGCATGAGCAATAGCAAAACCGAAACGTGCTTGATTCTGTACTGAATCATAATATGTTAACACGGCAATATCATCTAATTTTGTTTTATCGATACCAGTAATTAATATAGGATTTTTAATATTTTGAGAATTATTTATAATGGCTGCAGATTGCCAATCAAAAATTCCCTGAGCTTTCGCTTCCTTACGAGCTTTCCCTTTAAAAGCTTGACGTACTGATAACGCTAGGCGCGCCCCAGTTTGAGTTAAATCTTCCCCTAATATTAATATCGCATCATAACTTTCTATTTCACGCAATGACGGAACATAGATTCCACCATTACACAATATTTCAACTATTAATAATAATCGTTCTTGTTCACAACTATTAATACCAGTATAGAAATTATCTGATCCTACGAGTTTTAATAAAGCAAAATTACTCTCCATGCTAGCACGAGAAGATCCAATACCAATGATTTTATTACAATTATATTTCAGTGTGCTAGCAGCTTCTTGGATTGCTTGTTCTTCATTGAGCATAACCCAATCATCACCTTTCTTATGCAATGGGTTCTTAGGCCTATTATCAATATTGACATAATCGCAACCAAATCGACCACGATCACACAAAAAATAAGTATTAATATTACCATTATAACGATTTTCAACACGAGATAACTTCCCGTAACGCTCACCCACAATAATATTACATCCGATACTGCACTGCTGACAAATACTAGGAGCAAAAAGCATATCCCATTTACGAGTATAATATTTTAATTGTGTTTTATCGGTAAACACTCCAGTAGGACATACTTCTACTAAATTACCAGAAAACTCACTTCGTAGCATACCATCCGTAGCTCGTCCAAAATAAATATTATCATGCGCCCCAAATACACCTAAATCGTCTCCACCTGCATAATCGCTATAATAACGTACACAACGATAACAACTAATACATCTATTCATTTCATGAGAAATAAATGGCCCTAAGTATTGATTATAATGTGTACGCTTAGTAAATCTATAACGACGATATGTTTGCCCAACCATCACTGTCATATCTTGAAGATGGCAATTACCTCCTTCTTCACATATCGGGCAATCATGAGGATGATTAATCATTAATAACTCTAATATATTCTTTCTAAACTCCTCTACCTCATCATCAAAAATGGTGATCACACTGCCGTCTGACGCTGGTGTCATACAAGACATTACTAAATAACCTTCCATATCATTTATCTTATTATTATCACGGTATTTTTTTACTGCACATTGTCTACAGGCTCCAATACTGCCTAAGGCAGGATGCCAACAAAAGTAAGGAATGTTGAATCCGAGAGATAAACATACTTCTAATATATTTTTTGAGTCCTCTACTGTATATTTTTTACCTTCTATGTAAATAGAAACCATCATTTTAATATACCAATTTTATTTTTTATTTAACATCATCCCAAAAAAATTAATCAATTAATATGTCCCATTCATTTTAACTAAGTTAATTACGTATAATTAACTTATGTATTTAACTATAAAAACTAATTAATTTGCACACAACGAATATAATTCGTTTCCTGTTGATAGAATTTACAAACCCCCGATTCAAATTCATTCCTAAAATATCTTAAAGCACTTTTCAAAGGTTCTATAGCGCCTGGAGCATGAGCACAAAAAGTTCTTCCAGGCCCAAGTGTTAGACACAATTGCTCTAATAACTCTATATCTCCAGGTCTACCATCTTTATTTTCTAAAGAAATTAATAACTTTACTATCCACGGTAAACCATCTCTACATGGAGTACACCAACCACAAGATTCCCGTGAAAAAAATTCTTCTAAATTACGTACTAAGGCAACCATATTTATAGTGTTATCTATTGCTATCGCCATGCCAGTTCCAAATCGACTACCAGAAGCTGCAATATTTTCAAAGTCCATAGGCACATCTAAATGATCTTGAGTTAAAAAATCTGTACTCGCTCCTCCAGGTTGCCATGCTTTTAAAGTAAATCCAGTGCACATACCATAAGCATAATCCTCTAAAATTTCTCTAGCAGTTGTTCCAAAAGGCAACTCCCATACTCCTGGTTTCTTTACTCTCCCGGAAAATCCCATTAGTTTCGTACCCGAATCATTACTTTTTTTAGAAGAAATATTCTTATACCAATCTACTCCATGCTCAACAATTCCTGGGATATTACATAATGTTTCAACGTTATTAACACATGTAGGTTTGCCCCATAATCCTACATGACTAGGGAATGGTGGTTTAAAACGAGGCACTGCTCGGCGACCTTCTAAAGCATTAATCAATGCTGTTTCTTCCCCACAAATATATCTTCCTGCTCCTGTGTGTAAGAATAATTCAAAATGAAACTCACTATTAAAAATATTTTTACCAATCAATCCAATTGATTTAATCTCACTAATAGCACGATTTAAATAATCAGCTATGATCATATATTCATATCTCAAAAAAATATATGCTCGTGATACCCCCAAAGCATAACTCGCAATTAACATACCTTCTAATAATAGATGAGGTAATCGTTCCATTAAAAATCGGTCTTTATAAGTCCCTGGTTCCATTTCATCTGCATTACATACTAAATAGCGAGAACAACCTGGTTTATTTTTCTGCATCATAGACCATTTTATTCCAGTAAAAAAACCGCCACCACCACGGCCTCTTAAACCAGAATGACTAACTAATTCAATAATCTCCTTTGGAGACATACGAGTAATTGCTTTATATGCAGCCCTATACCCATTTTTAGCTTGATATTCATGTAACCATACTGGTTTTTTATCACAACGCATTCTCCACATAAGTGGATTATTTTCTACATTAAGATCATAAGTATTACTCATAGATACTGTCCCAATAACTTTGTAATCATTTTTGGAGCCATATTAAAATAAATATCTTTGTTTATCATGATTACCGGTGCTTTATGGCAAACACCTAAACAACAAGTAGGCAATAATGTAAAACGATTGTCTAAAGTAGTATCACCTACTCTAACGTTTAATACACATGTTAATTTTTTTTGAATCTTTTCATATCCGGTTAAATAACATACTACGCTATCACAATACCTAATAATATGACGACCTACCGGTTGACGAAAAATTTGATTGTAAAATGTAGCTACACCTTCTACATCAGCAACAGAGATACTTAACATTTTAGCAATCAATATAATGGCTTCATCTGATACCCAGCCGCGATTTTTTTGAATAATTTTTAACGCTTCAATAGAGGCAGCGCGTATATCTTCATAGTGTGTACACTCTTCTTGAATGGCACTATTTTCTTCTTGACTTAATTGAAAACTACCATCATCACTATTATCTAAATTGATAGATACATCATTAATTTTATTTATAACCATATCACCTCATTCATTAACGATCTACATCAGACATAACAAAATCAATACTGCCTAAATACACAATTAAATCAGATACTAAACGACCACGAATAACATATGGAATTTGTTGTAAATGAGGAAAACTAGGAGTACGAATTCGCGTTCGGTAACTCATAGTATTCCCATCACTAATTAAATAATAACTATTAATACCTTTGGTAGCTTCAACCATTTGAAAAGATTCATTCGCTGGTATGACAGGACCCCAAGACATTTGAAGAAAATGAGTAATAAGCGTCTCTATATGCCGTAAGGTATATTCTTTCATCGGCGGAGTAGTTAAAGGGTGATCAGCTTTAAATGATCCTATTGGCATATTTTGTAAACACTGCTCCAGAATTCGTACACTTTGATATATTTCTTCCACCTTTAACATCACTCTACTATAAGAATCACTAATACCGTTTCCTATTGGAATATCAAAATCAAAATTTTCATAACCAGAATAAGGGCGCGATTTACGTATATCAAAATCAATACCAGTCGCACGTAATCCTGCACCAGTTATTCCCCAATCTAATGCATCCTTGGCATTATATGCCCCAATACCGCAAGCACGTTTTTTCAATATACTATTTTCTAATGCTGATTTAACATAAAAAGCAACACGATCTGGTATCCAATCAAGACATTTTTTCAATAAAGAATCCCAACCTCTAGGTAAATCATGAGCAACCCCTCCAATACGAAACCATGCTGGATGCATACGAGCGCCAGTAATCAATTCAACGACATCATAAATTTTTTGCCTATCAGTAAATGCTAAAAAAACTGGGGTCATAACCCCTACATCTTGCAAATAAGTGCTGATATACAATAAATGACTATTGATTCTAAATAATTCAGATAACATAACCCTAATTACTTTTACTCTATCTGAGACTGTAATTTTAGCAAGTTTTTCAATAGCTAAAATATAAGGCATTTCATTTATACATCCTCCTAAATACTCAATACGATCAGTATAAGGAATATAACTGTGCCAAGTTTGTCGTTCTCCCATTTTTTCAGCGCCTCGATGGTGATAGCCAATATCCGGAACACAATCTACAATTTCTTCTCCATTTAATTGTAAAATAATACGAAATACTCCATGTACTGAAGGATGATTAGGTCCTAAATTAAGAAACATAAAATTTTCATGTTTTGCATGTTTCTTCATACCCCATTCTTCTGGTTTAAATAATAATTCTTCCATTGCTAAATTTTCTTTTTGTTTTGTAAGAGTAAAGTAATTAAATTCTGTAGCACGAGCGGGATATTCTTTCCGTAACGGATATCCATTCCAATTCTTTGGCATAATTATATGTACCAAATTAGGATGATTATTGAAATGTATTCCAAACATCTCCCAAGTTTCCCGTTCATACCAATTCGCATTTACAAACAAAGAAACTATTGTTGGTAAATATAGAGAGTTTTCTAATAAAGGAACTTTTATAAGTATATCATCATTACGCAATATGGAAATTAAATGATAAAACACCGTAAAATCTGATTTTGGTAATCCTTCTCGATGTACACGTAATCTTTCATCTATACCATGCAAATCATATAACATGATATATGGTTTTGATGTAGTTTTCAAAAATGTTAATACTGGAACCAAAATCTCACGTTTTATCCAAATTATTAAAATGCCAGTATAAGAAGATTGCAGCACGAAAGCGTCAGAACTAAATACAGAAAATAAATCAGCCAATATTGAATGAACACCTGTAGTAAACTTACTTGTAGGATTATTATGCATAATATCATCAACTAATGATCACCATTGAACAACTCATCCTTAATATTTATCATATTTCGCCATTTTTATTTGAAATAAAAAAATCAAATCTAGTCATCCGGAGAAGAAAAAATAGTTTCTGCAATACGAGCGTTACTTTTACGTTGCCGTTCTGATTGCATATTTTTTCTATATATCCCTTTGTGTCCCAATATCCAAGAAAGCGGACGTCGTTCTTCTTTAATAGATTTCTTCAATAATAATAATGCCTGAATATATGCTTCAGGTCTAGGTGGGCAACCAGGGATATAAATATCTACCGGAAGAAATTTATCTACTCCCTGTACTACAGAATAAATATCATACATACCACCAGAATTAGCACAAGCCCCCATGGAAATTACCCACTTAGGTTCTAACATTTGATCATATAATCGTTGTATTACTGGAACCATTTTAATAAACGGTGTACCAGCTATAACCATAAAATCTGCTTGCCGAGGAGATGTGCGCAAAACTTCTGAACCAAACCGAGCAACATCATGTATTGCAGTAAACGCGGTGGTCATTTCAACATAACAACAAGATAATCCAAAATTATAAGGCCATAAAGAATTACTTCGCCCCCAATTAACAATTTTGTGCAATAAAACACTCAGTTTTCCAAAAAAGACATTTCGCTGAATGTTTTTTTCTAACGGATCTGATACAATCTTATTTTCTTGAAGAGGCAATCGATCATCTTCGTTATAGTCTGTTCTAGCTGTCGTTAAAGTATATTTCATACTTTTGTTTCCTTGTGCTATTTTTTAATCGTTTTGTAGTACCAAAATCAAAATTATTCACACGATTTTCATATCGCATTGATTGTTCTGTCCAATCAAACATACCAATTCTTACTAAATATACTAAACTGGCTAACAAAACAAAGATAAAAATAAAAATCTCACTAAATCCCATCCAACCTACATCTCGTATGGATACTGCCCAAACGTACACATATATACCCTCTATATCAAAAACTACAAACACCATCGCGATCAAATAAAACTTAACGGAAAATCTTATTCTAGCATCACCTACGGATCCAATACCTGATTCAAATGGTACATTTTTAATATGTAAATCGGAACGTCCTCCCAAAAAATATCCACACAACAACATAAAAATACACAAAACAAAAATACCAGCTATAAATGCTATCACGCCTAAATAATGAGTATTACACAAATTATATACCTTTTTTATTTTATTATTAATTACTTTCATCAATACTAAATTATTGTGTTCTCATGAACAAATAATCCAAATATCTTTACTTTTAATATTTTATTAAAGATCGATTTATAACTATTTATTAAATGATTTATTTCATATAATTATAAAATTATTTTGTATAATTATGTATATCTTATACAACTTACATTGATAATTATATAAATTCTAATCACGCATTACATATATTATATGAGTATAATTATTTTTATATTGTACAAGATCAACACCTTAATATTATATGAAATATTCTTAAAAATATTTTCTGTCTTTACATCATAAAATAATATAATCACAACTATTTAATTTATATAAGTTAACTAAAACATAAAAAAATTAAATCTACTCTTATTCTGTTATTCCAGAAAAACATTGCAAAAAATAAATATCGACCATATAAAAATTTATCTAGGTTTATTGAATTACTAGTGTTGCAGTAAACTTACTAAAATAGATATAATTTATAAACACTATAGCATCTCAACCACTAAAAATTAATAATTTTTAATTATTATTAAATTAGATATTATGTACTAACACATTGATTCACTACTGATATCAAAACCATAAATAAGCTAATAGGTATTCATTATTTTTCTCATAATTGGACTTACAGTATGAAATGACCCAAATGCTATAACACAATCATCAAATGTAGCATCAGACATAGCTTGATTCCAAGCTTCTAATATATTACCAAATTTATGAACATTAAAATCAAGTAAAAAAGCAGAAAGTTCATCAGAACTTGCAGAAAATGGTGTATCTAAGCTAGAACAATACCAAACATTAATCAAACGACTTAAACAACATATGGTACCCTGAATATCTTTAGTTTTTAACATTCCTATAACTATTCTTACACTGCCTATTCTTTCTAAAAGAATTGCAGCTAATCGTCTAGCCAAATAATTAGCGGCATGAGGATTATGACCTACATCTAAAATCACAAGCGGTCTATGAGTGATTATTTGGAAACGTCCTGGTAAATTAGCAACTCGTAACCCATGGCATATAGCTGTTTTGGTAACCGAAAAAGGTAACCAATACAACACACTTAATGCAGTGGCAGCATTTTCTAATGGAATTAGAGGTAATGGTAAATCATATAACAAACGATTGTAACCAAAACGACCCCACCACATCCATTTATTTTCATAAGCATAAAAATCCCAATCACGTCCCCGTATGAACAGTATCGCCCTATAATATTTAGCCATTTTACTTATGGTTATTGGAAGACAACTATCACCAATTACTACCGGTTTATTAGGGCGAAAAATACCAGATTTTTCTTGTGCAATCATATCACGACTTGTTCCTAAAAACTCAGTATGATCTATTGCAATATTAGTGATTACAGAAATATCAGGATCGACAATATTAGTAGCGTCTAATCTACCACCTAATCCAACCTCGAGAATGATTAAATCTAATTTTTCCTGCTTAAACATATATAAAGCTGATAAAGTAACAAATTCAAAATAAGTCAATACAATCTGATTACGAGCATTTTCTATAGCAGACATTGCTGTAATATGAATAGAATCCGGCAGTTCTTTTCCACAAATACGGATCCGTTCATTATAAGAAAGTAAATGAGGTGAAGTATACAAACCGACCGTATTATTATTATTTAATAAAATAGTTTCTAATACACTACATGTCGTTCCTTTACCGTTTGTACCTCCCACTAAAATAACATATGCTGCGGGATGTATCAGATCAAGATCAATAGCTATTTTTCGTACCCTATCTAGACTTAAATCAATTGACACATAACTTAAATGTTCAATATAATATAACCATTCTTTCAATGATGATTGAGCAGTAGGAATAGATAAAATTTTATTCATATCTTATGCAATGTTTCAACTTTATAATCATATAAATCTAAAAATCTGAACAACAATAATAACATATAAATGCCTATTTAAATAAATTGCAGTAATCAACTTTTCGGTATCGGTTTATTCATTAACTTTGCCAACAATCCCGCTACTTTAAGCCGCAAATCTGGTCTACGAATAATCAAATCAATTGATCCCTTCTCTAACAAAAATTCACTACGTTGAAATCCTAACGGTAACTTTTCCCGCACTGTTTGCTCAATAACTCTAGGACCGGCAAATCCTATAAGAGCTTTTGGCTCAGCAATATTTAAATCTCCTAACATGGCTAAGCTAGCAGATACCCCTCCCATAGTAGGATTAGTTAAAACAGAAATATACGGTAAACATTGCGCACGTAAATTAGCCAACGCAGCGCTAGTCCTAGCCATCTGCATTAAAGACATCAAAGCTTCCTGCATACGAGCGCCACCACTTGCAGAAAAACAAACTAATGGGCACCTAATTTTTAAGGCTTGATTTACCGCATGCACAAAACGAGCTCCAACTACAGAAGACATTGATCCACCAATAAAAGCAAATTCGAAAGAAGCGGCGATAATCTCCATACCATATAAAGTACCTTGCATAACTATTAATGCATCCTTTTCTTTCGTTATTTTTTGTGCTGAAAGCAGACGATCTTTATATTTTTTTAAATCTCTAAACTTTAAAACATCCTTAGGTTCTAATTCACTTCCTAATTCAAATGTACTATCTTGATCTAAAAAAGAAAATAAACGTACTCTAGCTGAAATTCCCATATGATGGTCACATTTAGGACACACTTCTAAATTACGTTCTAATTCCTTTTTATACAATAATTGCCCGCAATTGTTACACTTAGTCCATATACCTTCTGGAATATTTACTTTTCGGGTTGGAATAATGGCGCTTTTATTAATAATTCGTTCAATCCAACTCATTTTTAACCTTTAATTTTAAAATTATTTTTAAAAAATCATATTTACTTCATGGTATTTATATATTGAATATTACACATATTACGTTATACGCAAATTTTAATAAGAGAAATATATTACTCTCGAAATATAACTTAACAAAATCATAATATTATTGGTAGTGACGTAATAATATAATGCTAACATTATTTCTCTATTCTAGAGAAAATATTTTTCTAAAAATCTAACAGAAATACTCCATGTAAATAAGTGCTATTTACAAAATAACTACAATTATTTTATAATTTATTTTCTGTTAAAACATAAATATATAAAACATATATACAAAAATAAAAAATACTAATATCAATATATTTACACACGCCACAATTCCTCTCTAAAAGAAGAAGGAATAGAAAAATATGAAGGATATTTAACTTCTACTAAATACAAACCATTAGCTGGAGCAGTTACACCAGCTAATGATCTATTACAATTACTTAACAACTCTAAAACCCATGTTGTTGGTTTGTCTCCGCAACCAACTTTTACTAAACTCCCTACGATATTTCGTACCATATGATACATAAAAGAATTTGCTTTAATATCTATTACAACACATTGCCCTGAACGTACAATACGTATATGATATAATTTTCTTCGTTTTGAAGATGATTGACAACCTGCCGCGCAAAATGAAGTAAAATCATTCTCTCCTAATAAGAAATGAGCAGCAGCACACATCTTGTTAATATCTAAATATTTTTTATAGTGCCAAGTTTTGCTAAATAATAAAGCAGATCTAATATAACCATTATAGATTACATAACAATAACGACGAGAAATCGCACTAAAGCGAGCATGAAAATCTTTATTTACCAATTTAGCCCAACGTACACAAATTCTCGATGGCAAATAATGATTAATACCTAGTGTCCAAGCAGATTTTGAACGTCGAGAATAAGTTTCAAAATGAACAACCTGTCCTAATGCATGTACTCCAGAATCGGTACGCCCCGCACAAAATATAGTTACTTGCTCAGCTGTTATCTTTTTTATAGCATATTCTATACAACTTTGAATGCTAAGTGCATCTTTCTGTTTTTGCCAACCACAATATGAAGAACCATCATATTCAATACCTAAAGCCAATTTTTGCATCACATTACAATTTTTATTATATTATAGCAACACATCTATATTAAACATTAATAACATCCTATCAACCCTAAATTAGAACAATAACATCTAACTGATACTTTAAAAACCCATAGTAATAATACATATATTACAAAATAATTTTGTCCTAATTAATATATATAAATCATAATTTGACTAAATTTAAACATAATATCAATTTATAATTATAAGAAACTAATATATAATTAGCTTATTAATTCAAAAAATATTTCATATAAAAATGATTTCTTTAATAAAAAATTATTATTGTATTTTATATCCAAACACTATGATAACTATCACTCTGTAACACAAAACACATAAAAATATTCTATCAAATAGACAAAAATAATCTTTTACAAAATATCCTTTTATTGTAAATCCCTGATCACTTAAAAATCATAAACATAACAAATAACATACATTACACAATTAAAAATTAGCATTTAAACAATATTCAACTGTATTTATATATATAACATCATATATAGCACACACTTATGCCTAAATTAATTAGCATTTCATTATTATAATCTACATAAGTTTCTACGCACAATGAAGACCACTCCCTACGAGCTAAATAACATCTACGTATCTTATCAAATCCTCCTTGTACTGTGGCAAACCTCCTTAATAAAAAATCATCACAACGTATGTCATACACAAATTTAATCAATTTATTTAACAACATTTCATCTATTTTTTTCTGTACTTTCAGATAATAAATAACAGAAGACTCTAACTCAAATAAATTAACTGCATTAAAAATATTAAAAAATTTACAATACTCATTATATATTTGAATAATACTCCGTGTTTTACTTTCAAGAGTGTATCCAGCGATGTGAGCAGTACCTATGTCTACGTAAGATAACAAGGGTAAAGATAACTCCGGCTCTGTTTCCCATACGTCCAATACTACATTCAGTTTTTTACCATTTTCTAATACTTTTAGTAACGCGTTATTATCTATTACAGAACCTCGAGAAGTATTAATTAAAATGCAATTGGAAGGTAATGATTCTAAAACATCAATGTCAACCATATGCCATGTAGGATAATTTCCGTCATAAATTAAAGGAGTATGAAAAGTTAAAATGTCCGCTTCAGAAACTAATTTTTCAAAAGACTTCCAAGACTGTTTATATTGACTTATATTCTTTTCTGCTAATGGAGGATCACACAACAAAGTATGTATACCAAAACTATGTAATCTTTCATGCAACAAACTACCAATATGTCCTACTCCAACAATTCCGATAATTTTATCACGTAAAAAAAATCTATCACGCTCTGCTAACCAAAATAATGCCGCAAAAACATATTCCACTACTGCTATAGCATTATTTCCTGGAGCGTAAACGAAATTAATTCCATACTTTTTTAAATAATTTTGATCAATATGATCAATTCCAGAAGTTGCAGTACCTACAAATTTTATAGAATCATCATCTAATAATTTCTGATTAACTTTTGTTACTGAACGTACTATCAAAATATCTATATTTCTTATATCTTTAGCAGAAATAACACGCCCTTCACATACAGTTATTTCATTATGTAAACCAAATAATCTATGGATATGAGGTATATCTTTATCAACCAAAATTCTCAAATTTATTCTCCAGACAAAGCACTATACATAAATAAAGTAGTCACCTTTCATAATCCTATATAATTTAAAAATTAAAAACAATATGAACATAGAATTCTGTAAATCTATTTTCATAAATTTCTCATATTTTAATTTTTTACATAACGCATATCTATGCACCAAAATCAAACAAAAATATAGATCCAAATCAACAAACTCACATTAAGTATCATCATAATCCACATTTTATAAAACATGACACCATAAAATACATATATATTAAAGATAATAAAATATTGCCCCTATAATAAATAATCTCACACGATCACATCTCCACTATAAATATTAACTTCTAAAATATCAAAACATCACTCATGATGCTCAAATCTAATTCATAGAAACAAACACAATATCGCTCACTAAACATTAGTTTTTATAAGCAATAACACTGCATACATGTAATATACAAAATTTATAGTACGAGTTAGATGATCAACGATCTTAAAACAATATTTTAAGAATATTTACTCATAACTAATGTAGCATTTGTTCCTCCAAAACCAAAACTATTAGTCATAGCTGTTCTTAATTTACGGTAAATAGGTTTATTGATCACAATATTCATATTCTTTATATAAGGATCTAAATGATCAATATTAATGCTGGGAGCAATAAAATTATATTTTAACATTAATAAAGTAAAAATGGTCTCATGAACTCCAGCAGCACCTAATGAATGCCCGGTCATTGATTTAGTAGAAGAAAAAGCAGGATGCTGATCACCAAAAATTTCACGAATTGCCCAAAGTTCTTTAATATCACCTATTTGGGTTGATGTACCATGCGCATTGATATAATCTATTGGATCAATAACATCTCTTAATGCCATTTTCATGCATCGAATCGCTCCTTCTCCAGAAGGAGCGACCATATCACAGCCATCAGATGTAGCTCCATACCCAATAATTTCTGCGTAAATATGCGCACCACGATTTAAAGCATGCGTTAATTCTTCTATTACAACTATTCCTCCTCCTCCTGCAATCACAAATCCATCTCGATGAATATCGTAAGGACGAGATGCTCTTTCCGGTGTCATGTTGTACTTTGTAGATAACGCTCCCATAGCATCAAATTCACAAGCCATTTCCCAACATAATTCTTCTCCTCCTCCAGCGAAAATAACAGATTGTTTTCCTGATTGAATTAATTCAACTGCATTGCCAATACAATGTGTAGATGTAGAACAAGCAGAGCTGATAGAATAACTAACTCCACGAATTTTAAAAGAAGTAGCCAAACATGCTGATACACCCGAAGCCATAGATTTAGTCACCATATAAGGACCTACCCCTCTTAAACCGCGCGAAAGCATCCCATTAGATCCAGATACTTGATTACGTGGCGAACCTCCTCCAGATCCAACAATTAATCCTGTTCGATCATTAGCAATCATACTTGCAGATAATTCAGCATCTACTATAGCTTGTTCCATAGATAAATAGGTATAAATAGATGCATCACTCATAAATCTAGAAATTTTTCGATCAATTAATCCTGATGTATTAATTTTAATATCACCCCAAATATGACTACGCATGCCTGATTCTTCTAACTCTTTAGAAAAAGTAACTCCAGATCTACCATTTTTTAAAGAAATTAAAACTTCGTTCTGATTATTTCCAATGCTTGATATAATCCCTAAACCAGTGATAACAGCACGTTTCATATTTAATATACCTCATGACAATGATGTTTTGTAGTATTAAAATTGCACTAAATCTTAAAAAACTACTTAAAATGTTAGTCGTGTAGAAGCAATTATTAGCATAAAAATAAATCAGTCATTTGAAACTAATTATGTATTACACAAAAAAATCAAAAATATTTTTACCTATATTTGAAATACTGTTCCTTCAATTAAAATACAATATATAAACGTATTACTTGCAACTAACATTTATACTGTTACAATACCAGCTGATGTTAACCATATCGCTAATGCAACTGATTATATTTAACAGACTAAATATAATTAATAATTAACCTAATCATCAAGACATAGTATTTATTAAAATAATAGCGCTACATCTTATAGGTTCAAAAATCGTAACACAGTCATAAAAAAACACAATAACGATAATTATAGTTTATCAATAATGTATGAATATTTATCTATAACTTAATAACTAATTTTTTAAATTAAGAATACTGTCTTGATAAAAGAATATATTGACAATCTTTATTAATATTATACTTATCATTAATAATTTCATTTATTTATATATATGAACGTATACTATAATAACGTCGGGGATTAGTGTATAAATATACATAATATAATTCACATAATTAACAACACCATGTTACACACATAGTGTGTAAAACAAAATTTCTCTTTTAAATATTTATTTATATAAAATATACCTACTATTACGCTAAAATTCCTACCTAAATAGGGTATTATGAAATAAAAACATAATCATTTTATTTTATACTCTTCTTCCTAAAATACATTATATTCTCAAATACAATCACTATAAACACATAATGATCTCATTATAGGAACTATAATCTATATGAATAACACAACGAAAAAAATATTAACAGAGATGCATACTATACTAGATATGTTACGCTGGAGCAGCAGTCAATTGAATGCTAATCCAATTTTTTATGGTCATGGTACTAATAATTTTTGGGATGAAACATTACATCTAATATTGCCTAGTTTAAATTTGCCTATAAATATTCCAACAGAAATATACCAAGCTCGTCTAACTAAGAAAGAACGCTCAGATATAATCAAACTAGTTCACCATCGTATTAACAAACGCATACCAGTTCCTTACTTGACCAATAAATCATGGTTTTGCGGCCTAGAATTCTATGTAGATAAACGAGTATTTATCCCCCGCTCTCCAATTGGAGAGCTAATCACATCATATTTTCATAATCTATTACCCCAGTACCCATATCGCATTCTTGATATAGGTACGGGTAGCGGATGTATTGCTATTGCCAGCGCTATAGTCTATCCAAAATCCGAAGTAGATGCAGTAGATATTTCTATAGACGCATTGAAGGTAGCCGAACATAATATTAAATTATACAATTTAGAACATCGTGTTGTTCCTATTTATTCAGATCTATTTAAACATTTACCAAAATCAAAATATGATCTAATAATAACTAACCCTCCTTATGTAAACAATACATATATATATAAATTACCAAGAGAATTTCATTATGAACCTGTGATATCCTTGTCTGCAGGTAATAATGGATTAAAGATAATTCAAAAAATTTTAATGAACGTTGTACATCATTTAAATACAAATGGAATTTTTATATGCGAGGTAGGTAGAGCTAAAATGGCATTAATAAAATGTTTTCCAAATATACCTTTTCGTTGGTTACAACTTTATCACGGAGGAGAAGGTGTGTTTATGTTAACTTATAAACAATTATTATCTTGTAACAACAACTGAATAATTTAATAATTAAGGAAATTATAATGGCTGGTAATAGTATTGGACAATTTTTTAAAGTTACAACATTCGGTGAATCTCATGGGTCTGCAATAGGTGGTATTATTGATGGCATGCCTCCAGGTCTTCCTTTAACGACACAAGATCTGCAAAATGATCTAAATCGTAGACGTCCAGGATCTTCTCGTTATACTAGTCAACGATCAGAGTTAGATATAGTAGAAATTTTATCTGGCGTTTTTAATGGAAAAACAACAGGCACCAGCATAGGTTTATTTATAAAAAATACTGATCAACAATCTCAAGATTATGAAGAAATAAAAGATTTATATCGACCTGGTCACGCTGATTATACTTATGAAAAAAAATATGGCTTTAGAGATTACCGTGGTGGAGGACGTTCTTCAGCGCGTGAAACAGCAGTACGAGTGGCAGCGGGAGCTGTTGCCAAAAAATATTTACTTAACATAAAAAAAATAAAAATTCGTGGATTTTTAGCGCAAATAGGCAATATTCATTGCAATTTTAAAGATTGGAAACAAGTAAATAACAACCCATTTTTTTGCTCTGATATTGAACAATTAAACGCATTAGATACATTAATAAACGATTTAAGAAAATCTGGAGATTCTATTGGTGCAAAAATAACAATAATAGCGGAAAATGTACCGATTGGATTAGGAGAACCTGTATTTGATAGACTTGATGCTGATTTAGCCCATGCACTAATGAGTATTAACGCAGTAAAAGGAATAGAAATTGGAGATGGGTTTTCAGTGGTTACAAAGCATGGTAGTGAACATCGAGATGAAATGACATCAAATGGATTTAAAAGTAATAATGCTGGAGGAATTTTAGGAGGAATTAGCAATGGACAACCAATAATTATACATATAGCTGTTAAACCAACTTCAAGCATAACAGTACCAGGAAACACCATTACATCTAAAAATAAAGAAACACAAGTCATTACTACAGGACGTCACGATCCATGTATTGGATTAAGAATAGTGCCCATAGCAGAAGCCATGATAGCTATCGTTTTAATGGATCATCTACTCAGACAACGTGCACAATGTGGAAAATCCTAATAAGGATTTTTTAAACTAAAATATAAAACTCAATCACGACAATAGATATTCGTATACATCAACTTATTTTAAGTCAGCTATATATATAAATGTTGTATTGTATTAATAAATTATTTATTTATAAGAAATAGTATTCATTTTTTGAATTACCCTTAACTCTGACACATGATATTTATCTATCATTTTAAAATCACCTAAAATAATACATAAATAATTATGCATAGAATATAAAACCAACAAACTAACAAATTTGTTATAACACAAGTCTTCGTAGTTAAACGGATATAACGAACCCCTCCTAAGGGTTAGTTGCAGGTTCAATTCCTGTCGAAGACACAATTATAATTACAGTTAGTTATATACATTATATAAATTATAGATTTACTAAATAATTATTAATATACTATTATTAAACATTAAACATTAAACATTAAACATATATAATATATGCTAAAATAAACAATTAATTATTTTATATTTTTAGTAAAATTATAAAAATACTTAACAAAAAAAACTAAATATTGATACACTGTGTATAAATATAAAAAACTTATTAATTAAGCTAAAATATATTTTATATATCAATAGTATATATCTATGAAATTAATTTTTCTACAAAACTGAAAATTTTTAAATAAATAACTTTTATCTATATCAATTTATTTCATATACTAAATAATAATACCAACCAACAAATATATATTTAACATTATCACTATTATTGTTATTAACCAACCAACCATCTTCATCAATAAAGAATTTACTAATTCATCCATTAATTTAGCATTTCCAGTAAATACTAACAATGGTATCAATGCAAGCGCAATTCCAAAACTAAGTAATACTTGACTCATTATTAAAATACGCGTGGAATCAATTCCAAAAGAAATAACTATAAATGAAGGTAACATAGTAATAACACGACGTAATAATAATGGAATATGGAAATGAACAAAACCTTGCATCACTACTTGCCCTGCTAAGGTACCTACTACTGTTGATGATAATCCCGCTGCTGTCAAACTTAAACCAAAAACTGTGGCAGCAGTATGGTTCAATAAAGGAGATAACGTTAAATAAGCCTCATTTAAATTAGAAATACCAGTATGGCCGCTGCAATGAAATACTGCTGCTGCAGTGGCCATCATAGATAAATTTACAAATCCAGCAACAGTCATTGCAATAGCAACATCTAATTTTGTAGAAGAATATCGATCAGCTCTACTTGCCGTTATATTATTATCTTGAGTAAGGGAAGAATGTAAATAAATAACATGCGGCATAATTGTAGCCCCCAAAACTCCTGCTGACAAAAACACTGCTTCTCTATTTGGAAGTATTGGAAATAATACACTCATACCTAATACAAGAAATTTAGGTTTTGAGTAGAATAACTCAATAACATAAGCAATTGCGACAAAAAATAACAAACCTCCAACAACAAATTCTAATGGTTTTTTACCATATCTTTGTAAGGTTAAAATCAAAAAAGTTGCCAACCCTGTCAAAAATGCACCTTGTAACAAAGATATGCCAAACAATATTTGAAATCCAATAGCAGCTCCAATAAATTCTGCTAAATCTGTAGCCATAGCAATAATTTCAGCTTGAATCCAATATATCCATACAACTGATCTTGGAAACTGGTCTCGAATATGTTCTGCCAAATTTTTTCCAGTCGCAATCCCAAGTTTTGCAGAAAGTAATTGAATTAACATTGCCATGATATTCGCCCATACTACAACCCACAATAATTGATAACCAAAAGTAGCTCCAGCTTGTATATTAGTTGCAAAATTTCCAGGATCTATATATCCAATAGCAGCTATAAAAGCAGGACCAAGTAACGAAAATTTAATTTTTCTACTAGTAGAACGATGCTCAACTACTGTATCTTGCTTATTTAGCATACTAATAGCCCTCATAAAATCATCTTATTCGACTAACTTTATATACTTAAACAAAATAATTATATTATAATAGAAATAATAATTATTGAACGATCAAATTTAAAGTTATAGCCTCATCATAAATGATGATTGCAGTTTTATATTGAAAATAAGTATAGCATAGGCTAACTTCTAAATTATATTTTTAGATCCATTAATAGTCTTTTAATCATCATAGAATTACGTGAAAAAGTTAAATATGATTAAATTACTTGCATATAACTAATTTTTATTGCTGTTTCTTTTCTATATAAAACAATGCAAAATTTTTGCATACTAATACTACACTTACATTAGCGGAGTAAATATTGTGTCTCGTATCTTACATTTTGTTCTAGGATTCACTGCAATAGTAATTTTGTCACTGCTTGTCAGCAGTAATCCAAAAAATATTCGTATACGTTTTATTTTTCAGATACTGATTATAGAAATTTTATTAGGATACTTTATTTTACATTCCCAATTAGGATCAGATTCCGTACAAAAATTATGTACTTTATTCAATACACTATCAATTTTTGCATTAGAAGGAACTAATTTTGTTTTTGGAGGAATGCACGCACAAGGATTAGCTACTTTTTTTTTAAACATACTTTGCCCAATTATTTTTATTTCCGCTCTAATTGGTATTCTACAGTATATTGGGATATTAACATTTACTATTCGAATAATTGGAACTATTCTATCTAAAATTAACGGAATGGGAAAATTAGAATCTTTCAATGCTGTTAGTTCACTGATCTTAGGACAATCTGAAAACTTTATAGTTTATAAAAATATCATTAAAAATATATCTGAGCCTAGAATGTATACTATGGCAGCAACTGCTATGTCTACAGTATCTCTCTCTATAATGGGGGCATATATGACCATGTTAACTCCAAAATATGTTATAGCAGCATTAATATTGAACATATTTAGTGCTTTTCTTATATTATCATTGCTTAATCCTTATGTAGTAAATAAAGAAAAAGACCTATATATAATATCCGATTTATATACTAGTAATCAAAGTCTCTTTGAGATTATAGGCGAATATATTTTAATTGGATTTAAAATAGCTATTACTGTTGCTGCAATGTTAATAGGGTTTATTGCACTCATCTCTGCTCTTAATACAATATTTAAAATATTACTTAACGTATCTCTACAAGAAATTTTAAGTTATATTTTCTTTCCATTCGCCTGGATCATAGGTATACCTACCAATGAAATATTACAAGTTAGCAGTATTATGGCGCTTAAATTAGTTTCTAATGAATTTATTGCCATAATAAATTTACAGAAAATTTCTGACGTTTTATCATCTCAAACTATAGGAATAGTATCAGTTTTTTTAGTTTCATTTTCTAATTTCTCATCTATTGGTATTGTTATAGGCGCTATTAAAGGGTTGAATAAAACACAAGGAAACATAATATCGCATTATGGATTTAAACTAATATACAGCTCTACACTAATTAACATGTTATCAGCCACAATAACCAGTTTAGTAATATAATTTTTACTAATAAATAAAAATATTTTATACATCATTTAACTATAAAATTAGTACTAATCTGATAACATATACTTGATAATATCACATTGATGTGATTAAAAAATTAAATAATTTTAAAGCTACAAAAATAAATAGATAAATAATAATAATAATAATACGATGAAATACATACATCCGATGTATAATACAACATTTTATAAAAATAAACGAAACCTACAACAGCTAACTCAAACCGAACAATTCTAACAATTTCTTATTTTACACTCCACACTTCGAACAATCATCCTAATTAAACACAACTATAGTTTAATCTTAAAATTTGTTATATTATTACCGGTAATCGTAATCTCCGTTATCTACTATATATAATGACCTTGATTATATATTCACATTTTAAAAAATAAATTGAAATAATCATTCACTTGTATGTTGTTGTCGAATACAGTTCGTTAAAACATAACGTACAGCTTGATCAATACGCTCTAATACGCGCGATTTTCCAATAGCATGTATAGTACAGCTAAGAGCTGGAGACCGATCCGTTCCAGTTAATGCTACACGAAGAGGCATCCCTATCTTATCCATACTGATGTTTAATTCACTAACAGTTTCAATAATGACAGATTTAATAGTTTCTGGTGTCCAATGGACTATATTGCTGAATTTTCTTTTTAAATATTTTAATGGCATTATTGTAATAGGTTTTAAATAATTTTTAGCTACCTTATTTTCAAATATATTAAAATCTATATAAAAATAATGACAATTATTTGCAATTTCCTTTAATGTTCGCGAGCGTTTTGCAAATAATTTTATTATATCAGTTAATTTTGGACCATTTTGCATATTGATTCTTTGTTGACTCATATGCCACGACAAATGCGAAGCTACATAATCTATCGGCAAATGATTAATATAATAATGATTTAACCAAAGCAATTTTTCAAGATTAAAAACACTAGGAGATTTACTAACTCCACTAAAATCAAAATATTTTTTCATCTGTTCAATACTAAAAATTTCTTGATTACCATAAGACCATCCTAATTTTACTAAATAATTAAGTATAGCTTCGGGAAGAAATCCATCATCACGGTATTTCATAATTCCTAACGTTTCACGACGTTTTGATAATTTTTTATGTTCATGATCTAAAATCATTGATACATGAGCATATGTTGGTATTGGAGCTTTTAATGCTTTTAAAATATTTATCTGACGCGGAGTATTATTAATATGTTCCTCTCCTCGTATAATATGAGTAATTTGCATATCCATATCATCTACTACAACACAAAAATTATACGTTGGAGAACCATCAGCACGACGAATAATTAAATCATCTAACTCTTTATTACTGAACGTAATTGTGCCCCTAATCTGATCATGGAAAATCACTACACCTTTCTGAGGATTACAAAAACGTACTACATAGGAATTAACACAAGGATTATAATTTATAACTGTAGATTTCAAACGACAATAACCATCATATTTAGGTTTTTCTCCATTTTTTATTTGATTTAACCGCAACAATTCCAATCTTTCTGACGAACAATAGCATTTATAGGCCATATCATGTTGAATCATATAATTTATTACACTATTATAGCGAGCAAACCTATCGGTTTGAAAATAAGGACCTTCATCCCAATCTAAACTAAGCCAGTTCATCCCTGAAATAATAAATTTAACAGCATCATGTATAGAACGTTTCAAATCAGAGTCTTCTATACGCAATAAAAATTTCCCACCTTGCTTACGAGCAAATAACCAAGAATATAAAGCAGTGCGAATATTTCCAATATGTATAGAACCTGTCGGACTAGGAGCGAATCGAGTTTTAATATTCATAAAAAATTAAATACCTAATTATATTAATACATATACTACTCACTTAAGTTAATACAATATTAAATTTAATTCCTACATATAACAAATTACAACTAAAATTCTCTATTTTTATAAAAATCCATTGACTCATGTCAATGAATCCATATAATTCAATCCAAGCAATAGAAAAGGTGATTAGCTCAGTCGGTAGAGCATCTCCCTTACAAGGAGAGGGTCGGCGGTTCGAATCCGCCATCACCTATTTTATTTATCTTGATAAACTTAGGGTCGTTAGCTCAGAAGGTAGAGCAGTTGACTTTTAATCAATTGGTCGCAGGTTCGATTCCTGCACGACCCAAGGAATTAATTGTTGCGCATCATCATTCTTCATAAGAAACAATTTAAATAATTAATGTAATTAATAAAAATTTTACCATATCTTTATTTTATTAATACCTAATTATTAATAAATCACTACTCTTTACTAAAGTTTAAAAGAAAAGTAAAAATATATTTAGTAACTTTAAACCTAAATAATAAAATTTCATTAATATAACCAAATATTTACTAGAAAACTTAAATTTACAATCCTTTATTTTTATCTAAATTGTTTTAACAAAAAAATTTTTGTAACATCCCTATAATTTTTAAAATCTTTTAAAATTTTTTGTTTAAATAATAACGCTTAATTGAATCCCAATAGAGGGATCAATTAAATCCTGTACATTTTTTAGATTATCAGGATTTCTAAAAAAATAATATATGTTATTAGCCACAATTGGTCCTACATATTTCAAACTTGACAATGACCGTAAATCAGCAGTAACTAAATTTTCAAGAGTTTTATATACAACAGCTAAGTTGTTAGCTACCGTTTCACCTACACCCCGAATACCTAATGCATATATAAAACGAGCCAAAGTAATTTTTTTAGAATTTTCAATAGCCCATAATAAGCGTTCGACATATTCCGTTCCGAATCCCTCTAAACAAAGTAACTTATTTTTACTCAAATTAAAAAAATCAACCGGAGTGGATACTAAATTTTTATTAACTAATTGGTCAATAATTCTATTTCCCATGCCGCAAATATTCATTGCTTTCCTAGAAGAAAAATGTTTAAGCGCTGCCTTTCGTTGAGCAAGACACGCTAATCCAGCTGTACAGCGCAATATTGACTGACGATACCATGTAGCAATAAGAGATCCACATATCGGGCAGAAATCTGGAAACTCTATAGCTTTCGCGCGATCAGTACGTTTCGATAAAACTACTTCTAAAATTTTAGGAATAACATCACCAGATCTTTGTATACGAACCGTATCTCCAATCATTAATCCAAGTCTCTTTACTTCATTGATATTATGAATACTAACCTTCCTAATTGTAACATCAGAAATCACAATAGGTTCTAAATAAGCTATTGGGGTAATAATACCTGTTCGTCCAACCTGAAAAATTACATTATCTACTTTAGTAGATCCTACCTCTGCTGGAAATTTATAAGAAACAGCCCAATTAGGAGCTTTAGATCCACAACCTAACTTATCTCGATATTTACAACTATTTATTTTAACAACTATCCCATCAATGTTAAACTCTAAACTAGCTCGTATTTTTTCTATATAAGAATAATATTCTAATACCTTATCAATTCCACTAACTAAACGAATATGATTACTAATTGGTAAACCCCAATTTTTACATAACTGCAATCGTTCCCAATGACTATCTGGCAATTCTTTTTCTCCAAAATAATCACTAACACCATAACAATAAAAACTTAATGGCCGTTTAGCGGTAATAGCAGGATCTAACTGGCGTAGTGAACCAGAAGCAGCATTTCTAGAATTAGAAAAAGGTCTATTACCTTCCCGCACTGTTATCTTATTCAATTGCAAAAAGCATAATTTAGATATAAATATTTCTCCTCTAACCTCTAACCAATATGGTAATACATCATGATTATTAGTATCAATTTTTAAATACATAGGCACCGAACAAATAGTACGCACATTTTTAGTAATATCTTCTCCAATTCTTCCGTCACCTCGAGTTGCTGCACAAACCAATTCCCCATTTTTATATAATAAACTAACTGCCACTCCGTCTATTTTTAACTCACAACAATATGAGATAATATGATTATTATCAAGTTTAAGTTTTATTCGTCTGTCAAATAACAATAATTGATATGATTTAACAATACTATTTAAAGATAACATTGGTATTTTATGATTTATTTTCTTAAAATTATCCGGCAATACACCTCCTACACGTTGGGTAGGAGAACTCTCTGTAATCAGATGTGGATAAATTTTTTCTAACTGATGTAGTTCTTCTAATATTGCATCATATTTTTCATCAGATACTTCAGATTCATTTTTTAAATAATACAAATATTCCCAATGACGTAATTTTTTTCTTAAGTTTTGTATTTTTTTTTCAATAAATTTCATAATATAAATATCCCAATAAATATGGGGTAGGATCATTGATCTACACTTAAAATAAATATCTCCACCTACATGTCATTAAAAATGAATAATACTAATGTCTTAAATAATTAACTGATTTAACATAAATAATACTTGAATATAAATAACTATTTAATTTACTTCCATAAAAATATCTATAACAACAATATAACGTTAATAATTATTATATAATGGATATACACTTACACAATTAATGCATAATAATTAATTCTATTCTGATATGAAATATTTGAATATTTATTCATATTTTAATTTAATTCTGTCTATCTTTTAAAGATATTCTATTTCAAAACAAATATATCATGTAATGTTATATGACACTGAGGAACATTAAGTATGTACAAAATCTATCAAGATAATTCTTATACTATCGGTCATACTCCATTAGTCCGCCTTAATAAAATTGGAAATGGACATATTATGGTTAAGATAGAATCTAGAAATCCTAGCTTTAGTGTTAAATGTCGTATTGGCGCTAATATGATTTGGGATGCAGAAAAAAGAAACCTATTAAAATCAAATACAAAACTGATAGAAGCAACAAGCGGCAATACTGGTATTGCTCTAGCCTACGTAGCAGCTGCACGTCACTACAAATTAACTTTAACCATGCCAGAAACAATGAGCATTGAACGCCGTAAATTAATTAAAGCCTTAGGCGCTGAAATTATATTAACAGAAGGAAATGATGGAATGAAAGGAGCTATTGCTAAAGCAAAAGAGATCGTTTCTTCTGATCCTAAACGTTATCTATTATTACAGCAATTTAGTAATCCTGCAAATCCAGAAATTCATGAAAAAACAACAGGACCTGAAATTTGGAACGACTCTAATGGACAGATAGACATACTTGTAGCTGGAGTTGGCACAGGCGGCACTATCACCGGGATTGGAAGATTTTTTAAAAAAAATATAAAGAAAAATAAAAAAATAATTATCGTAGCAGTAGAACCAGACAATTCTCCAGTCATCACTCAAACACTATCTGGTCAAAAAATAAATCCAGCACCACACAAAATTCAGGGCATTGGCGCTGGATTTATTCCAAAAAATCTTGACTTAACTTTAATTGATCACGTAGAAACAGTAAGCATAGACGCAGCTATTAGCTATGCCAAACATTTGATGGAAAAAGAAGGAATTTTAGCTGGAATTTCTTCAGGTGCTGCATTGGCAGCTGCTATAGAACTACAAAAAAACAAAATCTACGAAACTAAAAATATAGTAGTCATACTACCATCATCCAGCGAGCGATATTTAAGTACTGTATTATTTTCAAACTTATAAAAATAATAATTTTTATATTAGTTAGTACTAAACAAACAAAACAGAAAACACTCATTTCGAGTGTTTTCTGTTTATATTTTTAATAAATACAAGAAAGGCTATACACTTTTATTCATTAAAGAATATATAAAAACATTGAATTAATTACATTATATAAATAGAATACTATATTTTCTGCTATATTATAAAATCTTAAAAAAATTAATGAAAAATATCTTTAGTTCATATTCTATTTTGAATGTGATATACATAAAAGATAAAACAAAATCAATAGATTATTTATTTATATATAAATATATATATAAATTTGTTCGTCTATATTCATCAAAAATTTATTTAATTTAATAAACTTGAAAAAAATATTATTTTCATCATATTATTTAATCAAATGGAGATAAAAATGTATCAAAAAGAAACTGTGATTACCGCTGCCAATGGTTTACATACTCGCCCAGCTACTCAATTTGTAAAAGAAGCAAAAAACTTTAATTCTGAAATTACAGTAATCTCTAATGGAAAAAAAGCAAGTGCTAAAAGTTTATTTAAACTGCAAGCACTAGGATTAAGTAAAGGTTCTATAGTTATTATTTCTGCTCATGGCGTAGACGCAGAACAAGCAGTTCAGCACTTAATTAAATTCATTGCTGAACTTAAATAAAAAGAAAAATAACACAATCAATCAATATGTAGATAATAAACTCAACTCCCCATGACTCTAATGAAGGTAGAATTTATGATTTCAGGAACTTCAGTATCACCTGGCATCGCCTTCGGCAAAGCGTTGCTATTAAAAGAAAAAAAAATTCTCATTAATTCAAAAAAAATCGCTATTGGTTCTATTGAACAAGAAATAAATCGGTTTATTTCTGGACGCACTGAAACTTCTAGACAATTAAAAGAAATTAAAAATAAAATAAAAAAACAATTAGATTCAAAGAAAGAAGCTATCTTTGAAGGCCATATCATATTACTAGAAGATGAAGAACTTGAACAAGATATCATCACTCTTATTAAAGAAGAACTATTTAGCGCAGATGCTGCTGTGTATTCGGTGATTGAAACTCAAGCAAAAGCCTTAGAAAAACTAGAAGATGAATATTTGAAAGAACGTGCCACCGACGTACGAGATATTGGAAATCGTTTATTGAAAAATATTTTAGGCATTCCAATTATCGACTTAAACACAATTACTGAAGAAGTAATTATTATTGCTGTAGATCTTAGTCCATCAGAAACAGCTCAATTAAATTTAAAAAAAGTGTTAGGATTTATTACCGATGCCGGAGGGAAAACTTCGCATACCTCTATCATGGCTCGTTCTTTAGAATTACCAGCCATTGTAGGAACTGGTATTATTACAAAACAAGTTTCTAATGGAGACTTTATAATACTTGATGCCTTAAATAATAAAATTTACATTAATCCAACTCCAAACATCATTAAAAATATCAATATATTAAAAGAAAAATATATTTCTGAAAAATATGAATTAACTAAATTCAAACACCTTCCAGCAATTACTCTTGACAAACATCAAGTACGGATATGTGCCAATATTAGCGGTGCAATACACGATATAATTAGAGCCAAAGAAAACGGAGCTGAAGGCATAGGATTATATAGAACTGAATTTTTATTTATGAATCGTAATGCATTACCTACAGAAGAAGAACAATTTAAAGCTTATAAAAAAGCAGCTGAATCAATGATTAATCAAGCTGTAATCATACGTATTATGGATATTGGAGGTGATAAAAATTTACCTTACATGCATCTTCCAAACGAAGAGAATCCATTTCTTGGATGGCGGGCAATTCGCATAATGTTAGATAGAAAAGATATACTGCATACCCAATTACGTGCTATCTTACGCGCTTCATTTTTCGGTAAATTACGCATAATGTATCCTATGATTATTTCTGTAGAAGAAATAAAAACTTTAAATACAGAACTAAATTTATTAAAAAAACAACTACATAAAGAAGGAAAAAAATTTGACGAAAATATTAAAGTAGGAATTATGATCGAAACTCCTGCTGCTGCAATTATCGCTCATCATTTGATTAAAGAAGTAGATTTTTTCAGTATTGGAACCAATGATTTGACACAATACACTCTCGCCGTAGATCGTGGCAACAAATTAATATCTCATTTATATAATCCCATATCTCCATCTATTTTAATATTAATCAAACAAGTAATTGAAGCTTCACATTCTGAAGGGAAATGGACAGCTATGTGTGGAGAAATGGCGGGAGATGAACGCACTACTTTACTATTACTAGGAATGGGATTAGATGAGTTTAGTATGAGTTCCGTATCTATTCCACAAATAAAAAAAATAATCCGCAATTCGTACTATCACGATGCGAAGAAAATAGCAAAAAAAGCGTTAAATCATCCAACTACAGAATCAATAATGCATTTACTTATGCAGCACAAACAATAATACGCCTGTATTAAAACAGATAGGAATAATAATAATATTAATTATTAATTAATGTAAACGTAATATACCATGAAAATATAACCTGAAAAATAACAACTTTGCAAGTCTATTAGACTACTTAATCTATTACAAAAATTGTAATCTACATTAACATACATACTTATAAATAAAAATAACAAAACAATATATAGAAAAACTATAAATTTACATTACCTAAAATATACTCCTATACAAAATACTTTACTACCGTACTCTATATAGTTTTAATTAATATCCTTTACCATCTTGTTTATCCAGCTATTTAAAAATCTTACAATTCACACATAAAAACCAAATCTTTTTATATACAACTCTTAAATCTAAGAGTATCATTAAACTATTCATATATCCGTATACCAATATAAGCCAAGTAAACAAAACTTACGTCTCTATTGTTATTACTTACATCTACATCTATCTCTTATCTTTAAGACCATGAGAGCATCCTGAGAAACAACATTATTGCTTACACTTACAATTGTGCTATTTCTTCTGAAAATAATCGCGCATTACGCCCGCTTAAATAACAACATGATCCGCATTCTGGGATACCAAAAATATCCCCAATTCCTAAAATTATAGTCAATAAATCTTGGTGCCAACCCAAAGGCTCTACACTTAACTGCCAATAAAATCCATGTAAACTAACATTAACAATCTTAGCTGGTAATGGATGCAATACATTAGATTCTTTACTAATATCCATTTCCCACGGACGAAAAAATAATTCTACTTTTCCCTGAAAAGCAGGCACGTATGGTAAAGACCAATGATAAGACCCAATAGATAATTCTGAACCACATACCATTCCTTGTAGACAATTAACTTCACTTAAAAACTCTAGAACAAAACGAGTAGCTGGTACACACCAAATATCTTTAGGTGTACCTATCTGCTCAATAATACCTCGATTCATAACTACTATCCTATTAGCAACTTCCATCGCTTCTTCTTGATCATGTGTAACAAAAACACTAGTAAATTTAAATTCACTATGCAATCTGCGAAGCCAACGACGTAATCCTTTTCTAACTTGAGTATCCAATGCTCCAAAAGGTTCATCTAATAACAAGATTTCTGGTTCAATTGCTAAAGAACGAGCTAAGGCTACACGTTGTTTTTGCCCTCCAGAAAGTTGCTCAGGATATCTATTTCCTAAACCTTCTAATTGTACCATAGTCAACAACTGCATAACTTTTTTATTAATTGCATGAGAATTGGGACGTTTATGACGTGGTAACATTCTTATGCCAAAAGAAACATTATCCGATACTGTCATATGACGAAATAAAGCATAATTTTGAAAAACAAAACCAACATGACGATCACGTGCACTAAGTTGACTTACGTCTTTACCTCTAAAACGTAAACAACCACTATTATGATATTCCAATCCAGCAATAATACGTAATAATGTTGTCTTTCCAGAACCAGATGGACCTAATAATGCTATAATTTCTCCAGATTCGATATGTAAAGAAATATTAGTTAGCACTTTGTCATGACCAAAAAATTTATTTATCCCGTCTATTTCAATACTCATTGCTTATCCCTAACCACAAATATTAATTCATACATGTTTCAAACGACTTTGTAAATAATTCTTTATAAATAACATAACAATTGAAATAGAAGCTAATAATGATGCGGCAATAAATGCACCAACAGTATTATAATCTTGATATAATAATTCTACATATAATGATAAAGTATATGTTTCTCCACGTATCAACCCTGATACTATAGATACTGCTCCAAATTCACCAATAGCACGAGCATTAGTCAAGATGGCTCCATATAACAAAGCCCAACGGATATTTGGAAAAGTAACATAACGAAACATCATCCAACCAGAAGCCCCAAGAAGTACTGCCGCCTCATCTTCTTGTCTGCCTCTATTTACCATCACCGGAACAAGCTCATGTACTACAAAAGGACAGGTGACAAAAATAGTAACTAACACTACTCCTAACCATGTGAATATTATTTGTATATTATGTAAATCCAGCCAATTTACTATTACATTATTATTTGTATAAAGTAACAAATATAACAATCCAGCAATTACCGGAGAAACAGCAATAGGTATATTTAAAAAAACTAATAAAAATTGCCTTCCATAAAATTTAAAACGAGTTACTAACCAAGCCATCAATACCCCAAAAAATATATTAATAGGTACAGTAAATAACACTACAATAACCGTTAAAAAAATTGCGTGCACCATATCTTTATCAATCAAATTTATTCTAACTACTTTTAATCCTTCTGAAAAAGCAGATACAAAAATCACAATTAAAGGAACTAACAATAACACTGATGATATAAACATAGCCAAGATAATTAAAACCCATTGGTTCAATGTAATATGACGAATACAATTATTATTCCTATTGACATAATTATTAAATATATTTATCACTAAGATCCCTTAAGCCTCCGATTTATTCGTAATTGAAACATATTAGTAAATAATAATAATAATAAAGAAACAATCAAAATTACAGAAGCAATAGCGCTAGCTGCTGGATAATCAAATTCTTGTAAACGAATAAAAATAATTAAAGATATTACCTCATTCTTCCATGCAATATTTCCTGCAATAAAAATGACTGCACCAAATTCACCTAAGCTTCGGATAAAAGATAACACTACACCAGATAACCAAGCTGGTGCCAATTCCGGAAAAATTATATTATAAAAAATTTGCCAATGATCAGCTCCAAGAGTCTTTGCTACTTCTTCGTATTCTTCAGCAAACTCTTCTAATACTGGCTGCACCGTACGTACTACAAATGGAATACTTGTAAAAATCATAGCAATAGATATTCCTATCCATGTATATGATACTGTAATACCTACTCGAGATAACCAACTTCCATACCAACCTGATGTTGAAAATAATGTTGCTAAAGTTAATCCTGCTACTGCAGTAGGTAAAGCAAAAGGCAAATCTATTAATGCATCTAATAATTTTTTACCAGGAAATTGATATCTGGTTATTACCCATGATACTAACATACCAAATACAGCATTAAATAATGTTGCTGATCCAGCAGATAATAAAGTAATTTTATAGGATACTAATAATGCTGGATCTGTAATTATATCCCAATATTGAGAAAAATTCATTTGAGATAGTTGCATCATTAATGCACTTAAAGGTAATAATAAAATCAAGCAAATAAATAATAAACTGCTGCCAAAAGCTATACCAAATCCAGGTAATACATATTTAACTGAAAAAAATAACATCAACGATGTCCTACCGATAATAATTTATCTAATTCACCGCCACGCCTAAAATGTGTCTCCATAAGAATATTCCAATTACCATTCTGGTCCTCTATCCTAAATAATTGACTCTTAAAAGATCTATTCTGATCTAATTGAATAGCATCCGTTGTATTTAAACGATACCCAAACTTAGCAATAATCTTTTGTGCTGGAGGAGTATACAAATAATTTAAATAAGCTTTTGCTACATTTTTAGTTCTATTTCGGAGAACATTTCTATCTATCCAAGTCACTGGAAATTCTACTAAAATATTAGGTTTAGGTATCACAATATCGTAGTTATTAGATCCATATTGCTTCTGTACTAATTTTGCTTCAGATTCAAAATTAATTAATACATCCCCCTGATTGCGATCAACAAAAGTAGAAGTAGCAGCGCGTCCTCCAGTATCGAATACTACTACATTTTGTAAAAACTTTCGCATCCAAAATCGAGTTTGCTCTATATTTTCGTTACTGTTTTTAAAAAATACATTCCAAGCAGCTAAATAAGTATAGCGCCCATTTCCAGAAGTTTTAGGATTAGGAAATACTATTTTCAACCCTTCATTAGTTAAATCATGCCAATTATAAATTCCTTTTGGATTGCCTTGCCTTACTAAAAAAGCCATAGTTGAATAAAATGGAGAGCTGTGATTCGGCAATCGATCTTGCCAGTCTTTAGGAATTAATTTTCCACGATCGTGTAAAATTTGTACATCTATTACCTGATTATAAGTGACTACATCTGCACGCAATCCTTGTAATATAGCTATAGCTTGTCTGGTAGATCCTGCATGAGACTGACGGATAATTAGTGTGTCTTCAGGATTTTTATCCTTCCAATATTTAATAAAATTGGAATTAATCTCTAAAAACAATTCTCTAGATACATCATACGAACTATTTAACAAAACAGTTCCAAACACTGAAGTATAAAAAATAAAATACAACAGCGCCGTTGTTCTAATTGTTTTAAAAAAAATACGTGTAATAATCATATATATCCAAATATAAACACGATTACTAAAATAGAATTTCTTTTATTCCAGAAAAATATGATATATTATGTGTATAATTGTGAAATGGATCGTATGTAAATATATATTTATATAAAAATTTATTAACCAATTACTAGTATACAAAATAATATTTTTATAATATAGAATAAATTTCTAACTAATAATTTATTAATTAATAAAGAATTTACTTTTGATTTATTTTAAAAATAAATTACTACAATAATTAAATAATTATACGTAAAATAAAAAATTTTCTTCATTAATACAATCAAAAATCTGAACAATTATATATAACAATATATATAATTAAAATTCAAATTAAAATATTTTATTGATTAAAATAAAGTATATACGTATGGTTATCTTTCTATATAAAGTCTCATATTTAATTAATCACTTTGTATACTTAAATAAATCGTTTTAAAAATAAAATACCTACCTTAAGATTTAATTAAAAAATATTTAAACACTAATAAATATATGCATGACATAATATATAAACCACTATTCAACAAAAATTAAAATCAATTATTGAATATCAAGTATAAATTACATCTTTTATTCTGTTCATATCAAATTAACCATCTCATTTATTATAACAACATATACACAACCTAATATACTATTTTATTTAATCTAAAAAATTAATAACTCTTTTAATTTAATGCTACACGTTATTCTAACTACAATAATAGATATAATTATTATATCAATAATAATTATATCTAAGTCTTAATTATACTTAAGAATCATACTGTTATCATTTTAATGAAAATATCTTTATATGAAAGATATGCATACATATTTAATTAAAAAATAATATAAAATATATAAAGCTCAATCTCTCATATGAAAAAATATGATTTATCATATAAAATATAAATTCATTTCTAATAAAATACATTTATACTTTACACATTAAAATAATCATAATGATCAAACAATTACAATTACTATCCCGCTATAAGTACTCTATACCAATCAGTGATCGATCAATTAAATAATGCAAAAAATTGTATAGCTATAACATAAAAATATACTAATATCACTAATTATGATAATCTACACAACGCAATTATTATTAATTCGTTTCTTATTTATTTAAGAATCAATGTTCTTCCATTTATTACATATTACTTTAAGACATTAAAGCCCATACTAAAAAATAAATAATATATATATACCTATCTATATACAATCAAAAAATTAATAGTGAATATAACCATTAAAGTTTTATATAATATATCTAAACACATATCTACTGGCGGAAAAATAACATCATTTATAACAAATATATGACAATAAAAACATAATAAATTAATTAAAATACATTCAGAACAAAGTACAAAGACATCTTATATTATTATTAATATTATTACTACTTTTCAAAAAGATATTAAAATAACATAAAACTAAAAATAATAACAATATCCAATTTAATTTAATGCTATCATTCCTCTTTAATCAATAAAATGCACATATCAAAATCAAATATATATTTTAATTTATACATTTTTAGATCCTGTTTACAATAAACACTATCAATATATTTATTAAATAAATATAATGTATGTAATCATGCCATTATATATAATAATAATAATTAAAAATTGTTCTTGCTATAAACAATATGATTATCATATGATTAATCCTAACATTAGTTGACTGTCATACAGATAAACAAATTATAACTACAATTAAATGTAATTATTGCTCTAAAATTGACAAAACATTAGCCTGAAATATACAGATTCCTAAATATTTTATTTACAAAAAGAAATAAAATATTTAATAAAATTATTTTTATATTATTCGTTTTTAAAACATAACAAAATAACATGGCTATAGAAAATTATTCAATACACTCAACAATTCTCTATAAAGAAACAATATTTTAATAAATAATCTTTTAATTAAAAATTTAATATTAGGAAAACACTTTATGTTAATAACAAATAAAATATTAGCTAATGCTATACGCATACTAAGCATAGATGCCATACAACAGGCTAATTCCGGACACCCTGGTTGTCCCATGGGTATGGCTGATATTGCTGAAGTATTATGGAGAGATTACATAAATCATAATCCAATCAATCCAAATTGGATTAATAGAGACAGATTCGTTCTATCTAATGGACATGGATCAATGCTACTATATAGTATACTACATTTAACTGGATATTCTATATCTATAGAAGATCTAAAAAATTTTAGACAATTAAATTCTAAAACACCTGGACATCCAGAATATGGACATACTGATGGAGTTGAAGTTACAACAGGACCATTAGGACAAGGCCTAGCTAATGCTGTGGGATTAGCAATTGCTGAGCGAACACTAGCAGCTCAATTTAATCGTATGCAATTTAATATCATTGATCATTATACTTATGTATTTTTAGGAGATGGGTGCATGATGGAAGGTATTTCTCATGAAGTTTGCTCATTAGCTGGAACCATGAAACTAAATAAATTAATTATGTTCTATGATAACAATGGTATTTCTATAGATGGCAATATAACAGAATGGTTCACGGATGATACTGCTATGCGCTTTGAATCTTATGGATGGAATGTAATACGTAATATAAACGGACATAATAGAGATTCTATTAAAATTGCAATTAACCAAGCTAAGTCTATACCGAATAAACCATCATTATTAATATGTAATACTATTATTGCTTTTGGATCACCAAATAAAAGCGGTACACACAGCGCACATGGCGCTCCGCTAGGACCAGAAGAAGTAGCTGCTACACGAAAAGCCCTCCATTGGCATGAACCCCAGTTTGTTATACCTAAAAAAATATATAAATTATGGAACGCTAAAATAATAGGTCAAGAAAAAGAAGATGCTTGGAAACAACTATTTTGTAAATACACACTTACTTATCCTGATTTATCAAAAGAATTAATAAGACGAATACAACGAAAATTACCTGATGATTGGTACAAAAAAACGAAAAAATTTATCGAAAACTTACAAATGAACCCTAAAAATATTGCTACACGTCAAGCTTCTCAAATTACAATTGAATCTTTTTCCAAAAAATTGCCGGAACTTTTTGGCGGATCAGCAGATTTAACACCCAGCAATTTAACAACTTGGTCTCAATCTTCCTCTATTATGAAAAATGCTGCTGGAAATTATATTCATTACGGTGTACGCGAATTTGGTATGACTGCGATTGCTAACGGTATTGCTAATTATGGAGCTTTTCTACCCTATACCGCTACATTTTTAACATTTGTTGAATACGCACGTAACGCGGTTCGTATGGCAGCGTTAATGAACAGTCATCATATTATGATTTATACTCATGATTCTATTGGGTTAGGAGAAGACGGTCCGACTCATCAACCTATAGAACAATTATCAAATTTACGTATGACTCCAAATTTAACAGTATGGCGCCCCTGTGACCAAGTAGAAACAGCAGTTGCTTGGAAATCTGCAATTGAACATCATGGCCCAACCGCGCTAATTTTATCTAGACAAAACCTTATACAACAAGAACGCACATCAACACAAACTAACAATATTGCTCGAGGAGGGTACATTCTAAAAGATTGCCAAGGCGTGCCTGAATTAATTATCATTGCTACTGGATCAGAAATAGTACTAGCCATAAATTCATATTACCGCTTAACCAATGAAGGATATAAAGTACGAGTTGTTTCCTTACCTTCTACTGATATATTTGATCAACAAGATGTATCTTACCGTGAATACGTATTACCAAATACAATAATTAATAGAATAGCTATTGAAGCTAGTAGTACTGATTATTGGTATAAATATGTTGGATTATATGGTGAAATAATAGGTATGAATGAATTTGGAAAATCAGCTCCACCAAATCAATTATTTAAATTTTTCAACTTTACTGTAGATTATGTAATCGAGAAATCATATAAATTATTAAATAAATTTATAAATTAATAAGTAACCATAAAATATTTTATACATAATAAAAATACGTATGTACTTTAATTTATATATACTATATAAATTAAAGTACATTTATCACAAATATTAATTTCTGATAAATGTACAATTTCAAATGTATAATTATCAAGCTTAATTAATTTTTGATCCATAAATATTATAAATAAAAACAAACAATATGAATTTTTCTAAATTAGAAATATTAGCTCAAAAATTAATTAAACAACCATCAGTATGCCCAAGAAATAATAATTGCCATGAAATAATTGTGGATTATTTACAAAAATTAAATTTTAAAATAGAGCTCATGCAATTTGATGATACGCTTAATATTTGGGCATACCATGGCAATAATGGTAAAAAACAAAAACATACTACTACATTATTATTTCTTGGGCATACTGATGTGGTAGACCCTGGAAACATACAGCACTGGAATCATCCCCCATTCTCAGGTGTAATACACAATAACGCATTACACGGGAGAGGAGCGGTGGATATGAAAGGTGCATTAGCTGCTATGTTAGTTGCCTCCGATAATTTTATAAACAAAAATCCCAATTATCAAGGTCGACTTGCATTTCTTATTACTGCTGACGAAGAAGGAACTGGAATAAATGGAACTACAAGAGTTGTAGAATCTTTAATGATGCGCAACGAACATATAGATTATTGTATAGTAGGTGAACCATCAAGTCAACATCAAATTGGAGACATTATAAAAAATGGAAGACGTGGTTCACTTATGGGACAATTAACAATATATGGATCACAAGGTCATGTAGCATACCCCCAATTCTCAAAAAACCCAATCCATTTAGTTATTCCAATATTATCAGATCTCCTAAATACTACATGGGATCAAGAAAAAAATGTATTTTTCCCTCCTACTACTATACAGATTACAAATATTTATACGAATAACAACAATAATAGTAATATTATACCTCATACAGTTACATTAGACTTTAATTTTCGCTTTAATAATAAATCTTCTATTGAAGACATTAAAAAAGGTATAAATAAAATACTTACATATTATTCTTTAACTTATAATATTGATTGGAAACTTTCTGCAGAACCTTATTTCAGTAATCCAGGAAAACTAACTAATGTTGTAGTCAATGCTATTAAATATTATCAAAAATTTGAACCTTGTTTAGAAACTACAGGGGGCACTTCTGATGGACGTTTCATAGCTAAAATGGGAACAGAAGTTATAGAATTAGGCGCACGTAATCATACTATCCATAAAATCAATGAATACATTGATTTAGCAGATCTAAAATTACTTAGCTCTATATATCAAAAAATAATAGAAGATTTACTTCTATATCAACAATAACTATGAGTATTCTGTATACTCAAAAACATAATGACAAAAAATTTTTGATTATATTTAGTTAATTTTCAATATTAATTAAACAAGATGTATGCGTTATTTCTGTAGACAACACCGATGGAGGGCATATATTTAATTTTTTACCTATTTTTTGAATATCAACATTAATGTTGCTAATCTTCGGGATAACATAATCATCATATGATACAGGCAATAAAATATCTAAATTTTCTGGTAAATTTAATTCCAATAAAGATACAGTATCTAAATATTTTAGATTTCCATTAAGTTTACAGCGATTGTCCTTATATATTTCAGAAGAACAAGCCGATAACAATATCACACATAAAATCTTTAAAAAAGTTAACATTAAAACTAAAACCCTTATAAATATAATTATTTATAATTATTTTAAGTATAAAATAATCCTGAATCTATTAAAGCCTTCTTTAATACATGACAATATACCTCAGATAAATAGGTCATAGGTAAACGCAAAGTATCATATGAAATCAACCCTAATTCTTTACAAGCCCATTTTACTGGTATAGGATTAGAATCAATGAATAATGCTTTATGAATAGGCATCAAGCGTTGATTGATGTATTGTGCATTTAAAAAATCATTTTTATTTGCTAATTTACATAAGTCAGCCATTTCTTTTGCAGCAACATTGGCAGTAACAGAAATTACTCCGACTCCTCCAAGTTTCATAAAATCTAATGCACTTAAGTCATCTCCACTTAATAAAATAAAATCTTCATGAACGAGCTGTTTTAATTGATTTACTCTATTTAAATTTCCTGTCGCCTCTTTAATACCAATTATATTTTTTATCTTTGATAAACGAGAAACAGTACTTGGCACCATATCACACCCAGTACGCAATGGAACATTGTATAATATCTGGGGTAATTCTGTACTTTCTGAAATAGCTTTAAAATGTTGAAATAACCCTTCTTGATTAGGACGATTATAATAGGGCGTTACACTTAAACAAGCAGCTATATCGCTATTATTAAATTTACTAGTTAATGAAATAGCCTCTGCTGTCGAATTTGCACCAGTACCTGCTATAACAGGTAATCTACCATCACTAAACTCTAAAGTTTTCATAACCACATCAACATGTTCTTCCTGTGTAAGTCCAGACATTTCCCCAGTCGTTCCGACAGAAACAATAGCTGTTGTACCACTAGTTACATGATAATCAACAAGTTTTTTTAAACTTATCCAATCTACAGAACCTTGTAAATCCATTGGGGTGATTAAAGCGACGATACTTCCGGTAAACATGAACTATTATCTCCAATAAACTTAATATATAAGATTTTTTATATTTAATAAAGCCCAACTAAACAAGAGACAGACATAAAATATTTATTAACTTCATTTTAATATAACAAATAATATTATAATTCTTATAGTATACTTATGTATGAATACACATATCATTTACCATCGTTTAATATTTTAAATGAATTAAAAATTATTTTCATTATATTTTTGATTATTAAGTAAATTATTATTCGTTAAGGATATATTCAATACTAAATGATTATTTAAAAATAGTTCTCTGTCATTCTTATAACAAATAATTTTTAAATGATCGTCATATACAGATATAAACTTTTTTTAAATAATTTAATTATATTCTATACAAGAGTTAAAAGTAGTATTAAAGTGTAATTAATGTATATTAATTTATTAATTATTCAATGGAATATTACTATGGCATTATTACAACCTGGAGATCAAGCTCCCCACTTTATTTTACCTGATCAAGATGGTATTTCAGTTGATCTTTATTCCTTCATAGGGAAAAAAGTACTTATTTATTTTTATCCTAAAGCTATGACACCAGGATGCACCATACAAGCATGTAAATTAAGAGATAATATAGATATATTTAAAAAATTAAACGTAGAAATAATTGGAATTAGTAACGATAAACCAGAGAAACTTTTAAAATTTCATGAAAAAGAAATGTTACGTTTTACTTTACTCTCTGACGAACACTATAAAGTCACTAAAAAATTTGGAGCATGGGGAGAAAAAAAATTCATGGGAAAAATATACAACGGAATACATCGTGTTAGTTTTATAATAGATTCTACCGGTATCATAGAACAAGTATTTACACATTTTAAACCTGTTGATCACGATCAAATCGTATTACATTATCTTAAATTATAAAATAATAATGATATAAATAATTTTTATATAATCTATTGGCTGAGCTATATAAAATAGCATTGCTCAATACAAAAAATTAATACCATCAATATTTTATAATTATTAATTATAAAAATCAATTATTAATTATTAACGGCATACTGATCTGTATTTATTAACAAATAAGTTTATATATATTTATATATATATAAATTTTAACTATATAAAAATTATATATTATTTAGTTCCAAATGTTTTATCACCAGCATCCCCAAAACCTGGAATAATATAACCATGTTTATTAATTTTTTGATCTATAGAGGCCAAATACAATTCAATATCTGGATGTTTTTTTTCTAAGGCTTCAATTCCCTCTGGCGCTGCTACTATCGATAAAACTTTTATGTTACTGCATCCAAACCTTTTTAATAAATCAATAGTAGCAATTATTGATCCACCAGTAGCTAACATAGGATCTAACACCATAGCCATACGTTCATTTATATTATAAACTAATTTATGAAAATATGGAATCGGCTCAAGAGTAATTTCATTACGATAAATTCCTATTATACTGATACGTGCACTTGGAAGGTGCTCCAATACACCATTCATCATACCCAAGCCAGCCCTTAATATTGGCACTACTGTTATTTTTTTTCCTTTAATACGCGCAATTTTAACTAGTCCACACCATCCCTTGATAGTTACTATTTCTACTTCTAAATCATCAGTAGCTACATAAGTTAATAAACTTCCTAATTCTGCAGATAACTCTCTAAAACGTTTAGTACTAATATCACAAATACGCATCAATCCTAATTTATGTTGAACTAATGGATGCCTAACTTCAACTATTTTCATATCAATTTTGTTCTCCATGAAAGTAAACTTTCAAATCCTAAAAATTATACTTTCTAACGACCATGTATAATAATATTCATAAATCTATTAAAATAAATATAAGATATTATTTAATTGATATTTGTAGAATACATTGATAAAGTAAGAGCTTACCCAAAATTGATTACATCATTTATTTTCCATGTATAACATAAATCAAATTTTAATATTTAAATAACATAATATAATCTATTTATATTATCGATTATCTGAGTAAATAATCGTTTTATAAATATAAAACATCATATATTGTCAACAAATATTTTATATTGTTGACAATATAGAAATAAATTCATAACTCTAGTATAGTCGTAATAGTGAATTTTATATTTAATTTATTAAATATAAAATTCAATTAAACATATTATAAAATATCTAATATTAGCATTAAATACAACTTCAGTAATAATTACTGATTTATATAATTCATAAACATAATATTATTTGAAAAAATAAAACAAAATAAACACTAAATAAAAATTTGTATAATACATTAATTTTAACTTATATAAATTGATAAAAAATTATTTTTTTAATTTTTTATCAATTTTCAACTTAATATTTAAGTATTAAAACAATACAGCTTATAACAAAGAAATTTTATTGAACAAAACATATATACAAATTATGGCAATCATATTTGATTATATTATTTTTCGACTCTTTAAATAAAGTTACTAGTTGTTTGTATGAAAAAAAAGAAAACAAAAGTACGTATCACTAAGTGGGTATTATTCATCAGTTTTATGATATTATTTGTCAGACTAATATACGCTTCTATAAACGCATGGAATTATCATAAACACAACGACAAGAATAACCCCATCATATCAAATAATAAAATATAATTATTTATATCAAAAACACAATACTTGTAATTAATCCCTATTAAAAATAAAAACTAACAAATTTTACATTTTCTACTACCTATAAAAATTATAAATAATGAAAAATTTCTGTAATGCCTTTACCTTAAAACAAAATAGACGCATAAAACACACATTTACATATCAAAATCTTGAAACTTTTGCATTTATTGTCTATTGATAATAAATGCAAGCATATAAATTACCATTATATAAATAACATCCCTATATTTTTAAGCTAATAAAGATAACCGTTTCTCCAAAATGAAATCAAGAACACATTGTACACCATGACCTATTTTCAAATTAGTAAAAGACCATGGTAAACCCTTTCTCATACAATTCGTATCTCTAGTCATAATTTCTAAAGATGCTCCTACGTACGCAGCTAAATCAATTTTATTAATTATTAAAAAATCAGAACGTGTAATACCCGGTCCTCCTTTTCGAGGTATTTTATCACCTGCAGCTACATCAATAACATATAAATTTAAATCTGATAATTCCGGACTAAACGTAGCGCTTAAATTATCTCCACCACTTTCAATAAAAATAATGTCTAAATTCTTAAATTTATAGGTTAATTCTTCTATAGCTAACAAATTCATAGAAGCGTCTTCACGAATAGCAGCATGAGGACATCCCCCGGTTTCCACACCAATAATACGATCAGCCGATAAAGCATTTGCATCTATCAAAATACGTTGATCTTCTTTAGTATAAATATCATTGGTTACTACCGCTAATTGATAATTATTTTTCATTTTTTTACATAATACTTCAAGTAATGCAGTTTTACCTGATCCTACTGGACCACCTACACCTATTCGAAATGGAGGAGTATATTTTTTACACAACAAAATATATATATCCCTTTAATTAAAATTAATCATCATATAGTACTTAATACTATATAGGTATCATAGTAAAATCAAATACTTTTAAGACCGAAATAATCGTGAGTACTGTGTTTCATGACAAGAAGATGCTATAGATTGCAATAAAAAACTACTGCCTAACTCATGATCCATTATCATATCCGCCTTATTCCAAGCATTTGGAAAAAATCCCATCAAATATCTTAACAACTTTTGAGCAGCTCTTTGCCCAAAAGGTATCAATTTTAATCCTGCCATAATAGACGATTCTAACATATTGTAAGCATATCCTAACGCTAAATCTTTTAAGGGAATGCCCCACATGCACCCTAACCATGCTATAGACGCTAAACCACTACGCTCTAAAGCTGATAACCAAATATCATCATGAGTCAACGGATACCACTGCAATATTAACTTCATCATTGCTTGTCCACGTTGGTTTTCTTCTAATCTAAACTCACGAGTATCACGACATGATAAAATTTTTAATACACATTGAAAAAATTTAATTTCATCTCTAATTTGAGTATAATAATAACAACGCTTAAGCATAGGCCACTCTAAATGAATTAATGGCCCATCAATCCATTGTTGTTGCCACGCAGAAAAAGTTTCTACAGAATTTACCCAACCATACTCTACAGCCCACTCTAAACCTCGTGAATATGCAAATCCTCCCAAAGGAAAATTAGAACTGATCAACTGCATTAAAGATAACAATGAATTTTCACTCTGAGTAACACACATAATATAATTGAAATAACGTATTCATAAATTATTTATATAGATACCGTCGTTTAAACTTTAATCTATTATAAACACACAATAACAAACATACATACAATTCATTATTATAAGATTCTGAAGAACCTACTTATCCAATCCAAGCATAAAGATAAAAATAAAAAATATAATAATTAATGCTCATTTTGCCACAATAACAATTCTTTGAACAAACTTTAAAAATATATTTATCATGTCTTGAATCTATAAATTTAATCATACAAAATAACCATAACAATAAAAATAAATAGTACAAACCACATATATAACTTTATTTCCATAAAACTACAACAGAACCTATAGTAATTACTGATATCATAACAATTAAAAATAAAATTTTTAAAAACAATTCATAACAAAACAATGTTCACTATTATAAATACGCATATATACGTTTTCGTATATAATTTCATTTATACTAAAATAAAAAATAACGTTGTGACATAGGCAGTGAAGATGAAGGCTCACACGTTAATAACTCTCCATTTGCACGTACTTGATAAGTCTGAGGATCTACCTCAATCATTGGCTGCCAAGAATTATTAATCATATGCTTTTTTTGAATATCTCTACACTTATAAGCTTTACCAATCAAACTAACTAACTTTAAACTATTTATTAATTCTGAATGATAAGCAACTTTAGATAAAAATGTCATACGTGTCGCATGTCTTGCATTACCATGTGCTCCAAACATTAATCGATAATGTATGGGTTGTGGAGTGGGTATAGAAGCATTAGGATCTCCCATAATAGCAGAGTTAATCATACCACCTTTAATTATTAATTCTGGTTTGACCCCAAAAAAAGCAGGAGACCATAATACTAAATCCGCTAACTTTCCTATTTCAATAGAACCAACCTCATGAGAAATACCATGTGTTATTGCGGGATTAATTGTATATTTAGCGATGTACCGTTTTATACGAATATTATCATTATATTTATCATCACCTGATAATGAACCCCTTTGTGACTTCATCTTATGAGCTGTTTGCCAAGTACGTAAAATAACTTCCCCAACTCGCCCCATAGCTTGAGAATCAGAAGAAATCATAGATAAAGCTCCAAGATCATGTAAAATATCTTCAGCAGCAATAGTCTCTTTACGAATCCTAGATTCTGAAAAGGCCATATCTTCAGGCAGATTAGGATTAAGATTATGACAAACCATCATCATATCTAAGTGCTCATCTATTGTATTAATAGTATAAGGCATAGTAGGATTAGTAGATGATGGTAATATATTATTAAATCCGCACATACGTATGATATCTGGAGAATGCCCACCGCCTGCACCCTCAGTATGATAAGCATGTATCGTCCTCCCTTTAATCGCAGATAAAGTATCTTCAACGAATCCCGATTCATTTAAACTATCAGTATGAATAGAAACTTGAACGTCAAAATGATCGGCCACATTTAAACAACAATCAATAGCTGCAGGTGTTGCTCCCCAATCTTCATGAATCTTCAAACCAATAGCCCCAGCAATTATTTGCTCTTCTAAAGCCTTAGGTAAAGAGGCACTACCTTTACCAGTAAACCCAATATTAATAGGCAAAACATCTGCTACTTGTAGCATGCGAGATAAAAACCAAGGACCTGGAGTACAGGTTGTTGCATTACTTCCCGTTGTTGGCCCAGTACCTCCTCCAATAAATGTAGTAATCCCAGAACATAACCCTTCTTCTACCTGTTGAGGGCAAATAAAATGAACATGAGAATCAATTCCTCCGGCAGTAACGATTTTACCCTCCGCTGCTATTACGTCTGTGCTAGGTCCAATAAATATCGTTACATTTGGTTGAACATCTGGATTTCCTGATTTCCCAATACCCGTAATACGGCCATTACTTATACCAATATCTGCTTTTACTATCCCCCAATAATCAACAATTATTACATTAGTCAATACTAAATCAACACAATCCTTACTACTCATTTGTCCTTGACCCATACCATCTCGTATAACTTTACCTCCTCCAAATTTTACTTCTTCTCCATACACAGTAAAATCCTTTTCTACTTTTATCCACAATTCAGTATCAGCTAATCGAACAGAATCGCCTATAGTTGGTCCGAATAAAGAAGCATACTCATGCCTAGACAATACATTACTCATAATTAATTCAACTTACCCATAATAGCTTTACAAAAACCATAAATTTTACATGCTCCTGTATATTTTACAAGCTCCACAGTTCTAGACTGCCCTGGCTCAAAACGTATTGCTGTTCCTGACGGAATATTCAAACGAAAACCACGAACAAGAACTCGATTAAATTTTAAAGCAGTATTAACTTCATAAAAATGAAAATGGGAGCCAATTTGAACAGGTCTATCTCCATAATTAATAACAGTTACTAAAACTTGCTGTCTTCCAACATTTAATTCTATATTTCCATTGGAAATATAGAATTCACCTGGGATCATATAATAAACATACTCATTTAATTACTATCAAATTATCGGATCATGTACCGTTACTAATTTAGTTCCATCAGTAAAAGTAGCCTCTACTTGTACATCAGTAATCATTTCAGGTACTCCCACCATAACATCATCTCTAGTTAATATATTCTTTCCTATGTCCATTAGCTCAGCCACATTTTTTCCTTCACGTGCTCCCTCTAAAATTACAGAACTAATCAATGCTATTGCTTCTGGATAATTTAGTTTCAAACCTCTATTACGGCGCCTTTCTGCCAATAATGCTGCCGTAAACAATAATAATTTATCTTTTTCACGGGGTAATAGTTTCATATATAAATTCTCTACTCATGTCGACCAAATACGAGGTATTGTAACTTCTCTCCCAATTACAAACGGACGTATAACATACCAAATATGACAAAGCAATTTTTTTAAATATTGATTATCATTGCCCAATAGTCGCACTACAAGAATATTATCTAATAATGTAGCACCTCCGACTTGAAAATATTTAACTGATGTAATAAGTTTGCGTACCATATCCAATATTTTTTCATCTGATGGAATAGCAAAAAGTAAAGCGCTTATTTTAAATCCTCCTAATTTCATAATACAATTAGACTCATTAATCTGAAGTCTCTCCTGTAAACCAACAGAATTAGATAAACAAATATTTAAAAAAATCTCTACTTCTTCTGGATAAACATAAATACCTAATGATGAATTTACAAAACATAACATTTCAAATGATATAATTTTAGATCCCTGTTCTATAATAAAGGTAGTATCTATTTTTGCTTTTGTTTTAGGAAAAAAAATACTGCTTTGAGGGACCCATTCCAAAGCAGTATTACGCTCTAATGTAAATGTATGCTTCTGTACTGCGCAAATGCCATTACTACGATAAAATTTAGAAGAACCAGGTGTCGTCAATAATGCTCTGCTACCTGATTCCAATTTAACATCTAATGTCAACTTATCTCCTCCAACTAATCCACCAGGAGGATGCAACAAATATACATGTGGAGTATTATCACCTTTTGAATAAAAACTCTTTTTCACATAAAATGGACCAATATGCTTACATTTTGTAAGCACGCTACGCCCCTTGCGTAAAGCAAAATTTAACTCCAAAGCACCTAACCAACCATCAATCAAATTCTGAGATAATTTATTATTATTATTATTATTATTCATTAAAAATTCAAAACAAAATACTTTTAAAAATTAAAACAAAACCCGTACGTAAAATTACTCTCTTATAATAAAGCCATATCCATTTTAACATATAGAACAATATCTACTTTCCTATTTGGATATACATATTTTTATTTCTAAAATAGAAACTTTATCAAATAATACTAATATACTATAAATTTATATAAATAAACAATCTTTAGACATACACATTACACACATTTTATAAAAATAAACTATAAAAACTTGTACTTATACCAATATTTGTATAAATACAACAATAAACAGACATAAACTATACAATACTTTCAATCATTATAAAACATGCGTACTTCAAACTATCAAATCAACAATAACACAACCGAATAAAATTATTAAAAAGTTTCAACTTATACAAAAATATACACACTTACTCCCATTCAATAGTAGCCGGAGGTTTAGAAGAAATATCGTACACTACACGAGATATTCCCTCAACCTCATTAACAATACGATTAGATACTTTATTTAAAAAATCATAAGATAAATAAGCCCATCGTGCTGTCATAAAGTCAATGGTCTCTACTGCACGCAAAGAAACCACCCATTCATACTTCCGCTGATCTCCTTGTATACCCACTGAATGTATCGGTAAAAACACTGCAAAAGCCTGACTAATCTTATAATACAAATTATCACGCTTAAGTTCCTCAATGAAAATACAATCTACCTTACGCAAAATATCACAATATTCCCTTTTTACTTCACCTAAAATTCTAATAGCTAAACCAGGCCCTGGAAACGGATAACGATATACTATACTATAAGGCAATCCTAATTCTAATCCAATACTACGAACTTCATCTTTAAATAAATTTCTTATAGGCTCTAATAACTGAACATTCATAATACCTGAAAAACAACTTACATTATGATGCGATTTAATTACATTTTTAGAAGAAAATAAAGATACACCAGATTCAATAATATCTGAGTATATAGTACCCTGAACCAACCACTTTATAGGTACTAGATTACTAATTTGCTCTTCAAAAACTTCTGTAAAAATCCTACCAATTACTTTTCTTTTTTCTTCTGGATCAATAACTCCAATTAAAGCATCTAAAAATAGCTGTTCTTTTGGCACATAAATAATATCCAAATCATAATTTTTATCACAAAAATTCTTAATTCGATCAAATTCACGATGTAATAATAACCCATTATCAATAAACACACAAATAAATCGACAACCAATAGCACGTCTCAATAATAAAGCTGTGACAAGAGAATCAATTCCACCTGAAAATCCAAGCACTACTTTATCATTACCCACTTTCACACGAATATCCATAACAATATTATCAATAATATTAGCTACCTTCCATGAAGATTTACAAGAGCAAATACACATAATAAAACGTTCTAAAATATTTTTTCCTTGTTTAGTATGAGTAACTTCCGGATGAAATTGCACACCATACAAGCGCCGATCCTCATTAGCCATAATCGCAACTTGACGATATTTATTAATACCAATAACAGTAAAATCTTGAGGAACAGTAGTAACTACATCTCCATGACTCATCCATACATCTAATACCGAATAACCTGTAATATTATCAACATAATCACACATATCATTTGTAAGAATACTTTCAGTAACGAGTGTTATTCGAGTACAACCAAACTCACGCTGAGTAGTTAAATGCTGTACCTCTCCACCCAGCTGCTGTGACATAATCTGCATACCATAACAAATTCCAAATATAGGTATGCCCAATTGAAATACAAACTCAGGAACACATGGAAAATGAAGATCAACAGCACTATGAGGACCTCCCGAAAGAATAATTCCATTAGGATTAAACGCACTTACTTGAGACTCACTAACGTTCCAAGAAAAAAGTTCAGAATACACGCCCAACTCACGGATTCTTCTTAATAATAACTGAGTATATTGAGATCCAAAATCTATTACCAAAATACGATAATCACTACATTTTGTATCACAATCCATTCTATTATCTAAAGTAACCATTTATTATCTAACCAAAATATTTAATGATCAATAATACACTCTGAACTAAATAAATATCGTAACTATTATCTATCATATGCTTTAATACATAAATAAATAATCATCTTAAACGATAGTTAGGGGATTCTTTTGTTATCATCACATCATGAACATGACTTTCCTTCATACCAGAAGGACTCACACGAATAAACTTAGTCTGTGTTCTTAAATCACGAATAGTCATACAACCCGTTAAACCCATACAAGAACGTAAGCCTCCCATTAATTGATGCACAATAGTTTCCAGTTTCCCTTTATAAGGAACACGTCCCTCTATACCTTCTGGAACTAATTTACAAGCAGCAATAGCATCGTCCTCCTGTTGCTGAAAATAACGATCAGCAGAGCCCTGATTCATAGCTCCTAAAGAACCCATCCCACGATAAGTTTTAAAAGACCTACCCTGATAAAATTCTATATCTCCTGGCGATTCTTCTGTTCCCGCTAGCAACGAACCAACCATTACACAGTGCGCACCAGCGACTATTGCTTTAGCAATATCTCCAGAAAATCTAATACCCCCGTCTGCAATAATCGGAATGTCTGTATTTTTTAATGCTTCTGCTACATTAGAAATAGCTGTAATTTGAGGAATTCCCACACCAGTAACAATACGAGTTGTACAAATAGAACCAGGTCCAATACCAACTTTCACAGCACTAACACCAGACCTTACTAATGCTAAAGCACCGTCTTTTGTAACAACATTACCTCCCACAACAGGCAAATCAGGAAATATTTTTCGAATAGCTACAATACACTTTAAAACTCTATCTGAATGCCCATGTGAAGAATCAACTAACAATACATCTAAACCAGCATCAACTAACCCTACAACACGTGCTATACAATCATCCCCTACTCCAACAGCAGCACCAACTCGCAGTCGTCCATAATCATCTTTACATGCATGCGGCTTACGTTCTGCTTTTTCGAAATCTTTTGCAGTGATCATACCTTTAAGATGAAACAGAGAATCAATTAACAAAACTTTTTCTACTCTTTTATCATGCATTTTTCTTAATACTATCTTTCGATTTTCTTTTTCTAATACTGTAACCAAACGCTCCTTAGGAGTCATAACAGAAGAAACACAATTTGATAAATCACTTACAAATCTAACATCACGACTTGTAACTATTCCTACTAATTCATTTGTACCACCCATCACAACGGGATAACCAGCAAACCCATTACGAAAAGTTAATTCTTTCACTCGTAATAAAGTTGTATCAGGAGCAACACACTGTGGATTTGCTACTATTCCACTTTCATAACGTTTAACACGACGTACCTCATTGATTTGCTGCTCCAAAGACATATTTTTATGAATAAAACCTACACCACCTTCCTGTGCCAAAGCAATAGCCAAATCTGATTCTGTTACTGTATCCATAGCCGAAGACACAATAGGAATATTCAAAGAAACTGAATTAGTTATCAAACTATCTAAAGTCGTCTCTGCAGGAAGTACTTTTGAATAAGATGGTACAATTAACACATCATCAAAAGTCAAAGCTTCTTTATCAAAAAATAACATCACATCACACTATACAACTTTCAAATGGAACACCGCATAAAACCCAATTATTTTACTAACCTAAAACTAATCCAACTCACACCACAATAACAACATAGAAATTACTCAACATCACAATTTTAAAAATCAACAATAAATAACCTATTCGTATGACGAGGTCATACGAATAGGTTATTTATTGTTGATTAAGTATAGGGATTAACCATCGCACCCTAACGGGTTAGTTCTATCATGAATTGTGTAATTAATCAAGTTTTAGTGTGTAAGTTGTTTAAAAATTAATAACTATAAATTTTGTTAAAATTGTATATATGTTGTTATGTAGGTATTGTTGTAATGAATACTTTTGTATAAAATATCCACGTATATGGATATTTTAGCTGGTAGTAAAAATTTTAACTTAATAGTTTATGTATGTTTTATTTAGTAGTTTTAATTTTGATTGGATGTTGATTTGTGTTGTATTTGAAGTTTTCATATATAATTGAATATTGGGATATGATATATTTAAAGAGTATTATTTTTAAGTGTGTATGTTGTTATTAGTTTTTAGTTGTTTGTATTACAAATATGTAGATGACTATATTGATTATGGTGTTGTTAAGGTGAAATAGTATTATTGAGTGATACAAAATGAGTAATATTATAGTTGTGGATAATAAACAACATCACTTGGTTAAAATTGAATCTTCTGTAGATGTAGTGTTGGTTGGTGCTGGCATCATGAGTGTTACTTTTGCTATGTTTTTAACAATTCTTGAGCCAACTTGGAAAATTCACATATATGAACGTCTTGACGAACCGGCACGAGAAAGTTCTAATGTATGGAATAATGCTGGAACTGGACATGCAGCATTTTGTGAACTTAATTATACTCAATATAATTCTAAAGACTGTTCTGTCGACATTTCAAAAGCTATTGCTGTTAATGAAGCTTTTGAAATGTCACGTCAGTTTTGGGCATATTTAGTACAAACAGAGGTTCTTAATAAACCAAGTTCTTTTATTAATAATGTGCCACATATGAGTTTTGTTTGGGGAGAGGAGAATGTTTCTTTTTTAAAAAAACGTTTTCAAGCATTGCAAAATAGTATTTTGTTTAGTGGTATGATGTATTCTGAAGATTCGCAGCAAATTCATAAGTGGATTCCTCTTGTTATTAATGGGCGTAATATATCTCAAAAAATAGCGGCTACTCGTATGGAGATAGGTACGGATATTAATTTTGGGGCACTTACTCAGCAGTTATTGAGTGAGTTGAAGAAAAGTTTGAATTTTAAATTATATTTACAGCACGATGTTGACCGTATAAGACATAATTTTGATACAACTTGGGATGTGCATATAATTGATCGACGATCTAATCAAAAAAAGTGTGTTCGTGCAAGTTATGTGTTTATAGGAGCTGGAGGAAAATCAATTAGTCTTTTGCAGAATTCTGGTGTGCCAGAAGTTAGGGGGTATGCTGGATTTCCGGTGGGTGGTCAGTTTTTGGTTACAAAAAATAAGGAAGTAGTTTCACAACATTTAGCGAAAGTATATGGAAGAGCCCCTGTTAATACTCCTCCAATGTCGGTTCCTCATATAGATACTAGAATATTAGATGGTAATAAGGTTTTATTATTTGGTCCGTTTGCTACTTTTAGCAGTAAATTTTTAAAATATGGATCATGGTTGGATTTGTTTCATTCTTTAAATAAACATAATTTAATTCCAATATTTCAGGCTGGGATAGATAATTTTGATTTATTGAAATATTTAATTGGTCAATTAATTATGTCGGATATGCAACGTATTGATGCGCTTAAAGAATATTATCCGACAGTTAATCCATCAGATTGGACTTTAGTTAAAGCAGGACAGCGCGTTCAAATTATTAAAAGGAATAATGAAAAAAGAGGTGTATTACAATTTGGAACAGAGGTGGTGAGTTCTAATGATGGAACTTTATCAGCACTTCTTGGTGCATCTCCGGGAGCGTCTACTGTAGTTTCGATAGTATTAGAACTTTTAAGTACTATGTTTAATAGTAAAATTAATAGTGATTCTTGGAAAAATAAAATTATAGATATAATACCATCATATACTAATAAATTAGATGGTAATATTATTTTGTTAAATAAAATTAGACGGTATACTTGTAACGTTTTGGAATTGAATTATATGGAAGCTACAAATCATAAAAATATGGGGTGTTAATAGTTAGAGTGTTTTTAGTAGAAGATTAGCAGGAATTTTTGATTATTTGTATTTTATATATTTAAAAAATATTGTTTTTATTTATTAATAAATGGATTAATGGTGTCTTTAAATTGTATGGTTAATAAAACACCTGTAATATTTAATATACGATAGAAATATTTTTTTAAATACTGTTTATAACTGTTAGGTAATTTACTAACATGATTTCCATGAATTATTAAAGTTAATGGATTATGTTTGCCAACGTGAACATATTTAGGTTTGATTCTTCTACCGTGTAGAAGTGGAGGAGGAGATTTAGAGATAGCTTCATGTAGAATGTTGATTAAACGCATTGTACTAATAGTTTTTGTAGACTGTGAATGTAAATGTGTTTCTTTGATTGATTGAAATAATGTTTTAATACCGTCACCGTACAATGCTGAAATGAAGTGTATTTTGGTAAAATTAACAAAATTTATTTTTTCGTATAGGTTTTTTTTGGTTTTTTGATGTAGATCTGGAGATATTTTATCCCATTTATTAAAAATAATTATTAATGCTTTTCCATTATTTACAATAAATCGTAATAAGTATAAATCTTGATCAGATATTCCTAAATCTACATCGCCCATAAATAACAGGATGTGTGCAGTCTTGATGATTTGAAGTGTTTTAGAAATAGAAATTTTTTCTGCTATGTCGTTTATTTTTTTTCTTTTTCGTACCCCTGCTGTATCAATTAGTGTGTATTTTTGTTTATTGTATATAATGGGTATGTGAATAGAATTTCGAGTAGTGCCTGGTATATTACAGGTGATCATACGGTCCTTTCCTAAAATATAATTAATAAAAGTAGATTTTCCAGAATTAGGTCTTCCTACGACAGCTAATGTAATAGTATCAGGGTTATTTTTTTTATTGTATGATAGTGAATTTATGTAGTTTTTATGAATAGTTGTATTTAAATTAGTTTTAGGTATATTATTTTTGTGATTTAATATATTTTTTGAAATTAGTAGAGATATATTTTTTAATAAATTATTAATTCCGTTTCCATGAATTGCAGAAATAAAGATAGTATTTTTTGTACTAAAAGAATAACAATCCCATCTAATATTATGGATATGATATGGAATATCATCAATTTTATTAATAACAATAAATATAGGTTTTTTTAATTTTTTTAAGAAATTAAAAATGTCATAATTTATAGATGTTCCTATAGATTGTTTATCCATAAGGAATAGTATAATATCAGCTTCTTGTATTGATAAAATTGTTTGGTGAGTTATATAATTTTGAATATTTTCTTTTTTTATATTATAATGTAGCCTATCAATACCTCCAGTGTCTATTAGAATAGATTTGAATTGTTTGCATTGAAAGTAACCATATTGTCGGTCTCGAGTTAATCCTGGATCATTAGAAATTAAAGCATCATGTGTATGTGTTAATTTATTAAATAAGGTAGATTTTCCTACATTTTTTTGTCCAATTAATGTGATAATAGGGAACATTTTTTTAATCCATAAAAAGAATATATGTATCTATGAGTAATAATATCAGTATTAGGAAATATAATGAAATTATCTTTTTTTTGAGTAATTATACACATAATATTACAGTAGAATTAGTAGAGTGATTTACAATAGCTTAATTCATGATTATGATGTGGCTTAATATATTAAGTTTGGTATTTTTAAAAGGATTATTTATGTATAACATAGAATAATAATAATTTAATATTTTGTGTTCTATCGTGGGCTGTGAGATTTAATTTTGTATTGAAATATATTCATATTTTAAATAGATTTAATAAATTAAATAAATAATACAGAAAGAAGACATGTTAAAGATCAATAGGGGTATTATTTATTTTTGATAAGTCTAATTTATATATAATATATGTCTTAATCTTTCAGTAATTTCATCGTGCTGTAATGTTTCTTGGGTGCCCAATTGTAAGTTTTTTAATATAACCGTTTTTGTAAGATAATTTTTTTCATTTATGATTAATATAGTGCGTGTCTTATGTTTATTAGCGGAATGAAGTTGTTTTTTTATATTATTTTTCCCATGGTGTACCATTAATCGTATAGATGGTAATATTGAATGAATATGTTCAGATAGTAGTATTGAATATTTTTTAGCATTATCTCCTAAGCTAATTAAATATACATCAATGTCAATGCGTGTATTTTTTTTATCTAAAAAAGCCTTATTGTCGATTTCTTGCATTAACAAAATTACACGTTCTAACCCTATAGAAAATCCTACAGCAGGGACTGCATCTCCTCCTAATTCTTGTACTAACTCATCATAACGGCCACCAGCACAGATAGTTTTTTTTACCCCTAAGCTATCGGTAACCCATTCAAAAACTGTTTTGTTATAATAATCTAAGCCGCGTACCAAATATGGATTAACTGTATATGGTATTTTTAATAGATCTAATAATTGACATAATTCAGAAAAATGAGTATGTGAATCATTATCTAAATAATCACTTAACATGGGAGCATGAAGTAATAATTCTTTAGTTTTACTATTTTTTGTATCTAATATTCGCATGGGATTAGAGTATAAACGACGTAAATCATTATGATCTAAATTGTTTGAGTGTTTTTCTAAAAAGGTTATTAATTTTTTTCGATAATTTGATCTAGATGATAATGAGCCGATTGAATTCAATTCTAATGATAAATGATGGCTAATTCCTAATTGTTTCCAATAACGAGCAGTAATTAAAATTAATTCAACATCTATATCGGGCCCTATTTGCCCAAAAGCTTCGGCGCTAAACTGATGAAATTGTCTATAACGTCCTTTTTGAGGACGTTCATAGCGAAACATTGGCCCGAGGTACCATAGACGTTGTTCTTTCTTATAAAACAGTCCGTGTTCAATACCCGCTCGTACGCATCCAGATGTTCCTTCTGGGCGTAATGTTAAGTTTTTATTATTGCGATCATTAAAGCTATACATTTCTTTTTCTATTACATCTGTCATTTCTCCAATTGAACGTTTGAATAAATTTGTGTCTTCAACAATAGGAAATCTAATTTCCCTGTATCCATAACTATTTAGTATAGTTATAAGTGTATTTTCTACGTATTGCCATATAGTTGTGTCTTGTGGCAAGTAATCATGCATGCCACGAATAGATTGTATTTTTGTGTTATATTTAATCATGTATTACTTTTGAATTGTTTATTATGTTTGATATGGTAAGTATCAGGATTATTTTTATTTATTGATTCAGATTTAGCTCTAATACGTCGTTCTAATTCTTCAACAATTGATATATTATCACATCTTTTTTGTTGTCGTATACCATCTTCATATATACCACTTTTATTATGTGCTCCGGCGACTCCAATTGTTGACTTCACTGCTTCTCCTGGTCCATTGACTACACATCCAATAATAGATATATCCATGGGTGTTGTGATATCGCTTACTTTTTCTTCTAAAGCATTAACTACATTGATTACGTTAAATTCTTGTCGGGCGCAACCTGGGCAAGCTATAAAATTAATACCATGAGCACGAATCTTTAAAACTCTCAAAATGTCAAACGCTACTTTAACTTCTTCTATAGGATCTGCGGCTAATGATATACGTATTGTATCTCCGATCCCTTCATGTAATAAGAAACCTAAAGCTATTGCAGATTTTACTGTGCCATTACGTAATGCACCCGATTCAGTAAGACCTATGTGCAATGGTTGATTTATTTTAGATGCTAATATACGATATGCCTCTACCGTTATTAGTACGTCGGAAGATTTGACGCTGACTTTAAATTGATGAAAGTTTAATTTGTCTAAAATATCTACGTGCCTCATTGCTGATTCTAACAGAATATGTTCTGTTGGATTTCCGTCGTATTTTTTTTGTAAATCGCGTTCAAGAGAACCAGAGTTTATACCAATACGAATAGGTATGTTCTTATCTTGGGCACAATGTACTACAGACCGAATACGTTTATTATTTCCGATATTGCCAGGATTAATACGTAAACAATCTGCTCCATACTCAGCTGCTTTTAATGCAATGCGATAATCAAAATGAATGTCTGCTATTAATGGAATATCGACTGTTTGTTGTTTAATTATTTTGAAGGCTTCAGCTGCATCCATGGTGGGTATTGATACTCGAACAATATCTACTCCTGCTTTTTTTAAAGCATTGATTTGTTTAACTGTTTCTAATATGTTTATAGTACGAGTGTTGACCATGGATTGTACTGCAATAGGTGCTCCATCTCCAATAGGAATATTACCAATATAAATACGTGTAGACTTTCGGCGAATAATGTTTGAGATATTATTCATAATTTCTCCAATATTTTCATATTATAAAACTAATAAATAATGATTATATGTATAAATATTATTTGTTGATGTGTTTATTGATCATTATTTATACATTAAATAATTCTATTTGTTTAAGTATATTGATTTTCCTAAATTAAAAGACCTGATTATAAACAGAAATCATATTACCAATTGTGTGTTGGCATAGAAAAATAAATTATTGTTACTGTTAAATTTGTGATATATATTAAATTGCATTTATAGCCAGAATAAATATTATATAAATTAGAGGTATTTTAAACTAATATCATCTTGTTTAAAATTGATTAAACAAGATGATATTAGTTTAATGATGAATCATATTATAATTTATCCGGTTAATTACTTCTCCTGTTAACTGCCCACAAGCAGCATTAATATCTGCGCCTCTTATTTTTCTTATAATAGTCACTATGTTATATTTTAATAAGATTTTAAGAAACGCGTGAGTACGAATATGGGAGCTGCATGTGTATTGTACGTTCGGGATTGGATTCCATGGAATTAAATTAATTTTACATGGAATACCTTTAAGTTTTTTTGCTAGTTGATGGGCGTGTAAAATCTCATCATTAATATGATCCAATAGTATATATTCTATTGTCACCACCCGACTGTGTTTAGTTTTAGTTTGTTTTAAATATTCACGTATTGCTTCTAGTACACTATTAATGTTATATTTTTTATTAATCGGCATAATTTTGCTTCTGATGAGATCATTTGGAGCATGTAGAGATATAGCTAGCGGTATATCAATCATATTTTTTAGTTTTGTTATACCTGGGACAACTCCAGCAGTTGAGATAGTGATATGTCGTTTTGAAAACCCAAAACCAAGATTATCTAACATAATTTTTATTGCTGACACCACATTAATAATGTTTAGTAATGGTTCTCCCATTCCCATAAATACTATATTAGTAATGGGAGAGTTATTTTTTATTTTAGTGTGTTTATTTAGAGCAATGAGTTTTGATATTCTCCAAATTTGACCAATAATTTCTGATACATGTAAATTTCTGTTAAATCCTTGCTGTGCTGTTCCACAAAAACTACATCCTAAAGGACATCCAATTTGTGATGAAATACATAATGTGGTTCTCATATCTTCAGGAATATAAACTGTTTCTATTTGTTGTTGATCAACTTTCATCGCCCATTTAATCGTTCCATCTGAAGATAGTTGTTTTTTTGTAATTATTGGGGCGCGAATCTCTGCTATTTGATTTAATTTTATTCTTAAAGATTTACTCAAATTTGTCATTTGATTAAAATCATCACAATAGTCATGGTACATCCATCTCATTATTTGATGAGAACGGAAAGGTTTTTCACCTAATTTAGAGAAAAAAATTATTAATTCTTCTTTGTTCATATTAAGTAAATTAATTTTTTTTATATACATTAAATATATCTCTAACGATTAATTTTTATAAAAATTTATATTGATCATGAATTTAATGTTTAATTAGGATGGCTCTACATAAGACTAATTAAATTATAATTTATTGGTTTTTATTTTTTAAAAATTATTTGTGTTTTTATGTTGTTCGATACTCTTATTATCAGTTAATTTTAGCGTTTAAAATTGTTCTGTATATAATTTTATATAATTGTTTAATTGTGATTATAAGTAGTATAGCGTCTATAAGTATGGATTTTTATGTATTAAAGAAATAATGGATTTCACGCATAGCTGATTTTTTAGAATCTGATCCATGAATAGCATTTTTAGTACAATCATAACCATAATCGGATCTAATAGTCCCTGCTAACGCATGCTTTGGATTAGTGGCTCCCATTATTTCTCTATTCCGTTGTATTGAATTATTACCTGCTAGTATTTGTACAAATATTGGTCCAGAAATCATAAAATTTATTAAACTTTCAAAAAAATGTTTTTTTTGATGTTCGCAATAAAACTCAGAAGCTTGTATATATGTTAGTTTTAGTATCTTAACTTCCATAACAGAAAGACCAGAAGTTTCAAATCTATTAATTATAGATCCAATTATATTTTTTGCAACCGCATCAGGTTTTATAATTGATAGTGTATGTTCTTTAAAAATCATAAAACTCCCCTGTCAGTTTTTATTTTGACCTGATATAACGTTAAGTATACAAAATAAAAATTTTAAGTATCAATGCATATTGATAGAAAATCTATGTGGTTAATAATAGCATTAAAGATTAAATTTTTAAAGTAGACACATATTCAATTTAATATATTAAATAATGTGTAATGTTTTTGTAAAATTTTTTATTAATCTAATTATATAACCAAGATATCTATATTAGTAATGTTTATTATTTATAACTAATATATATGAAATATCTTTAATTTACATTAAGTAATGATATGTAGTAATATTTAAACCATAATTAGTTATTTTAAATCTTTAATAAGAAAAATATGTAAAAATAAGAATTTTACAGTACAATAATTAAGTGTTTGAAAATAAATTGATTGTTTTGGGGTATTACGAAATTATAATAAGTTTATCATTGCGTTTAATTTTACAACAGTAGCGACAATATGATGGATAGCGTATTCTATTTCTTCTTCAGTTGTAAATCGTCCTAAAGAAAATCTAATTGAATTATATGCTAGTTCATTATTTCTTCCTAAAGCTTGTAACACGTGTGATGGGTTTAAAGTACCAGAGGTGCAAGCAGATCCAGAGGATAATGCAAAATCTTTTAATGCTATCATTAGAGTTTCACCGTCGATATGACTAAAACTAACATTTAATAATGTACCTATACTATGATTTAGATCACCATTAATTAATACCCCTTCAATTTGTTGCAATCCTTGCCATAAACGATTTCTCATTTTTTTTAAATAAATCATTTCTGTTGTCATAGTTTCTTCAGCTAAACGGTATGCTTCGGCCATTCCGACAATTTGATGAACTGGCAATGTTCCAGAACGTATACCATACTCATGTCCTCCGCCATGCATTTGAGCGGTAATATCAATTTTTGGATGCCTATCTCGTCGCACGTACAATCCTCCGATACCTTTTGGTCCATATAGTTTATGTCCATTGAAGGACATCAAATCTACTGGTAATACAGATAGATCAATATGCAATTTACCAACGCTTTGCGTTGCATCTACATGAAATATTATGTCGTTTAAACGACATAATTTGCCAATTTTCGTGATATCTTGGATGATGCCGATCTCATTATTTACATGCATAATAGATAATAATATTGTCTCTTCACGAAGAGCATTACTGATTTGATTAAAATTAATTAATCCGTTGGATTGTGGGATTATGCGAGTAATTTTAAATCCCTTATTTTCAAGATATTGACAGGTATCTAAGACTGATTTATGTTCTGTCATACTTGTAATGATATGTTTCCCTTTTTTATGATAAGCTTGAGCTATTCCTTTAATAGCTAAATTTACTGATTCAGTAGCTCCTGAAGTGAAAATTATTTCATTTGATTCAGCTCCTATTAATCGAGCAATTTGTTTACGAGCTATATCTACGGCTTCTTCTGCTTTCCATCCATAATAATGAGAACGAGAAGACGGGTTACCAAATATTCCGTCTAGGGTAAAATATTGTATCATTTTTTCTACTACTCTGGGGTCTACCGGAGTAGTAGCGGCATAATCAAAATATATTGGTAACTTCATCTAATAATGCTCCAAAAATAAAAATTTGTTCTGATATGAAATAGAATTATAGTAATCATTTCTATCTATATAGTAGATTAATTATATGTTATAAATATGTATTCATTTTTAGTTGAAATACATATTCTAACTAAAACATCATTCTATATGAAATTATTATTCATTGCTATATAAAGCAATGAAACCTGATTCTTTATTTTTTATTTTGTAAATGACTTAATTTAAGTATACATAAATATGTATTCGATTGTTTAATTGAAATAGATATATGTATTATGTTGTTATAATACTATTAGTCATTTGAATGAATCGATTTAAGAGATGCTATTTTTTAATAAAATATAATAAAATATTGTGCTTAATATTTAGCGGAAGTATTTATATAACAATAAATGATTAAAGCACCTGTTGTTTAACATAATAGTAAAAATTAATTATTTAAAGATAATACTGCTAATGAAAATAACAAGTCTTATTTTTAATGGTAAAAAATGTAAATGATTATATATCAATATATATATATTATAGAATTATGCTGTTATCGGTATATTTCCGTGAAAGATTTAATTTTAGTTTCTTTAAAAAGATTACATTATTTATTTTTATATCATTTTGGAATTTATATAAAAATAAATAATGTAATAATTAAATACATATAAAAACTATATATTTAAAATGAAATAAATGTTCTTGTTTATAAATTTTAAAGATTTTTAGTAATTATATATTTTAAGATGTATTGTATAACAATCAGATAATATAATATTTGTGTTGTTTGAAAAACATAGTTCAATACATACATAGTGTAGTATGATGTGTATTATATTTATTTTAATTTTATGATGAATTACTGGATGAATAATTTATGCATCCGATGTTGAATATCGCTATTCAAGCTATAAGAAAAGCGGGAGACTTTGTTGTTAAACAATATGAATTTTTGGATAGAAACAGTATACGTTCAAATTATATAAATGATTTGATCTATAAAATAAATGAAAAATCATACAATATTATTGCGACAATTATTCGAAAATTTTATCCATTACATACTATTGTAACCACATGGCATGATCATAATGTCAATGATAATAATATATATTGTAAGGAGGGTATTCGTTGGATAATTGGATCTATAGATAGTGATATTAATTTTGTTAAACAGTTTCCTTTTTTTGCTTTGTCTATTTCAGTCTTTTTTAAAGAGCATATTGAGATAGGAGTGATATATGACCCCATCCATAATGAGTTGTTTAGCGCTTGTCGTGGAAAAGGAGCTCAGCTTAATGGTTATCGGATTCGTGTAGGGACTGCTAAGAATTTAAACGGGGCAATTATTGTTATGTCTTGTGTTTATGAAAAACAACATGTGGTTGTTAATTTTTTAAATAAATTTAGTAATAAATATATATATTTTCGGTATACTGGAGCGACAGTATTAGATTTGGCTTATGTTGCAGTTGGACGTGTAGATGGATGTATTGCTATTTTTTTAAAAAATATTAATAACAACAAATTGGCTAGTGGTGTTTTAATTATTCGTGAATCAGGGGGATTAATTGTTGATTTTACTGGGGCTGACAATTATTTATTATTTGGAAATATAATTGCGGGTAATACAAAGATAATTCGGACTATTTTGCCAATAGTTCAATCATCTGATATAGATGATTGAACTAAGTATTAATGAACAATATTTATTTGTGTCAAAAACAAAACTTTTATAGAAGATAAGAGTCTTATTTATGGTGATTTTATTTAATTGATTTTTTATAATGTTAACTATATATAGGATGCTGAGAGCAAATGAGTGAGACTTTATTTTTTGTAGATAAAATAATTTCATTGTCATTGATATGGTTTAGTATATCACAAATCCACTGAGACAATTTTTTGACGTCGTTTTCATTAAAACCACGTCTGGTTATTGCCGGCGTACCGATGCGTATGCCAGATGTAATGAAAGGATTTCTATAATCATTAGGTATGCTGTTTTTGTTAACAATAATGTTAGCACGTTCTAAGGCTATGCTAGCATCCTTTCCGGTTATGTTTTTGTTTCTTAAATCTAATAAAAACAGATGATTATGAGTTATACCAGAAATTACTTTAAATTTGCGTAGTAAAAATTCTTTAACCATTATTTTAGCGTGGTTGACGACTTTTTGTTGATATAATTTAAAGGATGGATCCATTGCTTCTTTTAAGGCAACTGCTTTAGCTGCGATAACGTGCATTAATGGGCCTCCTTGAGAACCAGGAAAAACTGAAGCATCTAGTTTTTTATAAAATTTTGGATCACCTCCACTAGCTAAAATTAAACCGCCTCTTGGCCCTGCTAATGTTTTATGAGTAGTAGCAGTTACTACATGCGCATGGGGTAGTGGATTTGGATATATACCTGCTGCAACTAATCCTGCAATATGAGCCATATCAATAAATAGATATGCTTGAACAGCATCAGCAATTTGACGCATTTTAGACCAATTTATAATACCGGAATATGCAGAGAACCCCCCTACAATCATTTTTGGCTTGTGTATTGTAGCTAAATTTTCTAGTTCTTCGTAATTAATACATCCAGTTTCATCAACACCGTAAAATATAGCTTTATATAATTTTCCTGAAAAGTTTACTGGTGAACCATGTGTTAAATGTCCTCCATGGTTTAAGTGCATACCTAAAATAGTATCTCCAGGATGTAATAAGGCGTTGTAAACAGAAAAATTAGCTTGGGATCCAGAGTGTGGTTGTATATTTGCATAGTCGGCAGAAAATAATTTTTTTGCGCGATCAATGCCCAATTGTTCAATCATATCAACATATTCACATCCGCCATAGTAACGTTTACCTGGATATCCTTCAGCATATTTATTAGTAAGCTGTGAACCTTGTATTTTCATGACTTGAGGGCTGACGTAATTTTCGGATGCAATCAATTCAATATGTTCTTCTTGTCGAGAGATTTCTTGTTTCATTATTTCCCATAATTCAATATCATAATTTGTATATATCGACATAATAATCGCCTATGTTTTTGTATGAAAATAGTAAAAATATATTATAAAGTAATATTTTTAAAAAATTTTTAATTAAATAAATATATTATAAATTATTAATTATTTTATAAAATTAAATTATTCTTAAATTTAATTTTATAAAGTATTATTAAACATTAAATAATGTTTTTATATTTAATAAATAGACATTTTTATTAATATTTATATTAAGTGTTGTATATATATTACTCTATTAAATGTTTATTGTTTATGATATTAAAACTATTTTTTAATTTTATTTAAACAATATAAGCATATTATGCTTATATTGTTTATTTGAGTTTTTAGATATATGATTATGTTATAATTTATTATTATATTAAAGTAATTTTCTGTTATAGAAATATTTATGATTTATTATTAATAAATAATTATATTTATCTATATGGATTGATTGGTTTTCAATTCTTTGGGCTATTTTAGTGATGAGATTGAAGTGTGGCGGCGACGTTTAAAAAATTTATTTAATTGCGAAGCACATTCTTTTTCTAGTATTCCGGTGGTTAAAGATATATGGTGATTAACCATCGGATGATGGAGTAAGGTTTTTAACCAGGGTGTGTGTCCAGATTTTTTGTTTTTTGCGCCACAAACTAGTCGATGAATACGCGCGTGAATCATGGCGCCAATACACATTATGCATGGTTCTAAAGTAACGTAAAGAGTAGTGCCTAATAAACGATAATTACCTAAAATTTTTCCTCCTATGCGTAATGCTATAATTTCTGCATGGGCGCTGGGATCATGATATATAATAGAAGAATTCCAGCCACAACTTATAAGTTGACCATTTTGAATTAAAACTGCTCCTACCGATATTTCTCCAATAATTTCAGCGTAAGTAGCTAATGTAATAGCATGACGCATCCATATAGTATCCATATCTTCTATTTCATACATATATTTCTTCACGTATAACAAGAGCGTTGCAATGTGCAATTGTGGAGTAATTTGTTATATATATTTAAATATTAATATTTTATTAAATAAAATAAAAAAATAATTTTTTAATTATAGAGATTGTTGATGTCCGTATTATTTATATTTAATTAAAATTTTTAACTAAAATTATTAGGTTTTATTAGTATATAAATAATACGGTAGTAATAATTATGTGTATAGTTATGTATTAGAATTTAGTTATCGTTCAAATACTACGAGTGCACATGCATATAAATTGGTATCAGATAAGGTAATATGCATTTTTTTTAATGATAATTTATTAGCTAATAGTGCCGCATGTGAAAACAGATGCAACATTGGTTTTCCTAATTTATCGTTAAATATTTCAATTTGATTAAATGTAACTCCTTGATTGATTCCAGTTCCAAATGCCTTAGCTACTGCTTCTTTTGCAGCAAAACGTTTTGCTAAGAAACGTACAGGATGTTTTTTATTTTGATATATTTTCCATTCTGATTTACTAAGTATGCGTTTAGCTAATCTATCTCCGCTATGTGTTATTATTTTTTTTATTTTGATAGTATCGACGATATCTATACCGATTCCGTGAATCACTATTAACCTCTTCTTGATTTTTGTAATAATGCTTTCATATCTTTAATAGCTTTAGATAATCCACAGAACATTGATCGGCTAATGATAGAATGTCCTATATTTAATTCTTGTATTCCTGGTAACCTTGCAATAGGCTGTACATTGTGATAATCAAGACCATGTCCAGCATTGACTTTTAAACCGTTATCTACAGCGTACTGTACGCTTTTTTTAATACGTTTATACTCTATATTTTTAGTTGTTTGATCTATAGCATCAGAATATATACCGGTATGTATTTCTATGTAAGGTACTCCTATATTATATGCAGCATGAATTTGTTGTTCATCAGGATCTATAAATAGCGAAACTCTAATTCCAGAGTCAATAAGCTTAAATATTATATCCTGTAATTTATTTGATTTGTTGATTATATCTAAACCACCTTCAGTTGTCAGTTCTTGACGTCTTTCAGGCACTAAGCAACAATAATGTGGTTTTAACATACATGCGATATTAATCATTTCATTTGTTGCTGCTATTTCTAAGTTCATAGCTGTTTGTATAGTCTTACGTAATATTTCGATATCTCGATCTGTAATATGGCGACGATCTTCTCTTAAATGCACAGTAATACTATCTGCTCCTGATTGTTCTGCAATAAATGCAGCATGTACAGGATCGGGATATGCGGTATTTCTTGCATTGCGTAGTGTTGCAATATGATCAATATTTACTCCTAATAATAAATTAGACATTATGTATACACTCTTAAGTTTAATATTTATATTCTTATTCTTATTCTTATCCAGTGTTAACATCAATTCTTATACTGGATAAGAATATAATGTATTTATAAATTGATTTATTTGAGTACAAATATAGTATACAATAATCATTATTTTTCAAGATTTGTAAATTTTTATTTTGAGTGATTAATTTTTAAACGATCTTTTAGGATTTATTGTTACTTTGTAATAATAATTTTATTACTTTTAAAGTTTATTAGCACAGAATATTCATATAATACCATAAATATTATAGTATTGCCTAATTTAGAAAGGTATTCTTCTTTGTTAAAAATAAAACAATGTAGTGTTATTAAAGATAATAATCGAGTAGTTTGTGGTGCATATGATTAATGTTATTGTTAGCAATTTGTTTTTTTGCTATGGTAATACAATTTTTAAATTTTAATAGATTTAGAAATCAAGTAGTATTTGATGTTATTATATATATGTGCGTAATGATTCGTACAGATATTTTTGTAACCTATAATATATTTTTTGGGTAGCTATAGATTTGTTAGTTGGCTAAATTTAGGTATAAATATATTTTGGTATTTAAATGTATTAGAGCAGTTTTATTTAGTTTATTTATTTTCATTATGTTCCAATATCTCTAGAGTTTTTTCTGCTGCATCTTGTTCAGCTCTACGTCGGCTAGAGCCGGATCCGATGACCGGTTGTGTTAATTCGTTAATTTGACAATTTATGGTAAAAATTTGATTATGTGCTTCTCCAACTATTTGATTCACCCAATATACAGGTAATGGTAAACGACGATGCTGCATATGTTCTTGTAGACGAGTTTTTGGATCTTTTTGTTTATCATAAGGATTCATTTGATCTAAACGAACTTGATACCAATTAGTAATTAATATTTCAATAGTTTGAATATTACTGTCTAAAAATATACTACCTATTATTGCTTCTATTGTATTAGCTAGAATAGAGTCACGATGATAACCGCCGTTTTTTAGTTCACCCTGCCCTAATTGTAAATAATCTCCTAGGTTGAATTCTCGCGCTAGTGTTGCTAGGGTATTTTCACGTACTAAATTCGCACGCATCCTACTCATATCTCCTTCATTAATATGAGGAAATTTATGATATAATGCATTGGTGATTACATAATTTAATATAGCATCCCCTAAAAACTCTAATCTTTCGTTATGTTGATTACTAGAGCTTCTGTGGGTTAGTGCTTTTGATAATAAATTATATTGAGTAAAAACATAACCGAGTTTTTTTTGAAGCGCATCAATTGACATAATGTTTACAGATTACATATTACATGTTATTTATAAAAATAAAAATTTTTATAAATAACTTTTATTTATTTTTAACTTCTAATAAGGGCGATATTTAATTTATCCATTATTAGAAGACGTATTAATCTTATTGTATCTTTCCTATTCTATTTATTTGTATACTAATTGGCCATGTTCCTTCTTCTTGTTTTTTTATATTCATCCAAATTATTGTTGCTTGTCCTACTATATTACGCTCAGGTACAAATCCCCAGTAACGACTATCTGCGCTGTTATCTCTATTATCTCCCATTACAAAATACTCATCTGAGGGCACTAACCATTCAGATATTAAGTGTTTTGTGTGTTGGTTATACATTTTTATTAGGTTTTGATCACCAGGAGGTATCATGGTTAAAATATTATGTTTTATTCCATTAAATGATTCTGTAGCCTGGATTAACCGAATACCATTTAAATTTTTTTTCTGTGATTTTATTTTGATAAAAGAAGAATTGACCTTTCCATTTGAGTCGCTGTTAAATATTTGAATAAAATTACTAGGAGCAATGTTATTATAAATAATTGGTAATGGTTGTATATTCTTAATATTATTAATATGATTAGGATATATTGTTAATTGTTTAGTAATGATATTATAGATTACTTTGTCTCCTGGTTCTCCAATTACTCGTTTAATATAGTTTATCGTAGTATTTTTAGGATACTTAAATACTATTACATCCCCGCGTTTTGGATGTCCAGTATTAATTAATGTTTTTTGAGTAATAGGATTTTTAATACCATATATAAATTTTTTTACTAAAATAAAATCTCCTATTAATAAAGTTGGCATCATGGATCCAGAAGGGATTCGGAATGGCTCAAAAATAAATGATCGTATTATAAATACTAATAACAATATTGGAAAAAGTGAGGATACAAATTCAGAGATCTTTGAACAGTATGAAATAATTAATGAATAATTATTTTTTGATTGTTGATAAATATTATTTGATTTTTGAATAAATATTTTTTTATGCTGGTAATGATTATGTATTATTGTATATAGTTGTTTTATTCCCCAGAAAATACCTGATATTCCTGTAATAATTATCAAGGCTAAAGAAAATGTGCTAATCATATAAATAAAATCCTTCAGTTATTTTTTTTATTGTTATTGACATCAAAAATTTCTAGAAACACAGTATGTGGTATGGTAATGTTACCTATTTTTTTCATGCGTTTTTTTCCTTCTTTTTGATTATACAATAATTTTTTCTTTCGAGTTACATCGCCTCCATGACATTTTTTTAAAACATTTTTTCGTAATTGCTTAACAGTGTTGCGAGATATTATTCGTTTGCCAATAGCTGCTTGAATGACAATTTCAAATTGTTGTCTTGGTATTAATTTTTGTAATTTTTTAACTAAAGTATGTCCATGATATATAGATTTTTTTTGATGAGTGATTACTGACAACTCGTCAATACGTTGTTTATTAACCAATATTTCTACACATACTATATTTGATATTTGAAAATGACTGAATTTATATTCAAATGAGGCATATCCACGGGATGCAGATTTTATCTGATCAAAAAAATCTAATATTGTTTCAGACATAGGTAATTCGTAAGTTATCATGATCTGATTATCATGATATTTCATGGAAATTTGAGTGCCTCTTTTTTTAATACATAGGGAAATAATTTCTCCAATATATTTTTTTGGAAGTAATATATTACATAAAACAATAGGTTCACGTATTTCTTTAATTTTTGTTAAAGCGAGTAGTTTTGATGGGCTATCTATGTATATTATTTGGTTATCAATAGTTAATATTTCGTAAACTACCATTGGAGCTGTAACAATTAGATTAAGAGAATATTCACGTTTTAATCTTTCTTGTATAATTTCCATGTGTAATAATCCAAGGAATCCACAACGAAAACCCAAACCTAAAATTTCTGATCTTTCTGGTTCATAAAATAAAGAAGCATCATTTAAACTAAGTTTAAATAAAGCATCATGAAAAATTTTTTGATTTTTAGAGCCTACAGGAAATAATCCTGCATAAACGTAAGGTTGCAGTTTTTTGAAATTATGGCACGTATTGTTTGCGGGTCGAGTTGACAGAGTTAATGTATCTCCTACAGGAGTGCGTATAATATTTTTGTTGGTACAAACTAACCAACCTACTTCTCCACAATTTAACATTTCACGTTTTACTTGTTTTGGAGTGAAAATTCCCATTTGATCAACAGTGTATTTTTGCCCCGTATTTATGGATTGTAATATATCGCCTTTATTTAATTTTCCGTTTTTAATGCATACTAATGATACAATTCCTAAATATTTATTAAACCAAGAATCAATAATTAGTGCTTGTAGAGGAGCATGTGAGTCTCCTTGAGGATATGGAATATCACAAATTAAACGTTCTAGTAATTTTGGAATGCCATAGCCAGTCTTAGCTGAACATTTTATTGCATTATCTGCATCAATTCCGATAATATTTTTAATTTCTTGAGATACTCGGATAGGATCAGCTGTTGATAAATCGATTTTATTTAATACTATAATAACTTTTAAATTCATTTCTGTAGCAATTTGATAATTAGCTACAGTTTGCGCTTCAACTCCTTGTGTAACATCTACTACTAATAAAGCGCCTTCGCATGCTGCTAGAGATCGAGATACTTCATAAGAGAAATCAACATGTCCTGGAGTGTCGATAAGATTTAATTGATAAGATTGGCCATGTTTAGAGGTATAATTTAGTGTTACGTTTTGTGATTTTATTGTAATTCCACGTTCTCGTTCTAATTCCATAGAATCTAATACTTGAGGTGTCATTTCACGTGCGCTTAGTCCTCCACAAGTTTGAATAAATCGATCAGATAATGTTGATTTTCCATGATCAATGTGTGCAATAATAGAAAAATTACGTATGTATTTTATCATGATTAATATCAGTTTCGTGTAAAACTAAATTTAATTGGTATTTAATTAGAATTAGTTAGTGTACAATAAGATGTTTTGAATAGATATGAAATAATTATAGAACAGATCGATGATTTTTGAGAAGTATACTATCAGAGTAGATGATTTATAATCTGAATATATGGTATTAATTGAATTATATATTTAGACATCAATAATTTGGTTACGTTAAAGCTACGTATGACCTGCAATATTAGCGTTGTTTATTAAAGTTGTATAGAGTGTTGGGAATATATTTATTACATGTAAAATTTATATTTATTTAATATTGTAAATTTTATTAACAAATAATATTGAGATTTCAAATAAAAATTATTAGGATAGTAACATAATGCGATGAAGGAATTGACTTGGCGATATTTTTTATCAGAAGAAAAAAAATTATCTTATTTTAAGAATATATTATTTGCTTTAGAGGAACAGAAAAAAAAAGGAATTGTTTTTTATCCAAAACAAAAAGATATTTTTAATGCATTTCGTTTTACTAGTTTTGAATCTGTTAAAGTTGTTATTATAGGACAAGATCCTTACCATGGGCCAAATCAAGCGCATGGGCTTGCTTTTTCTGTATTACCTGGTGTTTTAATACCTCCTTCGTTAAGAAATATTTATAAAGAACTCATGTCTGATATACCAAATTTTGTTATACCAAGTCATGGTTGTTTAAAAAGCTGGGCAAAGGAAGGGGTATTGTTACTGAATAGTATTTTGACTGTTGAATCAGGAAAAAGTTATTCTCATGCTAATATTGGATGGGAATTATTTACAGATAAAGTAATACGTATACTTAATATTTATAAAGAAAAAATTATATTTATGTTATGGGGGCGGTATGCTCAAAAGAAAGGGAATATTATTAATCAAAAAAAACATCATATTTTAATTGCATCTCATCCTTCGCCTATATCAGCTCAACATGGATTTTTAGGATGTCGGCATTTTTCTAGAGCTAATATGTTTTTAATGCAACATGATATACAGGTGATTGATTGGCAACCTAAAATAATTGATTATGAAGTTTAATTAATAATAAAAATTAAAAATGTTTTAAAGGGTATTTAGATAATACAATTTCATGATGCTATTATATAATTTTAATTATTTTTTATTTTATGTTTTTAAATATCTTCTTGTTTGTTGTAACTAATAAATAATTTTTTAAAATAATAAACCACTATACACCGTAAAAGATTACGTAACATAAATAATCTAAAATCGATATTTTTTCGTTAATTGAATACAATATTTGTTATAACTATATTAATTTTTATAAAAATTATTATATTAAATAGATAATTTTCAATTAGAGTATCAATTATTGTATAATTGTTATTTAATAATAGCATGCAGAAAACATATAATTGTTGCTGATTTATTAGAATGTTTCTACACGTATAATATTTAACATTTAGCTTTTGAGACTGTAACCATAGCAGGTCGAATTAGTCTGCCATTAAGAATATATCCTTTTTGAATAATTGTTAATACTTGATTTGGTTTTTGATCTTCGGATTCTATCACAGATATTGCTTGATGTATTTCAGGATTAAATGAGACATAAATTTCGTGTATAGATTCTAATCCAAATTTGGATACGGTATCTAAAAATGATTTTAATGTTAGTTCAATTCCTTCTATTATGGCAGATAATGAAGTATTGGAATGGTCTGAAATATTCAGTGTGCGTTCTAAATTATCGATGACTGGTAGTAATTCGAATATGAACCGTTCTAATCCGAATTTATGGATTTTTTCTACTTCTTGGGCATTACGTCGACGAATGTTTTCTATTTCAGCTGTTAGACGTAGTGTAGTATCACGTTCATGTTCTTGAAGTTGAGCTAATTTTATTTTTAGTTTAACAATTTGATCATTTTTTGGATCAATAATATTATCTTCTGTAGAATTAGATTCTAGTAGCTCTTCTTTTTCTACTTTTTTATCCTGTGATATATGTTCATTAATGTTGTTTTTTATATTGTTGTCTATCATGGATTTTATCCTCTGTTTATTAATTACATATTTTATAATTCAGTTATTATAAGGATGAATAACAGGTATTCAAGATATCATTTGTGATGAATAAAAAATTACAACAAAAACAGAAAGGATTCATAATAACATGACTTCTTCTATTTTTAGAACCATTGGAATTATAGGATACTCTCGTTATCCGCAAGCTATACATACATATGATATTTTATATCGTTGGTTATATAATAAAGGGATTGCAGTAATCATTGAACATCATGCAGCTAGTTTATTAAATATACACAAATCAATTGTGGGTGATTTAAATGATATAGGTAATTATGCAGATTTAGCTATAGTTATAGGCGGAGATGGAAATATGCTAAGAGCTGCTAATATTTTAGCACAGTATGATATTAAAGTTATTGGTATTAACCGTGGAACTCTTGGGTTTCTTACTGATTTAGATCCTAATTCGGCATTAATGGAATTGTCCAATGTTTTATCTGGACATTTTATTAATGAAAAGCGTTTTTTGTTAGATGTAACAGTACAACGCTGCAGTAATATTACTAGATTAGGTAGTGCTATTAATGAAGTTATTTTACATACAAATACAATCAGACGTATGATTGAGTTTGAATTATATATTGATAATAATTTTGTTTTTTCCCAAAGATCTGATGGGCTAATTGTTTCTACTCCAACTGGATCGACCGCATATTCTTTATCTGCTGGAGGACCTATTCTTAGTCCAATGGTAGATGCTATTGTGTTAGTACCAATATGTCCTCATACTTTATCGTCTCGCCCAGTTGTGATTAATAGTAAAAGTATTATTTGTTTAAAATTTTCTAAAGTTACGTCTGAATTGAAAATTGGTTGTGATAATCAAATTCCTACTTTTATATGTAAAGAAGAAGAAATTTTTATTCAACGTAGTAATTATTGTCTTGATTTAATTCATCCTAGTAACTATAACTATTTTAATACATTGAATATTAAGCTTGGTTGGTCAAAAAATATTTCTGAAACAGAAAAGTAGCAGCAATTGATAAAAAAATTATCAATTGCTGCTATGAATAGTTTCAATATTATTGATAATAATTACATGGAATATTTATTGTTTTTGTGTTTAATAATTTCAACTACAGAATGAATTGAATAGAAAATTATGTGTTTGAAGATATTTTATATTATATTAAACACCATCGTTGCTATAGCAACGATGGTGTTTAATATAAGTTGTACACTGCTACAGTGTACGCCTAAGTATTTTGATGTAAAGCAAGGTAATTATTTGTCTGAATATGATAAAAACAAAATTTGTCTTGGTATGACAAAATTAGATGTATCTTCTAGTATTGGAGTTCCAACGTTGCAAGGTTTGTCGGAACCAAATATATGGTATTATATTTTTTATCATCGTGTCGGCAATAAATTAATAAAGTATCAAATTTTGACGTTAAAATTTGATACTAATGATGTTTTGATAACTATTAATGAGAAGTAATAGTTTAAAAATTAATAATTTTATTATTAATTTTTTTAGTGGAATTTTACGATTTCTTGTGTCACAAATAAGTATTGAAATTATTAATAAATTTAAATATGAATATTTTTTGTATTTGATGTTATAAAATACATCACATACCGTACATTTGCTCAGCTCTGGAAATGAATGATTTAATTATACTTTTATACTTTTTTTTAAAAATATGATTGAAAAATTTTTCAATAAATATTGATTTAAATTCATAATAAGAAACATATTCAATTTTACTGATAGTAGAAGTAATAGGAACGAATTTCCAGTAACCATAAAATGATTTAAATGGTCCTCTTACTAAAATGATTATGATACTCTTATTTTTTATAAAAAAATTGTGGGTCACTAATGATTTAATCATTCCATTTATAACTAGACTCATTTCAGCAATTAATTCGTTATCTTTTTGTTCTAAAATTTTACTTGCATTACATCCAGGGATAAATTGAGTATAAGAATTAATATCATTTACTAAATGAAACATTTGTTCTACGCTATAAGGAACTGAGGTGAAATATTTTACATGGTACATATTTATTTTGTTTGTTTATTTTTAAAAATTTTATTTTTTGTATATATATACATATTAATTTATGTAAAGATAAAATAATTATATTGTCATATATATATGATACATTATATTAGTAATGTGTTTATTTTTAAATAATAAAAAAAATTAAGAGCAATATTTTTTATGAAAATTATGTTATGAAGCAATTAATTTTAAAAAAAATTACTCAAAACAAACGTGCGTATTATGAATATTTTATTGAAAAAAAAATTGAAGCTGGAATTGTATTGTTAGGGTGGGAAGTAAAATCTGCACGTTCTAATATGGTAACTATTGATAATAGTTATATATCTTTTGATAATAAGGAAGCATACATTTATAATTCTATATTCCAGACAAATATAACTCAATTTTATAATGAAGTTTATAATTCAGCTCGTATACGTAAGTTATTATTAAAAAAAAATGAATTATTATTTTTGATGGAAACGGTTAAACAAAGAGGTTATACTATAGTTGTTTTAGATTTGTATTGGCGGAATTCTTGGATTAAAATAAATATCGGGATTGCCAAAGGTAAAAAAAAGTATGATAAAAGAAATGTAATAGATACACATAAATGGAAGAAAGAAAAAGTACATATTTTAAAGTATGTAAAATAAATAACGTTTTGTATATGCGTCGTTTTATGTTATAATTATCCTCGTCTAAAATAGATAAGGGGCTGATTTTGGATTCGACGGGATATCTTATATTTAAAGTGCATGCCGAGGTGAGGCAGGCCTCGTAAAACAGCCTAAAAAAAATAACTGCAAATAGTACACGTAGTGAGCCTGTTGCTTTGGCAGCTTAAAATCAGATTAACACCCTGAAGGTTCCCTCTCACATTTAATATTTACTCTTAAATGTTAAAAATAAAACTAGAATGGAATGAGAGGTCATATAAAATAAGAGTGCGCGTTAATGCTTGCTTTTGGCTTGACGTTAAGTATTATAAAGAAAGCTAGTGGATTTAGTGATTGGTCTTAATATATCTAAATCGATTAAATACAATTTGAGACCTAAGCATGTAGGTGACTGAGAATAATTAGAATTTCTGGACGCGGGTTCAAATCCCGCCAGCTCCACCAAAGATTTTAAGATTAAAAATGGTGAATAAATCCAATTAAATAATTAAGTAGGTAAAAGAGAATTTTTAAAGGGTAATATATGTATATTACCGGTTTTGATTATTTCAGATAATTAATCGGGGTGTTGGATTTATGTACTGTTATGCTACACTAAGATTAGTTTGAGGTGAAAGTAAAGTGGCGGCGTATAGAAAATAAAGTGTAATTGATGTTTGAGTTTTTAGAGTTTTGTTTCTTACATTCATTTATTTATTGAAATGATAGGATCATTTTCTTATTGTACCATTCAAAATTTTATCTAACAAGATAATGTTTGTTTTCTTGTTGAGAATTTCATTATTTGAAACAAGAATATCTATTGTTTAAAAATTAAATTTAAGAAATTTTTAAGAAAAATTATATGGATTATTTATATTTGTTTGTTGCTATTCTTTCAGAAGTTGTTGCTACTGCTTCTTTGAAAGCGTCTGAAGGATTTAGTAAATTGTATCCTTCTATTGTGGTAGTGATTGGTTATTTACTTTCTTTTATATTGTTATCTTTAGTATTACAAACAATACCGATGGGTATTGCATATTCTTGCTGGGCTGGTCTTGGGATTATATTTATTACTGTGGTAGGATATTTGTTTTATGATCAAAAGTTGGATAGTTTAGCTATTATTGGTATTACTTTTATTATTATTGGTGTTGTATTGATTAATGTATTTTCTAGAACAATAAAACATTAATTATGTGCAAGAGATATTTTATAGAAGTAATTTACAATTTATTGCTAAAGTTATGTTTTTTATATAGTTAGTATAACTAAATTAGTTTATGTGTATTTAAGATAATATTTTTTGATTAGTGATTAGTATTATAAGGTAAGGTGTGTTTCGTTAAATTTTAAATTAAATAGACAACAGTTTTATTAATATTTATTTGTTTGTAATTTGCTTAAGTTTTGTTTATGAATGGAAGTGTTGTTTATTGTTTAATTTTTTAATAAACATTGTTATGTTGGTTTTATGATGGATTGTATATGTATTTCAATGGTATAGAATTGTAATAATTAAATATAATGTAAAAAAACTTTTATTACGATTTTAATTGTTTTACAATTTTCATTTAAAATAATGAGAATGTTACGGAAATTTATGTGTATATGTAGTATGAATTTATTTATTGGATTGGACTGTTTATTGTATATATATGATGATTATATTATTAATTATTTTTGAGTATTAGTTTTTTAATTGATATAAAGTAAAGTGTTTGTGTTTTTATTATAAAAAGATGAAATTTAATATTTTAAATAAGTTTGATGATCATAAAAAATTTCTTGTAGAGTTACCTAAAATTGTTCAGAGAATGGATTATTTTAAGATTTTGTATAGCCCTAAAGAGTTTAGTAGTGAATTATTGTATGCTATTTCTCGAGCATGTCATCATATTTGTTTAGTAACACTTTATTTAGAAGACGATCAAGGTGGTAAAAAAATTATTGATGCTTTATTTCGAGTTAAACAAATTCGTCCTAAAATTAGAATTATAATTTTGGTGGATTGGCATCGTGCTAAGAGAAGTCGTATTGGTTCGGGTTCGGCTAAAAAATGTACGAATATTGATTGGTATATAGATCTTATAAATAAGTATCCTAATACGGAAATTGCAATATATGGAATACCAATTAATGTAAGTGAGGTATTAGGGGTTCTTCATTTGAAGGGATTTATTATTGATGATCAAATATTGTATAGCGGCGCTAGTTTGAGTGATGAATATTTGCATGTAAACGCTAAGTATCGATATGATCGATATCATATAATACGGAATCGTCAGTTATCTAATATTATGTTAGATTATATTGATAAAGAGTTATTGTCTTCAAGGGTAATTAATAAATTAGGATGTGAAAGTTCTTTGGGTAAATTGAATAAGCATAGTAAAAATGATATTCGTTTGCTGCGTCGTAATTTAAGAAGAGTTTGTTATTGTTATCAGGGTAATGCGACATTTAATGAATTGGCGATAGCTCCGTTGGTTGGTTTAGGTAAAAATAGTGAACTTAATCAAACGATTTACCATTTAATTTGTTCATCAAAGAGTAAAATTATATTATGTACGCCTTATTTTAATATGCCAAATGTTCTAATAAATACTTTAATTTATTTGTTACATAAGGGGAGGAATATAGAAATTATTGTAGGAGATAAGATCGCTAATGATTTTTATATTCCTTCTAATAAACCATTTACGTTAATTAGTGTTTTACCATATTTGTATGAATTAAATTTGCGTTATTTTTTAAAAAAATTGCAAAACTATATTGATAATAAACAATTAACAGTTCGGATGTGGAGAGAAGGTAATAATGGATATCATGTCAAAGGAATTTGGGTGGATGACGAGTGGCAGTTGCTTACTGGAAATAATTTAAATCCTAGATCTTTAAGGTTTGATTTGGAAAACGCTTTGCTTGTACATGATCCATGTAAGATGTTATTAAGTCAAAATAATAAAGAATTAAATACTATTCGTTTACACACTAGTTCCATCATGCATTATACGTCGCTGCAACACATATCAAATTATCCTATAAAGGTAGGACAGTTTCTTCACAGAATTCGCAAACTTAGGTTTGATCGATTAATTAATCGTATTTTATAAGAATATTACTTTTTTGTTTACTTTTTTTGTCTTGGTTTCAATCTAAATCTAGTATAATAATATTCTATATGTAGAAATAGAAGTCTCAGGTATTGCGAAGTTAAGTTCTCACGGGTCATTAGTATCGGTTAGCTCAACACCTTACAGTGCTTATACATCCGACCTATCAACGTCATCGTCTTTAACGTCCCTTTAGGAGGACTTTTTTATCCTCAGGGAAGACTCATCTTGAGGCAAGTTTCCCGCTTATATGCTTTCAGCGGTTATCTTTTCCGCACGTAGCTACCGGGCAATGCCATTGGCATGACAACCCGAACACCAGCGGTGCGTCCACTCCGGTCCTCTCGTACTAGGAGCAGCCCCTCTCAATCTTCCAACGCCCACGGCAGATAGGGACCGAACTGTCTCACGACGTTCTAAACCCAGCTCGCGTACCACTTTAAATGGCGAACAGCCATACCCTTGGGACCTACTGCAGCCCCAGGATGTGATGAGCCGACATCGAGGTGCCAAACACCGCCGTCGATATGAACTCTTGGGCGGTATTAGCCTGTTATCCCCGGAGTACCTTTTATCCGTTGAGCGATGGCCTTTCCATTCAGAACCACCGGATCACTAAGACCTGCTTTCGCATCTGCTCGAATCGTCACTCTCGCAGTTAAGCTAGCTTATGCCTTTGCACTAACCTCACGATGTCCAACCGTGATTAGCTAACCTTTGTGCTCCTCCGTTACTCTTTGGGAGGAGACCGCCCCAGTCAAACTACCCACCAGACACTGTCCTTGGACCGGATAACGGACCTAAGTTAGAATATCAAATGTTAAAGGGTGGTATTTCAAGGATGGCTCCATAAAAGCTAGCGCTGTTACTTCATAGCCTCCCACCTATCCTACACATCAATATTTAACATTCAGTATCAAGCTATAGTAAAGGTTCACGGGGTCTTTCCGTCTTGCCGCGGGTACGCCGCATCTTCACGGCGAATTCAATTTCACTGAGTCTCGGGTGGAGACAGTCTGGCCATCATTACGCCATTCGTGCAGGTCGGAACTTACCCGACAAGGAATTTCGCTACCTTAGGACCGTTATAGTTACGGCCGCCGTTTACCGAGGCTTCGATCAAGAGCTTTTCTTTTATTATAAAAACAAAATAAAAAGATAACCCTCTCAATTAACCTTCCGGCACCGGGCAGGCGTCACACCGTATACGTCCACTTTCGTGTTTGCACAGTGCTGTGTTTTTAATAAACAGTTGCAGCCAGCTGGTATCTTCGACTGGGTTCAGCTTCAGAAGCAATATATTTATTATTGTTCTGTCACTTACATTCCAGCGTGCCTTCTCCCGAAGTTACGGCACTATTTTGCCTAGTTCCTTCACCCGAGTTCTCTCAAGCGCCTGAGTATTCTCTACCTAACCACCTGTGTCGGTTTATAGTACGATTAGATGTAACCTGAAGCTTAGAGGATTTTCTTGGAAGTATAGCATTAATTCCTTCGCCATCTTGATGGCTCGTCATAGCGCCTCAGCGTTAGAAAGAACGGATTTTCCTGAATCTTTCCGCTTACACGTTTAAACCGAGACTACCGATCCTCGGAGAACCTAGCTTTCTTCGTCCCCCCATCGCAGTTATATCTAGTACAGGAATATTAACCTGTTTTCCATCAGCTACGCCTGTTGGCCTCGCCTTAGGGGTCGACTTACCCTGCCCCGATTAACGTTGGACAGGAACCCTTAGTTTTTCGGCGAGCGGGTTTTTCACCCGCTTTATCGTTACTTATGTCAGCATTCGCACTTCTGATACCTCCAGCATGTTTTACAACACACCTTCTCAGGCTTACAGAACGCTCCCCTACCCAATAAATTTTATATTTGATATTAATCATCAATACAAAAATATTAAATTATAAAATATTATTGCCGCAGCTTCGGTGCATGATTTAGCCCCGTTACATCTTCCGCGCAAGCCGACTCGACCAGTGAGCTATTACGCTTTCTTTAAATGATGGCTGCTTCTAAGCCAACATCCTGGCTGTCTAAGCCTTCTCACATCGTTTCCCACTTAATCATGACTTAGGGACCTTAGCTGGCGATCTGGGTTGTTTCCCTCTCCACGACGAATGTTAGCACCCGCCGTGTGTCTCCCGTAATAGCATTCTTTGGTATTCGTAGTTTGCATCGAGTTGGTAGTCTGGGAAGACCCCTAGTCGAAACAGTGCTCTACCCCCAAAGATGAGTTTACGAGGCGCTACCTAAATAGCTTTCGGGGAGAACCAGCTATCTCCCGGTTTGATTGGCCTTTCACCCCTAACCACAAATCATCCGCTAATTTTTCAACATTAGTCGGTTCGGTCCTCCAATCAGTGTTACCTAATTTTCAACCTGTTCATGGTTAGATCACCGGGTTTCGGGTCTATATCCTGCAACTTAACGCCCAGTTAAGACTCGGTTTCCCTATGGCTCCCTTATTTAGTTAACCTTGCTACAGAATATAAGTCGCTGACCCATTATACAAAAGGTACGCAGTCACACAAATAAACAATAATTCGTGCTCCTACTGCTTGTACGTACACGGTTTCAGGTTCTATTTCACTCCCCTCGCCGGGGTTCTTTTCGCCTTTCCCTCACGGTACTGGTTCACTATCGGTCAGTCAAGAGTATTTAGCCTTGGAGGATGGTCCCCCCATCTTCAGACAAAATATCACGTGTTTCGTCCTACTCGTTGAGTTACGATAACTAATATATTTTCAGATACGAGGCTATCACTCTATATTGCTAATTTTTCCAAATTATTCTCTTAATATATAAGTGGTACCATATAACTCTGGGCTGTTCCCTGTTCGCTCGCCGCTACTAAGGGAATCTCAAATTGATTTCTGTTCCTCAGAGTACTAAGATGTTTCAGTTCCTCTGGTTTGCTTCATTTAGCTATGAATTTACTAAATGATAATGCACAATTTAGTTTGCATTAGGTTTCCCCATTCGGAAATCACCGGTTAAAACGCTTCACATCAGCTTACCGATGCTTTTCGCAGATCAGCACGTCCTTCATCGCCTTTGACTGCCAAGGCATTCACCGTGTACGCTTAAATTACTTAACTTCGCAATCCTCAGACTTCTAATTTAATTAGATGAATTATATTCTATTTACTTTTACTATATGAACACATTCATCTTAATATGTATTATATTCTAATAATCTTAAATATAATATTATCCACTTCTAATATCTTAGAAGTTTAAGATTTAAGTTTTATCCTAATTGTTAAAGAACTATAAAATACCAAACTTTTATTTATAAAAGTTAAATTGTCCCCTAGGGGCTTTGAACCCCTGTTGCCGCCGTGAAAGGGCAGTGTCCTAGACCTCTAGACGAAGGGGACCTGAGAGCTCTAGTTGTAACGAAATAAAAATTTGGTATTTACCATCATATATTCTTAGTCATATCTCTAAAACATTAAATAATCTATGTGGGCGCTTCGCTTATATTACTTTTGATAAGTAAGGAGGTGATCCAACCGCAGGTTCCCCTACGGTTACCTTGTTACGACTTCACCCCAGTCATGAATCACAAAGTGGTAAGTGCCCTCCCTAAGGTTAAACTACTTACTTCTTTTGCAACCCACTTCCATGGTGTGACGGGCGGTGTGTACAAGGCCCGGGAACGTATTCACCGTGACATTCTGATCCACGATTACTAGCGATTCCGACTTCATGGAGTCGAGTTGCAGACTCCAATCCGGACTAAGACGTACTTTATGAGGTTTGCTTGCTCTTACGAGATTGCTTCTCTTTGTATACGCCATTGTAGCACGTTTGTAGCCCTACTCATAAGGGCCATGATGACTTGACGTCATCCTCACCTTCCTCCGGTTTATCACCGGCAGTCTCCTTTGAGTTCCCGACTTTACTCGTTGGCAACAAAGGATAAGGGTTGCGCTCGTTGCGGGACTTAACCCAACATTTCACAACACGAGCTGACGACAGCCATGCAGCACCTGTCTCAAAGTTCCCGAAGGCACTCTCATATTTCTATGTGATTCTTTGGATGTCAAGAGTAGGTAAGGTTCTTCGTGTTGCATCGAATTAAACCACATGCTCCACCGCTTGTGCGGGCCCCCGTCAATTCATTTGAGTTTTAACCTTGCGGTCGTACTCCCCAGGCGGTCGATTTAACGCGTTAGCTTCGAAAGCCACAGATCAAGTCTGCAACCTTCAAATCGACATCGTTTACGGCATGGACTACCAGGGTATCTAATCCTGTTTGCTCCCCATGCTTTCGTACTTGAGTGTCAGTTTTCGTCTAGGGGGCCGCCTTCGCCACTGGTATTCCTCCAGATCTCTACGCATTTCACCGCTACACCTGGAATTCTACCCCCCTCTACGAGACTCTAGCTTATCAGTTTCAAATGCAGTTCCTAAGTTGAGCTCAGGGATTTCACACCTGACTTAATAAACCACCTACGTACGCTTTACGCCCAGTAATTCCGATTAACGCTTGCACCCTCCGTATTACCGCGGCTGCTGGCACGGAGTTAGCCGGTGCTTCTTGTATGGGTAACGTCAATTAAAATTGGTATTATCAAATTTAAATTCTTCCCCATTGAAAGTGCTTTACAACCCGAAGGCCTTCTTCACACACACGGTATAGCTGCATCAGGGTTTCCCCCATTGTGCAATATTCCCCACTGCTGCCTCCCGTAAGAGTCTGGACCGTGTCTCAGTTCCAGTGTGGCTGATCGTCCTCTCAGACCAGCTAAGGATCGTGGCCTAGGTGGGCTATTACCCCGCCTACTAGCTAATCCTATCTGGGTTCATCCGATAGCATAAGGCTTTATTTCTTGTGAACAAAATATAAAGTCCCCTACTTTGGTCTTTATGACTTCATGCGGTATTAGCTATCGTTTCCAATAGTTATCCCCCTCTATCGGGTAGATCCCCAGACTTTACTCACCCGTTCGCCGCTTGCCAATCAGAGCAACAAAATTGTCGCTCCTTGCTGCCGCTCGACTTGCATGTGTTAAGCTTACCGTCAGCGTTCAATCTGAGCCATGATCAAACTCTTCAATTTAAAATCAGTTCCCATTTATAACAAATAAGTATATTAATTTTTTTATACATAACTACTAATTAATTAACTTTTATATTTTATAAATGGTAAAGTACTATCTTTCATATTCGCGTAAGTGCCCACATAAATTATCTAAAATTTAATTGTTAAAGAACTATGTTTCCAATTATATGTATTTCATATTATTTTCGAAATAAAACAAACATATCATTAGCATTGATTGTAGTTAATGTCAATAGTATTTAAGATTATTTCTACAATTTAATGGTTATTATTTAAAGTGTTAAATTAATTTTTTATGATTATCTTAAAATTATTTAAATAATTTAACATTTTAGGAAATGATATATAATAATATTGTAATTATGTTATTACGTATAATTTTTGTAAGATTGCAATTAATATTGTAGTTTAATTTGCTGTTATGAGGATACTATATGACGCGATCATCATTGTTCATTCGTCGTGTGTTAATTAGTGTGTTTGATAAATCTAATATTTTAGAATTTGCTCAATCATTAATTGAACGGGGCATTCAATTATTATCGACTGGAGGTACGGCTCAAGTATTAATTGATGCTGGGTTACCAGTATTGAAAATTTCTGATTATATTAAGTTACCTGAAATGATGAATGGACGTATAAAAACGTTACATTACAAGATATATGCTGGAATTCTTGGTAGACGAGGATTAGATGATGCTGTTATGCGCCAATATAATATTCAACCAATTGATATGGTAGTGATTAATTTCTATTCGTTTAATTCTTTGTTAATGAAAAACAAAATATCTTCTGAAGAAGAAATGTTAGAATATATTGATATTAGTGGCCCAAGTATGGTAAGAGCAGCAGCAAAAAATTATAAAAATGTTGCTACTGTGGTTAATAGCAATAGTTATGAAAAAATTTTAGATGAAATTAATCATTGTAATGGATTACTTAGCTTAGAGACTCGTTTTCATTTAGCTGTAAAAGCATTTAAATATGTTGCTGAATATGATAATGCAATTTCTCATTATTTTAATGATCAGCTGAGAAACAATCGTTGTACTACCATGACCGATGAGAACAATTATAATGAATCTTATCATTGTTTTCCTAAAAATTTAACTTTTATGAATCTTAAATTTATAAAAAAACAAGATATGTGTTATGGGGAAAATCCGCACCAACGAGCAGCATTCTATATAGATACATGTGAGAAACAAGTGGGATCTATTGCTACTGCTCATCAATTGCAAGGAAAGCCATTGTCTTATAATAATGTTTTAGATATGGATACGGCTTTGGAATGTGTAAAAATATTTGATGAACCAACTTGTGTAATTGTTAAACACACTAATCCATGTGGTGTTGCTACTTCTAATACAATTAGCTCAGCATATGTTAAAGCTTATCAATCGGATCCTGTTTCTGCATTTGGAGGAATTATTGCTTTTAATAGGTCTTTAGATAAAAACACGGCTAAAACTATCGTTAAGCGACAATTTGTAGAAGCAATAGTGGCACCAAGTATTGATAGAGATTGTCTTAGTATTTTATCTAGTAAAAAACATATACGAGTGTTGGAATGTGGTGTGTGGACTGTGAGAAAACCAGATATAGATTTTAAACGTATTAATGGAGGATTATTGGTACAGGATTATGATGTAATAACAGATTTGCAATGTTTAACAACAGTTACTATTCGTCAACCAACAAACGAAGAGATGAAAGATGCATTATTTTGTTGGAAAATAGTTAAGTTTGTTAAATCTAATGCAATTGTTTGTGGCAAAAATTATCAAACAACTGGAATTGGTAGTGGCCAAATGAATCGAGTACATGCGGTAAAAATAGCTGTTTCTTTCAAAGAACAAGGTATGTTGAGTATTCAAGGATCAGTGATGGCTTCTGATGCTTTTTTCCCTTTTCCTGATGTAATACGTATTGCATCTGAAGTAGGTATTAGTTGCATCATACAACCAGGAGGATCTATTCGAGATCAGGAAATTATTAAAACTGCCGATAAATATGGTATATCGATGATTTTTACACGTATCCGTCATTTTAGGCATTAATTCTTCAAAATATGATTTTGATAAAATTTATCTTGTTTTATAAATACTAGTTGTAAAGTTTGCGTTAATATAGAGACGATATATATATATATAATTTGGTAGTGATATTTATTTTTTATTAATATTTTATAGGGATTCATAGATATAAGGTTTGTTATGCATCGATTTTGATATAAAGTTAGAGGATTTGTTTTAACAACACAGAATAATTGTATTATTTATATTCAATATATAAATAATACAATTGAGTTATATTTTTATATATTGGGTGTATATCGCTAATTATTTATTACACTTAGTATGTTACAGTTTGTAATACTATTATGTATTAGTATAATTATTTTCATAATTAAAAATATAAAAGGTTATGTAGCGTTTAACAATTCAGTTAAGTTTGCTGATGCTTCATCTGCTGTAATTTGAGAAGAAATATTTGTTGTTGTTTTAGATTTTTCTATTTCATCCTTATTACTGAGGTGACGACGGTGACGCATACGTTCCTGATGGTAAGAATAGCCAGTTCCGGCTGGAATTAATCTACCAACAATAACGTTTTCTTTAAGACCGCGCAGTTCATCTCTTTTCCCAGCTACAGATGATTCAGTTAATACACGTGTTGTTTCTTGAAAAGATGCTGCAGAAATAAATGATTCTGTAGCTAATGATGCTTTGGTGATTCCTAATAAATTGCGCATGAAACTTATTTTTATTTTTCCTTCATTTTCTAGTTTTCGGTTAGTAATTTTAATACGTGAATATTCTACTTGTTCACCTACTAATAAATCAGAATTTCCTGATCGAATGACAGTAGCTTTACGTAGCATTTGTCTCACAATAACCTCTATATGTTTATCGTTAATTTTTACCCCTTGCAAACGATAAACATCTTGTACTTCATTAACAATATAGCGAGTTACTGCATGCACCCCACGTAATCTTAAAATGTCGTGTGGAGATTCTGGTCCATCAGAAATAATATCTCCGCGATCTACATATTCACCTTCAAAAACATTAAGATGACGCCATTTTGGAATCATTTCTTCATAAACATCTTTATCATCATTTATGGGGGAGATCATCAAACGCCGTTTTCCTTTTGTTTCTTTTCCAAAAGAAATTGTTCCGCTAATTTCTGCTAAAATTGCTGATTCTTTTGGCCGACGTGCTTCGAATAGGTCTGCAACACGTGGTAACCCACCGGTAATATCTTTAGTACCACCGCTTTCATGCGGTAATCTCGCTAATGTATCTCCACAAATAATTCTTGACCCATTCACTAATTGGATCACACTTCTACCAGGCAAAAAATATTGTACCGGAACATCTGTACCTGGAATAAAAATATCGTAACCATTAACATCTACTATTTTTAATGTGGGCCTTAAATCTTTAGCTCCACTTACACGTTCAGAGGTATCTAATACTACAATAGAGGTTAATCCTGTTAACTCATCAGTTTGTTTAACGATGCTTTGTCCATCTACCATATCAACAAATTGAATAAATCCGCTTACTTCTGCAATCACTGGCATAGTATGTGGATCCCAATAAGCTACTATTTCTCCATGTGTTACTTCTTCTCCATTTTTTTTTGTTATTATGGCGCCATAAGGTACTTTATAACTTTCTTTAGTACGAGAAAATTGATCGATAATTTTAAGTTCAGTGTTACGAGATGTAATTACTAATTTTCCTTCTCCATTTATTACAGATTTAATATTTTTTAAGTGAACAGTGCCTTTATTTTTGATTTGAATGCTTGACTCTGAAGCAGATCTAGAGGCAGCTCCACCGATATGAAAGGTACGCATTGTTAATTGAGTACCTGGTTCACCTATAGATTGAGCCGCAATGACGCCAATTGCTTCTCCTTTATTTACAAGTTGGCCTCTAGCTAAATCTCGGCCATAACATTTTGCACATACACCAAAGTCAGTATCACAGGTTACAACAGATCGCACTTTAACGGTATCAATTGAATATTCATCTAAAACATCACACCAATATTCGTCTAATAAAGTATTACGTTTAATTAATACTTTAGTATCTTCATTATTATTAGATTCTAAAATATCTTCTGCTGAAACTCGGCCCAATACACGTTCTCGTAAAGGTTCTTTTACATCTCCGCCTTCAATGACAGGACTCATTATGATACCGGAAAATGTATTACAGTCATCTTGTGTAATTACCAAATCTTGAGCTACGTCAACTAGACGCCGTGTTAAATAACCAGAGTTAGCCGTTTTTAAAGCAGTATCAGCTAATCCTTTACGGGCCCCATGTGTAGAAATAAAATACTGTAATACATTTAGTCCTTCCCGGAAGTTTGCAGTAATAGGTGTTTCAATAATTGAGCCATCTGGTTTTGCCATTAAACCACGCATACCGGCAAGTTGGCGTATTTGTGCCGCTGATCCACGCGCTCCAGAGTCTGCCATCATAAAAATATTATTGAATGATGGCTGTATTTCTATTTGCCCATTTCGATTTATTACAGTTTCAGTAGCTAAATTATCCATCATGGCTTGAGCCACTCGTTCATTGGCTGCAGCCCATATATCAATAACTTTATTGTAGCGCTCACCTGCTGTAACTAGTCCAGTCTGAAATTGTTCTTGTATTTCGGCTACTTCAGATTCTGCTTCATCAATTATATCAGCTTTTTTTGAAGGAATAATCATATCATCAATACCGACTGAAGCTCCAGAACGAGCAGCGTATGCGAATCCAGTATACATAATTTGATCAGCTAATATAACAGTAGCTTTTAATCCAAGTAAACGATAGCAACTATTTAGCATTGTAGATATAGCTTTTTTCCCTAATACTTGATTGACTAATATGAATGGTAGTCCTTTGGGTATAATCATCCAAAAAATAGCGCGTCCTATTGTACTGTTAACAATATTTGTTTTTTTCAACAATTCTCCATTTTTTTCATATTCATATTCAGTAATACGTATTTTAATGCGAGCATGTAGTTCAGCTAAACCTAGACGATAGAGGTATTCTGCTTCTTTTGGCCCAGTTAATGCCATTCCTTCTCCTTTGGAATTTGCACGCTCGCGCGTCATATAGTACAAACCTAATACTACGTCTTGAGATGGGACAATAATGGGCTCTCCATTAGCAGGAGATAATATATTGTTGGTTGACATCATTAAAGCTCTAGCTTCTAATTGAGCTTCTAGTGTCAGCGGCACATGTACTGCCATTTGATCTCCATCAAAATCAGCGTTATATGCAGCACAGACTAATGGATGCAATTGAATGGCTTTTCCTTCCACTAAAACTGGCTCAAAAGCTTGAATACCTAATCTATGTAATGTAGGAGCACGATTTAACATTACTGGATGTTCGCGAATTACATTGTCAAGAATATCCCATACTACAGCTTCTTCTCTATCTACCATTTTCTTAGCAGCTTTGATAGTGCTAGCAAAACCCTGTAACTCTAATTTTCCATAAATAAATGGTTTAAATAATTCTAAAGCCATTTTTTTTGGTAGTCCACATTGATGTAATTTTAAATAAGGACCAACAGTAATTACTGAACGACCAGAATAATCAACACGTTTTCCTAAAAGATTCTGTCGAAATCTACCTTGTTTACCTTTAATCATATCAGCTAAAGATTTTAAAGGACGTTTATTGGAACCAGTAATTGCGCGACCTCTACGTCCATTATCTAGTAATGCATCCACTGCTTCTTGAAGCATTCTTTTTTCATTACGTACTATAATTTCTGGAGCGGCTAAATCTAATAATCGTTTTAATCTGTTGTTTCTATTAATAACACGACGATATAAATCATTTAAATCAGAAGTAGCAAAACGGCCTCCATCTAATGGAACTAATGGTCTTAAATCTGGAGGGAGCACCGGCAATACATTTAGAATCATCCATTCAGGTTTATTTTCAGAATATATAAATGATTCAATTAATTTTATACGTTTTGTTATTTTTTTACGTTTAGTTTCAGAATTACTATCTTCTAACATTTCTCTTAGAAATTCGCATTCGTTTTTTAAATTTTTATTTTTTAATAAAATTTGAATGGCTTCAGCGCCCATTTTTGCTTCGAATTCATCTCCAAATTCTTCTAATGCGTCTAAATATTCCTCTTCAGTTAAGATTTGGCGACATTCGAGACTAGTCATACCATTTTCGATTACTACATAGGATTCAAAATATAGAACACGTTCGATATCGCGTAACGGCATATCTAATAATAAACCAATACGTGATGGTAATGATTTTAGGAACCAGATATGGGCAGTAGGAGAAGCTAATTCAATATGTCCCATACGTTCTCGTCGTACTTTACTTTGTGTCACTTCTACCCCGCATTTTTCGCAGACTACTCCACGATGTTTTAGACGTTTATATTTACCACATAGACATTCGTAATCTTTAATAGGGCCAAAAATACGTGCACAAAATAAACCATCTCGCTCGGGTTTGAAAGTGCGGTAATTAATAGTTTCTGGTTTTTTTACTTCACCAAAAGACCAAGATCTAATCATATCTGGAGAAGCAAGCGCAATTTTAATTGCATTGAATTCTTCTACTTGAGTATGTTGCATCTTAAAAAATTTGAGTAAATCTTTCACAGGGAGCCTTTATTAGAGTTATATTTGTGGAATGTATAAGTATTATGTGAATATATAATATAACATTAAATTTATTACACAGATTTTAAATTTAAATATTAATCTTCTAGTTCAATGTTAATTGCTAAAGAACGAATTTCTTTTAATAAAACGTTGAAAGATTCAGGCATGCCGGGGTCCATTATATGATTTCCATCAACAATATTTTTATACATTCTAGTACGTCCATTTACATCGTCTGATTTTACTGTTAGCATTTCTTGCAGAGTGTATGATGCGCCATAAGCTTCTAATGCCCATACTTCCATTTCACCGAAACGTTGACCCCCAAACTGAGCCTTTCCTCCTAATGGTTGTTGCGTGACTAAACTATAGGAACCGGTAGAACGTGCGTGCATTTTATCGTCTACTAAGTGATTTAATTTTAACATGTACATATAACCTACAGTAACTTTTCTTTCAAATACTTCCCCTGTACATCCATCAAATAATGTAATTTGACCGGAAGTTGGCAATCCGGATAATTGTAAAAGGTCTTTAATTTCCTTTTCTGTTGCTCCGTCAAATACTGGAGTAGCAATAGGTATTCCTTCTTTTAAATTCTTAGCTAATTGCAATATTTCTTCATCTGAAAATTTATTAAGATCAACGTGTTGCCGCGATCCTTCTCCTAAATCATACGCTTCTTGAATAAATTTTCTTAATTGACTTATTTCTTTGTATTTTTGTAACATGAAGTTTATTTTGTCTCCAATACCTTTCGCGGCCATACCAAGATGGGTTTCTAAAATTTGTCCAATATTCATGCGAGATGGTACTCCAAGAGGATTGAGCACGATATCTATTGGTATTCCATTCTGGTCATATGGCATATCTTCAATAGGGTTAATTTTTGAAATTACACCTTTATTTCCATGTCGTCCTGCCATTTTATCCCCAGGTTGTATTTGACGTTTTACAGCTAAATATACCTTAACTATTTTTAATATACCAGGAGCTAACTCGTCTCCTTGAGTAATTTTACGATGCTGAATTTCTGTTTTTTTTTCAAACATACGTTTCAAATTAAAATATTGCTTAGTTAATTGAGATAATTGATATTGTTTTTTTGTATCTGATAGTACCAAATTTAACCAAGAATTACGGTTAATTTTAATCAATTTTTCTTTTTCGATCCCGCTCGTAATTAATATATCATAAACTCGACTGAATAAAGCTGACTCAAAAATTTGGAATTCTTCATTTAAATCTTTTTTTACTTGTTTCAATTTAGCAGATTCAATCGTTAGTGAGCGGTTGTCCTTGTTAACACCATCTCTAGTAAATATTTGTACATCAATTACAGTACCGCATACTCCATTAGGAACTCGTAGGGATGAATCTTTTACATCGGAGGCTTTTTCACCAAAAATAGCACGAAGTAGTTTTTCTTCTGGTGTTAATTGAGTTTCTCCTTTAGGTGTAACTTTTCCAACAAGAATATCTCCTCCTATTACTTCCGCTCCGATGTAAATAATTCCAGATTCATCTAGTTTGGATAATGCCGTTTCTCCTACGTTTGGAATGTCAGCTGTTATTTCTTCAGGTCCTAATTTGGTATCACGAGATACACAAGTTAATTCTTGGATATGTATACTTGTAAATCTATCTTCTTGCACTACGCGTTCTGAAACTAACATTGAGTCTTCAAAATTGTATCCATTCCAAGGCATAAAGGCAATTCGCATATTTTGCCCTAAAGCTAATTCTCCTAAATCAGTAGATGGACCGTCTGCTATCACATCTCCACGTTCTACTGATTCTTCCAAAGATACACAAGGTCGTTGATTGATACAGGTATTTTGATTTGATCGAATATATTTTATTAAATGATAAATATCGATTCCTGATTCTTCATCATGTGTTTCATTTTCATTAACATGTATTACAATACGCGATGCATCTACATATTTAACGATACCACCACGTTTAGCTATTGCTGTGACACCGGAATCTATGGCTACTACACGTTCCATTCCAGTTCCCACTAACGGTTTTTCACTACACAGAACAGGAACAGCTTGACGTTGCATATTTGCTCCCATTAGAGCACGATTGGCATCATCGTGCTCTAAAAAAGGAATTAATGAGGCGGCGACTGATACTATTTGTTGCGTAGAGACATCCATGTAATCAACTTGATCTTTTTTAAAAAGACCAGATTCACCTTTATTTCTACAGGTTACTAAGTCGTTAACAAATTCTCCTATTGAGTTTAGGTTTGTATTTGCTTGAGCAATAACAAAATTACTTTCTTCAATTGCAGATAAATAGTAAATATCATCACTAACTATACCATTTTGAACTTTACGATATGGAGTTTCTAAAAATCCGTATTCATTAGCTCGAGCGTATACAGATAATGAGTTAATTAAACCTATATTTGGTCCTTCTGGAGTTTCTATTGGACAGACTCGACCATAATGTGTGGGATGGACATCTCGTACTTCAAATCCTGCACGTTCTCTAGTTAAACCTCCTGGTCCTAAGGCAGATATACGACGTTTATGAGTAATTTCTGATAATGGATTATTTTGATCCATAAATTGAGATAATTGACTGGAAGTAAAAAATTCTCTTACTGCAGCTGAAATTGGTTTAGCATTAATCAAATCTTGAGGGGTTAACGTATCTAAATCACCTAAAGATAATCGTTCTTTTACTGCACGTTCTACTCTAACTAATCCGATTCTAAATTGATTTTCTGCCATTTCGCCCACAGAGCGAATACGTCGATTCCCTAGATGATCAATATCATCTACATCTCCTTTACCATTTCTAATATCGATTAATTTTTTAATTACATCAACAATATCGTCCTTTTTTAATATTCCTAAATCTTCTATTTGTACTCGTTGCAATGAACGATTAAATTTCATTCTACCTACAGCAGACAAGTCATAACGTTCTTCTGAGAAAAATAAGTTTTCAAATAAATATTCAGCAGCCTCTTTAGTTGGTGGTTCTCCCGGACGCATTACACGATAAATTTCTATTAATGCATCAAATTTATTGGTGGTTGTATCAATACGCAAGGTTTCAGAAATATAATTACCGTAATCTAGATCATTGCTAAATAATGTTTCTATGGACTTATATCCTGATTGAATTAAGTTATGTAATATATCGGTAGATATTTCTGTATTAGCTGCAACAATCAGTGTATTTGTGTTTTTATCAATGTAATCTTTTATAACAACTTTACCAATTATATAATCTATGGGTATTTCAATTTTTGAAATATTGTCTTTTTTTAATTGATGAATATGTCTAGCTGCAATACGACGTCCTTTTTTTACGTATGTAATGTCATTAACAACAATGTCAAAAGATGCTGTTTCACCGCGTAATCTTTCAGGTATTAGATGCATATATAATGTATTATTTTGAATTTCATATATTACTTTATTAAAGAACATATTTAAAATTTGATCAGTGGTATAATTTAAAGCACGCAGTATCACTGTTACTGGTAACTTTCGTCGTCTATCAATTCGTACAAATAAATTATCTTTCAGATCAAACTCAAAATCTAACCAAGATCCTCGGTATGGGATAATACGTGCATTATATAATACTTTTCCGGATGAATGTGTTTTACCTTTGTCACTATCGAAAAATACGCCAGGGCTTCTATGTAACTGAGACACAATAACTCGTTCAATTCCATTAATAATAAAAGTACCGTTATTAGTCATAAGTGGAATTTCACCCATATATACTTCTTGTTCTTTGGTATTTTTTATTATGTTATTTAATCCATCACGTTCATAAATAATTAAACATAGACGTACACGTAATGGCGCAGAAAAAGTGATACCACGTGTTTGACATTCTTTTACGTCAAATGTAGGTTCTCCTAATCGATATTTAATGTATTTTAGCTCAGCATTACCATTATAGCTTTTAATAGGAAAAACAGATCTAAAAGCCGCTTCCAATCCACATTGTCTTTCTGGATCATGCCTAATAAATTTTTGAAAGGAATCAAGCTGAATAGAAAGAAGATATGGAATATCTAAAACTTGAGGACGTTTTCCAAAATCTTTACGAATACGTTTCTTTTCAGTATAGGAATACACCATAAAGTTCCTCGATTAGTTAATATGGATGATTTTTTCAAGAAATAAGTTGGCCACTATATAAATAATATATAGCAGGAAAAATTACCGTATATATTATTTTAGATGTAGATTCATATATATATAGTACTTGTGTGTTTTTATAGTTGAAATACATAAAATATTGAAATATCATAATTTTATGTTGTTTAAAATTAAATGTCGTTTTAATGTTAGTAACATAAGGTCCTATATAGTCATACTCAATAATAGATTATTATTGGTTTATTTTGTCTTTTATTTAATTTCAACAGTTGCACCTGCTGTTTCTAAAGTTTTTTTTAAGGTTTCAGCGTCATCTTTGTTTATTGATTCTTTCAAAATTATAGGTGCAGATTCCACTAATTCTTTTGCTTCTTTTAGCCCTAATCCAGTAATACTGCGTACAGTTTTAATTACGGGAATTTTGTTATTGCCAATAGCAGTTAAAAACACGTTAAATTCAGTTTGTTCCTTTATGACTGGTTCTGATACATTAGGTTGTTCAACAGTGGCTAACGAAGCAGCAGATACTCCAAACTTTTCTTCCATCATAGATGTTAATTTAACTATTTCCATAACAGACATATTGGAAATAGCATCTAAAATTTGTTCTTTTGTAAGAGACATAAAAATCTCCAAAAATATAAAATATTAAAGAGGATTACATAATCAAATGACTATTTGTTAAAATATTTATAATATTTTTATTAAATCACAATTTAGTTTTTTGATTAGATAATACGTATAAGACTCGTATTAGATTTTCTATACTACTTGTTTTCATAATTGTCATTAATCTGGAAATAGCTTCTTCATGATTGGGTAAATCAGATAATAAATTAATTTTTAATGCAGGAATAAATTTACCCTCAAAAGCAGCGCCTTTTATTTTAAAATGTTTATGATTTTTATTAAATTTTACGAAAATACGTGCAGAATCGCGAGGTTGACACATAGAAAATGCGATAATGTTTTGTCCTATTAAAATATCCTGCAAACATGACAAGGGCGTATGTTCTACTATTTTCCGCATTAACGTATTGCGAACAACATGTATGTATACTCCAAGATCACGCGCTTCTTTTCGCAACTTGGTTACTTCATTTACAGTAATACCATCTAAGGAAGCCACTACTGCTGATAAAGATTTTTTAGCTGTTTCGTGTATTTTACAAACAATTTCTTCTTTTTTTTGTAGGTTTAATACCATAAAACAACACCTTGATTAAATTTGATATGCATTTATTATTATGAACTAGAACGTTAACTCAAAATATATATATAAAGATATATATATGTTAAAGATTGTAGTACCAAAATCTTAAATGAAATATTTTTATAAGAAATTACCTTCTTTATAAGATGCAGTAAGAAAGCGTATTACTATAAATTCATCGTAATAATAACTACATTACATATACTATGTCGCAAGTTTAATATCCATCAATCAAACTATTTTAAATAAAATTATATAATTCGAATTAAACTAATATAATTAAAGCTGCAATTACAAACATACCAACCTAACAGAGTGTAGACTAATTTGAAAATTATGTAAAGAAGCTATTAATAAAAACACATTAATATCACAGCTAATGTGTAATAAATAGAGTATTTTGATCAATAGATATAGATCTACCCATAGTAGTAGAAAGGGTTATCTTTTTAATGTATGTTCCTTTAAATATCATTGGCTTAGCTTGCTTTAAAGATGCTATTAATGCTTCTAAATTTTCCTTGAGTTTTATGATATCAAAATTAATTTTACCAATGGTGGCATGAATAATGCCGTTTTTGTCATTTTTATAGCGTATCTGCCCTAATTTGATATTTTTAACTAATTCTTCTACATTATTGGATATAGTGCCCATTTTAAGATTTGGCATTAAACCTTTTGGCCCTAAAATGGGACCTAATTTACTTACTACATGCATTACATCAGGAGATGCAATAACTACATCTAGCCGGTGTTTTCCTGTTTTTATTTCATCAGATAAATCATGTAATCCAACTAAATCAGCCCCAGCATTTTTAGCTAATAAGATATTATCTCCTTGTGTAAAAACAGCAAGGCGAACATTACGACCGGTACCATGTGGCAAAATTACATTGCCGCGTACGTTTTGATCAGATTTACGTGCATCAATTCCTAAATTAATGGCAACATCAACACTTTCAACAAATTTAACTTTTGTAATTTTTTTTAATAATTGTAATCCATCTATTGTAGAATATTGTATAGATTTATCTGCATAATGTTGCATTATATGCATTCTTTTGCTTAATTTACCCATATTTATTAATCTTCCACCTTTAGCCCCATAGAATGAGCTGTGCCTATAATAGAACGTGCGATTGATTCTATATCAGAACCTGTCATATCAACAGCTTTAATTTTTGCAATTTCATAAATTTGAGTATATGACACTTTACCAACGTTTATTATATTTGGTTTTTCAGATCCAGATTGAATGTTTGCAGCTTTTTTTAATAATATTGAAGCGGGAGGAGATTTAGTAATAAATGAAAAAGATCGATCAGTATAAACAGTAATGATAACTGGGATCGGTAGTCCTGTTTCAAGTTTTTCTGTTTTTGCATTAAATGCTTTACAAAATTCCATAATATTAACGCCTTGTTGGCCTAAAGCAGGCCCAACAGGAGGGCTAGGATTAGCAGCTCCAGCAGAAATTTGTAGCCTAATATAGGCTTGTACTTTTTTAACCATATTAATTGTCCTAGTAATAAAATTAACAACATTTTCTTTTTTATTTATATTCGTTTATTATTTAAATATAAATACAAAGGAACAACTATTTTTATTATATATACTGAAATATATAAGTTTTTAATATATGATTTTATGCAATCAAGATTTTTCAACTTGAGAAAAATCCAATTCTACCGGAGTGGCTCGTCCAAAGATAGAAACTGATACTTTTAAACGATTTTTTTCATAATCTACTTCTTCTACTACAGCATTAAAATCAGAAAAAGGGCCATTGCTGACTCGGATAAGTTCTCCAGGTTCAAACAATGTTTTAGGACGAGGCTTATCTCCTATTTGCTGCAGTCGATGAATAATATCATTAACTTCTTTATCCCCAATGGGAGCAGGTTTATCGCATGTTCCTCCAACGAAGCCCATAACACGCGGAACACTTTTTACTAAATGCCAACTAGAATCATTCATTATCATTTGTACTAATACATAACCGGGAAAAAATTTACGTTCACTTTTTCTACGTTGTCCAGCTCGCATTTCTACTACTTCTTCTGTTGGAATCATGATTTCACCAAACATTGAATCCATATTGTGTAGTTTAATATACTCACGTAAAGAATGAGCTACACGATTTTCAAAACCAGAAAATGCTTGAATAACATACCAATGTTTTTTTAAAGTATCAGTCATATTATAACCTTAGACTAAATGATATCAGATAAACTAAAATAGTATCTAGCCCCCATAATAATAATGAAATCACTATAGTTACTCCTATTACAATTAAAGTAGTATTGAACCCGTCTCGGTAAGTAGGCCATACTACTTTTCGTAATTCAGTGCGTGAATCATTCCCAAATATAACTATTAGTTTGCCTATTTTAGTTGTTGAGGCAATGTATGTAACAGCGGTAATGATAACAAAAATTACTAAACCTCTTGTGAAGGCATTATAATCACGGTATAAGTAGTTCCCAATGATAGACGTTAATACTAATCCTATGATGCTAATCCATTTGGTCAGTTCTAATATATATATATTTTTTTTATTTTTATTTTCTATATGCATACCAGTACGTTACTATATTTTTTATTAATATAACCATATAACAATTGTATTTATCAAATTTCTCAATTAAGATATAATTTTAGACACAATGCCAGCTCCTATAGTACGGCCGCCTTCTCTAATAGCAAATCGAAGGCCGTCATTCATAGCTATTGGAGAAATTAAATTAACAATCATTTTGATGTTATCACCAGGCATTACCATATCTACTCCTTCTGGTAATTCAATGGTACCAGTAACATCTGTAGTACGAAAATAAAATTGAGGACGATAACCTTTAAAAAATGGCGTATGTCTTCCTCCTTCATCTTTATTAAGAATATATACTTCTGATTCAAAATGAGAATGAGGCTTGATATATCCAGGTTTAGATAATACCTGGCCACGTTCTACTTCATCTCGTTTAGTGCCACGTAACAAAATACCAACATTTTCTCCAGCACGTCCTTCGTCTAATAACTTTCTAAACATTTCTACTCCAGTACATGTAGTTTTTATTGTATTTTTTATACCGACAATCTCCATTTCTTCACCTACTTTTATAATGCCACGTTCAATACGACCTGTTACTACTGTGCCTCGGCCAGAAATAGAAAATACATCTTCAATAGGTAACAAGAATGGTTGGTCTACAGACCGTTTGGGCTCTGGAATATAATTGTCTAATACATCTGATAATTCTAAAATTTTATTAGCCCATATTTCTTCACCCTCTAATGCTTTTAAAGCAGATCCGCGAATAATTGGTGTATTATCTCCTGGGAAATCATATTGGGATAGTAACTCTCTCATTTCCATTTCGACTAATTCCAATAATTCTTCATCATTAACCATATCACATTTATTCATAAATACAATTATATGAGGAACCCCTACTTGCCTGGCTAATAAAATGTGCTCGCGGGTTTGTGGCATGGGCCCATCAGTGGCAGCTACTACTAATATTGCTCCGTCCATTTGTGCAGCTCCGGTAATCATATTTTTTACGTAATCAGCATGCCCGGGGCAGTCAACATGTGCGTAATGTCGATGTGCAGTATCATATTCAACATGAGAAGTATTTATAGTAATTCCTCGTGCTTTTTCTTCCGGAGCATTGTCAATTTGATCGAAAGCACGTGCACAGCCGCCATAATGTTTAGATAAAATAGTAGTTATAGCGGCAGTTAGAGTAGTTTTTCCGTGGTCTACATGACCAATGGTTCCTACATTAATATGTGGTTTTACGCGTTTAAATTTTTCTTTGGACACCTCAAACTCCTTAGATCTTTTATAGTTTTTCAAAGACGATTGAATCTAAATATTATTTATTATCACTTAGTTTGACGAGAATTTATAATAATTTGAGCTATATTGTTGGGTACTTCATTATATTTTAAAAATTCCATAGAATAACAAGCGCGTCCTTGAGTTTGTGAGCGTAAACTAGTAGCATAACCAAACATGTCTGACAAAGGAACTTGGGCGCAAATTATCTTCCCGCCAATTGTAGAGTTCTCTAAACCACTAATTATACCTCGGCGACGATTTAAATCTGCAATAACATCTCCCATATAATCTTCAGGTGTTTCAATTTCTACATGCATAATAGGTTCTAATAATACGGGATTGGCTTTCATAAATCCTTCTTTAAATGCTATAGATCCTGCTATTTTAAATGCTATTTCTGAAGAATCAACTTCGTGATAAGAACCATCAAAGATAGTTACACAAATATCTACAATTGGATATCCTGCAAGAATTCCATTGCTTATTTGTTCTTGTACACCTTTATCTACAGCAGGTATATATTCCTTAGGGATAGCACCTCCTACAATTTTGTTTAAAAATTTATAATTTTCTTCTTCTTTTGGATGAATAGGTTCGATACGTAACCAAACATGACCGAATTGACCTCTACCTCCTGATTGACGAATAAATTTACCTTCTTGTGTTACACTAGTACGAATGGTTTCTCGGTATGCAACTTGAGGTTTTCCTACGTTAGCTTCAACATTAAATTCTCTTTTCATACGTTCTACGAGAATTTCTAAATGCAATTCACCCATTCCGGCAATAATAGTTTGACCAGAGTCTTGATCGATCCATACACGAAACGATGGATCTTCTTGAGCTAGACGATTTAAAGCTAAACTCATTTTATCTTGATCTGCTTTAGTTTTAGCTTCGACCATTACAGAAATAACTGGCTCTGGAAATTCCATACGTTCAAGGATAATTGGTGAAGATGGGTCACATAAGGTATCTCCAGTATCAACATCTTTTAGACCAATAGCCGCAGCAATATCTCCTGCATGAACGGCCTTAATTTCTTCTCTTTTATTTGCATGCATTTGTACAATTCGGCCGAATCGTTCACGTTTTTCTTTTATAGGGTTTAAAATATTATCTCCGGAACGGACGATGCCTGAATATACTCTAAAAAAAGTTAAGTTTCCTACAAATGGATCAGTAGCTATTTTAAATGCTAAAGCTGAAAATGGTTCGTTATCATTAGCATGGCGTTTAATTTGAGTAGATCCGTCTTGTAATACACCTGTAATAGATGTTACATCACTTGGAGATGGTAAATATTCTACAACAGCATCTAACATTGCTTGAACTCCTTTATTTTTAAAAGCAGATCCACATGTTACTAGTATAATTTCATTGTTTAATACTCTTCGACGTAATGCTTGTTTAATTTCTTGTTCTGTTAATTGATGTTTGTTAGATAAATATTTATCCATTAACTCTTCAGATTCTTCAACAGCAGATTCTATTAAATGCTTATGCCATATATCTGATAGTTCTATTAAATTTTCAGGTATTTTGCTATACACAAAAGTTACGCCTTGATCAGCTTCATTCCAATGAATTGCTTTCATTTTAATTAAATCAATAACTCCAGTAAATTTATCTTCTGAACCTACAGCTAATTGAATAGGTACAGGATTTGCAAACAATCTAGTTTTTAATTGTTCTACAACTCGTAGATAATCTGCTCCTACTCGATCCATTTTATTTATAAATGCAATACGTGGCACTTTATATTTATTTGCTTGACGCCATACAGTTTCAGATTGAGGTTGCACTCCGCCCACGGCACAATAAATCATTACTGCGCCGTCAAGTATACGCATAGAGCGTTCTACTTCGATGGTAAAATCAACATGTCCTGGAGTATCTATTATATTAATACGGTGTGAGTCGAATTGATTGGCCATACCTGACCAAAAACATGTAGTAGCCGCAGAAGTAATTGTTATTCCTCGTTCTTGTTCTTGTTCCATCCAGTCCATAGTTGCAGAACCAGTATGTACTTCTCCAATTTTATGATTTACACCTGTATAAAACAAAATGCGTTCAGTTGTAGTAGTTTTTCCAGCATCAATATGCGCGCTTATTCCAATATTGCGATACCGTACAATCGGTGTTACACGAGTCATTAATATCCTCAATAATATATTTGTTATTATTTCAACAATAATGTCTATTATATGTTTGAAAAATACTGTTTCTAAGTGATCTTAAGTATATTTAAGATAAATAAGACTTAATAGTTGAATAATTGTTAAGAGTTTTTAAAAACTAAATGATATCATATTTTATGTATGTTGGTATGATTGAGATATAATTACCAACGATAATGAGCGAAAGCCTTATTAGATTCTGCGATACGATGTATTTCTTCACGTTTTTTAACAGCATGCCCTTTGCCCTCTATGGCATCTAAAAGTTCATTTGCTAAACGTAACTCCATAGATTGATCATTTCTTTTACGAGCAGCTTCAATAATCCATCGCATTGCTAGAGTATTTCTACGTATAAGACGCACTTCTACTGGTACTTGATAGGTAGAACCTCCAACACGTCTAGATTTTACTTCTACAATTGGACGTACATTATTTATAGCTGCTTCGAATGTTTCTAGAGAGTCTTTATTAGATCGTTTGAATAGAATATCTAACGCAGAATATACTATTGTTTCTGCAATAGATTTTTTTCCGTTCAACATTAATAGATTAATAAATTTTGCTAATAGGTCGGATCCAAATTTTGGATCTGGGAGAATATTTCGTTTTGTAACGACTCGACGGCGTGGCATGAATTATAATTCCTCTTTAATTCATTGATATTATATTTAAATATAAAATTAATTGTTATATTATAATTTCGGTTAACTAATTTTGCCTTATGTTTGAAATTTCACTTAAATCAAAAAATAAAAAAGAGAACCGTCATATCTTTTGGTATATTATTATTTTGGTTTTTTTGTTCCATATTTGGAACGACTTTGCTTACGGGAGTTAACTCCTGCGCAGTCAAGAGCGCCACGAATGACATGATATCGGACACCTGGTAGATCTTTGACACGCCCACCTCGAATTAAAATTGAAGCATGTTCCTGTAAATTATGACCTTCTCCTCCAATATAGGAAGTTACTTCTAATCCATTAGTTAAGCGAACACGACATACTTTCCGTAATGCAGAATTTGGTTTTTTTGGGGTAGTAGTGTATACGCGCATACATACTCCTCTCTTTTGTGGACAAGATTCTAATGCTGGCACATTACTTTTGAAAGTTTTTGCAGTTCGTGCGTTACGAACAAGTTGATTAACTGTTGTCATTGTCACAATCTCCGATATTTTTATGATTGAAATTATTTCAAATATATGCGACATAAATATTATTTAAACGCAAATAACAGTGCATGATATTTTTATTTCAAAGCTACTAAGTTAGATAAAATCATATCATATCTGCTATGATTATTCATTTAGTTCTATATCTAAATATAGAATCATTTAAATATGAAAATATATAACAACACATTTATTTTTCAGTTTAATTGTTGAGAAATTAATGTATAATAATTTTCATTGTTTGTAATAAGTGGAAGAGAAAATGTTAGTATCAATAATAAATAACAAAGTTATTTATTCTACGGTTTAGTAACGGTGTTATATTGTTATTATAGCATTATTCTATTTTTTAACTAATTATCTCTTTTCCTAAGAGAAGAGAGATTGAACTGTTTTATGATTTTTATTTGTAATGCCATTGTGGTTGTTATATAGACACATGTGCAATTCAAAGCGCACTACATATTAGAATAAACAACACCTTCTTGATGCTAGCAGATAATTCCGGTAAGAGCAAGAGAAACAATGGAAATAAACAAAATAAATTTAATAAATAACGATTTCATAATTTTTTACCTTTTTGAAGACAGTTTTTATTTTAATACGATGGCAGTATATTGCATAATTATTAATTTTTAGTATATTTAATTTATTAAAAAATAAATCTTAGTTTATATATAAATTTTATTTGTTTAAATATATTATGTAGTGTTTTAATGTTAAGGTTGTTTTGAACATTTTATATAAGTGAAATTTTATCAAAAAGTTTGATAAGTCATAATAGTAAAAAATAAGATATTTAAAAAACTAAATATTGATTATTTTAATATAAATAGACAAGATTTAAGTAACGTAGTTTAAATTACATTTAATAATTTTATACCTAAATTTTTAAATGAATATTAAAAAGTTATTGACTTCTGTGTTCCTGTACAAAATATCAATTACTGAAAATTTGCTTTTTAATTTATTTAAAAATATTCTATCATTTTTTTTATACAATTTTATATCTACTGTCATTAGACTTTAATAATATTTTTATCAGAATATTATGTATTGTATGTATACATTTTATTTTATTGACATTGGTAATTGATATACTTTTGCTGTTGTTTGATGCTTATGATATTTTAACAATATAAACATTACATGTAATACTTGTAGTTAATATACTGTGTATATAGATTATAATTATCAGTTTTGCATTAATAAAATTTAATATTGAAGATTAGCGTAGTGCAACAGTATTTAGGTAGATTTGGTATAATTTGCATAAATTATATATGGTATAAAATAATTTAAAATAAAATATTATGTCGTGTGTCATGTAAATATAGTATATAAGAATAGTTTTGTTTTTAATTTGTAATCAGAATATATATTCATTTAATTAAAAGTTGTTTTTATCTTTTTATTGTCATGAATGATTAATAAAATAGTAAGATTTCAAAATTTATTACTATATTCTATATGTTATATTGTTGACATAATAATATATGTATTGCTGTATATTTTATATAATATCAAAATCATTACTGTGTTACATATGTAACATTTAATGTGTATACGCGTTATTAACTAGAGCAGATATAAATTTACATATAAATTTTTGAATAAACTGATTATAAAACAAATATTTTATTTTTTATATATTATAATAATAAATGTAAAGATATACTTATTATTTTATAATATATTTTATGTTTATTCTTATATAAGAAGAGTAAAGAAAAATTTTTATGGTTGTAATAATTAAATTTTTGAAAAACTATAAAATTTATTAAAAATTTTTGATATATAATTACGTATAAAATTATATGCTAATTTTTAGTGATTGATAATTAATTGTTTTATATAGATTGCATAAGAAATAAAATAATTACCTAATTATATATATATATAATGTATGATGTTATATTAAATGTTAGTGTAACAATTTATATTTATTTGAAAAAATAAATATAATCATTTTCAGTTTTAGTTTTTAATAAATTTACTTAATTTTCATTTAATACTTCATGAAGTTGGCTAGAATACGATGTCCTTGTTCACTTAGTATACTTTCTGGATGAAACTGCACGCCTTCTATAGCTAATTTACGATGACGTATTCCCATGATTTCACTATATTGATCATGATTGGTGTTGTGTGTGCTATTACTCCATGCGGTTATTTCTAAGCAACTTGGGATAGTATTTGAATCTATCACTAAGGAATGATACCGTACTACATTTAAAGGTTGTTTTACTTCAGTAAAAATCCCGCTTTCATTATGATGAATTAAAGAGATTTTACCGTGCATTATTTTTTGTGCATATTTTAATTTAGCTCCGAAAAATTGGGCTATAGCTTGGTGACCAAGGCATACGCCAAGAATAGGCAATCTATTATGAAAATAATAGATTGCCTCTAAAGAAATACCGGCATCATCTGGGGTGCCAGGTCCAGGAGAAATCACTAAACGTTCGGGAGAGAGCTGTTCAATATCCATGATACTTAAGGTATCATGTCTTCTAACTTCTACTATGCCCCCCATTTCTTGAAAGTATTGATAAAGGTTCCAAGTGAAGGAATCATAGTTATCAATAATAAGAATTTTATTCATTATAAATTTATCATGACATTTAATTTGCAATTAATTCTAAAACAATAATTTTTAATTATGTTTATATGTTATAACTAATGTGGTATTAATCATATTATGTGTGTTTAATTATAAATCTGAATAAAAACTTTTTTATTATTAAATATTAAAAACAATAATTCTAACAAGTAGAAGAATTAATTGTTCAGTAATTAATATTGAATAAACCCCATTGCTTTGTGTACTTTTTTTAAGATAATGTTTGCTTGTTTTTGAGCTTTTTTTGCTCCCATGTATAGTATATAACGTAATTTATCTTCATTAGTACGTTCAGCGTAATAACGATTTTGTAGTTTTATCAATATTGATGATATTGATTGAATAATTTCATTTTTCAAATAAAAATATGTTTTCTTTTTAAAAAATTCTTCTAGATACTTTACTGGTTGTTCATTTATTCCAGAAAGAATTTCTAGTAAATTGGAAATTCCAGGTTTGTTAATGGGATCATATTTAATTACCGGAGGGTTATCAGTATCAGTAACAGCGCGTTTAATTTTTTTTGATACTGTATTAATATCGTCTAAAAGAGTAATAATATTATTAGAGTTATAATCTGATTTAGACATTTTTTTATTTGGCTCTAATAAAGACATGATACGAGAACCATATGTAGGAATAAATATTTCTGGAATCACAAAGATTGAGCCATATTTATAATTGAAACGTTTAGCGATATTACGTGTTAATTCTAAATGTTGTTTTTGATCTGATCCTACTGGAACTAAATTAGTTTGATATAATAAGATATCTGATGCCATTAGTACTGGATAGTTAAATAAACCGATATTAATATTTTCTTTTTGTTGTGCTAATTTTTCTTTAAATTGATTCATACGATTTAGTTCTCCAAAGTATGTATAACAATTCAATAACCAGTTTAATTGACTATGTTCTGGAACATGGGACTGAATGAATATAGTACTATTATTTGGATCAATACCACACGCTAAATATAAAGCTAGTGTATCTAATGATGCCTTATGTAACTGATGTAAATTATTACAGTTTGTAGCTGAATGTAAATCTACTATGCAAAATATGCATTGATAATTATGTTGCATTTTGACCCATTGACGTATCGCACCGATATAGTTTCCAATAGTAAGTTGACCTGATGGTTGAGCCCCACTAAACACAATTGGTTTATTTATATGACTATTTTCCATAGTTTTTAAAATGAAATAAAAAATATATATATTGTATTAAGATTTATATGGTCAATATTATATATTGATGTAAGTTTATAATCATATGAAAAGTATGACTTTAAAATAAGATTGTTTTATTAGTATCATAGTATCAAATAATGTTAACTTTTAAATAGAGCAACTATTTAATAAATACAATATTTATTTTATTTTTTGTTTAATAAAATAATATAATTAATTTTTTATTATTAATTTGATAAAATAGAGCGAACGCTATGTATGGTTTCGTAGTAATTTGGAGATCCAAAGATAGCTGATCCCATAATGAATGTGTTTGCGCCAGCTTCTAAAATTGAACGTATGTTTTTTACATTAATTCCCCCATCTACTGCTAAATCGATATTATGATTAGTATTGTCTATTAATTTGCGTGTTTGGCTTATTTTGTTTAAAGTCTCAGGAATAAATGATTGTCCACTAAATCCAGGGTTTACTGACATTAATATGATCATATCAATTTTATGCATCACATATTCTAAACAATTGAGGGTAGTGCTAGGGTTAAAAACTAATCCTGCTTTGCACCCATGTTCTTTAATTAATTGTAATGATCGGTCCATATGTTTTGTTGATTCTGGATGAAAACTGATATATGTTGCTCCAACAGAAGCAAAATCTGATATTAATCCATCTATTGGTTTTGCCATTAGGTGGACGTCAATAGGGATATTAATTCCATAACTACGTAATGATTGTAATACCATAGATCCTATGCTTAAATTAGGAACATAGTGATTATCCATAACATCAAAATGTAATAAATCTGCACCAGCGGATATGACATTAGTTACATCTTCTCCTAATCTAGCAAAATTGGCTGATAAAATCGATGGAGCTATTAAGAAGCGTTTCATTAAAATTTCCAATTAAAGATTGTAATGCTACAAATATCAATTAATTTAAATAAAGAAATTTGTATATTTATTAATTTTATTTTAAATAAACTAAATAATAATCTACTTCTGATTGAAGTGGTATTACTATTTTTATACCAACGGTTTCTTTATATATATTTATATACTATGTAAATAAAAATTAAAATTTTGTTTTAAGTAGGGTTGGATATGTCATCTAAAATTTACAATGTTAGATTGATTGAGTTGTAGTGTTAACATCGGATTTATATTATAACTCATATTTACAATAGTCGGAAATAGTTCGATAAAACAGTAAAACATATGGCTTTTATTTATTTATCATATGTTTTACTGTTTTTAAGTATAGTTTCAGCTATAAGTATCTTCGATAGATAGAGATACTAATTCATGTTTTACATTAAAAATAGTTTTTACGCGTCCGATAGAGACAGGTAAAATTAAATTAAGTTGTCCTGATGTTGATTTTTTATCACGTGTCATATATTTTAGATAATTTTTTGGTGTCATTTCTTTTGGGCCGTGTATAGGCAGCCCAGCGCGCATTAATAACTGTTTTATACGTGCTGCGGCGCTGTAACTAAGTTGTTTTAGACGTATAGCAGTATTTGTCGCTATCATGATGCCTGCAGCTACAGCTTCACCATGAGACCATTGTGTATAATTTAAATATGATTCGATGGCATGACCATAAGTATGCCCAAGATTAAGTGAGCTTCTAATACCTTGATCGTATTCATCAATTGAAACTATGGATGCTTTTAATTCACAACAACGACGAATACAATATATCAGAGATGGTACATTTAAAATTAATAAATCGTCTAGATTAGATTCCAACCAATTAAAAAAATCAGAATCAAGAGCAACGGCATACTTAATGATTTCAGCTAATCCAGAAGAGAACTCTTTTACAGTTAATGTGTTTAAGACATCTAAATTAATAATAACAGCATTAGGTTGGTGAAAGGCCCCAATCATATTTTTTCCAAGCATATGGTTGACGCCAGTTTTCCCACCAATAGATGCGTCTACTTGCGCAAGCAATGTTGTTGGGACCTGAATAAAACGTATCCCGCGTTGATATGTAGCAGCTGCAAATCCAGTTATATCTCCAATAACACCGCCACCAAGTGCGATAAGTATCGTGTTACGATCATAATTTTGTGTTAATAATTTAGTGAATATTTTATTCAATGTTATTAAAGTTTTATTTTGCTCTCCATCCGGTAAAATTAATTGATCAGTGATGATTCCTGCATGAGTGAGTAAATTACATAATATCTTTAAGTAAATTGGTGCTACTCGATCATTGGTGATGAGCACTACTTTGTCGCCAGCATGTAGTGACCAAAAAGATGAAAAACAGTTAAATAACTTGTCTGAGATGATAATTGGATAGCTTCGTTTATGTAATTTTATGATAATTTTTTCCATAATAAAATTATGATAACTTTTAATAGTAAATAACTAATATACAATTTTTTGGCGCTATATAACACTCTGGTTACGAAAAATAATAATCTTATTAACGACGATTCTAATGTTTTGTTCGTCAGTGGATATTCTTATGTCTGCAATTTCTTCGTATAGCGGGTTCCGTTCTTTAGCTAAAATTTCTAATAATTCGCGAGTATTTCCTGATATTGATGATGATCTTAGTAATGGGCGTCCTTTATCATGTTGTGTTCGAATTAATTGTTTTTCAATAGTTGTTGTTAAATATACTACTAATCCACGAGTAGAAAGATTATTGCGTGTCATGTTAGATTTAATAGAGCCACCTCCAGTAGCTAATATAATTCCCTTTTTTTTGGTTAGTTCATTGATAATTTTTTCTTCACGATCACGGAATCTAACTTCTCCTTCCACATCAAAAACCCAACTAATATTCGCACCAGTACGAGTTTCGATTTCTTGATCAGAATCAAAGAATTCCATATTTAATTTATTTGCTAATTGACGACCAATGGTGCTTTTTCCAGCTCCCATAGGTCCAATCAAAAAAATATTATGTTTTTTTGATACATTGTTATTGTATGAAAATAACTTCTTCATCATATATATTTTATCGCTTTGTATGAAGATCTAACTGATCTAGAAGTACACAATATAAAATGCGAAGTACTTTATTACTGTGTTTTTATAAATATACGTTTGATATATGATAATGTACTGATCATAATAATATTATTAATTGTTCAATATAATAACATGCTATCATTGTAATACAAATCTTTATTAGGATACAATGCAGAAACTTATTTATTATTATAGTTTATGATGAAAATTAATGATAAATATGTGGATGTATATCAAATATATGTGCACATATATTTGAGTTTAGTTGTATGTCGACAGCGCAATACATATCGAAAAAATAAATGTTATTTTTATTTAGTTTTTGTAAATATATGTATAACATTATGTTAATTTCTTATAAAGATGACTTTTATTTAAATTAGTAATTGTTATATGTAATATGTTGAAAATATAACAGATCACGTTATGTTTTATGGAGATAAGTAATGTACTTAAAATATCGTGTATATGTTTTCCCTATTTTATAACTAATATTATATCAATAATTACAATTATTGATATAATACCCTATTTGATTTCATAAAAATATGAAATAATTGTTTATTATTAGCCTATATTTTGTTATAAATATGGGTTATGACTGTATGTATTTATTTGGAATTAATTGAGTTTTTCTAGAAAAAAATTTATAACATGCGGTGTTTGTATAGTGTTTTATATTAGTAAAAATTGTTGTTTATAGCCAAATAATAGAGATTACAGATTTTGTATTAATAAGCTTAATAATTTATAAATATTTTAATTATTATTATTCGTGTTTTAGATTAATTAGTTATTGGATAATAAAAATATAATTATACCTTATTTTGTGTTGTCTATTTTGATAGATGGCAAATTTTTTAAATATTAGATATATAAATATATGTTTGATTAGTTAAAATTTATATAGATTTATTCTCTTGAGATTATGCGATGTTTGGAGTAACTTTATTGGAACAATTTAAAAAATTTATTTATATAGTTTAAAATTTTTAATTGTATTAAATATATAGAATGTATCAATCATATGTTATGATATATTAATATCATTTCGTTATCAATGGTATAAGATAACAATATATATTGAAAATATATGTAAATATATATAAACTTGATTCAAGTGATTTGATATAAAAATAATAATTTTAGTATTGTCTGTACTTATTTAATAATTTCGGTGTATATCATAAAATGATTAATGTTACTGCTGGCGCACAAGAACATTTTATTAAGATTTTAGCAAACAAAAAACCAGGTACTCAGATACGAGTATTTGTAGTTGATTCAGGCACTGTTCATGCAGAATGTGCTATTTGTTTTTGTTCACCAGAAGAATTTAAATCTAGTGATATTATCATTGAATTTGAATTTTTTTCTATACGTGTAGACCGGTCGCATATTTCTTTTCTTAAAGATGCACGAATTGATATTATAGTTGATGAATTAGGCCATCAGCTTACTATTAAGGCCCCTAACGTTACTAAAAAATATAATAATATAGAAGAAAGTATTAACAGTGATGATTCATTGGAGGATAAAGTAAGACATGTATTACAATTTCGAATTAATCCACAATTAGAAATGCATGGCGGCAGCGTATCTTTAGTACACATTACTAAAGATCTATTGGCTGTTATTAAATTTTATGGAGGATGCAATGGATGTGCGATGGCGAGCTATACTATAAAAGAAGGAATAGAAACTACTCTAAAAAATCTATTTCCAGAATTAAAAGGAGTGCTAGATATTACCCAACATCAACATGACATACATTCTTATTATTAAACATAAACATTTTATCATTTAATTTAAAAAAGATTTAACTACGGTAGTTGTGATGCTGATTGTATCATCCTAATCTATTTAGGATTTTAATATTTGTGGTATGTTGTTTTTTAGATTCATCTTTGACATCGTGTCTGTTTTAGTTTTAATTATAGAATAAATAAGTACGATTTTTAAAATAAAATTTTATAGTAATTGACGTAACATCCTTCTTAATGGTTCGGCTGCTCCCCAAAGCAATTGATCACCTACGCTAAAAGCTGAAATATGTTTGTTGCTTGAATGTAGTTTGCGTAATCGACCGATTGGTATTTTGAGCGTTCCGGATACCATTATAGGAGTTAAATTTTCTAGTGACTGTTTCATATTATTTGGAATAACTTCTACCCATTCATTATGGGACTGAATTAGTTCTTCTATTTCTGTAAGGCACATATCTTTTTTAAGTTTTAAGACAAATGATTGACTATGACAACGTAATGATCCAACGCGTACACATAAACTATCCACTGTTATACTTTCAGAAGTATTGAGAATTTTATTAGTTTCTGCTTGACCTTTCCATTCTTCTTGAGTTTGACCGGAGCACATATAATTACCAATCCATGGAATAACGTTGCCTACTAAAGGAACTTTAAAGCAATCTACTAACAAGGCATCAGTTTTGCTAAATTTAGTAATTGTATGTTCGATATCTAGAATTGTAGTTGTAGAAGATGTTAACAAATCAGTTACTGTATTATACACTTGACCCATTTGTATTAATAGTTCACGTATGGCGCGTGCTCCGTATCCAGAAGCGGCTTGATAAGTAGATGCGAAAATCCATTCAATTAAATTTTGAGAAAATAATCCACCTAAAGACATTAACATTAAACTTACAGTACAATTTCCGCCTATAAATGTTTTAATGCCATTATTTATGCTTTGCTCTATGAATCCTTGGTTGATAGGATCTAAGATAATAATTGCATCGTCATTCATTCTTAAAGACGAAGCGCTATCAATCCAATATCCTGCCCATCCAGTTTTTCTTAATTTTGGATAAATAATATTACTATATGCGCTACCTTGACATGTAATGATAATATCTAAGGAGTTAAGAAGCTCTATATTGTAAGCATCTTGTAGAAATAGTTCCTGTTTTCCTTGAATGCTTGGAGCATGTTGTCCTATTTGGGACGTAGAAAGGAACGTTGAATGAAAATAGTCGAAATCACATTCCTCTTGCATACGATTCATTAATACTGAACCTACCATTCCTCTCCAACCAACAAACCCAATATTTTTCATCGTTAGTCTCTCAATTATTATTAAGTGTTGTCATCAAAATATATGTCTTACAAGTATTGTAAGATATTAAACATTTATTAAAAATATACTGTATATTATAAAAAATTATTTATTGTATAGCGTGCAGCACGTGTACGACATGACAATATTTGTAATTTACTTTATAAAAAGCATGATGTATATAAAATATAAATAACTGTTAGGAAAATAATAATGAATGAAATGATATCAGCCACAGTTTTGTTATTTTTAATAATGGATCCTATTGGAAATTTACCAATTTTTATGTCGATATTAAAAGGTTTAGAACCAAAACGGCGTCAAATTATAATAATTCGAGAAATGGTGATTGCTTTATTATTAATGTTAGGATTTTTATTTGTTGGAGAACATATTTTAATTTTTCTTAATTTGCATACAGAAACGGTTTCAATCTCTGGCGGTATTGTTTTATTTTTAATTGCTATAAAAATGATATTTCCTTCAGAAGAAGGAAATAGTACTGGTGTTTCAGAGGGAGAGGAACCCTTTTTAGTTCCGCTTGCTATTCCTTTGGTTGCGGGCCCTTCGGTTTTAGCAACGTTATTATTATTGTCCCACCAATATCCTCAACAAATTGATTTGTTAATTTTGTCATTGATTATTGCCTGGGGGTTATCTATGTTAATTTTAATGTTATCTAATATATTTTCTCGTTTATTAGGAAACAAAGGCATCAGTGCTCTGGAGAGATTAATGGGCTTATTATTAGTAATGATTTCTACTCAAATGTTACTTGATGGAATACATAGTTATCTATGTACATGATCGTTAAAATTAACGTATTGTGTACTATATATAAGCAGATTACAATGTTTTTTATTTTAGCATTGGTTTAAGTTTTTATAGATTATTTCAAATTGAAAATAAACACTTTTAGAAGTTAATCAAGGTAAAGTTTTATAAATTTAATTTTGTTACGTTTATAAAATATTTATTTTTTATATTGTATATAATAAGTTATTTTCATTGGGGTAAAGTACATAAAATGACCAACCATTATTTGTATAAACATATTATACAAATAATGGTTGGTCATTTTATGTAAATATTTTATTAATTGATTAGATCATAATTATAATTTTAATTTAAGATATTATTTTTTAACGAAAGAATATCATGATTATTTATTAATATGGATATAAGATAGTTTGTATTTAATATAAACTTAAGAAAACTAGTATTGTCTAATATAACGGGTATAAATCTGTAGTTTTCATTAAAATATTGATTAAAAAATAACTATTTTATTAAAGCTATATTAGGTATCTTGTTGAGATAAATACGTTTTAAATAATGGGGAACTGCATCATCTTTATTACTTCCAATAATTTCTAGTAATGGAAGCGTGTCTTTTAGGCGTTGTTGTGCATTACTCATTATACATCCTTTTCCTGTCATTGATAACATTTCTTGGTCATTCATACCATCGCCAAATGAGATGCAATCTTTAAGTTGATATCCTAGTGATTTAACTACTTGTGCTAAAGCATGGCCTTTAGAAACACCGCCTGGCATTACTTCAAGGCATGTCGGAAGTGAAAAACTAATATTAACATGATGATTCCATCGTGCGTTTAATTCTTTTTCTAAAGATAACAACCGTTGGTAATTATTACTAGTAAAATATATTTTACAAATCTTATCTAAAGATAACGTGTTTTTTTGGTAAACATAATAATTAGATTCGTATCCGTTAGTAAAATAATTTTGATTTGATATTGATCGATTGATTAACCACTGATCGTTGTGGAAAACATTAGTAATGATTTCAGAATCATAATGTGCTACACCTAGCAGGTCAGATACAATTGTTGTCTCTAAATTATAGGAGGCAATTAATTTTCCATCATCATTATGTATTCTAGCTCCATTAGAAGTAATCATATAGGAATTAATTTTTAAATTATCACGGATTTCTATGACATTTGTGTGATGTCTGCCGGTAGCAAAAATAAAATGAATTTTATGATCGGTTAATAGTTTCAAAATCTTTTTAGCGAAAGGTGTTAATCGGTGATTTGGTGTTAGCAGGGTGCCGTCTAAATCAGACGCAACGATGCGAAACATTTATACCTCGCTTTATTTTTTATTAAAATTTGTAGTAATAATAATGATTATACACCAATAATTATAATATGATATGAATAAAAATTCGATATACTATAGATATGGTTTTAAATATTGATTTATTATATGTATATTTAAATGATATTATTTTTTAACAAAATGTTATTTTGTAAAAATATACTTTAAAAATATTTAAATTTATTGGATTAGTATTTGTTTATAAAATACTATTAATAGTATTACTGTAGTTGTTAACTATTTATAACCAATTTTTATATCTAAAATAGATATACGGAGCTAGTCCTGCTAAAATCATCAAGATAATGGCGCTAGGGTAACCAAATGACCACTGCAATTCTGGCATAAATTCAAAATTCATTCCATAGCTAGATGCTATTAAAGTTGGAGGCAAAAAAACTACTGAAAAAATTTTTATGATTCTATTTTGCTCGATATTAATAAATCCCATTGCTGATTGGGTTAAAGAACTGATCTGATGAAATACATATTCGTTGTGGGGTAATAATAATGCAATATCGCTCAGAATTTCATTGGCATATTGTTGTTGTGATATGGGTAGTTTTACTTTACGTATTAAAAATTTTATTGCTCTTTCAGAATCTAATAAATTAACACGAATTTTCCAGCCTATGTTTTCTAATGCAGCTAAATCAGCAAGAGCATGATCATACTCATCAATTTGTTGCCCATTCATAATAACAAAACTTAATGTTTCTAAAGTGGAGTAGATATGTTCTATTTTATTTGCTAGATCTTCAATTTTTACTTCAAATAAATTTAGTAATAATTCATAGGCATTTCCATCTATTAGCAAATGATTATGCAAGTATTGTTGATAAGTATAAAATGCTGGAAATTCTTCTTTGCGTGAAGTGAATAAACATCCATTATATATGGTAAAGGATACAATAGAGTTATTTATTTGTTCCTTTTCATTATATGAAAAGAAAAAAGAACGGATATGCAGCCCATTTTTGTCTTTAAAAAAACGTATAGTTTTGTTGATATCTTTTAGTTTAAAAAAATTTATTTTTTGATTAAGCAATATATTTTGTATATAATCGTATTCATCATTATTTGGATTTATTACATCCACCCAAATAATATTGTTTAAAAATGATATTTTTTCCTTTTCATTAACACGGAGTAAATGATTATTTTTTAATTGAAATATGTTAAACATATATCATTTTTCCTTAACGGATGAAAAACAAGAATACATTAGATCATAATAATTAAAATTAGATAATAAATAGTTATTCTTCTCTATATAATTTTTTGTAATGACATATTATATAATAGAATAGTTACAAAAACTGTTGTTTGGGTATTAAGTATCAAATATCTATAACGATTCAAATAGCTTGTAGGAACTTATTTATTTGATTACAAATATTATTATCATGATAGTTAATTAAATATTCAGTAAATATTTTCATTGTGAAAGTATTATAAATCTAATTCACATAAATTATATGCGTGTATGATTATTCTTAAGTATAAAAGATTACTAATATTTCTAATTTTCAACGAAAGTAAAATAATATAGATACGTTTATGTATTATATAATATTCTAATAGAATTAGGATATTAACTTTCAGAAAATTTAATATAATAAATAGAAATATAAATTTATAAAATAGTAGCACGTATTTTCGATAAGAAATATTAAGACACTTCTAAACAATCTATTGGTAATTCATTAACAAATCTGGAGGGCGATTGAATTATTATTTCTTTTCCATAGACATTACGAGTTTCTGAGTAACTAATTGTTAATTTATGCATAGCACGTGTAATGCCAACATAAATTAATCTGCGCTCTTCTTCTAACAGTTCTTTATTAGTTAAAGCAATATAATTTGGGCAAATCCCTTCTTCTAGTCCTATAATAAATACTTGAGAAAATTCTAATCCTTTTGAAGCGTGTAGCGTCATTAATTGAACTGCATCTGCATGTGAATTAGATAAATTTTCTTCAAATTCTAAAGAAATATATGATAAAAATTGTTGTAACGGAGATATATTTTTTGTTGATTCTAAAACAATATTATGTTGTTTGCTCATTATAATTAGCTCTTGAATATTGTGTATATGTTCATGATACGTTGGTATCGATGTGTTTTTTTCATATATACTCCATAATCCGACTTTCTTAATAATATAATAGATTTGTTCGTGTAAAGGTAATGTGGTTAAAATTTGTTTTTTTAATGAATCTATCAGCATAATAAATTTTTTTAGAGCAATAGCAGGTTTTCCTTTAATAATCTTTGTGTCTAAAATGAATAAGCTACTTTCCCATAGACTTAGGCAATTTAAATTAGCGTATTTATTTATAATTTCTAAAGTACGTGGCCCAATCCCTCTATTAGGTGTATTAATTATTCGTACATAAGCAATATTATTATTTTGATTAGTAATAAATTTTAAATAAGCTATGATGTCTTTAATTTCTTTACGTTCAAAAAACTTTATTTCTCCATATATTTTATGCGGTACATTTTTTTTTAATAGAATTTCTTCCAATAATCGAGATTGAAAATTATTTCGATATAATATAGCGCACTCGTTGAGTAAACCATGGTTTTTTTTCCAATTTATTAGATTGTTTGTTACAAATAAAGCTTCATCTGTTTCGTTAAGAGCACAATAAACAGAAATTGCATCTCCTTGATTTTCGCGTGTCCATAATTTTTTTTTTAGGCGTGTGTTATTTTTACAAATAAGAGCGTTAGCAGCTTTTAAAATATTATTAGTAGAACGGTAATTTTGTTCTAATGTAATAACTCGTACATGTTTAAAATCCTCTAAAAATCTTTGAAAATTTTTTATTTCTGCTCCTCTCCAACCATAAATAGATTGATCATCATCCCCAACAATCATTAAGTTATTTTTTTTTCCTGATAATAGACATAACCAATCATATTGTATTTTATTAGTATCTTGGAATTCATCTACTAAAATATTAATGAATCGTTTTTGATAATAATGTAAAATATTTGGATAATTTAAACATAGCGTATATGCGCGTTTTAATAATTCATTAAAATCTACTAATCCAGAACGATGACATATATCACGATAAGATCGATAAAGCTGTATCCATGTCATTTTTACTGAATGATTATCGATATTATTATTTTGAGTGTTTGAAATTTTATTCTTTTCTGTATTAATGTAGTGTATAGCTTGATGTACACTGTATTTATTTTCATTTAAATTCAGTGAACGTATTAGTTGTTTTACAAGTCGAATTTGATCATTCTTATCAAGAATTTGAAAATCTTTTGGTAAATTTGCATTTATATAATGAGTGCGTAGCAAATAATTTGCTAACCCATGAAAAGTACTAATCCATATATCGCTTTTTTTTTGAACACCAATTAGAGATTGAACACGATTACGCATTACTAAAGCAGATTTATTTGTAAAAGTGACTGCCATTATTGACCATGGTGTGTATTTTTTAACTAGTTGCAGCCAAGCAATACGATTTACCAATACCCGAGTTTTTCCACTTCCGGCTCCAGATAATACCAATATATTTTTATCATTAGAAGTTACTGCTTCTTTTTGTTTATCATTGAGTTGGCTAAGAATACTAGAAATATTCATAAAATATTGAAATATATATTTATAATGATTATTATAAAATATATTGTTGATATGATTAAATATCTTATAATAAGTATGTTAATGACATTAATTTTGAGATTTTCAAATGTGGTGATAATTTTGTATTTTTTGAATAAAATTGATCTGTCTTATTTGTGTTGTATTGATTGATCCAACAGGCTTGCATTCCAGAGTGGATAGCTCCTTTCACATCTGTTTGCAAGTCATCCCCTACATGTAAAACATTTTTACAAGGTAATCCAAAATGTTTTGAAGCTAAATAATACATATCTGTGTATGGTTTAGCGCGACCATTAATTCCAGCGCGTAGTATATATTGGAAATATGGTTGTAACCCACAAGTAATAGGATTTGCATTACCATTAGTAATCGCAATTAATGGCCACTTAGCATTTAATGCAGATAACGTTTTATGAGTACTGAGAGGTATATTAATTTTATTGCGCCAATGTATAATGATTTCCATAGCGGAATCAGCACCTGCTTGTGCTTCATTTTTATTCAATCCTGCCTGAAGCAAAGTTATCTTTAAAGATTTCCAACGCCAATAATTTACATTATGATAAATGTCTGGTTCTGAAATTTTGAGTATTTTTCGTGCTCGGCAATAGTCGGTTTTTTGTATTTTAGATAATGCAGGATGATATTGTTGTAAAAATGATACTGCTCTTGTTTCAGCTTGATTTATGACTGAATAATTATTATATAATGTATTATCTAAATCTAAAGTTATAGCATGAACAGGGCGTAACATACGATAAAAATACATAAATTATACCTTTAATATAAATTACAGTATTAATTGATGAAGTATTTATATTTTCATCAATTAATAATTATATATATTTAAAAATTAAATGTTAAGTAAAATTTAAGTATTAAAAACCTAGTATATATTGGATAAACGAAATTTTCAAGATATTTTTGTAAAAAACATAATTTTATATAGAATTTTGAGTTTATAAATCAATATAACCATCATATACATATGATGTTGATCCGGTCATGTATAATGGATTTCCTATGCCTTTCCAATTTATAGACAAAGTACCTCCAGGTAATATTACTTCTACTGTTTCACATAATAACTTTTGCTGAATACCTATAGCTACAGCTGCACAGGCTGCAGTTCCACAGGCTTGAGTTTCTCCTACACCTCGCTCATATACTCGTAATCGAATATGATTACGATCAATAATCTGCATAAAGCTTACATTTGCTTGTTCTGGAAAACAATGATGATTTTTTAATGTTGATCCTAATGAATTAACTTGGATAGTTTCTATTTTTTCAACTAGAACGACACAATGAGGATTACCCATAGATACTATACCACACAATATTATTTCTGTAGGTAAAAATAAAATATAAGTTTTTTGATATTGTGCTGTATAAAATGGGACAAGTTTTGGATCAAATATCGGCGGACCCATATTGACAGATATATGACTGTCATCCATTATAGATAGAGCCATATGATGAGTACGAGTGCTAATATGAATATTCCGTTTTTTAGTTAATTTTTTTAAGTAAACAAATTGTGCAAAACAACGAACGCCGTTTCCGCATTGATTGACTTCTGTTCCATCTGCATTATAAATTCTGCAATGAAAATCTATTTTTGGATCATAAGGGGGTTCTACTATTAGTAACTGATCAAATCCAATGCCATAATATCGATTCGACAGGTATTTTATATTTTTAGAAGTAAGATGTATATTTTGTGTTATAGCATCTATAATGACAAAATCATTACCTAATCCATTCATTTTTGAAAATCTCATACTTACCTCATATAATATCAAAAAATAAAGTTCGATATGTATCGCTAACTTTTTAAAACAAGTTTATTAAACTAAATTATTAATGTATTTCTATAATAGTGAATATATTAAATATTTTAATTCTCATTTAATGAGAATTAAAATATTTAATTATATCTTAATAATTGATAAAAATATATGTTTATTAAAAACATTACGATTAATTTATAAAATACGGTGTTTATTTTAAATAGAGTGTCTTTTTAAGTTTGTAAAATAAGATTAATAATATTTTAAATAATTAATTTTATTTTTTAAATTAATGGCAATAGTACCAATATATATATATTGATAATTAATATATTAAAAATTTTTAAATTTTATTATAATACCTTAGTTGACAACTAAGGTATTATAATCTAAATAAGTAAGTTAGTTTTGTACTAAATAATATTTAATAATATCATGGTATTTTTTATGATAAATATTTATAAAAAGAAATATGAATATAAAATTTAAAATGTAAATATAGTAATATTGAAATATTTCAGACAGTAATTTAAAGGAAGAATTTTTTATATAATTAATTATATTAATCCTTTTAATTAATCTATATTAAAATGTTAAGATTATATAGAATTAACATTTAAGGTCAGTATATTATTTATTTTGTTATTTAATTTTTAAAATAATTAGAAATATATTAATTAATTAAAGGATTATATGTTTTATTTTTAGCATAATTAAAATGATGAATACTAGAATTTTAAGAATTGCTACTCGAAAAAGTCGACTAGCTATTTGTCAATCTCAATATGTTTGTAATGAATTAAAGCGTTATCATCCAACTATACAAATAAAGCTGATACCTATTGTAACAACGGGAGATAAATTTTTAAATACTGTTTCAAAGAATAAAATTAAAAAAGGTGCATTTATTAAAGAATTAGAATGTGCATTAGTAGATTTTCGTGCTGATATTGCTGTTCATTCTATGAAAGATATTACGGTACCTTTACCAGATGAGTTAATTCTTCCAATTCTATGTAAAAGAAATGATCCGCGTGATGCTTTTGTTAGTTTAAAATACTCTAATATAGATACGTTACCTGTTGGCAGTATAATAGGTACATCAAGTTTACGTAGACAATGTCAAATACGCGCTCAACGTCCAGATTTAATAATAAATAACTTACGAGGTAATATAGATACTAGATTAAAAAAATTACAGTATGATCAATATGATGCAATCATTTTAGCTGCAGCTGGATTGAATCGATTAAAATTAAGTGAATATATTCGTGCTTATATCGATCCATCCGATTTATTACCAGCTATGGGTCAGGGTACTATAGCTATAGAATGTCGTTTGGGTGATACTGATATTTTACCCTTGTTATCGCCTTTATATCACCGGGAAACTTCATTACGTATTAAAGCAGAGCGCGCTGTCACTACTTATTTAGAAAGTTATTGTCAATTACCAATTGCTAGTTATGCTGAAATTGAAGGAGATAGAATATGGTTGCGTGCACTTATTGGATTACCTGATGGTAGTAAAATTATTCGTACTGAAGGGCGAGCACCTTTAGATCAAGCAGAAAACCTAGGATGCATTCTTGCTGAAGATTTATTAATTCAATTTACAAAGTAATATATTTTACGATAAATATATATCAATAAAATTTAGTGTAATTAAGTATGAGCATTTTAATTACTCGACCATCTCCATATGGAGAGAAATTAGTAAATAAATTACTTTCTATTGGTAAATACGCACATCATTTACCATTAATTTATTTTTCCACGGGGAAAACACTGTCTTTTTTGGAACAACGATTAAATCTACTTTCTGCAGGAGATTTATTATGTATTGTATCTCAGAATGCAATTAAGTATGCTCATAACCAGTTACTTAGTATAGGAATATCTTGGCCTACTAAATTAGTATATTATTCCATTGGTCGTGCGACTAGCATAAAGATGTATAAATTATCAGGAATTACTTCAAAATATCCTAAAGATAAAGAAACAAGTGAAAATTTATTACAATTACCTGAATTGATTTATAGTTATGGGAAACGTGTTCTTATTTTGAGAGGTAATAATGGACGTACCGTTTTGGACGATACTCTTAAGAAGAGAGGCGCGTTGGTGTTATCTTGTGAATGTTATCGTAGACAATTGTTGCAGTATAATGGAGAGGAGCAATCATATAAGTTGTTAGAATTGAATATTAAAACGGTAGTAGTTACTTCTGGAGAAATACTAAAACAGTTATATTATTTAATTCCTAAATTTTATCGCACATCTTGGTTAATACGATGTAGGCTTATAGTGGTAAGTTTGCGTTTAGCTAAATTAGCTAAAATTTTGGGTTGGACAGATATTATTATAGCACGTTCGGCAAACAATGATGTACTAGTCCATGTTTTAGTTAAAAATTCCTAATCTTTATGGTATAGAGGATATTAAATTTATATTAAAATAAGTCAGCTTTGATTAAAAAAATATAAATTTTAGGAAATACAACAGTAGAAATATTTTAAAATTATTATGATGTAGTTTACGAGAATCGGCGAGAGAGGATTTGAACCTCCGACTTCCTGGTCCCAAACCAGGAGCGCTACCAAGCTGCGCCACTCGCCGATAATTTATAAAATTTCTTTCTCTGTGTAGGGGTGGTTTTGTGCATTTTGTATCTGTATTATATCTATTAACATCTAAGTCTAATAATTAATTAACTGATATTTATTGTGCATAATATGATAATTCTTTTTTGCGAAGGAAGGGGTTTGAACCCTCACGTCTTTGTAAAGACACTAACTCCTGAAGCTAGTGCGTCTGCCAATTCCGCCACCTTCGCTTAGTGTTGGTTTTGTTTTATTTTTTAAATATGGGTGATTGATGGGATTCGAACCCACGACTGCTGGAACCACAATCCAGAGCTCTACCGACTGAGCTACAATCACCACAGATTAATCTTAATTTTTTCATAAAATTCTTAATAAATCAATGCGTCCGACAGGATTTGAACCTGAAACCTTTGTCTTCGGAGGACAATACTCTATCCAATTGAGTTACGGACGCATTGATTCAGCGTATCGTATATATTTAATTCATTTTTTATGCCGAAGGAGATAAATTTAATTAATCGTGTGTAGTTATTTTATACAAGAACATAAAAATCTACTTTATAGGTTTTATATGTTTCTTTAAAAATTATCTATGCAATATAATTATATATTATTTAAAAATTTTAATAAGATAAAGCAAAGAATATAAAAATATCCTATATCTCTATATTAGAACATAAATTAATTAAATTACTATTTATGCATGAATATATTCTTAAAATTTAATGTATGTTGTTTTATGCTGTTTTAAATATTTTTTTAAAATAAGTGATTGCATAAAATTCATGTATATAACAATATTATATTCATAGTATAGTACATAATATAAAAAGTGCAAACAGCTCCTCTTAAATAAGTTTTATAATGAAATTTGGTTAAAACAGATTAACATAAAAATACTGTAGGTAATTATTTCTTAAAACGCATTTTAATATTTAATTCATAATTATTATAATAAATCAACATCGTTTCATCATATCAAAAAACTCATCATTAGTTTTTGTCATAGATAGTTTATTCATCATAAATTCCATTGCGTCAATTTCGCTCATTGGATGAATAATTTTACGCAAAATCCATATTTTTTGTAGCTCATCTTGAGTAGTTAACAATTCTTCTTTTCTAGTTCCAGATCGATTATAATCAATCGCTGGGAAAACACGTTTTTCAGCTATTTTTCTTGATAGATGTAGCTCCATATTTCCAGTTCCCTTAAATTCTTCGTAAATTACTTCATCCATTTTTGACCCAGTATCAATTAAAGCAGTAGCTATAATAGTTAAACTTCCTCCTTCTTCCATATTACGAGCAGCTCCAAAAAACCGTTTTGGGCGATGTAAAGCGTTAGCATCGACTCCTCCTGTTAACACTTTTCCAGATGAAGGTACAATAGTATTATAGGCTCTAGCTAATCGCGTGATGGAATCTAATAAAATTATGACATCTTTTTTATGTTCCACTAATCGTTTAGCTTTTTCAATTACCATTTCAGACACTTGTACATGACGAGAAGCTGGTTCGTCAAAAGTAGATGCAATTACTTCTCCATGAACTAAGCGTTGCATTTCAGTAACTTCTTCTGGGCGTTCATCTATCAAAAGTACTATCAGTACACAGTCTGGATAGTTGTGACTAATACTTTGTGCAATATTTTGTAAAAGTATGGTTTTTCCAGCTTTAGGAGGCGCTACGATTAAACCTCGTTGACCACGTCCAATTGGTGACGCTAAATCTAATACTCTTGCAGTTAGATCTTCCGTAGAACCGTTCCCTCGCTCCATACGTAATCGTGAATTGGCATGTAATGGGGTGAGATTTTCAAATAAAATTTTATTACGGGCATTTTCAGGTTTATCATAATTTACATCACTTACTTTAAGTAATGCAAAATAACGTTCACCTTCTTTTGGAGGTCTAATTTTTCCAGAAATAGTATCTCCAGTACGTAAGTTAAAACGACGAATTTGGCTAGGAGATACATAAATATCATCTGGACCTGCAAGATAGGAGCTATCACTAGACCTAAGAAACCCAAAACCATCTTGTAAGATCTCTAATACGCCATCCCCAAAAATATCTTCTCCAGTTTTAGCATGTTGTTTAAAAATAGCAAAAATAATGTCTTGCTTACGCATGCGTGCTAAATTTTCTAGACCCATACCTTCTCCCAGGTGTACTAACTCAGAAACTGGTATGTTTTTTAATTTTGTAAGATTCATAGTTATGGATTCTTAAATTGGAGGTATACAATACCGTTGGTATTAAAGAGATATGGTTTATTGTACAACACAATATAATAATTATTTCCTTTATAGTATGAGTATGACAGCACTTGATTATATACCACCTCTAAATACCATAAAGAATAGGTATATAATCAAAAAACATTACTTCTCTTATTATCGGATTTTCATAGAGAAATAGATTTATAAAAATTCACCAGTAATTTCATAACTATATTAGAAAATATGTCTACATTTAATCTATCTTGTTTACGTTATACAATCATTATTATTACTATTACAATGACTACTGTGTTCTTAATCGTTGCTAATAAATCATACATTTATGATTTATTACAAAACAATAGGTTGTTATTCTACTATAATCTTAAAGAAACGTCTACTAACATATAAGATAAATTTGTAAAAATTACAAGTATTAAATAATAAGTATGAAACCTATATATATGTTTTTAAAAATTCTTGTAATTTTTGTTTAGATAATAATCCTATTTTAGTAGATAATACTGTTCCATGACGAATTAATAATAACGTTGGAATACTTCTAATGCCATAGTTTTTAGTAGTGATTGGATTTTCATCTATATTTAATTTTGCTATTTTTAGTTTATCATGAAATTCTATAGCTATGTCTTCTAAAATAGGTATCATTGCTTTACAGGGATTACACCATTCAGCCCAAAAATCAATTAAAAATGGCGTACTTTCTTGATTGATAGAGTTTAATACCTTTTCTTTAAAATTAGAATCTGTCAAATTTACTATATGATTCATTTATTCTCCTTATAACCTGTTTTTATTAATTATAATATACATATAATGATAATAATAATTATTTATTTTAGTATATATCTTAAATTAATTAGTGTTTGCTATCATTTACATAATTGGTCATTTAATATTAATTTCTATTACTTTTATTTAAAATATTTATTGTATTTAGATTATCGGCTATATGATCCTTCGTGATAACAAGATAACTTGAAATTACCGTATGATTACAGTTTGGATTTCTAATTATTAATAAACGATAAATTTTTCATGTTTTGCATATGACTTCTTAATTTAATTCCAACTTTTTCTATTGCATGATTTCTAATCATTGCATTAGTATTACGTAAAATAATATTATCTATTTTAGTTTCTTCGGGCGATATACCTAAATCTCCTTTTTTTAAATTAGGTATTATAGTTTTTTTTAATAAAGGCACTACTGCGTTGCAAAACAAATAATTACCATATTCTGCAGTGTCGGAAATTACCGTATTCATTTCATATAATTTTTTTCGAGCTATAGTATTTGCAATTAAAGGTAATTCATGTAATGACTCATAGTATGCTGATTCTGGAGCTATACCAGCTTTTATCATTGTGTCAAAAGATAGTTCTACTCCTGCTTTTATTATGGCTACCATTAATATTCCATGATCAAAATATGTTTGATCCAAAATCTCTTGTTGATAGTTTGGCGCTTGTTCTAATGGAAGTTGACTGGTTTTTTTTCTCCAAATAAGTAATTTAGAATCATTATTTTTCCAATCTGATATCATCTCCTCAGAAAATGCTCCATTAAGTATATTTTCCATATGTCTTTCAAAAATTGGTTTCAATATATTTTTTAGTTTTTCAGATAATGTAAAAGCACGTATTTTAGCAATGTTAGATAATCGATCCATCATTAATGTGATGCCTCCGTGTTTTAATGCTTCAGTTATGACTTCCCAACCATATTGAATAAATTTTCCTGAGTATCCAGCATCAATACCATTATTAATCATGTAGTCAAAACAAAGAATTGATCCTGCTTGCAACATTCCACATAAAATGGTTTGTTCTCCCATAAGATCTGATTTAACTTCTGCTACAAATGAAGATTCTAATACCCCAGCACGGTGGCTACCAAGTGCGAATGCCCAGGATTTTGCCAATTCCATACCTATATTATATGCGTTGTTTTCTTTATGTACGGCAATTAAGGTAGGCACCCCAAATCCTCGTTGATACTCTTGACGAACCTCTGTACCAGGACATTTTGGAGCGACCATTATGACAGTGATATCTTGACGAATTTTTTCTCCAACCTCTACAATATGAAATCCATGTGAATAGCCTAATACAGATCTATGTTTCATTAAAGGTTCTATTTTTTTTACTACTGCTGTGTGGTTTTTATCTGGAGTTAAGTTAATAATAATATCTGATGTTGGAATAATTTCTTCATAAGTTCCTATAGTAAATCCGTGCTGTGTCGCTCTTGACCACGATTCTTGTTTATTAATAATAGATTCTCGACGCAAGGCGTATGAAATATTTATACCTGAGTCTCTCATATTCAAACCTTGATTTAACCCTTGAGATCCACAACCTATTATAGCTATTTTTTTAGATAATAAGGCTTGAATTCCTTTAGAAAATTCGTTGTGACCCATAAATCGGCATTTTTTTAAATGTTTTAATTTTTGTATAAAAGTTAATGTATTAAAATAATTAGCCATAAAATACCTTTTTAAGTAATGTTAAAATAATTTAATAATTTTTTGTAAAAATAATTTTTTAATTTAAAAATACCTCAAACACTGGATTAGCTGTGACATCATGCCATTCGTATCCTAATTTAGATAGGTATTGTTCAAATTCTTTTTCTTCTTTTTGGTTAGATAATTCAAATCCAGCCAGAACACGCCCGTAATCAGTACCATGATTTCTATAATGAAACAGAGAAATATTCCAATTCGCGCCTAAAGTATAAAGAAATTTTAATAATGCTCCCGGAGCTTCTGGAAATTCGAAACTGAAAATTCGTTCCTGTAAAGACTGGAATACACGCGCCCCTACCATATATCTAACATGTAATTTTGCCATTTCGTCATCAGATAGATCTATGACTTGAAAACCATTAGCGAGTATTTCTTGTATTATTATTTTTCTTTCAGCATGTCCATTTTTTAAACGTATACCAATGAAGATACAAACTTTTTTGGATCCATTATAACGATAATTAAATTCTGTTACTGATCTGTTTCCTAATATTTTATAGAATTCTAAAAAACTACCTTTTTTTTCTGGAATAGTAATTGCCATCAATGCTTCTCGTTGCTCTCCTAGTTCGCAACGTTCTGAAATATAACGTAATTCATGAAAATTTATATTAGCACCTGAAAGAACATGAGCTAATCTTTCGCCCCGTATTGCATATTGTTGAATATATTTCTTCATTCCAGCCAATGCTAAAGCACCTGAAGGTTCAGCTATAGCGCGTACGTCTTCAAATAAATCTTTTATCGCGGCACAAATCGCATCATTATCTACTGTAATTACATCATCTAAATATTTTTTACATAAACGAAATGTTTCATTTCCAATGCATCGTACAGCTACTCCTTCTGCAAATAAACCTACTTTATGTAACCATACTGGCATTCCAGCAGATAATGCAGCGCATAAAGAAGCGGATTCTGCTGATTCAACCCCTATAACTTTTATTTGGGGCATAAGATGTTTAATTAAAACAGAAATACCTGCAGCTAACCCACCTCCTCCTACTGGAACAAAAATACGATCTAAATGAGCATCTTGTTGTAGTAATTCCATCGCCAATGTTCCTTGACCTGCTATAACCGTTGGGTGGTCGAATGGAGGAATGAAAGTTAATTGATGTTTATTAGCTAGAGATATAGCTTTAATGTTAGCTTCATCAAAATTAGCTCCACATAATAATGGTTTTCCACCAAAATTACGTACTGCGTCTATCTTTATATCTGCAGTGTTTGTAGGCATTACAATTAAAGATGTTATACCAAGATGAGTAGCAGAAAAAGCTACTCCCTGAGCATGATTACCTGCTGATGCTGTAACAACTCCAGAAGATTTTTGTGCTTCATTGAGACTTGAAATCATGGCATAAGCGCCACGTAGCTTAAAGCTATGTACTGGTTGTCTGTCTTCACGTTTTACTAATACTATATTTTCGAAACGTTGGGATAATTTGCTCATAATCTGTAATGGTGTTATTTGCGCTACTTCATACACATGAGAACTCAAAGCAGCTCGTAGATATTCTGCGGGGCAGGGCGCATTAGGAAGAAAATAATTAATTTTTTTCATTTATAATATTATCCCAACAACTTAGATTTATCACGAACAGCACCCTTGTCCGCACTTGTTACTAAATGGGCATATGCTTTTAAAGAAGTAGATATATTTCTATTTCTGTTGGTTGGAGTCCATGCTTTGGTGCCTCGAGCGATTTCTAATTCATATCTTGTTTTTAGTACATATTCAGACACTTCTAAGATAATACTACGCGCACTGATATCAATACTAATTATATCTCCGTCATATACTAAGCCGATTAATCCCTTATTAGCTGCTTCTGGAGATATATGTCCAATAGACAAACCAGATGTTCCACCTGAAAATCTACCATCTGTAATTAAAGCACAGCATAAATCCAAACTCATAGATTTAAGAAAAGATGTTGGATATAGCATTTCTTGCATACCTGGCCCTCCTTTTGGGCCTTCATATCGAATTACAATTATATCTCCAGGATGCACATTTCCTGTTAGAATTGATTGAACAGCATCTTCTTGGCTTTCATAGACTTTAGCTGGGCCATAGAATTTTTGAAGGTTTATATGTACTCCAGCTGTTTTTACAAGACAACCATCTATAGCAAGATTGCCATATAATACCGCTAAACCGCCATCTTGGCTATAAGCATGCTTGCGATTACGAATACAACCAGAGCAACGATCTATATCTAATGAAGCCCATCTGTTTGTCTGGGTAAATGCTTGTGTAGTACGTACTCCGCCTGGAGCTGCAGCGTACATATTTTTTGAATCAATATTGTCGCAGGAAACAATATCATACTTTAATAATGTTTCTGATAAAGATTGATTTAATATATTTCGTGTATTTCTATGTAATAGACCACAACGATTTAATTCACCAAGTATACCCATTACTCCCCCAGCTCGATGAAAATCTTCCATATGATATTGTTGAGTATTTGGAGCTACTGTACACAGATGTGGTACTTTTCGAGATAATCTATCAATATCTGCCATAGTAAAATCTATTTCTCCTTCTTGTGCGGCTGCAAGTAAGTGCAATACAGTATTGGTGGATCCACCCATTGCAATGTCTAACATCATTGCATTTTCAAAAGAAGATTTATTAGCTATATTACGAGGCAAAACAGAATAATTATTTTCTTCATAATAAGATTTTGCTAAGTGGACAATATATTTACCAGCATTTAAAAATAATTTTTTTCGATCAGAATGAGTAGCTAACAATGACCCATTTCCTGGTTGAGCTAATCCTAGCGCTTCTGTTAAACAATTCATAGAATTTGCAGTGAACATTCCTGAGCAAGATCCACATGTAGGACATGCTTCTTCTTCGATGTTTTGTTGGTCAATATTAGAAATATTAGGATTTGCGGCAGAAGTTATTGCATCAATTAAATTAAGTTTAATATCTTTATTAGATAGAGTGATTGTGCCAGATTCCATTGGACCACCTGATATAAAGATGGTTGGAATATTTAAGCGCAATGCTGCCATTAACATTCCAGGTGTTATTTTATCGCAATTAGAAATACACACCATAGCATCGACACAATGGGCATTGATCATGTATTCTACTGAATCAGCAATAAGATCCCTAGATGGTAAAGAATATAGCATGCCACTATGGCCCATGGCAATTCCATCATCTATTGCAATAGTATTAAACTCTTTTGCAACCCCTCCGTTAATATTAATTTGTTCAGAAACTAATGTCCCTGCATTTCGTAAATGCACGTGACCAGGAACAAATTGGGTAAATGAATTAACTACAGCAATAATCATTTTATCAAAATCTTCGGTGGTCATGCCTGTAGCGCGCCATAATGCTCGAGCACCAGCCATATTACGACCATGTGTAGTAGTAGTAGAGCGATATTGAGGCATATATATTTAAACTCCAGTATTTTAAATGTTGAATGTTCACAATTGCTAATTGACTGGATCTAACCAGCCCCATAGATCTTCAGTTGCTCCAGTAAATAAGTTAAAAAATAAATCCTGTAATTTTTTAGTAATGGGTCCACATCTGCCAGTACCTACTTGAATTCCATCTACGCTACGTACTGGAATTATTTCTGCAGCAGTACCCGACATAAATATTTCATCCGCTGTATACAAAGACTCACGAGATAATACTTGTTCTTGTACTTCCAAACCAGTATTTATCGCTAATTTAATAATAGAATCTCGTGTAATTCCAGGTAATATAGAGGAGGCACGTGGTGGGGTTAAGATAATGTTATCTTTAACTTCAAATAAGTTTTCACCAGCTCCTTCTGAAATATAACCGTATATATCTAACCCAATTCCTTCGTGATAACCATTTCTGAAAGCTTCATTACTAATTAACATGGATGATAAGTAATTTCCGCCAGCTTTAGCTGAGCTTGGAAGAGTATTCGCTGGTACTCTGTTCCAAGAAGATATCATCACATCAATCCCTTGTGTTAAAGAATTTTCTCCCAAATAAGATGACCAAGAGAAAGCTGCTATAGCAACGTCTGTGGTATATCCAAGATCTGGATTAATTTTCATTCCTATGTCTCCAATGAATACTATAGGACGAATATATGCATTAATTAAATTATTTTCATGAATAATAACTTTACATGCTTGCATTAAATTGTTGATACTCCAAGAAATGGGCATACGATAAATTTTTGCGGAATTATGTAATCTTTGTATGTGTTCGCGATTACGAAATATAACAGGTCCCTTATATGAATCATAACATCTCATACCTTCAAATACTGATGATCCATAGTGCAGAGAATGAGACATTACATGTATTTTAGCTTCTTGCCATGGTATGATATCTCCATTAAACCAAATAAAATTTGCTGTATTCATTTGATTTCTTCCTAGTTAAATATAATGTTAATTTAACAATGATTAAATTTATTGAATTTCAATATGATATATATCTGTTAGTTTATTTAACTGAGCAGATAGTAAGCATATTGCTCTATTACTGGAAACAGTCAAAAAAATATTTATTTTTTTGTTATCAAATTTGTTATGTGACGACATATTTAACGTATGTAACTCAAAACCACGATGACGTATAACCCGAAGAATACGTTCAAGTACTTCTGGGCAAAATCTAGCTTTAATACACAAAGAATAACATATCATATTACTGCTCCAACATAGAATCATTTGAAGAACCAGGTGGAACTAGTGGCCAAACGTTTTCATATTCATCGATTAGTACATGTAACAAAAAAGCCCCTGTGTGCATAAATAATAAATTAATTGCATTTGATATTTGCGATTTATGAGTAATACGTAACCCATGGATGTCAAATGCTTTAGCTAAAACAAGAAAGTTAGGATTATCTGTTAATGTAGTTTCACTATAACGTTTATTAAAAAATAATTGTTGCCACTGACGAACCATTCCTAAACGTTGGTTATCTAATAAAACAATTTTAATGGGTAGATTTTTGCGTTTAATAGTGGCGAGTTCTTGTATATTCATCATAAACGACCCATCACCAGAAATACATATTACCATATGGTTCGGTCGGCCAATTTGAGCGCCGATAGCTGCTGGTGTGCCGAATCCCATGGTGCCAAGCCCTCCAGAAGTAATAAAATTTTCTGGACGATTAAATTGCATATGCTGGGCAGCCCACATTTGATGTTGCCCAACATCTGTAGTTACGATAGTATCGTAGGGAGCATTTTCACTAATTGCTTGTAATAAGGCTGGCGCGTAAATTTTGTCATCAGTCGATTGATAAGACCAACGGTACTTTAGTTTTAAAGCTTTTATTTTTATTCTCCATTTTTCAATAGATAAGGATTGTGTTAATGCAAATAGTAAATCGTTTAAATTTCCCGATAAAGAGACATGGGCTAGACGTAGTTTACCGAATTCTGAAGGATCAATATCTAAATGAATTACTTTTGCTTGTGGAGCAAAAGTATGTAACTGTCCAGTTACTCGATCATCGAAACGGGCCCCAATTGCAATTAGTAAATCACACTTTTGTACTGCTAAATTAGCTGCTTGATTACCATGCATTCCTAACATTCCTAAATAACAATCTTCTGTATAATCTGGCGCACCAATTCCTTTTAAGGTTACTACAGTAGGTATTTTTGTTTTGGAAATGAATGTACGTAATGATGTTACTGCTTTAGCCATGCCTACTCCCCCACCTATATAAAGTATTGGTTGGTATGACTGCAGCATTAATATACGAGCTTTTTCTATATTGCCTTTGATGCTACCGATATACTTTTTATTATCAACATAGTATTTAGGTATTATTTTTTCAGTAGATAGTTGAATATCTTTTGGTATATCTATTAATACTGGGCCTGGTCTTCCTTTAGAAGCAATAAAAAACGCTTCATCAATAACACCAGGTATCATATTTAATGAATGTACTAAAAAGCTATGTTTAGTGCAAGCTAAAGATAATCCTAATACATCTACTTCCTGAAATGCGTCAGTACCAATGAATTCTAATCCTACTTGTCCAGTAATCGCTACTATAGGGATAGAGTCTAATAACGCGTCAGCTAGTCCAGTAATAAGATTAGTAGCACCTGGGCCAGAAGTTGCAAAGCATACACCAACTTTCCCAGTGGCTCTAGCATATCCTATAGCAGCTATAATCGCTCCTTGTTCATGCCTACATAATAAATGTTTTACTTCAGAATCAAATAATGCATCGTATATTGGCATGATGGCCCCGCCTGGGTAACCGAAAATAATATCTACACCCTTGTCTCTCAGTGCTTTTATTATCCACTGAGCTCCGTTCATATTTATTTCCTCGTGTGATTTATATGAATTAAATATTAATTAAATTAGATGATTCATAAATAAGTGATCGATTTTTTAAATTAATTGTAAACCGTACGGAAATTACATATTTTATTAGATTTAAATAGATTTGGAATATTTATAAATATTGTGCGTATATATATATTAAAACCAGCCTTTATTTCCGGAAAGTCCTCATGACATTTATATTTGTGATATTAATATAAGTTTCCGTTGTGTATCGATGCAATTATAAAATATAGTAATATTATTAGTTTAAAGTGTAATATTGCTGTTTATCAATAAAATTTATTTTTTATATTTTAAATAAACAAATAATTATATAGAAAATTGATTTTTTTGTTACATTAATATTGATATTTAATTATTAAGAATATTACATTCTATAGTATGTTTTATTAAAAACTAGCAGTAATTTTTAAAACAGTAATTTCCATGTTTCTTAAATATAAAAATTTTTACAATAAATATATATTATCGTCACGTAAATAAAACGCAAAGCATTTGATGCTTTAATATAGATGAATAATAGTAAATTCTGTTTTGTTTTAATGCTTTCGTTTTAGTGGATATTTTCAATAAGGCATAATATATATTTGATTTTATATGTATGTTGTATTTAATATTTCTATGTTATAGATACGGGTTTTTAAAAGTGATGTTTTTTAAATGATATTGTTTTTAATAATCATCAGTATATAATTGTTATCTTAGTTTATTATTATAAGATTATATATATTCTTAATGATTTTATTTCATAAATAACAGCCATAACCGTCCATATTTATCAATAATTTTAATTAATAGCGCTCGCTTATTTACTTTTAAGAGGAACGATATATGACATTCAGGTTTTAACTATACGATAATTTTTTAAATATTTATAGGTTTTAGTTTATATAACTATTTTTATATTAAAAAGTGTGTAAAAATCCATAAATATGTAGGACGATAATTATCGTTTTTAAAAATATTAATAATAAAACATAAAAAATACGATTGTATTACATATATTATAATATATGTAATACAAATAATATAAAATTATAATTTTATATTATTTGTATTACAGTTGCGCATGGATCACAGGGGTGAAGAGACTTGAACTCCTAACACTCGGTTTTGGAGACCGACGTTCTACCTATTTGAACTACACCCCTTGATATTATTAATAATCAATACGGATACGGTGCGGACGGGACTTGAACCCGTGACCCTCGGCGTGACAGGCCGATGTTCTAACCATCTGAACTACCGCACCCGGCATTAATTTTAATTAAATGATTATCATAACTAATTCTCAAATAAGCATATATAATATTTACTGAGAAACACTGTAAAAATTTTTTGTTCTACTATATATTCTTTTATGATTTGAATTTAGAAATGTATTCAACACAAAACTATCCTACTTTACGTATCTTTTAATTGTGGAGCTAAGCGGAATCGAACCGCTAACCTTCTGCGTGCAAAACAGATGCTCTCCCAGTTGAGCTATAGCCCCATATCCATAGAATATACTGTAGCAAGTTTAAAATAAAGATGCAAATTAAAATAATATAATTACAAATTTTTACTTTACTGAATGAAGATAGTGTTTAAAAAAATGGTTTTTAATTTTTGATTATACTAACATTAGAATTAATTAATAATTTAAAATTGGTATAATGAAGTCAATAATTATTTTTTATAAAAGGTTTATTGTAATTTGGCATAAATTAATTTAATAATCTAGCAGTATTATTTTAAAGTTGATAAATGTTTATAAAAATTTGAATCTTTGATGTGTTGAGTATATAAAATATTAATATTTACAGATAAATTTTGATGCTTAATTTCATAATTAAAAAAATTAACTATCATATGTTGAGCATATATTTATGTTTGTTAAGTACAACAAGTACATATCTATATGTATGATAAAAAATCAATAAATATATATATTTTATAACGAAAATTTCAAATTGTTTTATAATTTATATTGATAAGATTTCTAAAGAAAAAAAATTATAATGAGTTAGTAAAATAGATTTTAGTTTAATAGCTGCTGTGGTGTCCATAGAACAATAGATTTTGTTTAGTCTGACAGAACCAAAATTGTTTATAGACCCAGACTCTTTGGTTAGGGTTTTATTATGTCGTAGTAAACGTAAACTATATTTAGCGATGGTGCGTCTAGAATCTATTAAATAGCTATTTGAAGATAATGTTGCAATTAATTCTTTTTTTAGTAAGGAAAAATGAGTACATCCTAATACTATAGTATCAGGAGGTTGTTTTATTTCTAACCAGGGGGCGAGAATATTACGAAGTGTTGATAAAGATATTTTTTCGCCATATATTTTGGATTCAGCTAAGTTTACTAATTCAGATGTGCCTAATAGCAGGACTTTATATTTATTTGCGAAACGTTTTATAAGATACCAAGTATAATTATGATTTACAGTACGATGTGTTGCTAATACTCCAATGATGCCATTTCTAGTTAATTTAGATGCTAATTTGATCGCAGGTATCACTCCGATAATAGGGAATAAAAATCGGTTTTGTAATATTTTTAATGAAACTACACTGGCAGTATTACAAGCAATAATTACAAGATCTAATCGATGTTGATTTTGCACAGCTTTAATTATAGAGGTTACACGATTTGTGATAAATGTTTCTGAACGTTCGCCATAAGGAAAGGCTTGATTATCAAAGAAATATAAATACCACACGTATGGTAATAATTTGCGTATTGCGGTATAAATGGATAACCCACCTACTCCAGAATCCAATATTAAGATTGTTGGTTGTTTATGTTTATATATGTTTTTACAGAAATATGTCATTTGTTTTATTAAATATTTATTTGATATAATCATCATATAAATCGGTGTAATTAAGTGTATATCTAATTTATAATTTTGTTTATAATTTTTTCTATGATAGGGCACCAACCTTTTATTAAAAGATTTTTATCTTTTGATTATAGATATCATATTGAATACGATATCTATAGATAATATTAGTTTTGTTGAAATTATATATTTTTTGTAGTTTAATTTGTAATTAGCTAAATATTGTTGTGTATAGGATTGCATATGTTAATGATATATAAATAAATATAAATATTTTGCCTTTTCTATTTCTAATTAATAATTTTTTCTATCAAAATAAGCATTTTTATGTAGAAACTGAGTTTTAAAATACATGTTTTTGAGCATATATAAAGTGGATTTGTATAAAAATTTTTATTTATGTATAAGACATATTATGTTAGTTTTTATTTTTTATTCCCAAACTATGACATATTGCATATGTTAAATCTGATCTATTAAGAGTATAAAAGTGAAAATTTCTTACTCCTTCTTTAATAAGAATCCTAATCATGTCTATCGCTACAAATGTTCCAAGCATTTTCTGTGTTTTTAAGTCGTGATCTAATCCGTGAAAAATTACATATATCCAATGAGGTATTTTAACTTTAGTAAAAGTAATAAAATTCTGTACTTGACGAAAATTGAAAATAGGTAATATTCCGGGAATAATTTCTATATCGATCCCAACAGATACGCAAAGATCTCTAAATCTTAAATATTGTTCTACATCAAAAAAAAATTGAGTGATTGCGCGATTAGCGCCAGCATCTATTTTTTTTTTCAAATTAATTAAATCTGATTGTGCATTCTTTGCTTCTGGATGTACTTCTGGATAAGCAGCTACGGAAATGTCAAAATTTCCAACTTTTTTTAGCAAATATACCAAATCTGCAGCGTGCATAGATGATTGATGATTTTTTTTGATTTGATCGCCTCTTAATGCAACAATGTTATGAATACCATTATTCCAATATTCTTGAGCAATGATTTGCAATGCTTGAGGAGTTTCGTTAATACATGTTAAATGGGGAGCTACTACTAATCTAGTATGTTTTTTTATATCATTAATTGTTTTGTCAGTATAATCTCGTGTTCCAGAATTAGCACTATATGTTACAGAAACAAAAATAGGATTTAGTTTACTTAATTTTTTTATAGTTTTCCATAATATTTTTTTCATTTCATTGGTACGTGGAGGGAAGAATTCAAATGATACATTAATATTTCCTTGTAATTCTGCTAAATATTGATTTAATATTTCTTGTTGAGTAGCATGGAACATACTCATATTTTCCTCTCGTGGATTTATAAAATAATATGTACAATCTGTTATATATGCTACACTATAAATAAGTGTTATTATATATACTGTTTAATCGTTCCATTTTTATAAAGAATTTTTTGTATTTAAGTTATATGAAAGAATGGTTTCTGTTATTATAATTAGTGCTGTTTACATTAATAAGTCTGAATAATATTATTATTATGAGTTTTTGCATAATTATATATTAGTCAGGGTCAACATAACTAAAATGTGCATTAAGTAATTAATGATGTGTATTATCCGTTTTTATATGTTAAATATATTTTTTAAGTTGTAGACTATTTAATTGGTGATTACTGTTTATGATGGTATCATCATGTCTGTATGTTTATTAATTATCTTATTTTATTAATAGGGATATACAAACATAACATTTTAATAATGGGAAAATATCTTATTGTATTGACGTAAATGCTTGTGATAAGTCAGCGATAAGATCATCACTATCTTCTAGCCCTACTGAAACACGGAGTAACATATCATTAATTCCAGCACGTTTTCGGGCGTTTTCTGGCATAGCAGCATGTGTCATAGTGGCTGGATGGGCAATTAGACTTTCTACGCCTCCAAACGATTCTGCTAATGTAAATAATTTTAATGATTGTAAAAATTGCACTAATATGTTTTTAGTTCCTTTTAGCTCAAAACTAAATATCGATCCAAATCCACTTTGTTGTTTACAAGCAATATTATGTCCAGGATGAGTGGATAATCCTGGATAGTATAGCATATTGATTTGAGATTGCTTTTGACAAAAAGCAATAATGTTTTTAGTATTATTTTGTTGTTGGTAAATTCGAGGTATTAAAGTACGCATACCACGTAACAATTGGTAACTATCAAAAGCGCTGCCAGTAATCCCAAGTGTGTTGCCCCACCAAGCTAATTTATCAGAAATATATGGATCCTTAGATATTACCACTCCTGCTATTAAATCTGAATGTCCGTTTAGATATTTACTACAAGAATGCACTACTAAGTCCGCTCCTAGAAGTAATGGGTTTTGAAAAACTGGAGTCATGAATGTATTATCTACTACATATAATATATCTTTTTGAAAATTACAAATATTGTAAATATCTACTATTCGGAGCATAGGATTACTTGGGGTTTCTATAAAAATTAATTTAGGTTTATGCGCTAATGACTCTAACAATATTTGTGTATCATTTTGGTCAATAAATAATACTTTACATATGCCCTTTTTATGTAAGGCATCTAATAGCCGGTAAGTTCCTCCATAGCAATCATGAGGTGCTATTAATAAATCATTTGGTTCAAGCAAAGCGGAGCATATTAAATAAATAGCAGACATACCGCTACTTGTCATAATTGCATTTTTTCCATATTCTAAATCTGATAAAGTTTGTTGAGCTACATCTCGAGTAGGGTTTTTTCGTCGTGAGTAATCATAAAGACGCGGTTGATTTAATCCAAAAAAATTATAAGTAGTTGAAAGAGTAATAGGAGGAACAACGCATCCATGTTGCTCATCAATATTCAAACCACTTCTAACACTGATTGTAGATTTTTTAATATTCATAATAAGTAATTAATTTGATTATCTATATTCTTTAACATATCACTAATATCATTAATATACTAATATTATTTGTATATCTGATAATAAATATATATATATATATTTATTATTTATAATGACTATATAGTAAATATATTTTGATATTAATGATATGTAGTAGTAATAGTAATAAAATTTGACGATTTATGTTGACACCTGTAGTATATTTTGTTTACGTCACGTGTTATGATGCATACAAATGTAGATGCGATAACGTATATATTTATGTTTTGTTCAATTTTTTATTAATAGTTAAAAAGTTATTATTAATAGCGATATTAAAGCGTTTATTAAAAAGATTTACACGGCCACGCGTATCTACTATACGTTGTGTACCTGTATAAAACGGATGACATAGATTACAAACATCTAGATTTAAGTTTCGATTTAAAGTTGATTTAGTATTAACAATATTTCCACATGAACAATACGCAGAGATGTTATTGTATTTTGGGTGAATATTTTTTTTCATGGCACATTCTCGTATTAATTAATACTGCGTTTCTAATAGTTAATAGGATATTTTGTAAAAAACGATGAAATTATAAGTTCTGTTTTATGGAATTTAACACATTAAATATTAACATATAATCATGTATATATCAGAAAATTCGCTCTGTTAATCGTATACGTACATAGTCTAAAGATAGATGAGTAATAAATTAACAGTTTTTAACTATCTATTATCAATAGATATTATTTTTATTTTATATAAAATTTTTATAAAAATTCATAATAATTTATGTATTTTTAAACGCAGTGCATCTAAACTTTAGGGATATTATTATATAATACAAAAATTGGATTGTACCGCAATAGAAATAAATTAATTTTATAATCTATTATGGTTATATTTACCAAATAATGATCATATATGTTTTTAGTTAAGAATGACCGTTGTTTTAGTTAAAAATAACTATATTTCAGTTTTTAACTGAAATATAGAGCGTATTTTTTGTTGATATCGTATATCAATATTGATTTAGCTAATAAATGTGCTATTACTATATAATATTGATGCCTATAATGATTCATTAATATTAGGCGCATGTAATCATATCAAGAATACGCTATATTATATAATATTATTGTAATAATCAATACATAACAATTATATTGAATTTTTAATTATACTAAAAATAGTGATTTCCAACAGATAATTATTTACATAAATATTTTATCAGAGATATAAAAGTTAATATATAAATTAGAGCAATAACTGTGTTTATATTATAGTTATTATTGACGGAGACTAAATAGATTATTTGTAGTTTAGTTTATCAAATATATAAAATATGAATATAATTATAATGTAGTATGGGTAGGAGCAAATATTTTATTTATGTTGAAATCTCATTGTAATAATTTCCATAAATTATTACAATGAGATTTCATGATGTTAATTTTATTAGGTAAAAATAGTAATATAAGATCTGTTGGGGCAACAATATTTATAAAAAATTATAATTAAATACTTAAATTTATATTATTATTATTATTATCAATATGTTTGAATAATAATGTTAATCATTAAATTAACCTTAATTTAATCATCTGATTGCTACTGTAGCTTAATTTATGAATTTGTGCATATATGATTAGAAATGTTAGTATGAATAAATAACGTATATATAATAATTCATTTATCGAAAAAAATATGGTTTTGTAAACGAAAAATCTTGTGTATGTAGGATATTTATATTGACGTAATAACGTTAAAATAATTGTTCGAATATATAATTTTAGTATAATAAATTGTTGTTGAATTGAAAAACAATTTTTGAAGATATTATATCAATTCTTGAAAGAATTATATATATATATATATATATATTGTAGATCTTATAAGAATAACATGGCAATATATGTATGCTTTCATTTAATATTCATCTTAATTATCTCACAGAAGTAACTGAAATAAAATTAAATAATTTAAATATAGGTCAACTTTATGTCTACATGGGTTGTTGGAAAAATTGTTGCAGTGAAACACTGGACAGATCAGTTATTTAGTCTTATTGTACAAGCGCCAATAAATACATTTGTTGCTGGACAATTTACTAGAATGGGGATATATGTAAATAGGGTAATTATGCACCGTGCTTATTCATATCTTAATGCCCCTAACAATCCAAATCTAGAATTTTATATAGCTACTGTGTTAAAAGGGAAATTTACTCCATTGTTGCGTACTTTATGTTCTGGTGACAATATTATGCTTACTAAAGAAGCGTATGGACGTTTTGTACTTGACGAAATACCAAGTTGTACAAATTTATGGATGTTGGCTAGTGGGACAGGAATTGGTCCGTATCTATCAATACTTGAGGATCATAATGAAAGATTGGATCGATTTTCAAATATTGTATTAGTACATGCAGCACGGTTTTATAAAAATTTAAATTATTTATCTAAAATGAAAAAATTAAAAGATATTTATTCTAGTAAATTGCGTATACAAACAATTATAAGTCAAGAAGAATCTTCTGATTCGCTTTTTGGCCGTATACCTACTTTAATAGAAAATAATTCTTTAGAAAAAAAAGTGGGATTGCAATTAGATATTAGCAATAGTCATGTAATGTTGTGTGGTAATCCGCAGATGATATCTGATACTAAAGAAATATTGAAAAAAAAATACGGCATGAAAGATCATATACGACGCAATCCAGGTCAAATTACTCAAGAACGTTATTGGTAATAATAATATTAACATTGTTATATAATGTTAATATTATTATTGTAACTTTGTAATGTATTTTAAATTGATTATTGAAACTATCGCAATTTTTAGTCTCAGCATATCGAAATTTATATTTCGTTATATTTGTAAATATACGTACTGGTCATTGTACGATATATATATTTCATCTATTTTTTATTTATGTTCTTGAAATTAATGTACAATGACCAGTACGTATAGAATGATTTTAATAAGAGAGACAATATGCGACGCCTATTGGTGATAGGAAACTGGAAATTAAATGGTAACAAAAACACCATAACTAACTTAATAATTAAATTAGTTGAGGCATGTGCTAATATTTCTAAATGCAGCGTGGCTATAGCTCCTCCTGTGGTGTATTTAGATTTAGTTATGCGTTATTTAATAAATAGTAATATTTGGTTATGTGCGCAAAATGTTGATGTTCATGTATCTGGAGCATTTACTGGGGATGTTTCTGCAGCAATGTTACAAGATTTAAATACACGATACGTTTTGATCGGGCATTCTGAACGAAGAATACATCATAAAGAAAACGATACATATATTGCTAAAAAGTTTTTTATCTTAAAAAAGATCGGATTAATTCCTATTTTATGTATAGGAGAGAATAAAAGAGAATTTGATTCTGGACATACTGAATCGGTATGTCTTAATCAAATTAAGTCAGTCATTAAATTATTTGGTGTGGAAGTGTTTAACAATTCAGTTATTGCATATGAGCCTATATGGGCGATAGGAAGTGGTATGAGCGCGTCTCCAGAAAGGGTACAAATAGTTCATAAGTTAGTCCGGAATTATATTGCGAATTATAATGTGTCTATAGCCAATGAAATAGTTATTCAATATGGAGGGTCTATAACACCAGAAAATGTTACTCAATTTTTTAATCAAAAAGACATTGATGGTGTACTAGTAGGATCTGCTTCTTTAAATGTAGATAGTTTTTATAAAATTGTGCAAGCAGCTGAAAACCATGATAAGTCGTATCATGGTTAAACAATAAATAATATATGTTATATAAATAAAAATGTGTTGATGTTGTTTTTACAACAGACATATGGTATTCGCAGAAGCGAATAAATAACAATAGATAATACAATTCATACATATGTATAGTTATATAGCATATGAAATCGAAATATATATTATGTTGAATGATAATATCATTGGATAATAGTGGTTACTTAAATTTAAAATAGTTTTTTAGCTGTTTTTAGTAAATCCTGACGAAATGGACGTTGCATATGTTGTATTGCATCATTGATGTCATGATGTACTAATTTTTCGTTTTGTACTCCAATGCAACGTCCTTTATAACCTTGTAATAATAGCTCAATAGAATATGCTCCCATTCTAGATGCTAGAATACGATCGTAAGCCACTGGTTTTCCTCCGCGTTGAATATATCCTAAAACGGTAGCACGAGTTTCTCTACCAGTTTTTTCTTCAATGTATTGTGCTAAATAAAATATATTACAAATACGTTCGGTAATAGTTACTATTGCATGTTTTTTTCCTTTGGAAATACCAGATTTAATTTCATTTACTAAATCTTGCGCATTAAATTCTACTTCGGGAACTACAATAAATTCGCAACCTCCAGCTATTGCTGCTGCCATAGTTAAATCGCCACAACAACGCCCCATTACTTCTACAATAGAAATACGTTGATGTGAAGAGGATGTGTCACGCAATCTATCAATTGCATCAACAATTGTTTCTAAAGCTGTGAAATAACCAATCGTGTAATCTGTTCCAGCAACATCGTTATCGATAGTACCAGGTAATCCTATACAAGGGAATCCTATATCACTTAGTTTTTTAGCTCCTAAATAAGATCCATCTCCTCCAATTATTATAAGGGCATCTAATTTGCGTTTATATATATTATTAATAGTTGTTGCTCTAATGGCATCTTCTTTAAATTCGGGAAAACGTGCAGAACCAAGAAAAGTACCCCCTCGATTTATTATTTCTGAAACACTACGACGACTTAATTGCATCATTCGATTTTGAAATAACCCTAAATAACCATCATATATTCCATACACTTCTAATCCTTCAGAAAGACCTGCTCGTACTACGCCTCGAATAGCCGCATTCATTCCTGGAGAGTCACCACCGCTTGTTAGCACTCCTATTTTTTTTATCATATGTAGAACTCTATTATGTTGTTTATTAGCAGAGCAGATCATAGCCATATTTTTATTTAATTATGCAAATTAAATAAAAATATGGCTATGTAAAACATATACAAATAAAAAGCTATATTAAATATATATAATTATATATAAAATTATAGTAAATTTTTAATTTACTAAATGTTTAGTTAAATTAAAGAATATTAGGTAATAGTACTTTTAGAAATTGAATACTGAAATATTATTTTCATTTATTTGGTTTATATTTGTATTAAATATATCAATTGTATCATATTGTATCTACTTGTAATGAAATAGATTAGTTTTATATCTTTTTAAGATTTAATCTATGTACTAGTATAATTTTATAAGATTACATATAAGAAGAAAATATTTTTAATCATATAGTTAGTGTTTTAGATATACAATTATTTTAATTTTCTGATAAAGAAAGTATTAAATTTTATTGTGTATATTGCGCATTTGATTAAATTATGTATAGATTGTAATATATTTATATTTGTAGTATATATTATTAATTTTACCTGTCAAAATATGAAAATCTTTTTGTATATTTAATGATTTATACTAATAAATATTATAGTCTTACATATACGTTCGGTATAACAGTATTTTATTGTGTTACGTCGTGAATATTTACTTAAAATAGTATATATTTTATTTTCATGCAGTAAATTATTATAATTTATTAATTTTTTTTACAAGTCTGGCAGGTTTTCCTGCCACCGTAGCATACGGTGGCACGGAATGTAGTACAACAGATCCGGCTCCAATTTTGGCTCCATATCCTATTTCAATATTGCCTAGAATAATGGAACTGGCTCCAATCATCACTTTTTGTCTAATTTTAGGATGCCGATCGCCATTTATTTTACCAGTTCCTCCTAAAGTGACAGATTGCATTATAGATACATCATTTTCTATAACTGATGTTTCTCCGATTACTACTCCAGTAGCATGATCTATCATAACACCGCTTCCAACACTTGCAGCAGGATGAATATCGACATTAAAAGCAGTAGAAATATGGTTATAAAAATACATAGACAATTCTTGACGATTATTATTCCATAGCCAATGAGAAATGCGATGTGCTTGTAATGCATGAAATCCTTTAAAATATAAAAAAGGAGTAAAATACTTGGTTACAGATGGATCATTCAAATGTATTGCATAAATATCTTGTGCTGCAGCAGTAATTATATTTTCATCAGAATTATATATATTTTCTAACATTTTGGTTATATCAGTTATAGGTATATCTACATTATTCAATTTTTTAGATAGTATATGAATTAACGCATTCTTAAAATTTTTATGTTTTAATATAGTCATATATATAAAATTAGCCAATATAGGTTCAGATTCGGTTAATAACCTTGCTTCAACTTTAATGTTATTCCAAACTATTTCTAATATATTTAAAGGCATAAGTTTACCTTATTTCATAATATTATTAATAACTAAATAGACATACTATTAATTATTCTAGTTATTAAATTTTTTCTTTTTTTTGTGTACGTTGTAATAAAGAATAAGCTGCATCATGAACATTTTTATTTTGATATAATATCTGATACACTTGTTCAGTAATGGGCATATCTATTTTGTATTTAATAGATAACATATATACTTCTTTTACGTTTAAGAATCCTTCTATTATTTGTCCAATATTTTTTTGGGCATGATGCGTATTGAAACCTCGCCCCAACAATATCCCAAAGCGACGATTGCGTGATTGATCATCAGTGCAGGTTAATACTAAATCTCCTAATCCAGCCAATCCCATAAAAGTTTCTGGCATTGCTCCAATTGCTGTTCCGAGGCGTGACATCTCAGCTAAACCTCGTGTAATTAGCGCTGTTCGTGCGTTTGATCCAAACCCTATTCCATCAGAAATACCTGCTCCAATAGCGATAATATTCTTTATTGCTCCTGCTATTTGGATACCAATAATGTCAGTATTACTATATATTCTAAAATTTTTATTGCAATGTAGTATTTTTTGTAAATCGTAATTTAATATAGCGTCGGTGGAAGCTAATGTTATTGCAGTAGGCAATCCTATAGCGAGTTCTCTAGCAAAAGTTGGGCCAGAAATAATTGCAATAGGCACATCATTTCCTAAAATATCACGTGTCACATCTTTTAAAAAACGACCAGTTTTAGGTTCTAAACCTTTAGATGCTATGATAATACGCGTATTGTGCTTTAAGTTTGGCTTTATTTGCATCAAAACATGACTGAATACATGACTTGGTACTGCAATTAATAAATTTAGGCAGGTAGCTAAGGTTACTGATAGAGATTTTTCTAAATATAACGATGGCGGGAAAGGTATATTTGGTAAATAGGCTTGATTACATCGGTGAGTTTTAAGTGTTTGAATATGAGTATTATTATGGCCCCATAATAATACTGTATGGCCGTTTTTAGATAACGCAATAGCCATGGCTGTACCGTAGGATCCGGCTCCAATTATTGTAATAGTAGGATGTACAATAGACATAGTCGTGAAACTCAATTATTTCAGAATACTAATTTTTAGGATGTATTATCATATTTTTAAAGACTTAATAAATAAAATGTCGAAATTAATTGGATCTAAATTAAATTGAGGGAAAGTTCCTCTAGACACTTGGCTACTTATGCATTCACTGGCGTAAGGAAATAAAATACCTGGACAATATGCACCGAGACAATGTATCATCTGTGTTTTATTCAGTCCTGAAATATTAAAAATCCCGGCTTGTTTTACTTGACATAAAAAAGCCGTATTTTCCTCAATTCTTGCAGTAACAGTGATACATAATACTACTTCATAGGCATTAGCATAGATATTAGCTGAATTGCTATTTAAATCTACCGTAATTTTTGGATTCCAGGTTGTTTGAAAAACTTCAGGAGTGTTTGGAGCTTCAAACGAAACATCTTTGGTATATATTCGTTTTACATGAAATGCCGCATTATTTTTATTATTTTCTAGCACATCAACACCTTATAATCTTCGATGTTAATAAAAAATTATTATTTTTTAATTTTATTTTTTAGTTAAAATTAAATTTAATTGTCCCTCGTTATCTAATGATATCAAATCATCTGATCCTCCAATATGTAAACCATTTATAAAAATCTGTGGTACTGTAGTACAACCATTAGATCGCTGTTGCATTTCTATATACATACTATTTGATGAGTTATTATGATCTATGGGAATTTCTTTAAAATCTAATGATTTTTTTATTAATAATTTTTTGGCACGATCACAGTAAGGACAATTTATTTTTGTGTAAATTTCAATGTAAGCCATTTTTACTCTCATTATTTTAATATTTTGTTTGTTAGTAACAAAGGAAAATTATCAAATTTCCAACCAACTATACCACCATGAAGTACATATACTTCTTCGAATTTTAATTTGTACAAGTGTTGTTTAATTGAGTGAGCTAGTGAATTATTATCATGTACTACAATTAATGGAGATCTTTTAAATTTTTTTAATTTACAAATATTATTGTTTTTGATGTCTTTTATTGAAACATTAATGCTGTTTGTTATGTGTCCTGAGCAATAGTCATCGTGACTACGAATATCTATTACTATTGCTTTTTTTTTGTTTATTAATAAAATCGCTTGATCACGCAATATTTCGGAAGATTTGAATAAATAACTATTAATTGTAGTATATAAAGTTGCGATTAATAAGAGTATCCATACGATACTTAGTATCGTATGTTGTTGTAAAAATATTGTTATTTCCTGTATATACATGGGTTATAGCCTTATTTAAAACAACATTATATTATTAAATTTATTTATTCTTGTGAATAAGTATAATATAGTTTTGATTAAATCAATAGTACTATTAATAATCATAATAAAATTTTAAAAAATATATGTTTTAGTTTAAATAATATTTGTATAAATGAATTTAAATAATATTTAATCAATTGTAGTGTATAAATGTATTAAATTTTTAATTATAAATATACACGTATATGTATAACATATTTTGTGTTTTAACAAAATTTGGCATATTATATTATGAATATATTAATAAATGAATATTATTCATGATATATTTTGATTCTTAGTGTTATTAATCAAATCATAATTAATGATTATTTTGTGTTGGTATTTATTGGTTGTAACAACATAGAAAATAATATATCAACATAGTGATATAAACAATATATATGATTATATTTTATATAAAAGTATTAAAAAAGAATTTAAGTTATTGTATTTATTATACCTAATATGTATGTAATTATACGAGTAATATATGATTATAGTTACTGGTGGAGCGGGATTTATAGGCTGCAATATTATTAAAGCATTAAATAATATTTCATATAAAAATATTTTAGTAGTAGATAATTTAAAGAATGGAATGAAATATAAGAATTTAATAAATGTGTATATTGCAGACTACATAGATAAGAATCGTTTTATTAAAAATATAGTGGACAGTCCTGTTGGTTCTTATATTAAAAATATAGATGTAGTGTTTCATGAAGGAGCTTGCTCTTCCACTACTGAATGGGACGGTAAATATATGATGGAAAATAATTATCAATATTCTAAGGATCTATTATTGTATTGTGTTAAAAGCAATATTCCCTTTATATATGCTTCTTCTGCATCGGTGTATGGGAAAGATACTAGTATGATTGTTAATTCTCAGAAATATGAACGACCCATTAATATATATAGTTATTCTAAATTTTTGTTTGATCAATATGTACATGCAATGTTGCCAAAGGTTACGTCTCAAATTTGTGGATTAAGATATTTTAATGTTTATGGGCCTTATGAAGAACATAAAGGTAGTATGGCGAGTATAATATTTCAATTATATAGACAAATTAAAAGTAAGAAACGCCCAATATTATTTGTTGGGAGTAAAGAGTTAAAACGAGATTTTATACATGTTGAAGATATTGTTGATATAAATCTTTGGGCTTGGAGTAATAATATGTCTGGAATTTTTGATTGTGGTATTGGTAAGGCTGTGTCATTTGAAGTAATTGCGAATACTATACTAAGTTTTTTTCATAAAGATATAACTATTGAGTATATTTCTATGCCAAACAAAATCCGTGACCATTATCAGTTTTTTACTCAAGCAAATATTTATCAGTTAAGGAAAGCAGGATATAATAAGCAGTTTATTGATATTAATCAAGGTATATACCAGTATTTAAAATGGTTATCATGTAACGATATTGATCGTTATCATATTATGCAGTGAGTCAAGTATAGTGTTGTGGTTATATGAAAGTGTTAGTGGTTAGTCCTTCATGGATTGGTGATGCTGTGATGTCACATAGCATGTATCGTTTACTTATTAGTAAATATTGTTCTAACATACAGATTGATGTGATTACTTCAATGTGGTGTAAAGATCTTTTTCATTATATCCCTGAAGTGAATCGCACGTTATTTATTCCTTATGGACATGGAGTATTAGAGCTTTCAAAATGTTTTCGTCTGGGAAGAGTTTTAAAAAATGAAAAATATCAACAGGCAATAATATTACCTAATTCGTTTAAATCAGCTTTAATACCATTTTTTGCAGATATTCCAATTCGTACTGGATGGCGTGGAGAGATGAGGTACGGTGTAATAAATGATTTAAGGATACTTAAATTCGCATCGTTTCCGTTAATGATACAACGTTATGCTGCTTTAGCATATGATAGAAATATTATAAAAAATTTTTGTGATTTACCTAATCCGTTACCATGGCCTTATTTAAATATAAACAAAAAAGAAATTGAAGATGTATTATGTAAATTTAATTTAGATAGTCATAAGAAACTATTGATTGGATTATGTCCAGGTTCAGGATTTGGATTGTCTAAAAGTTGGCCTCATTACCATTATGTAACATTAGCTATGCAATTAATTTATTGTGGATACCATGTGGTGATTTTGGGGTCTTCTACAGATCAATTAATTAATAAATTTATTAAATATAGTATTCTGAAAAATTTGAAACAATATTATGACAATCTTATAGGGATTACATCTTTAAGTGAAGCTATTGCAATTATAGCAGCATGTAAGGGAATTGTTAGTAATGATTCTGGTTTGATGCACATAGCTTGTGCATTGAAATGTCCTGTAGTAGGATTGTACGGTCCTAGTAATCCTGATTTTACTCCTCCTTTATTTAGTCAATCTATTGTGCTCCGTTGTATTAAAGGATGTTATACTATGCAAAAATATAGCACTTTATATGATGGTTATCATAGTAGTTTAATAAACATTACTCCAGATCAAGTTTTAAAGGCATTAAAGAAGTTATTACATTAATTAATAAATGTTTTTTCATGAAGGTTTTAATTATAAAAGTTTCTTCTATGGGAGATATTATACATACCTTGCCTGCGATTACTGATGCATCAGTTTCTGTACCGAATATATCATTTAACTGGGTTGTAGAAGAAACTTTTTCTGAGATTCTTAGTTGGCATCCAGCGATACATCAAATTATTCCTATAAACCTTAGATTTTGGATTAAAAATTGGCATAATACTTCTTCATGGAAGAAGTATTATGAATGTATTCAAGAATTAAAAAAAACAGAATATGATGTAATTATTGATGCTCAGGGTTTATTGAAGACATCGTTGTTAATAACATGTTTTTCGCGTGGCGAAAAACATGGAATGGATTATATAAGTATACGGGAACCTATTAGTTCTTTATTTTATCATAAACGACATTGTGTAAATAAAATCCAACATGCTGTAGAACGTATTCGTCAGCTTTTTTCGTTTAGTTTAAAATATCCTGTACCGTCTTGTGTAGGAAAATATAATATTGAGCATTTATTTCCACCTCAAAAAAATAATGTTCCTTATTTAATATTTTTTCATTCTACTACCCAAGTAAAAAAACATTGGCCGGAATTTAACTGGAGCGTTATAGCACGGTGTGCTATTAATGCAGGTTATCATATTAAATTACCTTTTTGGACAAAAAATGAAGAATTACGTATTAATCGATTAGTAAAATTATTTTATAACCAAATAACAGTCTTACCAAAATTAACATTACAAGAAATTGCTATGCAAATAGCTGGAGCGACAGCAATAATATCTGTTGATACTGGACTTAGTCATTTAGCAGCAGCACTTGGTTGTCCTAATTTAACATTATATGGACCAACTGATCCTGAATTAATTGGAACATATGGACAAAATCAAATTATTTTATATTCTTCAACTAAAAAAATGGAACATTTGAGTCCTATGTATGTCTGGGAAATATTTCAGAAGGTTTTAACTTTGACAATGACTTAAGAATATTCTTAAACTTATTTATTATAATTTAATAATAACATTATTGTTTTTGAGCATAGATTCTTTTAAGTATAAAAATATTACTATTAGTTATAGTTTTAACATTTATGTATTTTTAATAATTTAAAGTTATTTTGTTTGAAAAAATCAATATTTAGAACGTATAATATATATTATGTATAATTTAATACTATTATTTTAAAGCAATTAAAATTATATGATATTTGGTATTAATTATTTATAATTAATGAGTTTGGTATATAAATTTCAGGTATTTATTTTTTTAATAAAAGTTATTAGGATATGTTTAATATTTCAGCGTTTCCACTTCTGTATCTATGAAATTACGGTGATTGTATAGAGCTATATTATAATTTTAGAATGTTGTATATTTTTGAGTATTGTTAATTTACGTATATTTGATTGTTTGAATTGTTTAATATTATTTGAGTAAAATGAAACAATTTATGCAATAACAAATATTAATTTTTAAGTAAATTATGATTATATTCATATATAAATATGTACTAAAATTAGTAATTTTAATTATTTTTTATTAATATGAAAAATATTAAAATAAAATAGATAATATTGTTTTTATTATTGAAATTTTATTAAATTTATATATATATATTTTAATAATTTATTTTTTAATTTTTATAGGAATGGATTGTTAAATCGTATTTTATGAGATATATCAATATTGATATATGATTAAATTTCACATACTTTCCTTAAAGTGGTAGTTATAGATATATTAACTGAATATTTTGAGATATCATATGTTTGTACTATATATTGGAATATATAGTATTATTATGTATATTGCTCAACCTATAATATGGATACGATTATTATGGCGTAGTAGGAAATCACCATCATATCGTAAACGTTGGTTAGAGCGTTATGGATTCTATCATAAACCTGTTAAATCTGATGGTATTATTTTGCATGCTGTGTCTCTTGGGGAAACATTAGCAGCTATTCCTCTGATACGTGCTTTACAAAAACGTTATCCGAAAATAACTATTACATTAACCGCGATGACTCCAACAGGAATAGAATTGGCACAGTCTAGGTTTCAGGGCAATACACATTGTAGTTATTTACCATATGATTTACCTGGTTCTATGAAACGATTTATTGATCAAGTTAGACCCAGATTGGTTATTGCTATGGAAACTGAATTATGGCCGAATCTTATTAATATATTATATCAACGAAATATTCCTTTTGTTATTGTTAATGCTCGTCTCTCATTTCGTTCTTTTATTGGGTATAAGAGGTTTAGTTATTTTATTTCATTAATTATGGAACGTATTACTTTTATCGCTGCTCAAAATAAAGGGGACGCTATTCGATTTCTTAAGTTAGGATTAAAAAAAAATCAGTTATTTGTTACAGGTAATTTAAAGTTTGATATTGAGATGTCTCAGGATTTGTTAAATAAAATTTCATTTTTAAAAAAAACTTGGATTAAAGAACGACAGGTATGGATCGCTAGTAGCACTCATGAAGGGGAGGAAAAATTATTGCTACAAGCACATAAACATCTTTTGACAATATTTCCTAATTTACTGATGATTTTAGCTCCGCGCCATCCAGAACGTTTTATTAACGTTAGAAGTATTACTGAACAAGCTGGATTTTCCTATATTATGAGAAGTGGTGGAGTTGCGCCATCTCAAGAAACACAGGTAATTATTAATGATACTATAGGAGAGTTGATGTTGTTGTATGGTATTTCGGATATAGCTTTTATTGGAGGTAGTTTAGTGAAACATGGAGGACATAACCCGTTAGAGCCAGCAGCACACTCTATTCCGTTGATTATGGGTCCATATACTTTTAATTTTCATGATATTTGTATTAAATTATATGAATCAGATGGATTAATTACTGTAACTGATACTAAATCTTTAATAAGTACTATTGCTATGCTGCTTACAAATAAACAGTGTCGTTTAAATTATGGTTATAGAGCTATTAAAGTTCTAAAACATAATCAAGGTGCGTTGCAACAATTATTATATTTATTAGATAATTATTTATTAATTAGAAGGTGATTTTTTATATTTAAAAAAAAATATTAATTGTTGATTTAATGATATAAAATTTAAGTGTTATCATGATTTTGTTATTATTTAAAAATATAGTAATACCCATGTGTAACATTACACATTGAAACCACCTTTATACAATATAATTAAAATATAGAATTAAATTAGAAAACATAGTGATTGGAATATTATAGTATGATTTGATGTGTTTATACTCATTCTCGATGCACCATGATTATAAACAAATAATTTTGTGTATTTTATATAAATAGAAAGGTATTGTTTTAATTTTTGTATATTCATGTACAATTGTAATATACATATATGTATAATATTGAAATTGTTTATATTGGAATTTATAATTATATGTAGGTATTTATAATATAAATAATTAAATTTTAATAATATTTTTTTTAAAGTGCATGCATGTATTAGATAATAATTATACTTAATTAAGGTTGTGGCATAAGAGTTGATATTTTTATCTTTGATGAATATTTGTTAAATTTTAATACGAATAGTTTGAATATCTAGAAATATGGGAATTAAATCTATTTATTTGCTAAAATATGTTTAATGATTAGTATCTGATTTTTTCTCTTTTGAGATATATTTGTATTTTCACTAAATATTTAAATTTTAAATTCAGACTATATAAATAAAAAATTTGTTTAATTTATTATATAGATAAATGTGCTTTGTGGGGTTTGTTTTAATCACTGAAAAATGTAATTTTTATATATGATGATAACTCATGCAATGTATCCAGGAACGTTTGATCCATTAACTTATGGGCATTTAGATATAATTATTAGAGCCCATAAAATTTTTGATGAAATATTTTTAGCAGTAGCTGAAAATCCACAAAAAAATCCTATGTTTAGTCTTAAGGAACGTGTAGTATTTGCAAAACAAGCAACTGCAACATTATCTAATGTAACAGTGTTTGGGTTTAATGACTTAACAATAAATGTTATGAAAAAAAAACAAGTAAATATTTTAATTCGTGGTTTAAGAACTAGATCAGATTTTGAATATGAGATACAACTTGCAAAAATTAATAATTATTTTGAAAAAGAAATAGAAACGATATTTATGACATCTACAGGAATTTGGGCATATCTTTCTTCTAGATTAGTTAAGGAGATTGCTCAATATGGAGGGAAAATAGATCAATTTATTCCTAATTTTATTGCCAAAAAAGTTATGGAAAAATTAAGAAATACTTCAAAAAATATAGAGACCTTGTGATTTTTTAAAAGCCTTATAAGTAAGTACTCTATCTGTATAATCAATTATACAGATAGTATTGTATGTAGTCATTACTTATTAGTAATGAGTAATGTAATGGTGTCAAAAAAATTTAATATGATGACCGCTACTGGTTGGTTCTAAATTGGAATTAAATATATCGTATTATATTTTAAAACCATAATATAGTGTATTAATTTCATAGCATATTTATCTGAATCTAAATTTATTTAGATTATTTTAATAATAAGTTATAAGAAATATTTATCTCTTTTTTATTTATTTAACTGCTTTTCCTTCTATGTATAAGACATGTTTTTGCACAAAAGGATCAAACTTTTTTAATTTTATTTTGTCAGGGTTAGTGCGTTTGTTTTTAGTAGTACTGTAATAATGTCCATTATTAGAAGAAGAAAATAAACGAATCGTTTCTCGTATTTCTTTAGCCATTGCGTAATTCCTTTTTCAATATTATTTATTTTTGGAATATAAATTAGATAAAAAGTATTCAATGCCTAATTTATCAATTAATCGCATACCTTTTGTAGATATCCGTAACGTAAAGTAGCGCTTTTTACTTTCAATCCAAAAACGATGGGAATGAATATTAGGTATAAACCAGCGTTTGGTTGCATTCATTGCGTGAGAACGTTTATTTCCATTCATAGGACGTTTTCCAGTAATTTGGCATATTCGTGTCACAATTATTCTCCTAATTGTTATTATTAAATAACTATTTAAAAATAATAATAATAATAATAAGAAAATTATTTTATTTATTTTTCTATAAATTTGTGAATATTTTCTTTATTGAGCCTTCAGTTAAATATTTAGCATAAGATATGCATATTATATTATGATTATTTATTTATATTCTTCATTTTTTGTTTATAAATATAATTAATAAATAATTTTTTTAAAAATTAATATAGATATATATCTAAATTTAATAGATTTAAAATCGAAATTTTGGTTTTGTTATTGTCTGTATATGCATAAATCCATGCTTTTCGTAGATTTATCAAAACATATTATATAGGAATTTGTATATTGTGCACAAGACTATTATTTTACTAAAAATGTTTAATTAATAAAAATTCATTAATTTTATTTATATTAATAAAAACTATCAATTTTTATGATATAACACATAAAACAAATAATCATTAAAATTATGTGAATATAATATGACGGGATTAATTAATAAACGTATCATATTAGGAGTAAGTGGTGGTATTGCCGCATATAAAACTATAGACTTAGTACGATGTTTAAAAGAAAGAGGTTCAGAAGTTAGAGTGATTATGACAAAATCTGCAAAAAAATTTGTTACTCCTTTAAGTTTACAAACAATATCCTGTTATCCAGTTTTAGATAACTTTTTTTCTCCTCAAATAGAGGAGATGACAATGCCTCATATAAAATTGGCTAAATGGGCTGATTTAGTTTTACTTGCTCCGGCTACAGCCAATTTATTAGCTAGATTATCTGTAGGATTATCTAATGATTTATTATGTAGTTTATGTTTAGCTACAACAGCTCCTATTGCTGTTGCACCTTCTATGAATCAACAAATGTATAAAGCTATTGTAACTCAAGCTAATTTAGATATTTTGAGAAAAAGAGGGGTGTTAGTTTGGGGCCCAGATTATGGATATCAAGCTTGTAATGATATTGGTTATGGGCGCATGACGGATCCAAAGATACTCGCTGACTATGTGGAGCATTATTTTTCTCATGACGGTTCTTTAAGTCATCTTAATATTATGATTACTGCTGGTCCTACTCATGAAGCTTTAGATCCTATTCGGTTTTTTACTAATTATAGCTCAGGAAAAATGGGATTTGCTATTGCACAAGCTGCCGCAGATAAAGGAGCAAAAGTTACATTAATTTCAGGACCAGTACATTTGCATACTCCTACTCGAGTGAGACGTATTGATATTATTTCTGCGTTAGATATGAAAGAAGCAGTGATGAAAAACATTAAAAATCAGCATATTTTTATTGGTTGTGCAGCGGTATCAGATTATCGTATTTATCGTTCTTCTCCTGAAAAAATTAAAAAGGATAAAAATACTTTAAAAATAATTATGATTAAAAATCCTGATATTGTGTCGGAAGTAGGATCATTAGTTGATAAACGTCCTTATGTTGTTGGATTTGCTGCTGAAACTAAGAATATAGAAAAATATGCTCAAGATAAGCGTGTTACTAAACATTTAGATTTAATTTGTGCTAATAATATTTCTCATGTGAATCAAGGATTCAATAGTGATAATAATGCTTTATATTTGTTTTGGAATAAAGGTAGTATTATATTGCCTTTAAGAAAAAAAAAATTATTGGCACAACAACTTATTAATGAAATTATTAAGCGTTATAATGAAAACAGTTAATATTAAAATTATTGACAATCGTGTACGTAACCATTTTCGTTTTCCAAGATATGCCACAGCAGGATCTGCCGGATTAGATTTGCCAGCTTGCCTGAATAAATCTTTAATTATTTATCCTGGAGAAACTCATTTAATTTATACTGGTATTGCGATACATATTTCTGATGCAAGGATAGCAGGTGTTATTTTGCCTCGTTCAGGGTTGGGGCATAAATATGGTATTGTTTTAGGAAATTTGGTGGGACTCATAGATTCAGATTATCAAGGAGAGTTAATAGTATCTTTATGGAATCGTGGATCAAAAGAATATGTTGTGCATCCTGGAAAAAGGGTAGCACAGTTGGTTTTTATACCAATAATTAAAGTTAAGTTTTCTGTAGTTAAATCGTTTATTCCTACCAAGCGTGGGTCTAATGGTTTTGGTCATTCGATGTAGAATATAGTCAATTAATATAATGAAAATTAAATTGTATTTGTTAAAGTAGTAATGTAATTATTTTTAAATAATTATGTAAATAAAATATATTATTAATTTGTTGAAATAAAATTTCAAAAACAACGGTATGTTTGATAAGTTATTATATTTATAAATAATATATAAATATTGCGATTAGTCTTTATATAGAGAGAAATGATTTTTTATTATTAACAACGATATATTTATATCGATTTTTATATTAATATTAGGATATAAAAATTATGTACTACATACGATATATACGTATATGTGTATGCACATCTATGTTATAGATGTAATGATATTACATCAGTTTTAATGAAAAAATTCTTATTTAATGTTATTTGTATTTATTAATTAATTTTATTTTATTATAACAATGGTGTTTATATATGCATAATATAGTTTTAAAGTTTAGAATATTGTATTTAGAGTAAATAAAAGTTTTATAAATTATTATTAGTTATGGTATTAATATATCTTTATTATTGAGTAAAATAATATAAATTTTATAAATACTACATTAATCCTAAAAATTTTTAATAAGTAATATTTGTATATTATGCGTATGATTAAAGTTATGATTTTTATATGAATGATAGGATTAAATTATTTTATTTTTTTTAAATTTTAAAATTTATTTTTGTTATATTTTAATAAAATTTAGGTGTTGTTATGGTTTATAGTATGACCGCTTTTTCAAGGCATGAAGTGAAATATACATGGGGTAATGTTACCTGGGAAATTTGTTCTTTAAATCAACGTTATTTAGATATTCATATTGATTTACCTAAATATCTTTTTGATTTATCGTGGATGGTTCGTAAGCAAATTGAAGATTCTCTTATTAGAGGAAAAATAGAATGTTCTTTACGAATTAAAATGAATACTAATTATGATATTAATAATATTAATACACTGGTTATTAATAAAAAGTTAGTTCATGATCTTATTTCATATGCAAAATGGGTAAAAACATTAATTAATGAAGGTGATATTAATTTAATGGATATTTTATCTTGGCCAGGGGTAATAACATGTGAACAAAATAACATGAATAATGTTAGTACTGAATTATTGATATGTTTTAAAGATACATTGCATAATTTAGTAAAAAATAGGGAAAAAGAAGGTATTTTTTTAAAAAACAAAATTATTGAACGTTTACATTTGATGTATAAGGAAGTTAATACAATACGTCAATATATTCCTAAAGTATTAGAGTGGAAGCGAACAAAACTTTTGGAGCAAATGAAGGATGTTTGTGTTTATGCTGATCCAATACGATTGGAACAGGAGTTGTTAATAGTGGCTCAAAAAATTGATATTTCAGAAGAGGTAGATCGTTTAACGGGTCATATCCAAGAAATGCATCGTGTTCTTGATCAAAAAGGATCTATTGGTAGACGATTGGATTTTATAATACAAGAACTGTATAGAGAAGCTAATACATTAACTTCAAAATCTATAAATTCTTATATTACTCGATCAGCAATTTCTTTAAAAATATTCATTGAACAAATGCGAGAACAAACTCAAAATATTGAATAAAATATAGTAATTAAGTAAATAGTTTTCTATTTAACTTAAATTATCTGTTTGGTATGTATATTTATTGTCAATAGTTGATTTCGATAATTTTTACATAAATAAAATATTTTAATTAACTATATTAGCACTAAGACCTTAATATTAGAATTATATATTTTATTTATGTAAAAATTGTTATTTATTATCTTCAATTATACAATTTCATTAATATGAATATATTATTAGCGTAATAACTTTATTTTAATCAAAATGTAATATATTTGATATTATTTATATATATACTATTATCATATATATAGTTATTATATTTATAAGATAAATAATGTTTCTTAAAAATCTACTTTTTATTAAAGTAATATACAAATTTATAAGCTAAATATTTAGTATAAATCAAACGGATATATAGAGATATTTATCTGAATATCATTATTTTTATGAATTTATATGTACTTAAATGAATAATATATTATTGTACAAAAATATTATTTATTATTAAATATAAATTTAAATAACATTCTTATAAAAAAATAAAAAAACTTTTTATTTTTTTATAAGAATGTTATTTAAAAATTATAGTTCATTATCTATTTAATTGCAGATATATAATTTTAAATTAAAAATAAATGATAAAAAATAATAAAAAATAATTTTTTGTAAATCTATCAGAAATTTTCTTTTTCCTACAGTAATATTTCAAATTTAAAAAAACTCCGATAAAATAAAAACAGTAAACAATATAGAAAATATATATCAGAATATATGTGTTTTAGAGTAATAATGTCAGGTTATTTTAATATAACTGAAAATATTAATTTAGTGGAATTACAATAATTTAGGAGGTATGAACCGAAATAGTTAATTAAATAAATATTGTTAATTGTCAGGTTTAAATAATTATCTGAAGGTTATTATTTTAATAAAAATACTTCAGATGGTTTGTTTTCCAATTTAGCCTGCTATTAATTAAAACTGTCAAATATAGTCCTATTATCGTTATTGATTTAATGTAGAGACACATAATTATGAATAGATTAACAGACATTTCAAATATGGTAGAATCTTTATCCCGTATTTATCATCGTTTACGTAAAGAAATAAACGGTCAATTAATTAATGAAGGACTTTCGATGTCTAAAATGAAAATATTACATCTTATTACTACCGGTAAAACTAGTGCAACAGACATTAAGAATTATATGGGATTTTCTTCAAGAACTGTGGTAACAGTACTTGATGCATTGGAAAAAGATGAAATGTTACATCGACAACAAAGCTTGACAGATCGTAGAGTCAAGTATGTTCATATTACAGAAAAAGGACGTGATAAACTACGTATTGCCAAAGATACGCATAATATTATTTTAGATCGTATGTTTTCTCCTTTGTCTGATATACAACTTAAAAATTTTAGAGAAGTATGTAATTTACTTGAAATACGGCAGAAAAATAATATATTAAATTAATATGATATATTGTATTATACAATATACTATGGCATTTGGTAACATAAACAAAAGATCCTCGGTATAAAACACACTTTATAAATTTAGTATATAAAAATGTATGTATGATCATCATTAAACTATCGAATAATTATTAAGTTTTACCGAGGATCTTTTGTTAAGAAATTGTTAATAACTAAACATGACCATGTAAATGATAATTTTTAGTATCGACTGGAATTAATTGTAGGTTGTATGCCATGGTTTAATTGCGTATAAACAAAAATGTATTTTTATAAATTTACCTGTTTATATAATCAGAAATTATATATTTTTATGATGAAAAATTTAGGAACATTATGTATTATATCTGCTCCAAGTGGTACGGGAAAGTCTACGTTAATTCAAACTTTAATGCAATGTAATTGTTTCATTTATAAAATTAAATTATCTATCTCTTATACTACACGTATTAAGAGATCTGGGGAAATTCATGGAAAAGACTATTATTTTATTTCAAGAGAAAAATTTAAATATATGATTAATAAAAATAAATTTTTTGAATATGCAAAAGTTTTTAATCATTATTATGGTACATTGAAAAATGATGTTAAAACTATGTTAAATACCGGCATACATGTTGTACTCAATATTGATTGGAAAGGAGCGCAGCAAATTCGAAATAAAATATCAAGTAATATTTATACTATTTTTATTTTACCTCCATCAAAAAAAGAATTATCGCGTCGGTTGCGTTTTAGAGGACAAGATACAAAAAAAATTATTGCCGAACGTATGAAGCATACAATGGATGAAATTAGTCATTTTAAAGAATATGATTATGTTGTGGTAAATGACGACTTTAATATTGCTCTAATACATTTACAATCAATTATTTTGTCTGAACAATTGCGTGTAGCATATCAGAAAATACGCTATGCAACATTAATAAATAACTTGTTGTTACCAGATATGTAGTAATAATATGAGATTTACACAATAATATTTTATTATGGTAGCAATTTAAAAATTAACAAGGATAAAATCCTATAAAACATATACATATGGTAAAATAAAATGGCGCGTATTACCGTACAAGATGCTGTAGAAAGAATTGGCAATAGATTTGATTTAATATTAGTTGCTGCACGGCGTGCACGGCAAATGCAAATTGGTGGAAAAGAAACATTAGTTAAAAAAAATAATAATGACAAATATACTGTGCTTGCTCTTAGAGAAATAGAAGAAGATTTGATTACTAAGTAAATTTTAATATTCGCATATAATAAAAATTAATATTGTTTAAATTTAAAATTATTTTTACAAATCGGAGTTTATTCATGTAGTGAATATAAAAATTGTTGAAATAAAATTATTTATTTGTTTTATCATGTAAATGATAGTGTTGAAATAGCATATTGCAATGTTTATATTTTTAGATTCATAATGATTACATTGTATTGATGCCAAAAAATTGTTTTTTTATATTAGCACTGATATACATAACATATATGGTTACGCATAAATTATTTTCTGTAAAGATAATAAACTTATTACACAAATTAATTTTTAATTTATAAAAAACTATATACTCATTGTTGAGCCTTATAGTGCGTATTGTTTATAGCAATAAAATACTGTGTTAGTTTGTAAATGATTAAAAATAATTATTTATATAATAAATATTTGTTTTGTTAAATAATATTTTCGCGAAGTTACAGTAAGTGATATTATAATTTTCAGATTAAAAATCTTAAATTTAGGTAAATATTAATAAAACTTGCTAAATACATCAAATACTAATAGTATCAATGATTATTCTAAAATGGATATATTCAAACTAAATAAATTTTTGGAAAAGTATTGACAGCAATAATTTTTATAAGTAGTACATTATAAAATGTTATTTACAACTTTGCTATCATGGAATCTATAATGGCTGAGAGAATAAATATGACAGATATCGAAAAAATTTTTTCTATTCTTGATGAAAATCAAATAAAATTTGTTGATTTACGCTTTACCGATACAAAAGGGAAAGAACAACATATTACTATTCCTAAAATGCAAGTTGATGATCATTTATTTAATAATGGTAAGATTTTTGATGGATCTTCTATTAAGGGTTGGAAAAGTATTAATGAGTCGGATATGGTTTTAATGCCTGATCCCACTAGTTTCATAATAGATCCATTTTACGAAAATAAAACAATAATTATTCGTTGTGACGTACTTGACCCTAGTACTATGCAAAATTATGATAGGGATCCGCGCTCTATAGCTAAACGGGCAGAAATGTTTTTATATAATTCTGGTATTGCTGATATTGTAATGTTTGGGCCTGAACCAGAATTTTTCTTATTTGATGACATTCGTTTTGAAACGACAAGATCAGGATCTTATGTGATCGTTGATGATCGAGAATCGGCGTGGAATAGCGGTAAAATATATAAAGACGGAAATAAAGGTCATCGCCCTAGAGTGAAAAGTGGATACGCCCCAGTACCTCCAATAGATTCTTCGCAAAATTTGCGCTCTACTATGGCTCTAATAATGGAAAAAATGGGATTAATTATAGAGGCTCATCATCATGAAGTTGCAACATCTGGACAAAATGAAATAGCAACTCGATTTAATACTCTTACTAAAAAAGCTGATGAAATACAAATATATAAATATGTAGTACATAATGTTGCTCATAGTTCTGGTAAAACTGCAACGTTTATGCCAAAACCTATTATAAATGATAACGGATCAGGTATGCACTGTCATATATCTTTACATAGAAAAGATACTAATTTATTTTCGGGTGATCAATATGGACATCTTTCTGAGATAGCTTTGTTTTATATTGGAGGGATTTTGCGTCATGCTAAAGCATTAAATGCTATAACTAATCCAACTACCAATTCATATAGACGTTTAGTTCCAAATTATGAAGCTCCAATAATGTTGACTTATTCTGCTGGTAATCGTTCCAGCGCTATTCGAATTCCATCGATTATTAATAAATCAAAAAAAAATACTCATGCATCATGTCGTATTGAAGTTCGTTTTCCTGATCCAGCTGCTAATCCTTATTTAGCTTTTTCTGCGTTGCTTATGGCTGGATTAGATGGGATTTTTAATAAAATCCATCCTGGAGAACCTATAGATAAAAATTTATATACTATTTCTGAAAAAGAATCGTTATCAATACCGCGTATGGCTAGATCTTTTGATGAGGCATTGAGTTATTTGGCAGAAGATCATGCATTTTTAACACGAGGTAATGTCTTTAGTGAAGATTACATTAATACCTATATTCTGTTATGCCAAGAAGAAATTAGGTTAGTGCATATGACTCCGCATCCTGTAGAGTTTGATTTATATTATAGTGTTTAAAATTTTTTATGATTTATAAGATAACTGTCATATAGTTAGTAACTATAACAAAATAATTTTTGCAGAATTATTTTAATAAATTAAATAGTGTTTAATATTTTTATATATTTAATGACTTAAATATATAAAAACAGGTGATTCATTTTTCATTTTACTATGACTATACATAATATATATGTATGAAATATAATTATCATAGTACTTATTTTTTAGTAAGTGTGCCTGAAATTTGTAAATTACCTAACGGAAAGATAGGTATGGAGGTGGCTTTCGTTGGTTATTCTAACAGTGGAAAATCTAGTGCTATTAATGCTCTAACTTATCAAAAAAAACTTACTAAAGTTAGTAAAACGCCAGGATGCACGAAACTTATCAATTTATTCGAAGTAAAACCAGGTATTCGTCTTATTGATTTTCCTGGTTATGGTTATACTAAAGATATAAACATGAGAAAAAATTGTTGGCATGACATAGTATGTGAATACTTGGAGAAAAGAAAAAATTTAAAAGGATTGATATTAATCATGGATATTAGGTATCCTGTAAAAAATTTAGATCAAAAAATCATTGAAAGTGCGCTTTCAATGAAAGTCCCAATTTTTACTTTATTAAGTAAATCAGATAAAGTTTCTAGAAGTATTTTAAAAGTTACAACTCAAAAAGTGGCACAGGACATGAAGATAAAGGGTACAACGTGCATACAAGTTGTACCCTTTTCTACTGTTAAGAAACATGGAATAGAGTTGTTAAAAATCACTCTTAATAATTGGTTTAAATATTAAAGTAATAAAATAATACATGTTATAAATTAATTACAATAATAGTTTTTCTATGTTTAAATAAACTATATAAATTTATATAGTAAATAAATTATTTGAATTGGTATTTAATATCTATAGATATTATCTTATATAGCATATATACTAAATTAATAGTAAATAGTATTAATGTGCTTGTTCCCAATTTTTTCCAATACCAATATCTACTTTTAGCGGTATATCAATAACAAAGCATTCTTCCATTAATTTTTTGATTTGTTTTACAGCTGGATTTATGATTTCATGGTGTACTTCAAATACTAATTCATCATGCACTTGCATAATTATACGTGCTGGAATTTCATCCTTTTGTAACCAATTATCAACAGATATCATTGCTTTTTTAATAATGTCAGCAGCACTTCCTTGCATAGGAGCATTGATTGCTGCTCTTTCAGCACTTTTTTTCTGGGAAATATTAGAAGAAAAAATATCTGGTAAATATAATTTTCGTCCGTCTAATGTAGATACATAGCCATATTTATTGACATGTTCTCGAATATGTTTCATATATCTCATGACTCCAGGATATCGTTTAAAATAACGATCTACATATTTTTGTGCCTCTTTACATGTTACTGATAATTGACGTGCTAATCCAAATGCACTCATTCCATAAATTAATCCGAAATTGATAGTTTTAGCTTGATGTCTTTGTTCATTAGTCACTAAATGTAGTGCAGTTACAAATATTTCAGAAGCTGTTGCAGTATGAATATCTTTTTCAGAAATAAAATCGTTAATTAATTTGATATCTTGAGATAGGTGCGCCATTATTCTTAATTCTATTTGTGAATAATCTGCAGCTACAATTAAAAAATTTTTAGGAGCAATAAAAGCTTGACGTATTTTTCTACCATCATAATTTCTATTTGGAATATTTTGTAAATTTGGGTTAGTAGAAGAAAGACGTCCCGTAGAAGTTCTAGTTTGATTATATGAGGTATGTACTCGATTTGATTTTTCGTTAATCATAGCGGTTAATTTATTGGTATAAGTGGATTTTAATTTAGCTAAACTGCGATATTGTAAAATGATTTTTGGCATTGGGTATTTTTTAGCTAATTTTTTTAATACTTCTTCATTGGTTGAAGGAGTGCCAGTAGGTGTTTTTTTTAAAATTGGTAATTTTTGCTTACTATATAATATTTCTTGTAATTGCTTGGTTGAAGAAAGATTAAAAGAAGTATTTACCAATTGATATGCTTCCAGTTTTAATTCATTAAGTCGAGAATCTAATTCTACTGAATGAGCGTTAAGTAATTTTTTATCTATTAACACGCCATAACTTTCGATACGAGATAATATAGATATTAAAGGCATTTCTATTTCTTCAAATATTTTTTTTAGTTTGTCGTTTGTGTTTATTTTTGGCCATAAAATATGATGTAAGTTAAATAGAGATTTAATAAATTTAGCAGCATGTAGAGATTGTGATTGTATATTGCGTATGTCTGAGATAATGCCATTTTTATGGCAATTATTTTTAAAATCTGTAACAGCGTTGAATGTGTCTTTATCTAAAAAATTTTTTATGTCTTGATAATCAGAGGTACCGTACAATATATATAATTCTAACATAACATCAAATGCCATACCAACCAAATTTATATTGTAACGTTTAAATATAGCATGGCTAAACTTTAGGTGTTGCCCAATTTTCTTTATTTCTGAATTTTCTAAAATTGGTTGTAGCATTGATAGTATTTTATCAAGATATAAAAAATCTTGATGATTACTAATTGAATTAGTTTTTATAGGAATATACGCACTTTCATTAGGATTTATAGATAAACATATGCTTATAATATTAGCTGTAGCAGCGTTAAATATATCTGTATGTATGTTAAATATAAAGAATTTGGATATTTTAATTTTTTCAATCCAATGATAAAGCATTTCAGTATCATGTATTATTTTAATATTTTTTTTTTCTTTGACATGATCTAATAGTAAATTACTTTTTTGATGTAAAAACGTATTTTTTGAGCATTGGTGTGATGATAGCTTATTTAAGCATTGATATTTATGTAACCATTTTCTTGATTTTAAATCTATTAACCAATTCTTGAATTCATATCGTTTAAATAATGACAACAAAGTATCAATATTTACTTGTTGTATTGATAATTGATGAACAGATGTGTCCAAAGACACATCTGTTTTGATAGTTGTTAATTTATAAGAAAGAAATGCTATTTCTTTATTAATCTGTAATATATTTTGTATTCCCCTAGCGCCCCGTAGTCCCAATATATCAATTTTATCCAAATTATCATATAATGTTTTTAAATTGCCTATTTTTTTTAATAATATTTGCGCAGTCTTTTTCCCTACTCCAGGAACTCCAGGAATATTATCAGATCGATCTCCTATTAATGCTAGATAATCAGCTATCAACTCTGGCGGTATTCCAAATTTTCTTTCTACTTCTTTAGGAGTGAACATAATATTTGACATAGTGTTAATAAGAGTTATTTTAGGCGATACTATTTGAGCCATATCTTTATCTCCTGTACTAATTAATACAGGAATCCCTGATTGCGCGTAAAATATGGCTAACGTGCCTATTACATCATCTGCTTCTACATTAGGTACCTGAAGTATTGGTAATCCCATGGCGTGTATTATTTTGCATAACGGATTTATTTGAATATATAGATCCTTAGGGATTTTAATGCGATTAGCTTTATATTTTTCGAATAAGTTATTACGAAATGTTTTTCCCATTGTATCAAAAATAATTACCATATGAGTAGGTTGATATTGCACTAGCAGACTTTTGATCATATTGATTACTCCATATATTACCCATACTGGTTCTCCATTGCTGGTTTTTAATGATGGTAATGCATGATATGCGCGGTGTATATAAAAAGAACCATCCACTAAAATTATCGGATTATTTATAGTTGTAATCATAATGATATTTTATATATGATTTAATCTTGTAGAAAAGATTAAAGAATGTTGGATATTTATTTAATAAATAACACTAAATAATAATATTATCATAGATATTAAAATAATAAAAATAAAATGGAGTTGTGTCATATAACCAGATGATCATATTTAGAGTGTAATAATTATAAAAATTTTATGTTTTATTTATGAGTAAATTTAATAATTCACAAAATTGTTGCATGTAAGCATTTACTGATGATATATCTAGTTTGTCGTTTTTTATCATATATTTGCCATTGATAAATATTGATGGAACCCCTCTTAGATGAAAATTTATTGCTGCTTGTTCTTGATCTAAGACTAAAGATTTTACTAATATACTATCCCAAGCAGTATCAAATTCTTCTGCATTAACACCAGATTTGATAAATATCGCACGAATATCTTCTATGGTATGGATAGATTGTTGTTTTTGTATCGCTATAAATAATATGGGACTGATTTTATTTTCTATTCCTAATGCTATTGCTACAGCCCAAGCATGTGTTAATTGTTTTCCTAAATTACCTAAAAAATTTACATGATATTTATAAAAATTTATGTTTTTGGGTAATGTTTTTTCTATATTGTTAGAAATATGATAAATTTGCTCGAATTGATAACAATGCGGACAATAAAAAGAAAAAAACTCTAGTAGTTTAGGAGCATTATGAATAGGTTTATTTAATCGAATATATTGTTTTCCTTCTATAATTGAAGAGGAAATGCTTTTGCATGAAAATATTAAAGAAATTATTATTAAAATAAGATGTAATTTTTTCATACAACCTCCTAATAATCCTACAAACATTGATTATTAAAATATAGATATTATTAATTAAAATAAAAATAATATTTTTATTTTAATTAATAATAATATTCTACTTGGTTTCTTGATGTGTGATTTTAATCATCATACTAATATTATTTGATATGTATAAGAACTTGTGTATATATTATAAAATAATAGATTTTATAATTATTGCATTAATTAAATATAATAATAAATAAAAAAATATTTTTTACAATAATGACTTAATACTACTAATATGTTCTTATTTTTGATGTAAGAAATTTAAAAGTTGAGATTATTTTAATATTTATATCAATAGTCATAATAGAATAAATACAGGGATAATTTTTAAGGTGTATTGATTATTAATCATAAAGAGTATTATCATATCTACAATAAAAAGATATGTATTAATTCGTGATTAATTTATATTTTATTTATAAATTCTGTTTTTAATTAAAGAATAGAATATATAGTGACTTTTATATAGTTAGAATATAATTTATAATTTTTATTATCATAAAAATATGATGATTTCTGTAATTAAAAAACTATTTTACTGTTGTTGTTTTCTTTTATGAAATATGTTTAATTTATCCCAAATACTATCAATATAATGTCGTACTGTATTGTTCATTTTAATTGGAATACCCCATTCTCTTTCAGTTTCTCCGGGCCATTTGTTTGTAGCATCCATACCTATTTTAGCGCCTAATCCAGAAATCGGGCTAGAAAAATCAAGGTAATCAATTGGAGTATTTTCTATTATTATGGTATCTCGAGCAGGATCCATACGTGTAGTAATTGCCCATATTACATCATTCCAATCTCGTGCATTAATATCGTCGTCACATATAATAATAAATTTAGTATACATAAATTGTTTTAAAAAGGACCATATTCCAAAAATTATACGCTTGGCGTGTCCAATATATTGTTTTTTTATGGTTACGATAGCTAGTCTATATGAACAACCTTCAGGAGGTAAATAAAAATCTATAATTTCTGGAAATTGTTTTTGTATTATAGGGATAAATACTTCATTCATTGCCATTCCAAGCATTGCAGGTTCATCTGGTGGGCGTCCAGTATAAGTAGAATGATAAATTGGATTGTTTCTTTGGGTAATGTGGGTAATAGTGCATACTGGAAATTGAGCAGTAGTATTGTAGTATCCTGTGTGATCTCCAAAAGGCCCCTCTATTGCTGTTTTACCTCGTTCTAAATATCCTTCTAATATAATTTCAGAATTAGCTGGAACATCCAAGTCACATGAAATGCATTTAATTACTTCAGTTTTATAACCTCTTAATAGACCGGAGAAAGCATATTCTGATAAAGTATTAGGGATAGGGATTACTGCTCCTAGTAAAGTAGCTGGATCGGCTCCTAATGCTACAGTAATGGGAAATCTTTTTTCTGAAGTATATTTATACCATTCTTGAAAATCTAATGCTCCACCACGATGAGATAGCCATCTTATAAGAATTTTGTTTTTAGATAGTACTTGTTGGCGATAAATTCCAAGATTTTGTCGTTTTCTTCTTGGACCACGAGTTATTGTGATCCCCCAGGTAATTACAGGAGATATATCTTTGGGCCAACAACGCATTATTGGCATATGTGTAATGTCTACATCTTTATTACACCAAACATTTTCTTGGCATGGAGCTGTACTCACACGCTTGATAGGCATATGTAAAATATGACGAAAATTAGGTATTTTAGAAAAAAAATCATGTATCCCTGTTGGGAGTTCAGGTTCTTTTAAAAATGCAAGCAATTTTCCAATATCACGTAATGATAGAATATTTTCTTTCCCCATACCTAGAGCTATTCTATTGGGTGTACCAAATAAGTTACAAAGAACAGGTATTGTGTATCCTTTAGGGTTTTCAAAAAAGAGAGCTGGCCCTCCAGATTTAATGGTACGATCAGCAATTTCTGTTATTTCTAAATCAGGATTAATAGGAAGAGTAATTCTTTTTAAGTCTCCTCTATACTCTAGAATTTTGATAAAATCACGTAAATCTTTGTATTTCATGATATTTAATAGGCATTAAGTTTATATTTATTGTTCTAAATTTGGTATTACTACTGATCACAATATACATTATATATAATATATATTGTATATTGCAATTAATAGGTTATTTTTTAAAATAGTTTAAATTTTAATCATGTTAATGTAAACTAATATAGTTTAAATCTATAGTAGTTAATATCATTATGCCAAAATAGTTACATTGAATATAGAATATTTTAATTTGTATAGCATATATATGGAGATATTTTTTGAATTGTTAAAATAATCTTTTATTAGAAATAAAATTAAACGTGATATTGATAATAATAGTAATAATGATTACTGCATAATACGTTTCCAGCCTATTGTCCAAATAAATATTCCAGTGATAAATAAAAAAATAGAAAAATTTTTAAAATATTTATCTTGTATACATAAGAAAATACTGCTGGTAATTAATGTTGCTCCAACCCCGAATAAGAATAATGCTTGGCTTTGTTTGGTTCGTTGCGTTTTTAACTCTGTTATCAACATTTCTATTTTTTTTTGTAGCATGCAAGAACGTTTAAATTCGTTAGATAATAAAGTAGGTAATTCTGGTATCTTATCTATCCAATAAGGTATTTTATCTGTCAAGGCACATATTGTTGTTGAAAATTTTAGTTGATCTTGCATCCATTTTTCTAAAAAAGGTCTAGCAGATTTCCAAAGATTTAAATGAGGATATAGTTGTCTCACTATTCCTTCAATATATAATAAAGTTTTTTGTAATAGGATCAATTGAGGTTGTATTTCCATATTAAAACATCGTGCGGTATTAAATAAATATAGTAATATTTTACTAAAAGGAACGTTTTCTAGCGGTTGTTCAAAAATTGGTTCAAATACTGTTCTCATTGCGCATTCAAAGTCTTCGATGTTAGTATTTACGGGTATCCAACCTGAGTCAAGATGTAGTTCAGCTATCTTACGATAGTCGCGATTAAAAAATGCGATAAAATTTGCTGCTAAATAGTATTTATCTTTTTTATTTAAAGATCCGATAATACCACAATCAATACTAATATATTTTGGATTATCTGGATGTTTATAGCTAATGAATATATTACCAGGATGCATATCTCCATGAAAAAAACTGTCTCTAAATACTTGAGTAAAAAACACTTCTATCCCGCGTTCTGCTAATAATTTCATATTAGTTCTTTGTTTCTTTAATGCAACTATATCATATACAGGTATACCATAAATACGTTCCATAACCATAACTTTTTCGCTGCAAAAATCTACATATACTTTGGGTATGTATAATATTTGACTTTTTTTAAAATTTCTTCGTAATTGAATAGTATTAGCTGCTTCTTTTAACAAATTAAGTTCGTTAAAAAGGGTTTTTTCATATTCTGAAACAACTTCTGAAAATTTAAATTTCCGTCCTTCTGGTAGGAATTTATAAATCCAATTGGCTAATCTATGCATTAAACGTATATCTGTTTTAATAATAGGCAAGAGACCTGGGCGAATAACTTTGATTACTATATCTTTATTGTTTTTTTTAAATCTGGCGGAATGTACTTGTGAAATAGATGCGGATGCTAATGGTATTTCTTGAAAATCTTTAAACCATGTTTCTAATGGATTACCAATAGCACGCTCTATATATGTTTTAGCAAGGATACCATCGAAAGGCGCCACGCGATCTTGCAGTATTGACAATTGATCTGCAATAGAATCTGAGAAAATATCACGACGAGTAGAAAGTATTTGACCTAATTTAATCCATATTGGACCTAATTCTTGCAATGCTAAACGAAGTCGTTCTCCTAAAGTTAGTTGATAATGCTTATTTAAAACACGTAAAAAAAATCTACTGCCTATTCTTAATGGAAAAATTAGTCGATGGGTAGGAACAAAATCACTTAATCCATAGTTTAGTATTGTTTTAATTATGTAAAAAAATCGATATAATTCATCAACAAACATTAAATTTCCTATAATTTATTTAAATAATTAGATAAATATTTTGATCATGTTTTAAATAGTATATTTAAGAAAACTATAATAATTCTAATATATTCTTAGTATAAGAGCCTACTTATCATTAATCATTGTAATTCAATATTTTTGAACATAAGTAATATTTATTTTTTGCAAGAATCTAGAAATATTGGATCATATGATTTATTCCTTAATAAGGTATTATCAATGTAAATAGAATAAAATTAGTAATGTATAACTAGATATTATCTAAATATTTTGTAAAAAATGTTATTTTAATTATAAATTACTGTTTTTTATTAAAATAAAACATTTTTATATCCCACATTATATACTTATTAAAAGCAATAATAAGTATTACAGTATATATGCATTATACAATATAATTTTTTTTTTTTAATACTGAAAATATATAACTATTTCTTATTAAAATATAAAAATAATTAGATACTGTAGTTTTATGCAGAATAATTTTAAGGATTTAATAATAGTTTGTGAATATAAATATGTTGTTTTAATATTTATGTGCGCAGTGTAATACTGCAATTCCATAAGTCATATTAAAATATTTAACATTATTGAATCCTGTTTGTGTCATCATGTTTTTCAGAGTTTCTTGATCTGGATGCATACGAATAGATTCTACAAGATAGCGATAACTATTAGCGTCTTGAGCTATTAATTCACCTATTTTGGGTAAGACGTGAAATGAATATAAATCGTATATTATATTTAATATTTTAAAAGTAGGTACTCCAAAGTCTAAAATTAGTAATTTACCTTTAGATTTTAGAACTCTATGTATTGAACATAATGCTTGTTTCTTGTTTGTGAAATTACGTAAACCAAAAGCAACAGCGACACAATCAAAAGTATTTTCAGGGAAAGGTAAAGCCTCAGCATCAGCCTGTACATATATCACATTATTTAATATACCTAAATTGCGTAATTTTTTTTGTCCTAGATCTATCATAGAATCATTGATATCTACTAATACTACTATTCCTGAATTACCAACTAATCGTGAAAATTTAATACTTAAATCTCCAGTACCTCCGGCTAGATCTAGCACTTTTTGTCCGGTATGCACTGCACTGTGATAAATCATGAATTGTTTCCACATTCTATGTATGCCGAAGGACATTAAGTCATTCATTAAATCATACTTTGATGCTATAGTATGGAAGATATTGGATACTAGTAATGTTTTTTTATTTTTGGGAATTTTTTGAAAACCAAAATGAGTCGTATTTTTTTTATGTTTATTATTCATATTTATTCTGTGTTGTAAGACCTTTCATTGGATTTTTATTTATTGAAAATTTAATAAAATAAGTATTTTTTACTAATTTATATATTTTAGACGTATTTGATCAAGAATTAGTTAAAGGTTCATGACATGTATTGCGGATGATGTCATCTTCAAAATCGGATGGATTAGAAGAATTATTTTCTTTATCACATAAAAATATAGAATGAGGAGTAATTTCATTAGGGATAATTGGTTGTTTTATTTGTACCCCAAGTGCTCTAAAACTTTCCGCTTGACTTATAATATTACCTTTTCCTTCAGAAAATTTATTTTTTGCTGCATTATAAATAATTTCTGCTTTATTTAGATATAGACCAATTTTATTTAAGTCATCCATAAATAGTCGTAGTTTATCATATAATCGTCCTGCTTTATCGGCAATTTTTTTTGAGTGACAATTTTGATATTCATAGCGCCATAGATTGTTAATAGTACGTAAAGCAATCAATAACGTTGTAGGACTAATTAACATGATATTGTATCGCATGGCATCAGTTAGTAATGATGCTTCTTTCTCAATAGCCAACATAAAAGCAGATTCAATAGGAACAAACATTAAAATGTAATCTAATGTATTTAATCCAAATAATTTTTGGTAATCTTTTTTACTTAATGACTTTATATGTGCACGCAATGAGTGGACATGGTCAGTAATAGCTAATTGTCGATCTTCTTCATTATTGCTATTGAAATAACGTTCATAGGCCACTAAAGATATTTTGGAATCAATGACTACATCTTTACCTTGAGGTAAATGGATAATTACATCAGGTTGTAATCTATGCCCATTTGTTTGTTTTATACTGACTTGTACATGAAACTCATGACCTTCACGCATACCAGAAGCTTCTAATGCACGAGTTAAAATTACTTCTCCCCAACTACCTTGGGTTTTATTATTTCCCTTTAATGCTTGTGTTAAATTAATAGTTTCTTGAGTGATTTTTGCGTTTAATTGGTGCAAATTACGAATTTCATACGTTAAAGTATGCCTTGCTTGCTTTTCTTTTTCAATGTTGTTTTGTATTTGATTTTTAAATCCTTCTAATTGTTCTTTTAATGGATACAGCATTCTATCAAGAGTTATTCGGTTTTGTTTATCTATCTTGTATCCATTTTGTTCAAAAATACGATTTGCTAAATTTTCAAATTGCATAGCTAATCGATTTTCACTATCAGTAAATAACTTTTGTTTTTCTTTTGTTGCAAGCTTATATTCTTCTAAACGGATACTTAATTCTTGTAGTTTTAATTCTTGAGTATGATTTAAATTTAATTGTATATGTAATTCATGATTTAGTTGCTCAGATTTTTGGTGATAATGATCTAATAATTTTAAACGTTCTTCAGTGGTAGATAATTTCCCATATAGTTCATATATTATTTGTGATTTGTTTTGTAATTTTTGTTCAATATTATGCCGTAAGTCAGATTCATTTTTTAAGTTTTGTTTAATTATACCTAATGCGTTCTCATGGGCTTTACAGTCATTTTTATATCTTTTAATACAACGTTTTTTTATAATTTTACAGAATACTCCAGTGAGTAGGGAACCTGCTAACATACTAATTATATTATACAAGTAAAATGGGATGATTGTCATATATTCTCTATTATAAAATGTAACCATAAAAATATTATGGTAATTATTTACTATTCATTATTATATATGATGTTTAAATAATTTAAGAAATCTGAATTGCTTAATGTTATATTATGTTTCAAAATGCATGATTTTTAATCATGTTAAAACATTTTTCATATGAAAGTATTTTTAAAAACAGTATGTTTATAATAATTTTTAAAATCAATTAAATTATGTCATAATAAATTAAATCAAAAATTTAAATAATAATAATAATAACAATTGATAGTTAATATTATCAAACAAATTAACTATATGCAGTTATCTTCTTTGTTAAGAAGAATGCGAGCGCCTTCTATTACAACTTTAATCGCCATGTATTCAGCATTGTGTATCCAAATAATATTTGGGGCTTCTTGTTGTGTGCGATTTACGATAATACCCGTTACAACTCCTGCCCTCAGTCCTTGAGTCAAGCACATAGTTAACAGTGTTGCAGATTCCATTTCGTAACTCATAACTCCCATATTTTTCCATTCTTCCATAGAACCACGTAACTTTTTAATAATTAGGCCAGAATATGTATCTTTTCTTTCTTGTCCGGGATAAAATGTATCTGAAGACACAGTCACACCATGGTGCGATTTAATACCAATTTTTTTAGCAGCTTTAATTAATGCCACACTACATGATAAGTCTGCCGTTGCTGGGAATTCTAACGGAGCAAAGTGTTGACTGGCTCCATCACAACGGACAGCAGCAGTGACTATTAATATATCGCCTATTTTTATATATTTTTGGATAGCACCCGCAGTGCCTACGCGTAAGAATGTACGTATTCCTAATTGGGATAATTCTTCTACTACAATAGAAGTGGATGGACCGCCTATCCCTGTAGAACAAATGATTATTGTATTTTCATTAATTCTTGCAGACCAAGTGGTAAATTCTCGATAGCTAGAAATATATTTTGGATTATGCATAAGCGATGCAATTTTTTTAACTCTGTTAGGATCTCCTGGAAGAATAGCTAAAGTTGCGCCTTGAAGATCACTGGTTTTTAAACCTAAATGAAATACGTTAGTTATAGACATAGAATGTATTACTTAACTATGTTGAGAGTGATTTCAAATTTTTTTGTATAGTTTTAAAAATTGATTATGATTTTTTTAAAGTTTTTAAATTTTTAAGAATATAAGTAATATAAATTAAAATTTTTTTAATGATTATTTTTTAAATAAAAATTTCATAGATTTATTTTACAGTAATATAACAGATTTAGTAATCTTATTGCGATGTTTATTATGAAATCATTAAAAATAATTAGTTATAATTCATGAGTACTGTTTGCGTAATATTTTTACTGCAGATACCATGTTATCTAATGATCGTTTAATTTCAGGCCATGATCTTGTTTTTAATCCGCAATCAGGATTGATCCATAAACGATTTTTTGGAATATATTTTAATAATTGATTAATTTTTTCAATAAGATCATTCTGAGTTGGTTCATTTATAGAATGAATATCATATATACCTGGACCAATTGCATTTAAGTTTATTGCTACATGTTGTATGGTTTCTAATATTTTTTCGTCTGACCTAGATGCTTCTATACTGATTACGTCTGCGTCTAATTTTATAATTGCATGAATAATATCACTAAATTCAGAATAGCACATATGAGTGTGAATCTGGGTATCATCTTTTACTGATGATGCAGTTATCTTAAATACATTAACTGCCCATTCTAGATATTTTTTTTGATTAGAATTCTTTAAAGGTAATCCTTCTCGTAAAGCTGGTTCATCAATTTGTATTATTCGAATTCCAGATTTTTCTAAATCTATTACTTCATCGCGTATTGATAACGCTAATTGCAACGCTATTATTTTACGTTGTATATCTTCACGTAGGAATGACCAAGACATGATAGTCACAGGTCCAGTTAATATACCTTTTATTGGTTTGTTAGTTAATGATTGAGCATAATTTATCCATTTTGTAGTAATGGGTTTTGAACGACTAATATCTCCAATAATTACTGGAGGTTTCACACAACGAGAACCATAACTTTGTACCCATCCATTTTGAGTAAATATAAATCCATTTAAGTTTTCTCCAAAGTATTCCACCATATCATTTCTTTCTGGTTCTCCGTGAACTAAAACGTCCAAATCTAATTTTTCTTGTTCCGCAATGATTTGTTTAATATAATTTTTAATACCAACGCAATAATCTTTTTCATCGATTTGGTTATTTTTAAAGTTTGAACGAAGTTGACGAATTTCTTCAGTTTGAGGAAATGAACCGATAGTAGTTGTTGGAAATAACGGTAAATTAAACTTTTTATGCTGCAATATAACTCGTGTTGTGTATGGAGAGTATCGAGAGTGTGGAATTTTATTAATATGTTTGAGTCTTTTTTTAACTTGTATATTATGAACTGTAGTAGAGTGAGATCTTAAATTGTTGGCAATATAATATTGATTAAGTATGTCTTCATATGTCGAGTCATTTTTATTTTTATAATTTAAAGCAGTGCATAACATTTTTATTTCAGAACATTTTTGTAATGCAAAAGCAAACCATTCTGTGATATGTTTATCTAATTTTTTTTCCATATTTAGATCAATAGGGCTGTGTAATAAGGAACAAGAAGATCCTATCCATATTTTACGCTCTCCGACTAAAGGGGAGAGTTTTTTGAACCAACTATGCAGATTAGTTTTCCATATATTACGTCCATTAATTACTCCTGCTGATAATATCCAATTTTTTGGTAATTGTTCGTGAATTAAAGATACATTATCAGGGCTAGAAACTAGATCTACATGTAGACCATCTACTTTAAGTTGTCTGATGATATTTAGTTGATGATATATGCTGTCGAAATAAGTAGTTAGTAATAATTTAATTTTACCATGAAGTTGTTCATATACATTTAAATATGCTTCTAACCATTTTGATGGAAGCTCTAAAACTAATATGGGTTCGTCAATTTGTACCCAATCAATGTTTTTTTTTTGAAAAATGGTCAATATATCTTGATATACTGATAATAAAGCAGGTAATAATGATAATCGATTAAATTTTTTCCCTTTTACTTTTCCTAACCAAAGATAACTAATTGGACCAAGTAGTATTGGTTTTATTTTATATTTTAGTGATAAAGCTTCATCTATTTCATCAAATAATTGAGTCCAATTTAATTTAAATTCTTGAGTTTCAATAAATTCAGGTACTATATAGTGATAATTTGTATTGAACCATTTTTTCATTTCTGAAGGAGGTATCAGCTTTTTATTCAAAGAATAACCTCGGCTTACTTTAAATAGCGTATTTAAAGTAAGCCTTTCTTGGAAAGAGCGATGTCTATTTGGAATATTATTAAGCATTAAACTGGTAGTTAAAACATGATCATACCATGCAAAATCACCTACTGGGATCCAATCTATACCAGAATCTTTCTGTTGTTTCCAATGTCGCATGCGCAATGTGCGACCTATTTCTAATAATTTATCTTCTTGTATTTTTCCGTTCCAATAATTTTCTAGAGCGTATTTTAGTTCTCTATGTAAGCCAATACGAGGAAATCCTAATGTATGACCAACAATTGTCATAATTTACTCCATGGTTTGTCTTTAGTTATATAAAGTGAGTGCAAGAATGAAAATAAAAAAAATATTTTTAAAAACCGTTGTTGATATCAACAGTTACTCTAATGACTATTAAATTAATATTAAGAAAGCGATACTTGATTACATATAGTATGCACAATTAGCTACTAAGTATAATATATAATATTAAATTATTTTAATCTTTTCATCTATGAAAATAGTATCAAATGACTATGTATGTAGTCAAGTAACTAAAATTTTATAAATATATGTTTAATAGTTTATGTTTTTATAAATAGTATTTATAAAAAATTAATTAGTTCTGTATTATTAATTTCATTTTCTTCATGGCATTTTTTTCTAATTGACGTACTCGTTCAGCAGAAACACCGTATTGATTAGCTAATTCTTGTAATGTACTTTTATTGTTATCTACGTTTAGCCATCGTGCACGAATAATATGTTGACTGCGTTTATCCAGAGTATTTATAGCTGTGTTCAATTTATCACTAACTTGATCAATCCATTCATTTTCTTCATTAGAAGTGATGATTTTATCTTGTAAATATAGTATAGGCGCTATTATTCCTCGATTATCTTCATCTGAAGATTGCTCAAAAGTCATATCTTGTGCCGCCATACGAGATTCCATTTCACGTACATCTTTGCTAGTTACGTTTAGTGCTTTTGCAACTATTTCTATTTCTCCTGCATTAAACCAACCTAAACGTTGTTTAGTTTTTCTTAAATTAAAAAATAGTTTACGTTGTGCTTTAGTAGTAGCTATTTTTACAATACGCCAGTTTTTTAGAACATATTCATGGATTTCTGATTTAATCCAGTGTACAGCAAATGATACTAAACGAACGTCTAATTCCGGATTAAACCGACGTACAGCTTTCATCAAACCAATATTACCTTCTTGTATTAAATCAGCTTGTGGTAGCCCATAGCCGGAATAATTACGAGCAACATGAATGACGAATCTTAAATGCGATACAATAAGTTTTTTTGCTGATTCTAAATCTCCATGATAATATAATCGCTTAGCTAATGCTTGCTCTTCTTCCGAAGTAAGCAGAGCATAAGAATTAGCTGCTCTTATATATGCTTCTAAAGTTCCTTGAGGAACTAAAGTCACGCTATTTTGAATATTTTTAGGCATTTATTCTCCTACCATGATCGCATGTATTCAGATGATTATATCATGCCCGTACGAGATATGTATGAAACTAAGTATAAAATAATTCTGTTATATTAAAAGGAGTATCTATCAATAGATAGCATAACACATTTGTAATAGAACCATTATTTAATTGCGCTATCAGTTTAATGGAATTAAAACATCACAAAGCATAAAGTCATTTGTTATTATCATCGATAAATAAATATTGTTTCTAATGATACTAGATGGTCTATAGTTAATCGTGGTAAGGAATGTAAATTTTAAGTTAACATCGTTGATAATGTGTATGCTTTTTTGGGTAAAAATTCTATATATATATATTAGCAGATTTATTTATACAATTATTGCGAGTATAATAACCTTTGTAATTTAATTTTTATTTCCTTATTCATACCCCAGTATACGTAAAGCTTTGATTTAAATCAACTGTAACTAATATTTTATTTTTTTAAATTTAATAATGTTTAAAAACATCCACAAAAATATCATAGATGTTAATAATATTATTTTGTAGTAATTATCTATAAAGAAATTTTTATTGTTTAATATAAATATTTTATTTTAAATAAATGCTCATGTAATTTAGGTACAGTATTTTATCATTAGGTTTGTTTTTTAAAAATAGCTTCAACAAAATTGTGTGGTTCAAATGGTTGAAAGTCGTCGATATTTTGTCCTATTCCAATATATCGTATTGGAATAGGACATTGATCAGCAATAGACAAGATAACACCTCCTTTAGCACTACCATCCAATTTGGTCATAATTATTCCTGTGACTTTAATTGCGTTATTGAACATACGCACTTGGTTGATAGAGTTTTGTCCGATATTAGCATCAAGAACTAATATAGTTTCATGAGGTGCTTCTATATCAATTTTTTTTATAACTCTAATAATTTTTTTTAATTCTTCCATTGCATGGATTTTATTTTGTAATCTACCCGCAGTGTCTATAATAAGCAGATCAATAAGTTTCATTTGAGCTATTTTAACAGCATCAAAAATTACTGAGGCAGGATCGGCAGTAGTATTATTTTTTATTACTGCAACACAACCGCTACGTTTTCCTATAATTTCTAACTGATCTGTTGCTGCTACTCTACAGGTATCTCCTGCCGCTAACATTACAGTTTTATTTTTTAATCGGTAGTAATATGCTAATTTTCCAATAGTAGTAGTTTTTCCAACTCCATTAACTCCTACCATTAATATGATAAATGGTTTTTTTTTCTGTATAAGTAATGGTTTATCGATAGATATAAGTATATTTAATATCTCATTACGTAATGAATCATAAAAAGATTTGTTATTGCAATTAGCATGAAGGCTAATATAATTTTTCAAGTTATTAATAATTTTTTGAGTAGTTTGCATACTTATATCTGCAACCAATAATTTATTTTCAATATCATTTAATATATCGATATCAATATTTTTGTTACGAACCAACTTTATTATGTTATCACCTAATTTTTTTCGAGTATTTAATAAACTCTGTTTTAGTCTGTTAAACAAATTATGTTCAGAATTCATGTGTATTGACCTCGTCGCTATTATCAATATATTAAATGTTAATTTTTTATATTTTCATATGTAATACTTACAATTAATCAATGATGTTAAATATATTGTCTTATTATGAGGAACAACAATAAATTATTTTATTTGGATAAAATAATTTATTGTCTATAGTCCTTTTTATAAGACTCAAATATATTTCCATTGCTTGCATACGTTTATCATTGATTAATTGTAAGTATTACATATGATTAACTAATAACATAACAAACCAAGCATAGTGAGCATATGAAAATATTAAGTTATTGTACATTATAATTATAGATCCAATCTATAATTTTTATAGTGTGTACAATATGTGAGTTCATGTATAAACAATCAGATTTTATCGGAGGAATATAAAAGTTAACATTGTTTCTAATAGTGGATGTTTTTATATTAGAGAATTAAAATTATTATGAGTTACTTATTTTATCGTGTAAGAAGAGATGCAGTATATGTATAAAAATAAACTGCGATTAAGTGCTATTGGGAAGGTTAGAATTATTGGAGGCAAGTGGAAAGGGCGTAAAATACCTATTATTCGGTGTGCTAATGTGCGTCCAACTACTAATCGTATACGTGAAATGTTATTTGGTTGGCTTAATCCTATTATTTCTGGTGCTATTTGTTTAGATTGTTTTGCTGGAAGTGGTGCATTGGGTTTAGAATCATTGTCTAGAGGAGCTAATAAAGTAACTTTTTTAGATAATAGATATATTTGCATTACAGCATTGACGACAATTGTGCAATCTTTTTTAGCGTACAATAGTGAGGTCATATATACTGATTGTCGTTCTTGGTTACGACGGTCAATTGATGCTTATGATATAATTTTTTTAGATCCTCCCTTTCAAGATAACGTTATACCTGAGGTTATTTGTTTGTTAGAACGGTATAATCTTTTTAAAAAAGAATCTTGGATTTACATAGAAACTTCAAAAAATAAGAATATTTTTAATATTAATGTGATCCCTAGTTATTGGTTTTTATATCGAAAAAAGATTACTCAAAATATTATATGTTATCTCTTTATAAGAAAATCGTAAAATTGATATATATATAAGTATAAAAACTAAATTAAATACTACTTAAAGTTGGAATAAAGTATGTCTATTTAACAATAATTATACATAGTCTTTTTATTGTAATTGGTTTGTTGCATATATGCAAGTAGTGAATAAATAGGTGGCTTTGTAATGAAAGAATGATGTTAATCACTCCAGGATTTGTAATAATTAATTAAACCATGAGTTGAGCTATCATAGTTGTTAGAAGTGATACTTTCGCATTTTAATTCTGATAAAATATTGTTAGCCAGTTCTTTTCCTAGTTCTACTCCCCATTGATCAAAGGTATAAATATTGAAGATAACACCTTGTGTGAATATTTTATGTTCATATAAAGCAATTAAAGCCCCTAAAGTATAAGGAGTAATTTTTTTAACTAAAATGGAATTACTGGGGTTATTTCCTTTGCATATTTGAAACGGAACTGCATGTTGTTGGGATATATAATGTTTGTTAGATATTTTAGGTTCTTGTAATACTTTTTGATGTGTGTTGCCAAAAGCTAATGCTTGAGTTTGAGCAATAAAATTTGATATTAATTTTTCATGATGATCAGATATAGGATTATGACTTATTACTGGGGCTATAAAATCACATGGAATCATTTTAGTTCCTTGATGAAGTAGTTGATAAAATGAATGTTGTCCATTAGTTCCAGGTTCTCCCCATATAATAGGACCAGTCTGATATGTAACAGGGTATCCATTGCGATCTATATATTTTCCATTAGATTCCATATTTACTTGCTGTAAATATGTTGTAAAACGATGCATATACTGATCATAAACAAAAATTGCTTCGGTTTCGACTTGAAAGAAATTATTGTACCAAATACCAATGAGTGCTAAAATTACCGGTAGGTTTTTATCTAGGGGTGTGTGATAAAAATGCAAATCCATAGCATGGGCTCCAGTTAATAATAATTCAAAATTATTAACTCCCAACGATAGCATTATAGATAAACCAATGGATGACCATAACGAATAACGGCCACCTACCCAATCCCAAAATTTAAACATGTTTTCTGATGGATCAATACCGAATTTACAAACCTCAATAGCATTTGTGGATAATGCTATAAAATGTTTAGATATATGTTTTTTATTAGAGGTAGCTTGACAAAACCAACTACGTGCACTACGTGCATTAGTCATAGTCTCTTGGGTGGTAAAAGTTTTTGATGCTATTATAAATAACGTATTTTCTGGATTCAAACATTTTAATGTTTCAAAAATATGAGTTCCATCTATATTAGAAATAAAATGCAGATTTAGATGATTTTTATATGGTTTTAATGCTTCAGTTACCATATAAGGGCCGAGATTGGAACCCCCAATTCCTATATTAACAATGTCTGTGATTATTTTATTTGTATATCCTGTCCAATTACCTTGAATAATACGATTACAAAATTTTTTCATTTTTTCTAAGACTGCATTTATTTGTGGCATTACATCCAATCCATTTACTAAAATGGGCGTATTTTCTCTGTTTCTTAAAGCTATATGTAACACAGCACGATTCTCACTATAATTAATTTTTTCACCGTGAAACATATCTGAGATAGCCCCTATAAGATCACATTCTACAGCTAAAGATATCAGCTTAATAATGGTTTCATTTGTAATTAAGTTTTTTGAATAATCAACTAAAATTTCATTATTAAATGTCTTAGAGAAATGTGTAAATCTATATTTATCTTGATTAAATAAATCATTAATTGATGTATTTTGTATGTCATAAAAATGTCGTTTTAGATGCTTCCAAGCCTGTGTATGAGTAGGATTGATGTTTTTCATGATTTATTTCGCATTTTATTTTAAAAATAAGTAAATGGAATAGAAGTCTAAAATCAATTTTCAGTTGAATATTGTCTATTAAAGTGATTACGTTATAAGTAACATAATAAAAATGATCATATCATATTTTTAATACATATCAATATAATTAAAATTTATGATTATGGAGACTAAAGCATATTGAATAATTATTTATTTTAAATCAAATTTATATGCATTTATTTATACTTAATTGAATTATATTTTTTATAATATCTTCTTAATAAGATTATGCGCATAAAGAATACATACGTATTAATTATGATTTATCAAGTATGATTGATAATTGAAAACCTAGCCCTTGTAAAATAAATAGTTAAAAATACGAATTTTTATTCATTTTATTTAAACAAAATTAAACATTTTGTGATATTTTATATACATAATGATTTAACCAGTTGGAAAATAATAAATATGCATGACTTCTCCAATTTATTTTAGGAATTAAATTAGGGTTATTTTGGGGAAAGTAATGATCTGGTAATGTTGGATTTAGTCCTGATTTTATATCTCTATAATATTCTTGAGATAGAGTCAGTGCATCGTATTCTGGATGACCCGTAACAAATATCAAACGTTTATCTTTACTAACAAGTAAATATACGCCGGCTTCATCAGATTCTGCTAAGATTTCTAAATCTGTGTTTTGATAAATTAAATTTTTTGGGAAATCTGAATAACGAGAATGAGGTGCTGCAAATATTTCATCAAATCCTTTTGTTAAAAGTGCATGAGAATTTATAGTGTTATGTTGGTAGATTCCTACTAGTTTTTTTTTTCGAATAAATTTAGGAAAATTGTACAATATCTTTAAAGCCGCTTGTGTTGCCCAACAAACAAATAATATTGAAGTAATATGCTCTTTTGCCCATAATAATAATTGCTTGATTTGTGGCCAAAAAGTTATATCTGTAAAATCAATTAATCCTAGAGGAGCTCCAGTTATAATTAACCCATCAAAATTTTGATGTTGAATATCTGTAAAACTACAATAAAAATTATTTAAATGTTCAACAGGTGTATTTTTAGGGATGCGGTCGTCTATGCGTAATAGTTGGACATCAATTTGTAAAGGAGAATTTGATAATAATCGTAAGAATTGGTTTTCTGTTTCAACTTTTTTTGGCATTAAATTAAGAATTAATATTTTTAAAGAATGGAGTTCTTTAAAAATATTTTGGGATTTTTGCATAATAAAAACATCTTCGTTCTGCAAAAATTTTACCGCAGGCAATTCGTCTAATACCCGAACTGGCATAGTGTCACAACCTTTGATATATATGTGCAAAATTTATTTAATTTTATATGGTTTATTATTACTCTCGCCTATATACACATACTACAATTTTTTATCATTCGTCGTAAAAATAAAACAAGTTTTCACAAAAATTAAAAATTTTTAACGTATACGTATAGAATACAGATATTAAATTATACTTAAAAACAGTTGATTTTGTGTCAGTAGGTACGACTATGCATATAGTTAAATTAAAAATTAGAATTAATATTGATGGATGCTATTATATATAAAATGAAAAATCAATATTATCGATATTATCAGATCTGTTTGTATACTAAATTAATATTTCCGTATTCTCTTTAATAAAAAATAAAGGCCTGAGGAAATAACATATTAATAATAATAGGCCTGAGTGGAATTGAACCACCGTCCTCACCCTTATCAGGGGTGCGCTCTAACCACCTGAGCTACAAGCCTGTAATATATAGCACGCACCACCTCTGTATGATTTTATCACCCTAATTACAACAATATAATGCGTATTACATTAATATCGTTATTATTAAAACTGTATATTATCACTAATATAGTAAGTGGTAAAATATAGATTGATTATTTATATAGTACAAACTACTTTCATTATAATAGCATAATTAGGAATATTGATTCAAGAATTTCTATATATTTACATATTAATCAAAAAATTGTCAAATCATAGTAATTCTTCAATTTTTATTTTTAAAATATATGTGATACTAATCATTAATATTGTAAAATTTAATTGTCTGTGTAATACATTCCATAATTAAAGTAATTATTATGTAATCACCAAACAACAATACCGCTTCAGTTTTTGTGTAAATAATAATTAATCTGTTCTTTGTAGTTGAATTTTTTAATCCTTTTAAATACAATCATTATAACGATGTCTTTTGAATAAGCAAAAGATTATATACCAGTGTTATTGGTAATCTATTTTATGGAATAAAGGATTATCATATTGTAATGTGTGCATTTATAGTACAAATATGGATGTGATTTATTATTGTTCCGTTCTTGCGTAAGTACTTGGATAGTTGCGTACAATTGAAAAATGTTTGTTAATATGAAATTATTTTAATGAAATAGGTATTGTTTGTATGATGAGGTTAATGTATGTTTTATTCGACTCACTTTGATGTTATTGTTGTTGGAGGAGGGCATGCCGGAACAGAGGCGGCGTTAGCTTCTGCTAGGATGAAATGCAATACTTTATTAATTACACATAATATCGATACACTTGGGCAGATGTCTTGTAATCCAGCTATTGGTGGTGTAGGAAAAGGACATTTAGTAAAAGAAATTGACTCAATGGGTGGAGTGATGGCACGTGCTATAGATAAAGCAGGCATTCAATTTAGAATACTTAACAAAAGCAAAGGAGCTGCTGTTAGAGGAACCCGAGCGCAAGCAGATAAAATGTTATATCGTCAAGTAATACGTAATACTCTTGAATATCAAGATTTTTTGCTAATTATTCAGGCGTCAGTAGAAGATTTAATAATTAATAAAAATAAAATTGTCGGAGTTTTTATTCCAAAAATAGGAATGAAAGTTAATGCTACATCCATTGTATTGACGACAGGGACATTTCTTAATGGTAAAATGCATATTGGAATGAATAACTCCAGAGGCGGTCGTGCTGGAGATGTAGAATCGTCCTCATTATTATCTAAACGATTAAAAGAATTCTCTTTAAGAGTCGGTCGTTTAAAAACAGGCACTTCTCCTCGTGTACATAGTAAAGGGATAAACTTTGATTCCTTACAAGCACAATATAGTGATAATCCTGTTCCTGTATTTTCATTTATAGGATCTAAAAAACAACATCCTAAACAAGTTCCTTGTTATATTACATATACCAATGATAAAACACATGAAATAGTTAGATCAAATCTAAATCAGAGTCCTATGTACACAGGATTAATAAAAGGGATTTCACCTCGTTATTGTCCATCTATAGAAGATAAGGTAACGCGTTTTTCAGATCGTAATGCTCATCAAATTTTCTTGGAACCTGAAGGGTTAACAACGCCTGAGATATACCTTAATGGTATTTCTACTAGTTTGCCGTTTTATGTGCAAATACAAATAATTAAATCAATTCAAGGATTAGAAAATGCTCATATAATAAGACCGGGGTATGCAATTGAATATGATTTTTTTGATCCTCGTGATTTAAAGTTAACATTAGAAAGTAAATTTATTTCTGGTTTGTTTTTTTCTGGACAGATTAATGGTACTACTGGTTATGAAGAGGCAGCTGCTCAAGGGCTGTTAGCAGGAATAAACGCTGCTAGATTCTCTCAAAATAAAGAAGGATGGTATCCTAGAAGAGATCAAGCATACTTAGGAGTACTTGTAGATGATTTATGTACGCATGGAACAAAAGAGCCTTATCGTATGTTTACATCACGTGCTGAATATCGTTTGTCTTTACGAGAGGATAACGCTGATTTAAGATTAACTGCAATTGCGCGACAACTGGGTTTAGTAGATGAGTTACGTTGGAAAAGTTTTTGTTTAAAAAAAGAAAGTATTGAAAAAGAACGTCAAAGATTACGTAATACTTACATTTTTCCATATAGTACAGATGCTAAACAGTTGAATAATTTCCTTAAGACACCTTTAATATATGAAGTCAATGGTGAAGAATTATTAAGAAGACCGGAAATTAATTATGCAAATTTATCTAAATTAAAAGTTTTTAGTTCGTTTGTGTTGGATCGGCAGGTATTTGAACAAATTGAAATTCAAATAAAATATGAAGGTTATATTCGTCATCAACAAGAGGAAATAGAGAGGAATATTTGTAACGAGCATACATTACTACCAACCGATATAGATTTTAATATTGTTTCTGGATTATCTAAAGAAGTAATTGATAAACTTAATGATTATAAACCTTATTCGATTGGACAAGCTTCTAGAATTTCTGGTATAACTCCTGCAGCTATTTCTAATTTGTTAGTTTGGTTGAAAAAAAAAGGTTTATTGGGTCATAGAGTATGTTAGTGATATTAAATGATGATAACGTATATCAATACGAGTACTACTTATAAATTATAGATATTTAATATTTCTAGCGTATAGTGATTAGGTAAAAATAACAATATATGTTTTTATAAATTATTTTCTGGAATGATGATATTTGTATATATAGTTTGGGTTAATTTGACTATATTTAGATTATTTAAAAAGAAAGAAGATTATGTTGAGATTTATTTAGTTTAATAGAAGGTGTTCGTTTTTTAATTTATAGTAAATATATCTTTATATTAATATTTGTTAATGGAAGAGTTATATTATTTGATATTTGTCTTTTTTAATATGTATACAGTTTATTATTATATAAGGTTAATTAATTTAATAAGTATTGTGTATAACTGATTTCGCTGTGCTGTGATGTGATGGTTATGGATTTATTTAAATAGCTGGTGTTTGTGGTTTTGTATTGACGTTTAATCCCGTATAAAAATTTAATTTAGATATTTTATTTAAAATACTGGTAAATATCTTATAAGATTATATTTGGTGTGTTTATGTATTGTTATAATTGATTGTATATTACAAGATATAATTAATACTAGATAAGTGAATTATAAAGTTTTTCTGATATATAGTAAATAATGTTTTTGAAAGGTGGTTTATGTTAGAAATAAAAAACACTTCTCAGGAATATATTGGGCATCATTTGTATCATCTACAACTTAATTTAAATACCTTTTTATGGATGGACACGGAAAATACTTCCTCTTTTTGGGTGTTGAATGTAGATTCAATATTTTTTGCGACGCTACTAGCCATTTTATTTTTGTTGATTGTTGGTCGTGTTGCTAAAATGGCAACTTGTGGTGTTCCTACAAAAATACAAATGTTTATAGAACTGATAATATTGTTTGTTGATAGTAATGTAAAAGATATTTTTCATGGTAAAAACAAATTAATCGCGCCGTTATCTATGACTATTTTTGTTTGGGTTTGCTTAATGAATGCTATGGATTTATTTCCTATAGATTTATTACCTTATGTAGCTCAACTTACATTGGGATTACCGTTCTTACGTGTTGTGCCGTCTGCTGATATAAATATAACTTCTTCAATAGCTTTGAATGTGTTTATACTTATTGTATATTATAACATTTATACTAATGGCATCCGTGGATGTATTAAAGGATTAATATGTCATCCATTTAATCATCCAGTATGGATTCCTGTGAATTTGATTCTTGAAACTATTAGTTTATTATCTAAACCAGTATCGCTTAGTCTTAGATTGTTTGGCAATATGTATTCTGGGGAGTTGATTTTTATTTTAATATCTGGTTTGTTACCATGGTGGGGTCAGTGGGCGTTAAGCTTGCCTTGGGCTATTTTTCATATTGTAATTATTATATTACAAGCTTTTATTTTTATGGTATTGACGGTGATTTATTTGTCTACAGCTCATGATCCGTGTTGAAATAGATAGTATAAATTATTTATGGCACAGAAGATTGTAGATAGGAGGTTTTTATGGAACATTTAAATTTTGATATGTTGTATATTGCTGCGGCAATAATGATGGGATTAGCATCAATTGGAGCAGCCATTGGTATTGGTATTTTGGGTAGTAAATTTTTAGAAGGCGCCGCGCGTCAGCCAGATCTTATTCCTATTCTTCGTACTCAATTTTTTATTGTTATGGGATTAGTTGATGCAATACCTATGATTACAGTAGGTCTTGGTTTATATGTAATGTTTTCTGCGGTGTAACAATTAAAATTTATACACATATTATTTTCTATTGATTATTAGAGGCTGAGATTGGTACTGTGAATATTAATGCAACAATATTAGGTCAATCTATTTCATTTATTTTATTTGTTTGGTTTTGTATGAAATATGTATGGTCTCCATTTATGTCTATTATTGAAAAACGTCAAAAAGAAATTTCTGATAACTTAACTTCTGCTAATCATGCTAAAATTGAATCTGAACGTGCTCATGCTAAAGCCTTGCTTTGTTTGACACAGGCTCGAGTTAAAGCTCAAGATATTATACAACAAGCAAATAAATGCAAAATACAAATAATTGATGAAGCTAAATATGAGGCAGAAAAAGAACAAAATAGAATTTTTTCCCAAGCACGAGAACAGATATTGTATGAAAAAAAATGTGTTACTGATGAATTAAGAAAGCAAATAAGTAAAATTGCAATCGAAAGTGCAGAAAAAATTATAGAACACTCTATAAATGAATTAGTTGATATAAATCTTATAGATAAGATTATTAATACATTGTCATATGAGGATTAAATGTCTAGTATGGTTGTAATTGCCCATACATATGCAGTGGCTGTATTTAATGTAGCTATAGCATATAAAAATATAAAAAAGTGGGAATCAATTCTTGATTTGTTTTCTAAGATGAGTCAGCATAGTTTAGTACGATCTTTATTTTTTAGATATTTAGAATCAAAAAAATTATCAAATATGTTTATTGCTATTTGTGAAGATTATCAAAAAAAACCAATTGATATTTTTAGTAAAAATATGATTTATATTATGGCTGAAAATAATCGATTACCGTTGTTACCAATTGTTTTTAAAGAGTTTGTAAATCTATGTGCTATACATGTGGGTACTGTAGAAGTAGAAATTATTTCTGCTTCTCCTTTAAACTATAGACAGTTAAAGAAAATTTCTGATGTAATGGCTAAGCGTTTATCTAAAAAAGTAAACATAGTTCATAAAATAGACAAAAGTATTCTAGCTGGTATAATTATTCGTGTTGGAGATACTATTATTGATGGCAGCATACGTGGACGTATTTTACGCTTAAATCATATACTACAATCTTGATATTTTTTAATTTTATTCCTTTAGGTATAAATAAGAAGATTATGCAATTAAATTCAAATGAAATTAGTGAATTAATTAGGCGGCGTATTGCTCAATTTGATATAACGTATGAGACTCGTAACGAAGGTACTATTACTGCTGTAGGAGATGGTGTAATTCATATACATGGTTTAACAAATATAATGCAAGGCGAAATGATTGCTCTTCCATCCAATCAGTTTGCTGTAGCATTAAATTTAGAACGTGATTCTGTCGGTGCGGTAGTTATGGGTTCATATTTAAATTTATCTGAGGGAATGGTGGCAAAATGCACAGGTAATATATTACGAGTACCTGTTGGAACGGAATTATTGGGAAGAGTCGTAAATACATTAGGTATTCCTGTGGATAATAAAGGAACTATTCAATGTTCTTGTTATCTTCCGGTAGAAGCTAGTGCACCTAGTGTAATAGATCGAAAATCGATAGATGAACCAATTCAAACCGGGTATAAATCTGTCGATTCTATGGTTCCTATTGGGCGTGGTCAACGTGAATTAATTATAGGGGACAGACAAACTGGAAAATCTGCATTAGCAATTGATACTATTATTAATCAACGTTATAGCGGAGTTAAATGTATTTATGTTGCTATTGGTCAAAAAGCAACAACTGTGGCTAGTGTTGTAAAAAAATTAGAGCAGCATCATGCATTAGCTAATACTATCGTGGTTCTCGCATCTGCTTCTGAGTCTGCTGTATTACAATATTTAGCTCCTTATGCTGGATGCGCTATGGGAGAATATTTTAGAGATCATGGAGAAGATGCCTTAATTATATATGATGATCTTTCTAAACAAGCTATAGCTTATCGTCAAATTTCTTTATTATTACGACGTCCTCCTGGACGAGAGGCATATCCAGGAGATATATTTTATTTACATTCTCGTTTATTAGAACGAGCTGCTAGAGTTAGCTCTGATTATGTTACGCAATGTACTCATGGGAAGGTGACAGGAAGAACTGGTTCGTTGACTGCAATACCTATTATTGAAACTCAAGCAGGAGATGTGTCTTCGTTTATCCCAACTAATGTTATTTCTATTACTGACGGACAGATTTTCTTGGAATCTAATTTATTTAATTCAGGGATTCGTCCTGCAGTAAATCCAGGCATTTCAGTATCTCGAGTTGGAGGATCTGCTCAAACCAATATTATGAAGGTATTATCTGGTGGAATTCGTACCGCTTTGGCTCAATATCGCGAATTAGCTGCTTTTTCTCAGTTTGCTTCAGAATTAGATGAAGTTACACAAAAACAATTGAAACATGGTCAAAAAGTTACTGAATTATTAAAACAAAAACAATATGCACCTATGTCCCTTTCATGTCAATCTATTGTTTTGTTTGCAGCGATACATGGTTATTTAGAAGATGTTGAAGTATCAAAGATAAGTAATTTTGAATCTGCATTAATATTGTATATGACTTATAAGGAAAAGGAACTTATGAAAATAATTGACCATGATGGTATATATAATATGAATATTGAAAAAAAATTTAAAAGTATTCTTACAACCTTCAAATTAAATCAGTCCTGGTAAATTTAAAAATGTATTATTATTATTGTAGAACGAGAAAACATGTCTAGCACCAAAGAGATACGAGGCAAGATAGACAGTATTCGAAATATACAAAAAATTGCTAAAGCTATGGAGATGATTTCTGCTTCTAAAATCCATAAAACTCAAAAACGTATGTTAGTAAGCCAACCGTATGCAGAAACTATACGTAAAGTTATTAATCACATTGCTTTAGGGACATTAGAATATAAACACTCTTATTTTGAAGAGCGAAATATTCAATCTGTTGGTTATTGGGTAGTATCAACGGATAGAGGATTAACAGGTGGGTTAAACATTAATTTATTTAGAATGTTATTATGTGATTTCAGAAAATGGAATAATACAGAAACATCAATTAAATTAGCAGTTATTGGGTCTAAAGCTGCTTCTTTTTTACATTGTATAAAACAAACAAAGATAGTTAGTTGCATTTGCGGAATTGGGGATATCCCCCACATGTCAGATTTAATTGGTTCAGTCAGGGTGATGTTACAATTATATAATGAAAATAAAGTAGATAGATTATATTTAGCATATAATAAATTTGTTAATACTTTATCTCAGGTTCCTCAAATTTTGCAGATTTTACCGATTGTTTCTGAAGATAAAGTTATATTAAAAAATAAACATTGGGATTATTTATATGAACCAGATTCTAAAACATTATTAAATAGTTTATTACAACGATATGTTGAATCACAAGTATATCAAGGAGTAGTAGAAAATTTAGCTAGTGAACAATCTGCTAGGATGATGGCAATGAAGACTGCTTCAGATAATGGAGAAGTTATTATTAATGATCTAAAGTTATTTTATAATAAGGTTAGACAAACTAAAATTACGGAGGAATTAATAGAAGTTGTTTCAGGATCTTCTGTAATGTAAATAATAAGATAGTTAGAGGTGTGATTAATATGAATTCTGGAAAAATAATCCAGGTTATTGGGGCGGTGGTTGATGTTGGATTTAAGCAAGATGCAGTACCTACTGTATATCATGCGCTTAAAGTATGTACTGATGATAGATTTAATAAAAAATTGATATTAGAAGTAGCTCAACAATTAGGTGGGGGCGTAGTACGCTGTATAGCTATGGGAAATACAGATGGATTACGTCGCGGATTAGTAGTAATTGATTTAAAACGTTCTATTGAAGTTCCAGTAGGGAAAGAAACTTTAGGTCGTGTAGTAAATGTGTTGGGTGAACCAATTGATATGAAAGGGCCGATTAAAGAAAAAGAAAAACGGTCTATTCATAGATCTGCTCCGCTTTATTCTGAATTATCTACTAGCCAAGAGCTTTTAGTAACTGGTATTAAAGTGATTGATTTAATGTGTCCATTTGCTAAAGGGGGCAAAATTGGTCTTTTTGGGGGAGCAGGAGTTGGCAAGACTGTCAATATGATGGAGCTTATTCGTAATATTGCTGTAGAATATTCCGGTTATTCAGTATTTGTCGGTGTTGGAGAACGTACTCGTGAAGGTAATGATTTCTATCATGAAATGATAAATTCTCATGTTATCAGCAAAGTTGCTTTAGTATATGGTCAAATGAATGAACCACCCGGAAACAGATTACGTGTGGCTTTAACCGGTCTTACTATGGCGGAAAAATTTCGAGATGAAGGACATGATGTATTGTTGTTTATAGATAATATATATCGTTATACTCTTGCTGGGACTGAAGTATCAGCGTTATTAGGTCGTATTCCATCAGCAGTAGGATATCAATCAACATTATCAGAAGAAATGGGTATTTTACAAGAACGTATTACTTCTACAAATTTGGGTTCAATTACTTCCGTACAAGCAGTGTATGTTCCTGCAGATGATCTTACAGATCCATCTCCTGCTACTACTTTTTCTCATTTAGATGCAACTATAGTTTTAAGTCGTCAAATCGCTGCTCTTGGTATTTATCCTGCAGTAGATCCATTAGATTCTAATAGTCAACAATTAAACCCACTTATTGTAGGGCAAGAACATTATGATGTTGCTAGAGGTGTTAAATTAATCTTACAACGTTATCAAGAACTTAAAGATATTATTGCTATTTTGGGTATGGATGAATTATCAGAAGAAGATAAATTAATAGTGTTACGTTCGCGAAAAATTCAACGGTTTTTATCGCAACCTTTTTTTGTTGCTGAAGTATTTACAGGATTTTCTGGTGCATATGTTTCTTTAAAAGATACCATCCAAGGATTTAAAGAGATCATAGAAGGTAAATATGATCACATTCCAGAACAAGCATTTTATATGGTAGGTACTATTGAAGAAGTTATAGAAAAAAATAAAACTCTTTAAACTTTTGTTGATAAATGTAAGGTATTCGTATGTCCGTAAGTACTTATCATTTGACTGTTGTTTCTATTGAAAGTCAGATATTTTCTGGTGTAGTTCAGAAAATTCAAGTATCAGGCACCGAAGGTGAAATGGGTATTTTTCCGGGTCATGCTCCATTGCTTACGTCGATTAAGCCAGGAGTGTTACGTATAGTAAAATTATGTGATGATGAAGAATATATATATATATCTGGAGGCATCCTTGAAGTTCAAAAAAATATAGTAACAATATTGGCAGATACAGCTATTCGTGCTGAAGAATTAGATGAAAAAAAAGCTGAAGAAGCGAAACATGAGGCTGAAAAACATATTAAAAACTTACGTTATAATGATGACGTAGATTACATTAAAATTACTTCAGAAATATCTAAGGCTATTGCAAAACTTAGATTGATTGAATTAACTAAAAAGAATAAGCATATCTAATGTAGATTAGAATATAATATATATTATATAAAAATTTTTATGTGTATAAGCGTAATTATATATCATGATTGCGTAAAGAAATTTGTTTAATAAATAAAAAAGAGATATATAAATTATGTCATATGTTAGTTTTAGTGCAATTATTCTTGCTGCTGGTAAGGGTACCAGGATGCTATCTGATATACCAAAGCCACTACATCGGATTGGTGGAAAATTTATCTTACAACATTTAATTGATTCTGTAGTTCAGGTGGGAGTTCAGTGCGTATATGTAGTATATGGCTATAAAGGCGAAACAATAATGGAAAAAATTAATACAGATCAATATAAAGTTCCTATACATTGGATATTGCAACATGAACTTGTTGGAACTGGAAATGCTGCGCAGAGAGCATTATCTATCATCAGTGATACAGAAGAAATCCTTTTTTTGTATGGCGATGTTCCTTTTATTTCCTATAGAACATTACAACGACTACATACTATTAAATCACAGTGTGATATAAGTTTACTGACAGCCACATTATCTAATCCAAGTGGCTATGGACGTATTATACGAAACCAAAAAGGCAATGTTATTAATGTAATAGAACATGATGATATGATTAATGATGATCATAAAAAAATAAAAGAAGTGAATACTGGTATTTTTATAGCTGTTTCTAAAAATTTAAAGCGTTGGTTAGACCTATTAACAATTCATAGATCAAATAATGAATTTTATTTAACAGATATAATTCAGATAGCTCATCAATCAGGTTATATTATACACACTGTCCATCCTTGTGATACGTTCGAAATTATGGGAGTAAATAGTAAGTCAGATTTAGTGTGTTTAGACAGACAATATCAACAAAGACAAGCACAAAGTTTGTTGTCATCAGGAGTAACAATATCTGACCCAGGTAGATTTGATTTGAGAGGAACATTAGTATGTGGCAGAGATGTATATATTGATATAAATGTGATTATTGAAGGAGATGTTTCTTTAGGGAATAGAGTAAGAATAGGAGCAAATTGTATACTGAAAGATACAGTGATTGAAGATGATGTAGTGATATATCCGTTTTCAATAATTGAAAATTCAAAAATAAGTATGCAGAGTAATATCGGCCCATTTGCTCGATTAAGACCAGGAACTGAATTAAAAGAAAACAGTCATGTAGGAAATTTTGTTGAGATAAAAAATGTTCAATTGGGTAAACAATCAAAAGTTAGACATCTTAGTTATTTAGGTGATGCGGAAATTGGCGCGCAAGTGAATATTGGAGCTGGGACGATTATTTGTAATTACGATGGTGTTAAAAAACATCATACTGTTATTGGAGATGGTGTTTTTATTGGAGCTGACAGTCAGTTGGTAGCTCCAATAACTGTTGGAAAAAATGCAACTATTGGAGCTGGGACTACAGTAACTCAAGATGTATCGGCCGATGAAACTATTATTAGTAGAATACGACAGTTTTCTATTTTAAATTGGAGGAAACAATCAAAAAATAAAAAATAATTCTATTTTTTGTTTATTTAAGGGTTATGTATTATACGAAATATTCTATTATAGTTTTATGTTTTGACATTAATTTTATCGTATATTTATGTGCTAAAGTATATTAGTTTAAATATGAAATAATGATGTTCTTGTTGGTTCACAAGTTATTGTGTACTATAAAAATAATGGTTTTAGGTTTATATATTATGAAATATTATTTAATTTTTTATAAATTTTATGAATGATATTATTTTCCAACACAAAATGTGGAAAAAATTTTTTCTAATAAATCCTCAGAAGTAAATTTTCCAAAAATTTTACTTAGTTCATTATGCGCTAATCCAAGATCTTCAGCAAAAAGTTCATTAATAGTCATAACAGATAATAGTTGATCTTGAGCAGATAAAAGATATTTAGAAGTTTTTTCAAGAGCATTTAAGTGGCGCCTACGGGCAATGTAATTTCCTTGATTTTCAGTTAAATTATAAGAATAATTTTTCTGTTTTTTGTATTTTATATGATCGTGTAAATGTTTTCGCAATAAATCTGTTCCATTATCAAACAAAGCCGACAGTGTAATATACGTATAATTATTTATTTTATTGATTCCAATTTTTTCCTTAGTTAAATCAGATTTATTGCGAATAATTGTGATGGGAATTTTTTTATTTTTAGCAAATAATATTTCTTCTACATATTCTAATGCAATATTACATTTTCTATTTGAATCATCGTTAGAATCAATTACCCATAAAACATGATCTGCGTTATGTAATTCATTCCATGCACGTTTTATTCCAATTTGTTCTATTTCATTATCGCTGTTTTTTTTCAATCCAGCAGTATCGGTAATATGGCATGTTATTCCATTTAATTGGATAGATTCATGTAACGTATCTCGTGTAGTTCCAGATATTGTGCTTACAATAGCTCTATCCATGCCAAGTAATGCATTAAATAAGCTAGATTTTCCTGCATTTGGGTTACCAGCAATTACTATTTTTACTCCTTCATGCAACAAAACACCGTGACAGGTTGATTCGTATATTTGTTGTATGTCATTTATAATGGTTTTTAATTTTTTTTTAACATTATTATATGGTAATACATTAGTTGCTTCTTCCGAAAAGTCAATAGATGCTTCTATGTGTGTACGTAAATTAGTAATTTTTTTTGAAATTGTATGTATTTGACGGGAAAATATTCCCTGTAGAGTATTTGATGCCGATTTTGCAGCTTGATGTGAAGAAGCATTAATGATGTCAGCGATTGCTTCTGCTTGTATGAGATCTATTTTATTATTTAAGAATGCTCGTTTGGTAAATTCTCCTGGATGTGCTATGCGAATATTAGAAGATATTTTTAAAATACGTTCTAACAATATATCTAAAATCATTTGACCACCGTGTCCATGGATTTCTAGTATGTTTTCTCCTGTAAAAGAATTTGGTTCAGGAAAAAATAAGGCTATTACTTTTTCTAATATGAATCCGTCTGTATCTAAAAATGGCAAATATTCTGCTTTTCTAGGTTCAAGTATTTTTCCTAATAATTTAGGAATAATTTCAGGAACTGAATTTCCAGATATACGTATAACTCCAATACCTCCATGTCCTGGAGGAGTAGAAATTGCCACTATTGTATCAATTATGTAATTCACAAACTTTTTGTTATATTGATAGTACATTCATTGAGATAAAAAATATATTTTTGTTAAAAATCATGTTCTTATTAATTTAAGAGTATTTTTGATTATGTAATCCTTTTTTTTCTAATCCTTGATAAATTATTTGTTGTTGAATAATGGTAATTACATTGCTTACTACATAATATAACACCAAACCAGATGGAAACCATAAAAAAAATATAGTAAAAATTATTAACATGATAGTCATCATTTTTTTTTGCATTGTGTCAGTAATAGTAGTAGGTGACATTTTTTGTATAAAAAACATGGTAATTCCCATTATTATTGGTAATATATAATAGGGGTCTTGAGCAGATAAATCATGGATCCAGAAGCCAAATTTAGCATGTCTTAATTCTACAGAACCTGATAACATATAATACAAGGCTAAGAATATTGGCATTTGAATTAATAGAGGTAAACACCCCCCTAATGGGTTTACTTTTTCTTCTTTATATAATGCTATAGTTTTTTGATGGTATTGATATTTGTCATGTTTGTATTCTTCTTGTATCGCAAATAATTTAGGTTGTAGCATACGTATTTTTGCCATAGAAGTATATTGTGCTTTAGTTAGCGGATACATAATTAGACGTATAATTAGTGTTATGATGATAATAGATATGCCCCAATTTCCTATATAATTGTGAATTAAACTCAATAATTTAAATAATGGTTGAGAAATAAACCACAACCATCCGTAGTCAATCACTAAGTCCAAATTTGGAGCTGTTATTTTCATTTTTTCTTGAATTTTTGGTCCTATCCATAATATAGATTTTAATTCTCCTTGTCCTCCTACAGGAACGCATATTGAATCAGATCGAAAACCTATAGTAGAAATATCATTGTTTTTATGATAGGTGGTATAAAATGTGTTATCTCCTTGAGTAAGAGGGATCCAAGCTGTCGCAAAATATTTTTGGGACATTGCTATCCATCCGTTAGAAGTATTAATTTTTAAATTCATATTTTTTATATCTTTGAAGCTATATTTTTGATATTTTTGTTTATCAGTGGAATATACTGATCCTCGGTAAGAATATAGAGGAAAATTATCTCCGTTATTGTTATCATCATATGATTTAGGATAATGTGTAGATTGCACTAAATTTCCAAACAATTTAACTACTAATGGATGATTGCTCATATTTTTTATGGTATAATAAACATGTATGGAATAGTCGTTTCTATTAAAAATATAATTCTTAGTATAGGTGATACCATTGTTAGCATGGTGTACTAAAGTTAGTTGTAATTTATTTTTGTTTTTTGGTAGAACAAATATGTTTTGATCAGTTTCAGTAGTATATAGTAGTTCCTTATCGTTAAATGAAGGTTTTGGTGTATTTTTAATTATTAGTCCGCTATTCGTTTGATATATAAATTCTTGTGAAGTACTTAATAAGGGGAAGGGTTCTTTAGAATTTAAATTTTTTAAATAGTTCGTTAGATATGCTTCTTCGATATTTCCTCCACAAGTGTTTATTTTCAACAGAAGTGTATCTGTTTTTACTGTAATTACATGATTTTTATCGTGTATATATTGTGTGTTGTTATTATTTTCAGGATGAATGATCGGGGATGCATTTTTATATACATCTATTTTTTGAATATTAGTTCTTTGATGATATTCCGTTTGCCATGTTTGCCACAGTATAAACGACATAATTAAAAAAGCTATCACAAAGAAATTACGTTGCGAATCCATGTTGATTATGCCCTGAATATGTGAATATGAAGAAGACATAAAATCTTCATTATTATTTAAAGCTAAAGGATGACATTGTAATATGCGAATACATGTCATCCAACTACCTTGTAGTATTCCAAATTTACGTATTGATTCGACCCCGTATTGAGAACATGTTATTTGAAAACGACAATGATGGCCTAGTATGGGACTGACACTGATCTGATATCCATGTATCAACCATATTATTATTTTTTCTATCAATAAAAATGGCAACACCATAACTTTTCAAGCTCTTTTATTAATGTATTATTTTTAAAATGAATAATTTCTTTTGAGTTAATAGTTAGCACGAAGTCTTTAGATGATAAATTATGCTGGTTTATACGAAAGGTTTCGCGCATGTGTCTTTTGATTCTATTTCGTTCGTAAGCGTTTTTAACATATTTTTTGGATATAGCTAGCCCGATACGAGGATGCCCTAGTTGGTTGGATCTACTAAATAAAGTGATTCCGGTTATTTTAATACGTTCTGGGTTTTTAAATACGAAAAAAAACTCATTTACAGTCAACAATCGAGCCTGCTTAGGTAAAAATTTTCTATTCATTTAGTTGCATTAACAGTTTTATATAATATTTAAACAGATACAACCAATCGAACACGTCCTTTAGACCTGCGTCTTGATAATACTCGACGACCTTGTCTTGTTGACATTCTTATCCGAAATCCGTGTGTTCTATTGCGTTTTAATATGGAAGGCTGAAAGGTGCGTTTCATATTTAAATTCTTGTATGTTTACTTAGTAATAAAAGATAATTTTTTAATTATTTATTTAGTTATCCTATGTGAAATCAGTTTTTATGTTATAGGATAGTGTATAAAAAGTCAAAAAACATTTAAAAAATTTATCTTATTGTTTTTTATAAATAATGGATTTTGTTATAATAATGTTAACATGGGGTAACTAGTTATTTTAATATATGATATATACTTTAATATCATTATTAATAGGTTTATGTTTTTAGTTTTATACACTTTATTATTGTGTAATTAGTTTGGGTTTTCAGTTTATAATGATTATTATGTAATTAATTAAAATGTCGTCTAATAAATCTACTATAAATTTTTCAGTAAGTAGGACGTCCTTGTATCAACCTTTACAAAAAGTTGTAAGTATTATTAGTGGGAGACCAAGGATGCCTATTTTGACTCATGTATTGTTAAAAATTAATGATGATTGTTTATATATTACCGCTACAGACTTGGAAATAGAGATAACAGCTAAAGTGATGTTAGGAGATAAATATCCTATTGGGTCAATTACGGCGCCAGGGCGTAAGTTTTTTGAAATCTGTCGTAGTTTACCTGGATCATCAAAAATGTCCATTATGTTACAAGATAATAAATTAATTATTTGTTCTGGATACAGTACATTTTCTTTATCCACTTTTTCTGCATCAGATTTTCCTAAATTAGAAGAATGGAATAATAGAATAAAGTTAATTATATCGCAATCTACTTTGAAAGAAATGATTGAATTAACCCAATTTTCTATGGGGCAGCAAGATGCGCGTTATTACCTAAATGGTATGTTTTTTGAAACCAAGGAACATACTTTACGTATTATAGCAACGGATGGGCATCGTTTAGCAAGTTGTAAAACTATTGTAGACTCATTGTTACCTTATCAATCAGTTATCATACCTCGTAAAGGAATTATTGAAATTTTACGTTTATTAAATATTGGAAAAAAAATAGTAAATATTCAAACAAATAATAATAGCATTCGTATGAAGATGGATAATTATACTTTTACTTCTAAATTGATTGACGCTGTATTTCCAAATTGTCATGATATTTTTTTAAAACAACCGAAAAATATTTTAGAGGTATCATGTGATGTTATGAAACATGCTTTAAAACGTGCAGCGATTCTTTCCAATGAGAAACTTCGTATCGTTCAATTTACGTTAATCACTAATCAATTAAAAATAACTACACATAATTTTGAATATGAAGCGTCCGAAGAAATTTTGGATGTTTCATATGCAGGTAAGGATATAAAAATATCTTTTAATGTAGATTATTTGCTTGATGTGATTCATGTAATGGCACGCGCACAAATTTTACGGTTTTTTTTTACGAATGAGATATCTAGCGTTCAAATTGAAGGCATAGAGAAATATTACGATGCAACTTATATTGTTATGCCAATTCGAGTGTAAAAACAATTTACAGATTATAAGTTAATATGTATTTTAACATTTAAATACGTGTTAAATTTTGAGTGTACAGTTAATAATAAAATCATAATAAATAATCTGCATATATAATTATATATTTAAAATTAAAAAATTGCATAATGCAAATCTATGTTTGTTCTTATGTAAATAGGGGCTGGTGATATGAGAAATAGTTATTTACGCATTAGATACGGTATAATTTGCAAAAATAGCAATGATTCGATAATGACTATCTTTGATATGTATATTTATAACTATTAATTTATATTATATGTGCATTATACAGGAATAAGGTCATGTTGAGTTCTTATGATTCTTCAAGTATTAAGATATTAAAGGGATTAGATGCGGTACGAAAACGTCCTGGGATGTATATTGGAGATACTGATGACGGGACGGGATTACACCACATGGTGTTTGAAGTAGTGGATAATGCCATTGATGAAGCTATTTCGGGATATTGTCAAAAAATAGTTGTAACAATTCATCAAGATAATTCAGTGTCAGTTCAGGACGATGGACGTGGTATTCCTACAGGTATACATGAAGAAGAAGGAGTATCTGCAGCTGAAGTAATTATGACTGTATTACATGCAGGAGGGAAATTTGATAATAGTAATTATAAAGTGTCAGGAGGATTGCATGGTGTTGGAGTATCGGTAGTAAATGCATTGTCAGAACGGTTAGAGTTAGTAATAAAAAGAGATTTTAAAATATATAAGCAAATGTATTATGAAGGAAAACCACAATCACCTTTAGAAATTATAGGAAATAGTGAACATAGTGGTACTATGGTGCGTTTTTGGCCAAGTCTTAAAATATTTACAAACAAAACTGAATTTCAGTATGCTATATTAGCGAGACGTTTTCAAGAATTATCATTTTTGAATTCTGGAATTTCAATTATTTTAAATGATTATCGTAACAATAAAAAAGAAAATTTTTGTTGTTCAGGTGGAATAAAAGCTTTCGTAAAATATTTAAGCATTAATAAAATACCAATTCATCCTAATATATTTCATTGTTTAGGAAATAAAGGAGAAATTAGCATAGAAGTTGCGTTGCAATGGAATGATAACTTTCAAGAAAAAATATATTCTTTTACTAATAATATTCCACAAAGGGATGGTGGAACTCATTTGGCAGGATTAAAAGCTGCTATTACAAGGACAATGCATTTTTATATGGATAAGGAGGGATATAATAGAAAAGTTAAGGTTGTTACCATAGGAGATGACGCTAGAGAAGGATTAGTTGCTATATTATCTATTAAAATACCAGACCCAAAATTTTCTTCTCAAACTAAAGATAAATTAGTTTCATCAGAAGTGAAAACTGCCGTTGAATCATTAATTTATGAAAAATTGATTGAATTTTTTTTAGAAAATCCATCAGATTCTAAGAATATAATAAATAAAGTTATAGGAGCAGCTCGCGCCCGGGAAGCAGCGCGAAAAATTAGGGATTTGACGCGTCGTAAAGGACTATCTGATTTTTCAACACTTCCAGGTAAATTAGCTGATTGTCAAGAAAAAAATCCAGCTTATTCTGAATTATATTTGGTAGAAGGAGATTCTGCTGGTGGTTCTGCGAAGCAAGGTAGAAATCGTAAAAATCAAGCAATTTTACCGCTTAAGGGTAAAATATTGAATGTAGAAAAAGCACGTTTTGATAAAATGTTGACTTCTCAAGAAGTAGTGACGTTAATTACTGCACTTGGATGTGGAATTGGCCCAAATGAATATAATCCAGATAAATTACGATATCATAACATTATAGTTATGACGGATGCAGATGTCGATGGAGCTCATATTCGTACTTTGTTATTAACTTTTTTTTATCGTCAGATGCCAGAAATTATTGAGAGAGGACATATATTTATTGCACAACCTCCTTTATATAAGGTACAGAAAGGACATATAGAACAATACTTTAAGGACGAAGAAGCGATGAATAAATATCAAATATCAACGGCAGTAATTAATGCTCGTTTTTATGTTAATTCTCATACGCCTCCTTTAATAGGAAAAATATTGGAACAATTAATTTTTGAATATTATTTAATACGAAAAATCATTATTCGTATGGAACGTCAATTTCCAAAGGTATTACTTAATAGATTAGTTTATCATTCAGTTTTATCCGAAGAGCAATGGTACTATTATGACAGTGTTGAAATATGGATGGCATCTTTAGTTAAATCGTTGCGTCATTTTGAAGAATATGGCAGCAGTTATAATTTTATTATCTTAAAAAATCATGAGCATAAATATTTTGAGCCAATATTACGTATACGAACATATGGGGTAGATATAGATTATGTGCTAAGTATGGATTTTATTAAAAGTTATGAATATAGAAAATTAGTATCTTTTGGAATAAGAATGAATGAGTTATTTCTTTCAGATAATGCATATATAGAATATGGGTTATATCGTAAAAAAGTATGTTCTTTTGATCAAGCAATAGAGTGGCTTATGCAAGAATCTCGAAAAGGATTAATAGTACAACGTTATAAAGGACTAGGTGAAATGAATCCGGGTCAGTTATGGGAAACAACTATGAATCCTAAAAATAGATGTATGTTGCGCGTCACAATAAAAGACGCGATAAAAGCTGATCATTTGTTTACCACGCTTATGGGTGATTTGGTTGAACCAAGACGTGCATTTATTGAAGAAAATGCATTGAAAGCAACAAATATAGATTATTAATATATATGAGATAAAAATCTTGTGTATACTATTATGTAGTAAACTATGTGTTATTACATTATTTGTTTAAATAAGTTTACTACTATGTAATCGTATAGTTGATATCATAAGCATATATAATACCATGATGTAGATGGTGATTTTAGTATGACTGATATCAATAATTAAATCTCAATGTACTTATATTTATAAAATTTAGCAATCACTTTATTAGGAGTGTTATAAATGCGTAATTTTGATTTTTCTCCGTTATATGGTTCTGTTATTGGATTTGATAGATTGGTTAATTTTTTGGAAGTTGGACAAAGTAATGGAAATTATCCACCTTATAATGTTGAATTGGTTAGTGAGCACAAATATTGTATTTCTATTGTAGTAGCTGGTTTTACAAATAGTGAATTGGATATCACAATGCATGATAACATGTTAGTAGTAAAAGGAGTGCATGTTGATTCTCATCAAAATGCTAAAAATTACTTGTATCAAGGTATTACTGAGCATGATTTTGAAAGAAAATTTCAATTATCTGAGCATATTCAAATAACAGGAGCAAATTTGGAATGTGGGATTCTTTATATACATTTGGAAAGAATATTACCAGATACATTAAAACCAAGACGCATAGAAATTAAGTAGTAATTAGATTTTTTGTTGTATTATTGTGTTTGTACGATCAAAATCGGGCTTAATTTATTAATTTTATACACAAAAAGCCCGATTTTGATCGTCTTTCGTTTTAATGATTGTTATTAATTATTTATGTATGTATTTTTTGGATTGAAATACTAAATTAGTTTTTTTAAACGTAGTTCGGTTTTTAAATAAGCATAAAAAATTGGAGCTGCTATCAAACCTTCTAGCCCGAATATTGCTTCTAGCAAAAGCATGGAAAGTATCAATTCCCAAGGGTTAGCATTAATTCTGTTTCCAATAATTTCAGCATTTAGAAAATATTCTAATTTATGAATTAGTATTAAATAAATAAACATTATCATCCCAATGCTTAATGAAATAGATAAAGCAGAGATAGTGATCATAATATTAGAAATAAGATTTCCTATAATTGGTAACATACCTAAAATAAAAGTAATAATAATTAAAGTTTTTCCTAATGGCAAAGGTTTTTCAATTAATGGCAATAGAACAAAAATCATAACAGATGTTAATAATGTATTTACTAAAGAAATTTTAATTTGAGCAAAAACAATATTACGAAATGCTTGAGAAAGGTTATATATACGTTCTGATAGTTGGATAGTAAAATATGTATCGTTGGCATAGTTTTTTGTAGATTTAGTACAAGACACCAGGGTACCAATTACTAGCCCTATTAGTAAAGTGATAAATCCGTGCAGGAAAGTATGTCCCATATTTCGGATAAGAATTAAGTTTGATTCAATCCAATTAAATATTTGATCTTTTAGTTCTTCGGTAGTATTTGGTAAGAAAGAGGGTAAAAAATCGGGGAGTCGTTTTTTTAAATCAGAAAAAATTCGATTAATTTCAATAGAAATACTAATTTTATTAATGTCTTCTGTGAAAAAATTAGTACAATTAATGATTCCTATAGTGATAATAATAATGATACTAATTGTTATTAGTATCACAGAAACCCAACGAGCACGATTGATTCCAACAAAACGTTCAAAGTAAGATGCGGAAGATACTATAATTTCATAAGTTAAAAATCCAGAAAAAAAACAAGGAAATAAACCTAATGGTATAATAATCATTATACCTGTAAACATTATTATATAAGAAATTATCATGATCGGTGTTTCTTGGGAAATCATTTTTTTATTTCCTAATAATATATAAATATTGGAAACATATATAGTTTCTTATCAAGGTTCAGACTAACTCAAAGGCTTTATAATTTTATGTATATGGATTTTTATATCGTCATATAGCATATTTTTAAAGTTAATTATAAAATTGATATGTTTAAGTAATTTATTTATATTCTTTTAATAAATATTGAGTGTATACGCAACAAAAAAAAGCACATTATTTTTAATAAAAATAAAAATATGGATGTTGATATATTTTAATTTCTTATATGCACAAGTATATGCTGATTTTTAGTTTAAAAGATTTTTTGGTGATATAATGACAATTACTGTCAGTGAATATATATCATTTTTTATTGTATAATTGTATCATAAATAATATTGAAATAATTGATGTTATTATAGATATGCAATATTAAAATTTTTTAAATAAATAAAATAAAATGTACTATAGTGATAGTTCGAAGACTTTTCAAGGATTAATACAAGCGTTAGAATGTTATTGGAAATGTTGTGGTTGTATCATAGCTCAACCATTAGATATAGAAGTTGGAGCAGCAACCTCACATCCTATTACTTTTTTTAATGCTATTGGCCCAGAACCTGCTTCAATTGCTTATGTTCAAGTATCTCGTCGTCCTATGGACAGCCGATATGGCCAAAATCCAAATAGATTGCAGCAATATTATCAGTTTCAAGTGATTATGAAACCTTCTCCTAAAAATATGCTAAAATTATATTTAGATTCTTTAAAAGCGCTTGGATTAAATCATATAAAAAATGATATTTGTTTTATTGAAGACAACTGGGAAAACCCTACACTTGGAGCATGGGGATTAGGTTGGGAAATTCGGTTAAATGGCATGGAAATAACACAATTCACTTATTTTCAGCAAATGGGTGGATTAGAATGCAACCCTGTTACAGGAGAGATAACTTATGGACTAGAGCGGTTAGCTTTATTTCTACAAGGCGCGAATAATGTTTATGATTTAGTTTGGGGACCTAGTGCACAAGGATTGGTTACGTATGGAGATTTATTTCGTCAAAATGAATTAGAACAATCAACTTATAATTGTGAACATACGGATATTAAATTTTTGTTTAGAATTTTTGGTCAATATGAAAATGAAGTAGAAAATTTAATTACTATGACGCAACCATTACTTATTCCAGCATATGAACGAATTTTAAAAGCGATACATATTTTTAATTTATTAGATGCTAGAAAATTGATTTCTACTACAGAAAGAAAAAATTATATTCTACGTATTCGTAAGTTATCAAAAATGATAGCAGAGACTTATTACATATTTCGTAAAAAATTAGGATTCCCTATGTGTATAAAGAAATCATAATGTAATACAAGGATAATATTTATTATGAAAAAGTATACCTTTTTAGTAGAGATTGGTACTGAATCGTTGCCATCGAAACTTTTAAAAAAATTAGGAAAAGACTTTTTTAATCAGATTATTAATGGCTTAAAAAAGAATAATTTTGTTTGTGATAAGATTAATTGGTTTGCATCTGCATGTCGCTTAGCGGTTAAGGCTAGTATAAGAATAAAAGGAGATCTTCATCATAACACTATATCTATTAATCAAATAGACGATGATAATATATGTAATAGATATATTAAAGATGTATATAATCAAAAAAAATTAATAACGAGTAAAATGAATATTCAGAATAGTATACAAACCAATAACTATCAAAAAATATTGCAATGTGACGACAATGTAGTAGTACATAAGAATTATGAATATTTATTCTGTAAAATAATTAGTATTGCTTTAGAAAAATTAAATAATTACGCAATGATGCGTTGGGGAGATATAGAGATCCCATTTGTTAGACCTGTGCGAACTATGATCGTATTGTTAGATACATATCTTATTCGAGGTTGTTTTTTTGGTATAAAAACAGATCGAGTGCTGCATGGTAATAGATGTATGCAAGATGATAAAATTATTCTTGAACATGCAGATTATTATCCAGATATTTTAACTAAAAATGGTTGGGTAATAGCGGATTACATTGTACGAAAAAATATTATACGATCTGCGGTAGAAAAAGAAGCTGAAAAACTTGGAGGAGTTATAGATTTTCAAGATGATAGTTTGTTGGAAGAGGTGACTTCTTTAGTAGAATGGCCCGTAATTCTTTCCGGTCGATTTGATGAGAAATTTTTAGCATTACCGCATGAAGTAATAGTCCATATTATGAGGTACGATCAAAGATATTTTCCGGTATACAATTTTATTAATGGTATGTTGTTACCATATTTTATTTTTGTAGCAAATACTATTTCAAATAATTATGAACCAATTATTATTGGCCATGAGAACGTAATAACCCCACGTTTAATGGATGCGGAATTTTTTTTAAGAAATGATAATAAATGTCGTTTAGAGGATTATATTCCCAAATTAAATTCTGTTTTGTTTCATAGAAAACTTGGTACGCTACGTGATAAAAGTTGGCGTATAGAAGAGCTATCTGGTTGGATAGCTAATCAAATAGATGCAGATATCCAACAAACAAAACGTGCTGGATATCTATGTAAGTGTGATCTTATGAGTAATATGGTATTTGAGTTTCCTTCAACTCAAGGCATTATTGGTATGTATTATGCTCGCCGGGATGGGGAATCAGAAGAAATAGCAGTAGCACAAAAAGAACATTATCAACCACGATTTTCTGAAGATACGTTACCTACAACTTATGTTTCTTGTGTTGTATCTATTGCAGATAAAATAGATACTATCTCAGGTATATTTGGAATTGAAGAATTTCCAAAAGGTAATAGAGATCCATTTGCTTTAAAAAGATCTGCTATTGGAATATTACGTATTTTGATATATAAAAAATTACCGTTAAATTTATTATCTTTAATACAAAAATCAGTGGAATTATATGGTGAACAACTAACTAATGTATCAGTTATTAACGATATCCATAATTTTATGTATAATCGTTTGTTTTCGTGGTATTCCGCGAGAGGTTATAGATCAGATATTATAAAGGCAGTGTTAAACGTTGAAACTTCCAGTATAGTAGACATTGATGCCCGAATAGAAGCGGTATCTTATTTTTGTACATCAAAAAAAGAGGAAAGTGTTAAATTAAATTTAATTTATAAAAGAATATCGAACATTTTATCAAGAAAACAAACATCATATAATGATGATGTTAAATTTTGTTTGTTTAAAATACCAGAAGAAATGCATTTTGCTATGCAAGTAATTGCAATAGAAAAGAAATTGCAGGAATTATGTGCTCGGCATAGTTATTACGATGCATTAGTTGTTATGATAACAATATTTAGTGCAATAAATGTGTTTTTTGATAATGTTATGATTATGGACAAAAATGAACATATACAAATTAATCGTTTAACTTTGCTGAATAAAGTAAAAAATTTATTTTTAAAGGTAGCAGATGTTTCGCTATTACATTTTTAATCTCATGTTATACATGTTTATCATTTTTATTGTTTAATGAAAGTACGTTCGGGTTAAAAATTTCATATTCAAGCACGTAAACTTATAAACTAAATATTTAGTATAAGAACAAATGCTTGAATATATTATAATATTTGACATATTAGTGAATTAATAATATTTTATACGTAATTAAATTGTGCACATACCTCGTCCCAGTTAACTATATTCCAAAAAGATTTAATATAATCTAACCGACGATTTTGATATTTTAAATAGTAAGCATGTTCCCAAACATCTAATCCAAGAATTGGGTATCCATCTGATCCAGAAATATCTGTTCCCATTAATGGGTTATCTTGATTAGCGGTAGATACTATAGATAAAGTATCATTTTGTTTTGTTAACCATACCCAACCAGATCCGAAATGACTGATAGCAGTTTTTTCAAAACGGTCTTTAAAAGAAGAGATACTTGAAAAATTGTATTCTATTGCATCTTTCAATGATCCTTTAAGCGTAGTATTCTTTTTAAGAGATTTCCAAAAAAGGCAATGATTGATATGGCCTCCAGCATTATTACGTAATATAGTTTTTTTTTGGTCAGGCAAGTTATTTAATTTTTTTATTAATTCTATAATAGGTAAATTAGAAAATTCAGGTAAATCAATTAGTGCTGCATTAGTATTATCAATATATGCTTGGTGATGTTTTGTATGATGAATCTTCATAGTTTGTTCATCAAAAAATGGTTCTAAAGCATCATATGGATAAGTTAAAGAAGGTAATGTAAAACTCATAATGTAATTCTCCATGATTATGTGAATATTACAATAATAATTTAAAAACCAGTAATATCAAAAATATATAATAAATAGTAATATTGTTTTTTAGATAATTTACTGACAAATATAACTTATACAACATTTTCATATTACTCAGCAATAAAAATATACAATATATTTTTATTTTAGATGTATTATTATCGAAAGAATGCGTTAATATAATTTTATTATTTAAATGATGTTATTTGTTTTTTGTTTATAGTTTAAATATTTGATTAATGCTGTTATTATTTATTCAGATTATATTAATAATACTTAAATTTTATCTGTTATACCATATGCCCATGTTTGGTAAAAGCAAGAAATATTTTATATTATAGAACGGTGAGTGGCGTAGTTTGGTAGCGCAATACGTTCGGGTCGTATAGGTCGGAGGTTCAAATCCTTCCTCACCGAGAAGATATATTTAATATTTTTGTATCTAACAATAGAGTAATTGTGAATGATATTTTTATTAAAATTATTTAACAGATAATGATATATATCATATTAGATATATACGTTATATATCTATATATAGCGTAAGATTTTTAAAATTAGAAAATGTAGTTATAAAATAAAGGTTTTCTGTATGAACAATAATTCATTATTTCATTCTTTTATGTTTCCTTTATTTTCTTCTATTGATCCAAAATATATAAAAGAATCTATAAAACAGGTTTTGACTAATTGCTATAATACGGTAGATCAAGTTGTATCAGAAGAAGATATAACTTGGGATACATTATATTATCCATTAATGATTGCAGAAAATGAATTGCAACGTACTTGGTCTCCGATAGCGCATTTAAATTCTGTAAAACATAATTTAGAATTACGTAAGGTTTATGAAGAAAGCTTATTATTTATATCTGAATATAAAAATTGGATTAATCAGCATGATGGTTTATATAAATCTTATCAGTTATTACAGAATGGAGACTCTTATCAGCAATTAAGTATAGTACAAAAAAAAGTTATAAATAATATTTTGTGTAATTTTAGATTATCGGGAGTTGATCTATCTCTGAAACAGAAAAAAAAATATATCTATATAACTTCTCGGTTGTCACAGTTGAGTTTAAATTATGCTAATAATGTATTTGATGCAACATCAGGTTGGAATAAATTAGTTACTGAAAAGAAGGTACTATCTGGTATACCGGAGGATAGATTGGAAAGTGCTCGCTTGGAAGCGAAAGCTCACGGGAAAAATGGATGGTTATTTACATTGCAATATCCTAGTTATTCTTCAGTTCTTTTATATTGTGACACTCAAGAACTTAGAGAAGAATTATATTGGGCTTTTAATACTCGAGCTTCTGATCAAGGACCTAATAGCGGGAAGTGGGATAATACTGTAATAATGGATGAAATTTTAGCATTACGTCATGAATCAGCACAAATATTAGGATTTAATAATTATCTTGAAAAATCTTTAATGAAAAGAATGATACAAAGTCCAAAACAAGTATTTAATTTTCTTACAAGTTTATCTACTCAAATATCTCATAATGAATATAAGGAATTTTTAGAAACGCAAAATTTTGCTAAAATACAATATTCCTGTACATCTTTAAATCCGTGGGATCTTGCGTATTATAGAGAGAAACGAAAAAAATATCTTTTTTCTATTACGAATGAAGAGTTACGTTACTATTTTCCTGAAAGAACAGTACTGCATGGCATGTTTTCAGTAGTGAATCGTATTTATGGAATTTTTATTAAAGAACGTTATAATATAGAAACATGGCATACTGATGTACGATTTTTTGATATTTTTGATGATGAAAATAAATGGATGGGAGGATTTTATTTAGATCTCTATCTTAGAGAAGATAAACGAGAAGGTGCTTGGATGGATGAATTCGTAGGTATGATGTACCGAAAAGGTGCTATTAGCCAAAAACCTATTGCATACCTAACTTGTAATTTTAGTTGTTCAGAAAATAAAAAATCGTCATGTTTGTTGACACATAATGATGTAATTACTTTATTTCATGAATTTGGACATGTATTGCATCATGTTATGACCCATATTGATGTTCCAGAAATATCCGGAATTAATGGAGTACCTTGGGATTCAGTAGAATTACCTAGTCAACTTATGGAAAAATTTTGTTGGGAACCTGATGTATTACGACTAATTTCTGCGCATCATCAAACAAAGGAACCATTATCTGATTGTATAATAAACAATTTACTAAAAACAAAAACATATCAATCATCATCTTATCTTTTACGTCAGGTAATATACGGATTGTTTGATTTACGAATACACTATGAGTATATTCCAGGAGAACAGGGAAATATATTAAAAGTATTTAATGAAGTAGTAAAACAAATATCGACACATCATTTTCCAAAAAATTGGGAACGGTTCCCTCATTCTTTTATTCATATTTTTTCTGATGGCTATGGGGCAGGATATTATAGTTATTTATGGGCAGATATGCTAGCATCTAACGTTTGGTGTCGTTTTAAAAAATCCGGTATTCTTAATGCAAAAATAGGAAAATTATTTTTTAATAATATTATTGCATTAGGAGGAATTATTGATTTGAGACAATGTCTTATAGAATTTTGTGAACACGCAGTGACATTAGAATCTATGTTACGATACTATGAAGTTCCTGTATCTACAGATAATCATTTGTGGACACAGCTATAATTTATTATTAATGTGCATGGTTTCAATTTACTGTATAGTAAATTAAGTATAATAAATTGTTTATAAATTACATGATTATTAATAATCATAATATATGAGAATCTTTTCAAGACGATGTAGATATTTGTTTTAAATTGTTTGTGATAAAGGTCAGCGAAGTATAAATTATATATATGTTGTATTTACTTTAGTTTTATAAAAAGTTTCTAATGATTAGCTTAATATATCAGGTTAGAATATCGTATATGAATAAGAATATCAATTAAATTTAAAATAATAATATTTTATATAAAACAATTATAAAAATTTTTCTAATTTTAAAAACATATTATTAAAATTAAAAAAATTTTTGTTTTCTAATACAATAGAACTAGATAAAAGATTATTGTTAAAAAATTTTATCATATCTATATGATTTATATTTGAATGTATTTATGTAATAATTTTAATGTAACCCAATAGAAACTTCCACTTAATATAATAGATACAGGTAAGGTTAATGACCAAGTTATTAATATGTTTTTTATTGTTTTCTTTTGTACTCCCCAGCCACGCATTAGCATGCTTCCTGTGATAGACGAAGACAATACATGAGTAGTAGAAACTGGCATTCCAGCATAACTAGCTGTTCCTATAGATATAGCAGTAGTCAGTTGCGCTGATAGACCTTGCGCATAAGTCATTTCCTTTTTTCCTATTTTTTCACCAATAGTGATGGCAACTCGTTTCCAGCCAATTATTGTACCTAAAGATAATGATAGTGCAACAGCTAAAATGATCCAAGTAGGGGCATATTCAACTGTATTTAGTAAATGTTCTTTTAAATGATTAAGAAAATTTTTATTATTATGAGAGGTTTCTGGAAGCGCTACTATTTGATCTAAAATATCTACTATATAGATCAGTAATTGCCTCATTTGAGAACGTTGTTCTATATTTAGTTGTGCATAATTGTCTAAATTTTCAAGTAATAATGCAGCGTTATGAATAATAGTAAGGGTTAATGATAAATCATATAAAAATTTTTTTACTTGCATCTCTGTGTCTGGAGAAGATAGGCATTGATTAAAATATGTTATGTTATTGTTTTTTATAAAAATTTGTGTAGAATTTGTGATGGAAGGAACAATAACTTTTAATTGATTTAATGCTATCGACATGGGTATGGATGTTATTTCTGATGGGATGATAGTTTTAAAATTGTTGTAGTGTTGACTATAATATTCGTAAAAATTGTTGACTGCATTTCGAGTACGTGAAATATCATGACTACTAGCATTCATATTAAGCATAAAACTTGCTGGAGCTACTCCTATTAGAAGTAGCATAATCAGACCAATCCCTTTCTGTCCATCATTTGCTCCATGAGAAAAACTGACTCCAGCTGCAGATAAAATTAGTACAACGCGAGTCCATAATGAGGGTTGAGGTCTTCCATATTCTTGTGTTTGTTGAGTTGGGGTTATATGAATATCTTTGTGTTTTTTTTCATTATTCCAATATCGACATAGTATCAGCATCATTATTCTAGCTAATGTTAAACCTATTATCGGTGATATTATTAATGATAAAAAAATGTTAATTAGTTGCGGAATATTCAATCCTTGCATCATTGGGCAATGTGTAATGATTGCATGAACTACTCCAATTCCGATTAACGTACCAATCAAAGTGTGAGAACTGGAAGTAGGTAATCTGAAGTACCATGTTCCAAGATTCCATAGTATTGCCGCAAATAACATAGAAAAAATCATAGCTAGAATATGGTTGGGATTAGTATTTGTAAAGAAATATGTAGGAAGTAAATGAATAATTGTATATGCAACACTTAAACCACTTAATATTACTCCTAAAAAATTAAATATTCCTGACATTAATACCGCGCTATGAGAACGTAATGCGCAAGTATAAATTACGGTGACTACAGAATTAGCAGTATCATGAAAACCATTAATAGCTTCATAAATAAATACAAGAATTAATGCAAGAATCAACATAATTCTGATATGTATTTCTAAGTTGAAGAGAAAATGTGACATAAGAAAATACGCCATTATTAAAATGATAAAATTCGTATTATCTATGAGAATCTATGTAGAAAAAAAAAATATATTTTTTATAGTGATCATATATTCAATGATATATTGTGTTGTCATATGATCATTCTTTTATAAAAAGTTTCATATCAGTTTCCTATTGTATGTAACATGATATTTATTGGTGTAATAAATTACAATGGATATACATAGTAGTATGTAATTATCCATTAAATATAAGAAAAATGAGTGTCTTTCATATCATTTACGCACACTGTTGTAAAGATACCAGTTCTTGATAGTGTTATAGGTACAGATAATAATTATATTATTTACTAATTTTATGTCAAATAGGCTATTTTTTATTAAAAAGTGCTACAATTTAGCACAGTTGATGCGTATTAATCAACCTATTGGATTTTTTCTATTGCTTTGGCCTACTTTATGGGGGTTATGGTTATCGAATAGAGGTATGCCTGACGACCATGTTATTTTGATAGTATTTGTTACTGGTGTATTATGTATGCGTTCTGCAGGTTGTATAATCAATGATTATGTTGATTATGATATCGACAGGCGTGTCCGACGTACTAGAACGCGTCCTTTGTCATCTGGAGCAATTACAAAAAAGGAAGCATTAACGGTATTATTAATATTACTCATTATTGCATTAGCACTGGTTTTAATCCTTAATTTAATCACTATATTTTTATCTGTAGTAGCGCTCATATTATCTGGAGTATATCCTTATCTTAAGAGATATACTTATTTCCCCCAACTAATGTTAGGATTATTATTTAGTTGGCCTATTTTAATGGCTTTTACTGCAATTAATCATCCTATAAGTAGTACCGCGTGGTTATTATTTGTAATGAATACTATATGGACAATAGTATATGATACGCAATATGCTATGATAGACAGAGAAGATGATAAATATATTGGTGTAAAATCGTCCGCTGTATTATTTGGAAACATGGATAAATTTATCATAGGAATATTTCAGTTTATTGTTGTATTTATATTGAGCATTATCGGGTGGAAGGAACAATTTACTATATTATTTTATTTTTTTTCACTATTTGGAGTCATCATAATATTTGCATGGCAACAAATTTTAATTAATAAAAAAAGACGAACGAAATATTTTAAAGCTTTTTTAAGTAATAATTATATAGGCGCATTAATATTTATGGGAATTGCTTTAAATTTGTACTAATTTAAAGGAATATTCATCATTACTGTTGATAACATATGGAATGTGTTTATTTATTTATAGCCTTTAGTTAACTTTTATAATCTAATCACAAAATGTGATTAGATTATAAATTCAAAGTCAGATCAATTTTTGTTATTGCTTATATTTATATGTATCTCCGTATATTTTATAAAAAAATATTTTATTATATGAATCGTGTGTTAACAATTAGGATCTAAGATATGAATGTAATTGAATATTAATACACTTTGTACATAGTCCATGTGCTTCAATAACGTTGTTAAACATAGTGAATCCTGTAATTTTGGCCATGTTTTGCAAAATTTCTTCAATACCCTTTGTTGTTTGTTCGGTAACTTGTTTACAGCTATTGCAAATAAAAAAAGCAAAATTATGTGATAGCTCAAAAAAATAATGACATAGCATAAAACTGTTAGTAGATTCAATACGATGAATAAATCCTTGTTCTAACAAAAAGTTTAGAGCTCGATAAATAGTGGAAGGTTTTGCATGGGGGAGCGACGATTGTCGCAGTAAATGTAGTAAATTATAAGCACTGATAGCTCCGTTGTATTGAGATATTAATCGTAATACTGCTAATCGTTGCGGTGTTAAACGTACACATCGTTGTTCGCATAATTTTTTAATTTGAGTTAAAGTTTTTTGGACATTAGTATTCATACTGTTCCTTGGTTATTAATTATATGGAGCATATTTCTATTAGAATAGGAGGTACAAATAAGATATATTTAAAAAATAAAATGGTGTTTTGCAGTAATTATATAGCATATTAAATTAAGATTTATCTAATTGATTAGATTCTTGCATAGTAATTATGTATACAATATTTAACAAATGAATATTGAAAATAATTGAAGAATAATCATATATAAACAACTTTATTTTATTTTTCTACCTATAATAGAATGCTCTATATATTTTTAATATTAGTAATCAATTACTGATACTGTACAGTATTTGATAGTTGTGTTAGTAAAAATACTAAAATGGATTAATATGAAAGCATGTTTTTATAATTTTATTTACAATAGCTCAAGTAACTTAATGTATGTGTGTATTATGATATCTTCATATATAGTGTGATTATGATGTCAATTAGTATAATTACTGTGGTCATTTTAAATAATATTATAATAAAAGTATGATGCTTGATATTTAAGTATTTCGAATATTTATTCTTGAGGAAGATGGTAAGTTTATACGGGAAAAAATATTAATACAATGCATATTGCTCATGATCAACAAGTAAATAATATAAAAATACCACCATATTCGTTGGAAGCTGAACAATCAGTATTAGGTGGTCTAATGTTAGACAACACTCAATGGGAGCATATATCAATACAAGTAGATACTGATGATTTTTTTAATTATGCTCATCGAATTATTTTTAACGAAATGAAGCGTTTGTTAGAAACAAATAAACCTATTGATTTAATAACGCTAGCAGAATCTTTGGAAATTCAAGGAAAATTGGAATCAGTAGGAGGATTTGCATATTTAGCAGAATTATCAAAAAATGTTCCTAGTACTTCTAATGTAGTTGCGTATGCTGATATAGTACGTGAGCGTTCAGTAATACGAGCAATGATTGCCATAGCAAATAAAATTGCTGATGCTGGATATAATCCTCAAGGACGAAGCAGTGATGAATTATTAGATTTGGCTGAGTCCCTTGTTTTTCAAATTTCACGCAGTAAAAGTAATCATAATCTTAATCCAAAAGGAATAGATCATGTTTTAGAAAACACAGTGGCTCATATTGAGCAGGTATGTAATAGGCCAAAATATGGTGTTACAGGCATACCCAGTGGGTATAAGGATCTTGATAAAAAAACTGATGGTTTACAAAAATCTGATCTTATTATTATAGCTGCTCGTCCTTCTATGGGAAAAACTGCTTTTGCTATGAATTTATGTGAACATGCAGCAATGACTGAAACAAAACCAGTATTGATATTTAGTTTAGAAATGCCTGGTAATCAAATTATGATACGTATGTTAGCTTCATTGTCTCGAGTGGACCAAGTACGTATTCGTACAGGACGGCTTAATCATGAAGATCGAGAAAGAATTACTAGTGCTATGAAGCTACTTTTAGAGAAACGTAATATATATATTGATGATTCTTCATATCTAACACCTGCTGAGTTACGTGGACGTGCTCGTAGGTTATGTCGTGAACATGATGGTTTAAGTTTGATTATGATTGATTATTTACAATTAATGAGGGTTCCATCTTTATCTAATAATCGAACTTTAGAGATTTCAGAAATTTCTCGATCATTAAAAGCTTTGGCTAAAGAATTAAAAGTACCAGTTATAGCAATATCTCAATTAAATAGAGGTTTAGAACAACGTGTTGACAAACATCCTATTAATTCGGACCTTCGTGAATCTGGAGCGATTGAACAGGATGCTGATCTTATTTTATTTATTTATCGTGATGAAGTGTATCATGAAAATAGTGATATGAAAGGTATTGCTGAAATTATTCTGGGGAAACAACGTAATGGGCCTGTTGGTACCATACGATTGATTTTTAATGGACAATGGTCTCGATTTGATAATTATATTGATCCTGCTCGTTATTGATACGTTATTAGTTATGTCAGTTGTATAATAGATATTATTTTGACAATAATTTATATGTGTATAATGTTACCCTAGTGTTTCTTTTATAAAGGTTATAGTATAATTTACATATGTTATTTTAAAAAGTGTGTTATATCACTAGAAGAATAATGAAATTACAATAAGTTATCACTTCAGAGTTTACTATTATATATAAGTCTGCATTTGGTTTAAATTGTTTATTAAATAAATTAAATAAACAAAAAAATTATTCTTTCAATATATTTTTCTTTTATATAAAGAAAATTAATATAATATTTGAATCATATGCTGGGACATAAATATTTTTATAAACATATTAGTTAATAATATCGATTTTATGGTTGAGTGACTATAATGATCAATTATATAGTTAACTATCCGATAAGATATTTAAACTTTTAAATCATATTGAAATTACCATATGATTTTATCGTATGGTAATTATTGGAGGAACTGTGGCTAATAGAGGGATTAATAAAGTTATTTTGATTGGTTACCTTGGTCAAGATCCAGAAACTCGTTATATGTCTAATGGTAATATAGTGACTAATATTTCTGTGGCTACCACTGAATCTTGGAAAGATAAACAAACTAATGAATTTAAAGAAAGAACTGAATGGCATCGTGTAGTATTATTTGGAAAATTAGCAGAGATTGCATCAGAATATCTTCATAAAGGTTCTCAAGTATATGTCGAAGGATCATTAAAAACTAGAAAATGGCAAAATCAAAATGGACAAGATCGATATATTACTGAAATTGTCGTTAATATTGGAGGCGCAATGCAAATGTTGGGTCATCGTCATGTAGAAGAGAGTAGTGCATCGTCAGATAATCAGGGTCAAATAGATAATGACAGCGTAACTTCATCTAACAACGATGAGGTATCTAATATTAACTTTGATGAATCGGATATTCCTTTTTAGAAAAATTTTAAATATACATTAAGATTTGTTTTGTATCATCATTTTCCATGATAGATGATGTGTATATATTTAATTTTTAATTATTATTGAATTAAATTTATAAATTTATAGACATAATATATATGAATTGCGTTATGTTTATTTTAATGTACTAATTATATTTTCACATCTTTGTTATATCATTTAAATTATAAAATTAAAATTATATATATTCTTAATTCAAAGTTAATTAACATAGCTTATGTTAAGCGTTATTCAGTATCATAAAGATTATTGAAGTAATGCACATTTAAATAATAAAGTATGAAAGTATATACTTGTTAGAGTAGATATAAAAATATATCGTTGTTAATAAATGGCGTATAATCAAAATTAATTATATATCATTGCCTGTTTTATAAATTATAAGTTTGCTATATCCATACAGAATATGAAATAAATGTAAAAGATAATCTAATGTCTATAGGTATAATACTTATTTTTTTTGGATACAGTTGAGATTTAAAGTATGGAGATTTTTTTTACGATTCTTATTCTTACTTTAGCTGTCTCCATTTCAGGGGTGATAACGCGGATTTTGCCATTTCAAATGCCATTGCCCTTAATGCAAATTGTATTAGGCGCTTTATTAGCTTGGCCTAAATTTGGATTACATGTAGATTTTAATCCTGAGTTATTTTTATTGCTTTTTATCCCTCCATTATTATTTTCAGATGGTTGGAAGACTCCTATGCGTGAATTTTTACGGCATGGGGGAGAAATTGTTCTGTTAGCGTTAATTTTGGTTATCATTACTGTAGTTGGTATCGGATATTTAATTCATTGGATGATACCAGAAATGCCCTTGGTAGCAGCATTGGCGTTGGCGGCAGTTTTATCTCCAACTGATGCAGTGGCACTTTCAGGCATTGTAGGAGAAGGACGTATTCCTAAAAAACTTATGGATATTCTTCAAGGAGAGGCTTTGATGAATGATGCATCAGGTTTAGTCTCTCTTAAATTTGCTATTTCAGTAGCTATGGGCACTATGGTTTTTAGTGTGAGCGGGGCTTCTATAGAATTTATCAAAGTATCCATGGGTGGTTTATTAGCAGGTATGACTATTACTTGGGGATACAGCAAATCATTAAGATTTATCACTCGTTGGAGTGGCGGAGATCCTGCTACTCAAACGATATTTCTTTTATTGTTACCTTTTGCTGTATATTTAATTGCTGAGCATATTGGAGTATCTGGAATATTATCGTCAGTTGCTTCAGGCATGACTATTGGTCAATCTGGAATTATTCGAAATGCACCGTTAGCTATGCGTTTACGAGGAAATAGTGTTTGGACAATGTTAGAGTTTGTGTTTAATGGCATGGTGTTTATTATGCTTGGATTACAATTACCAGATATTTTATCAACTTCCATTTCACAAGCAGCAATGGATCCGACTATTAAAACATGGATGTTATTTTTATACGTAATTTTTATTTATGCTGCATTAATGATACTTAGATTTGGATGGCTATGGTTAATGAAACATATAAGTTTATATTGTATGACTAAACGTCCAATGGTGTTTAGTGAATATAGTATACGAGAAATTTTAATTGCTTCTTTTGCTGGAGTGAGAGGCGCTATCACGTTGGCAGGAGTACTTTCAATACCCCTGTTCTTAAGGGATGGTTCAGTTTTTCCGCTTCGTTATCAATTGGTTTTCATTGCTACTGGCGTTATTTTGTTTTCTTTATTATGTGGTGTAATTGTTCTTCCATGGTTATTACGGGGAATTATAGTATCTGATAAATTATTACAACGAAAAGAAGAGCGTATGGCGCGAGCGATAGCAGCAGAAGTGGCTATTGAAAGCTTATATAAATTGGAAGAGCGTTTAATACACAGTCAAGAAGAAAATATTGATAGCCAAATGATTAATGAAGTAAGCGCGCGTGTTATAGGTAATTTACGTCGTCGTATAGATGGCAACAATGATGCACATGCCATGTTAACTGAAGACTTAGAGAGGAGAATGAGATTAAATGCATTACGTGCTGAACGAGGAGAATATTATCATTTACGTGCACAACAAAAAATTAGCAACGAAACATTAACGAAACTATTATGTGATTTAGATTTCTTAGAAGCTTTATTAGCGGAACATGAATAATATTAGGTTATTATGAATTTTTATAGATTTTAAATATCAATTTATTTTTATAGAGTTTAATTTATGAGTTTTATATAAAATTATATATAATTGATACTGAAAAATTTTTAAAGAATTTAGAAAGCATCAATTTATAATAATTTATACCGTAATATTCTATTATATTCTAGAATTAGAATCTAATAGAATAGAACGTGTTTAATTTATATATGTATTATAACTTATATATTATAAGTATAAAATATGTTATGTGTTAGTGTGCAGTATGTTTTAAATTAAATGCAATAAATCTAATATCAATGATATTTAATCATGTAGTTGTTGACTTAATAAGCAATAAATAATATGATCTTTTGTAGGATGACTTATGATTGTCAACTATTTCTTATGTTTTATGAAATTATAAAGTGTTGGTGCTTATAATTGTATTGTAATATATGGTTATTTAGATCAATAAATAGTTAATATGTAATTGTAGGTGTTAAGTTTATATAATTACTCAATGCACATAAAGAGATGTTGCGTTGAGTTTTTATTTTTTCATGGCAATATGTTTGAATAAATAATTTATGCATATGTGTTGTTTTGAATAAAGAGATTCAGAAATTTACTATGTAAAATAATTTATGAGTTTTATTGAAAAAAAGTTTTGGCGTATATTTGTTATTTTAACAAGTATTTTTAAATAATTATTATCTAAATTAATTTAGTGTGATTGTTTCCAAATTGATTGGATGCATAATAAAAATAACTCATTTTAATTAAGGGGTAACTATGATGATAAAAAATTTTAAAATTACCCTTGCTTGGAAAATTTTTTTTGCTTTAAACTTGGGTATTATTTTAGGGATCGTATTACATAATCAAATAGAATTGAAAGATTGGATGATCACTACATTCCTATCTCCAGCTGGAGAAATTTTTATTCGTATGATAAAAATGATTGTAGTTCCTATTGTAATGGCTACATTAGTGGTTGGAATAGCTGGTATTGGAGACGCTAGAAAACTTGGAAGTATTGGATTGAAGACCATTATTTATTTTGAGGTTATTACAACAGTTGCTATAGTACTTGGTGTAGCTTTGGCTAATTTGCTTCATCCTGGTTATGGAATTGATATGTCTGTATTGTCTAAAACAGATATTTCTATGTATGAGCAAACCACATCTGAAATACAGTCAAATTTAGTAAATACTATGTTATCGTTAATTCCTTCGAATATTATTTATTCTATGGCTAGAGGAGATATGTTGCCAGTTATTTTTTTCTCGGTGATTTTCGGGCTTGGGTTAGCTACATTACCAGATAAAACTAAGAATCCATTATTGGATATTTTTAATTCTATAGCGGATACCATGTTTGAAGTAACTCATATAGTTATGCGTTATGCTCCTATTGGGGTTTTTGCTTTGATTTCAGTTACAGTTGCAACTTTTGGCTTTAGTTCTTTGTTACCGCTTACTAAGCTTGTGTTGTTAGTTTATGGTGCTATTGTTTTTTTTGCATTAGTAGTATTGGGTATAGTGGCGCGTATATGTAATCTTAGAATTTGGAAATTAATTTGTATTTTAAAAGAAGAACTTATCTTATCTTTTTCTACTGCTAGCTCAGAAACTGTATTACCACGTATTATAGAAAAAATGGAAGCTTATGGAGCGCCATCAACTATTACTGGTTTTGTAATACCTACTGGTTATTCTTTTAATTTAGATGGATCAACTTTATATCAAAGTATTGCTGCTATTTTTATTGCACAACTTTATGGCATTGAATTATCTTTAAGTCAGGAAATTATTTTAGTATTGACTTTAATGATCACCTCTAAAGGTATTGCTGGTGTTCCTGGAGTGTCTTTTGTAGTGTTATTAGCTACGCTAGGTAGCGTAGGTATTCCTTTAGAAGGATTAGCGTTTATAGCAGGAGTTGATCGAGTGTTAGACATGGGTCGTACAGCGCTTAATGTGATAGGTAACGCTTTAGCAGTTTTGGTAATTGCAAAATGGGAAAATCAGTATGATACAGAACAGGCACGTTTGTATGAATCAGAGATGTTACATAATAACAAATAATATATATTATTTGTTATTATGTAATCTTTATAGATCTTTTTCTATAAAAAGATGTGGTGGTGGTGGTGTGCTGTCTTAAAAAGATTCCAGTGTGTGTAAGATTATCGTAATAGTTCTTGTGTATTTAACTTAATAATACAGTAAATATGTATATGAAAGACATAGAGAAGGGATATATATAATTAAAAGAAAAAATTTATATAATAATATATTATTATATTTTATTTATTTGTTTATTGTGTGTTCTATTTTTTATACGGATATTATGGTTAATTTACAAAAATTCACGCATTGCGATGGCTTCAATTTCTATTTTGGCATCTTTTGGTAACTTGGAAACCTCTACACAGGAGCGTGCTGGTAAAGTTATGTTTTTAGAAAAAGAGTATGTATTAAAAAAATTTTTATAACTAGTATTTATTTTAGGTAAATCATTTATATTAATGATAAATAATGTGGTTTTAACAATATTATTTATTTTTAGTCCAGTGGTTTCTATAATATTTTTGATATTTAGTAAAGCTTGATGGGTTTGGTCGTAAATATTATCAGACATAATATTTGTGTCCGGGCATATGGGAATTTGACCGGACACAAATATTATGTTGTTTATCTCTATAGCTTGTGTATAGGGACCAAGGGGATCAGGAGCATTTTTGGTATTAATTATAATATTATGTTGTTGCATGTAATCTATCCTAATATTGTAGTTTGTGAAAAATAAAATATTTAAATTTAATACTCATCTATTATATCTATAATAAAGCAGTACAAATTGTATTATTTATTATCATATATAAATTATTGTAATTAATAAATTGGATTAAGAAAACAAGAATCAGGAAGTAACGTTGCTAAAATTAGAGCCTTGACAGTATGTAAACGATTTTCAGCTTGATCAAATACTATACTATATGAAGATTCAAATATATCATTTGTTACTTCTAACCCATTTTTTAAATTATATCTTTTTGCTATTTTTTTGCCAATAGTGGTTTCGGTATCATGTAATGCCGGTAAGCAGTGTAAAAATTTTATATTTGGATTATTGGTATTTTGAATCATACGATGGTTTACTTGATATGGAGATAATAAAGAAATACGTTTTTCCCACATTTTTTCATTTTCTCCCATAGATACCCACACATCGGTATATAAAAAATCTACATCTTTTACTCCATTGGAAATGTCTTCAGTAAGAATAATATTTCCATTATTACGTTGTGCAATATTTTGGCAATTTTGAAATAATTCTTGTGTGGGCCAAAATATTTTGGGTGATACTAATCTTAAATTAAAACCCATTATTGCTGCAGCTTCTAATAAAGAATTGCCGATATTATTTTTTGCATCTCCTACATAAGCTAGCTTCATTTGATGAAATGTTTTATGTGGTAATTGTTCTTGCATGGTCATGAGATCGGCAAGTAATTGTGTCGGGTGAAATTTCATAGTTAGACCATTCCATACCGGGACTCCAGAATATTCTGAAAGTATAGTAACTATATCTTGGCTATAACCACGATATTGAATACCATGGTATATTCGTCCCAAAATCTTAGCAGTATCTTTAATGGATTCTTTGTGTCCAATTTGGCTAATATTTGGAGTTAGACAAGTTACGCGTGCGCCCTGATCAAATGCTGCTACTTCAAAGGCACATCTTGTTCTAGTTGAATGATTTTCAAAAATGAGTACAATATTTTTTTTGTTTAATTTTTGAATTTCAGTTTGTGTATTTTTTTGATGTTTTAAATGACTTGATAATTGCAGTAGAAATTTAATTTCATCTGCGGTAAAGTCCATTAACCGTAAAAAAGATCGTTGATATAATTGATTCATGTGATATTTACCTAGAATATTGATCTATATAAAGTGATTATTTATACGTAAATAAAAACAATATTTAATTTAAAAAAAATTCTTAAAGATTTTTAAATTAGTTTTAATGAAAACAAAGTACGAAGGTTATTTATAATTAATTAAAATAATGAAGATAAATTTACTGTTTAATTTTTTACATTTAATTTACGGGTAAAAACTTTATTTTTTTAAGTTATTTTCGATATATATTTTGTTATATAGAGTTAACTACAGCTTTGTTATTGTAGCATGTTGATCGAGTAATTTATGTTTAATTTTAGTATAATAATTTAATAATTCTTGTTTATTTTTTATGACAGATTTTGGTGCATGATTTATGAAATCATTGTTATTTAGTATTTTTTGTATCATTTCAATTTTATGATTTATTGATTCTAATTCTTTATTTATTCGGTTTATTTTAATATCTTTATTGAATTCTTTTGGTGTACGTATTAATAACTCTGTTGAATCTAAAGATATAGTAATAGATTTTGATGGATATGTTTCATGTTTTGAGATGAAATCAATGCTTTTTAAGTGAGCAATATTGCATAAAATATTATAATTATTTAAAATTCGCTTTTTAGCCTCTGGTGAGGTATGCTGAAATGCTACTTGTAAGGGTGTATTATAAGGGAAATTCATATTTGTTCTAGTATTACGTATCGCTGTGATAGTGTGTTTTATCCATTCAAAATCTATAATAGATTTATTGTCAATTATGGATGCATTATATTTTGGAAATGGCTGTAACATAATAGTTTTGCCATTATTTCCAGTAATTACTTTAACTTCTTGCCAAATTTTTTCTGTAATAAAAGGAATAATCGGATGTGCTAAGCGTAATAATGATTCTAGTAATGTAATTAATGTATAGCGCGTGCCTCGTAGTTCCAGTGTATTCCCGTGATAGAGTGTTGATTTAGTTAATTCTATATACCAATCACAAAATTGATGCCAAATAAATTCGTGCAAAATATTTGCTATTTTATCGAAACGATAAATTTCTAAATTTTTATGAAAATTCTGCACTGTTTGATTAAACTTTGTAATAATCCAACGATCTGCTAAGGAAAACAATTTTTCTGTAGCGGAAGATATACTGCAATCTTTATTTTTAGTATGTATTATAACAAATCGACTAGCATGCCATAATTTATTACAAAAATTACGATAACCTGTTAGTCGTTTCATATCCCAGTGTATATCTCGTCCAGATGATGCTAGCGCTACCAAAGTAAATCTTAAAGCATCAGTTCCATGAGATTGAATTCCGTTAGGAAATTGTTTTTTAGTACATTTTATAATTTGATCTGCCAATTGTGGCTGAAGCATGTCTTTCGTACGTTTTTTTAATAAATTCTCTATAGAAATTCCATCTATTATATCTATTGGATCAATGATGTTACCTTTAGATTTAGACATTTTTTGACCGGCCTCGTCACGTATAAGACCAGTAATGTATGCGGTTTTAAATGGAATTTGAGATACTCCACTATTATCTTTTATGAAATGCATGGTTAACATAATCATTCGTGCAATCCAAAAAAATATGATATCAAATCCACTTACTATAATGTTAGTGGGATGAAAAACATTTAATAAATTAGTATCCTTGGGCCAACCCAAACTAGAAAACGTCCATAGACTTGAAGAAAACCATGTATCTAATACATCATTATCTTTACGTAATATTATATCATTATCTAATTGATTTTTTATTCTGATATCTTTTTCACAATGTCCTACATATATTTTATGATGAGCATCATCATACCAAGCAGGAATTCCGTGCCCCCACCATATTTGCCGAGAAATACACCAATCTTGTATATTATTCATCCAACTAAAATACATATTTTTATATTGTTTTGGAACAAAATTAATTATATCTAATTTAACTGCATTTACTGCTTGTTGAGCTAAAATTGTAGCACGTATGTACCATTGATCAGTTAACATAGGTTCAATTATAGTTCCAGTACGATCGCTATATGGAATTATTGAATCATAGGGTTTTATGTCATATAATAAGTTAAGTTTGGTGCATTCGGAAATTATTTTTTTCCGTGCATGATAACTGTTAAGATTATGAAATATTTGAGGGATATTGTAGCATAATTGATCATTAGGTTTCCCATAACTATCAAATATTTCTGGGTGTTTAAGAATTTTCCCATTAAGTGAAAAAATTTTTATCATGGGTAATTTATGCCGTTTCCCTATTATATAGTCATTGAAATCATGAGCAGGGGTTATTTTAACACAACCAGTTCCTTTAAACATATCTACATGTTCATCAAAAATTATAGGAATACGTTTGTTAGTTATTGGTGTGATTACGTATTTTCCAATCAAATTTTTATAACGAGAATCTTCTGGATGTATTGCAACAGCAGCATCTCCTAATATAGTTTCTGGACGTGTTGTTGCGACGATTAAATGGTGTGGGTCGGTGGTAGAATGATCTCTAACAATAGTAGAGTTATCTAACTTATAGCATAGATACCACATGGATCCTTTTATTGATTTATTTATAACTTCTAGATCAGAAATTGCACTTTGTAATGTGCAATCCCAATTTACTAGTCTTTTTCCTCTATAAATTAAATCATCTTGATATAAACGAATAAAAGCTTCTTTTACTGCATAAGACATTTCTGTATCCATAGTGAAACATTTTCGTTTCCAATTTACAGAATTTCCTAATCGTTTCATTTGGTAAGTAATAAATTTTTCAGATTGTTTCTGCCATGTCCAAATTTTTTTTATTAAATCATCGCGTGTGTAGTTATGTCTAGTTTTTCCTGTATCATTATAAATTTTATTTTCTACCAGAATTTGTGTAGCGATACCAGCATGATCTGTACCCGTTTGCCATAAAGTATTTTTCCCTTCCATTCTTTGATAACGTACTAAAACGTCCATAATGATTTGTTGAAATGCGTGACCAAGATGTAATTGCCCTGTAATATTAGGAGGAGGCATCATAATACAATAACTTTTATGGGATGTGTCTCCATGGGGATCAAAGTAACCTCCTTGTTCCCAAAATTTATAAATTGGTTCTTCTATATTTTTAGGATTATATGTTTTTTCCACGATATGTTTACTCATGAAATTGGGGTATTAATAACATTTAGTTCAAATCCATTTTTTTTATAAGATTGGTATCTATATCTTGCCCATTTTTTTAAAATGTCAGTTATGGGTACAAAATCTATTATTTCATTAAAATTAAAAAAGAAATCCATATTTTGTTTCATAAGATTAATTAATAGATCTCTTGGATTGTTATCATAACAGCATCGATCCCAGTATATAATTATTGGAGTATCATGAATAGTTTTTCCAAATAAATTATGTGGTAAAAATGTACTTTGATCAAATGTCCACAACATTTCATCTATTTTTATCGCTTGGTGTTCATTTTCACAGGCTACTAGGATACTTTTTCCAGATCTCCATTGTGTACTGATTAAATTACAAACAAATTTTTCTATATAACTGAGTTCAGTTTTTTGCTTAATTTTTTGAGGTATTAAATAAAAAGTGCCATGCTTCATATATCATAAATTTTCTATTAAGTTTTATAATTAGGATAGTCTTTATTTATTTTTTTATATGGGAATATGATTTATTAATTAAATATTGTGACAAAAGCGCTACGGGGCGCCCCGTAGCGCTTTTGTCATGATAATTAGATATCCATGCTGTTCCAGCGATATCTAAATGTGCCCAATGGTATTTATGCGTAAATTTTTGAAGAAAACAAGCAGCTGTAATAGCGCCTCCAGATTTACCTCCAACATTTGTCATATCTGCGCATGTAGATCTTAATTGTTTTTGGAATATATCATTTAGTGGTAATCTCCAAATGTAATCTTTAGATTGTTTTGAGGCTACAATTAAATCATTGGTTAAATCTTCATTATTAGACATTAAACCGCTAAAATGATGCCCTAATGCAACGACACAAGCTCCAGTTAATGTGGCTACATCGATTACAACATCAGGTTTATACCGCTCTGCGTATGTTAATGCATCACATAATACTAAACGACCTTCAGCATCGGTATTTAATACTTCTACTGTTTGTCCTGATAAAGTAGTTAAGATATCACCTGGACGGAAAGAAGTATGACTTATCATGTTTTCAGCAATAGCAAGTATCCCAATAATATTTAGTGGTAAATTAAGTTCTACAGCTATACACATAACTGCATATACTGCAGCAGCTCCACACATATCATATTTCATTTCATCCATTTTGTTTGATTCTTTAATAGAAATACCACCAGAATCAAAAGTTAATCCTTTTCCTATAAATACAACAGGAGGAACATTAGATCCTTCAGGATGTCCTTCATATCTAATTATAGGCATTTTAGGAGTATAATTGGAGCCTAGCCCTACTGCTAAATAAGCATTCATACCTAATTTTTTCATTTCTAAAGCATCAATTATATTTATTGTGATATTATCATAACTGGATAATTTATTAACTTGGTCAATGAGATAGTCAGGGGTGCAGAAATTAGGAGGCATATTTCCTAAATCTTTGGCTATTTTTATTCCATGAACAATCGATAATCCATCTTGAATAGATTGTTTACAACATGTAAGTTCGTTTGTATTAGGTATATGTAAAATTATTTCTTGCAGTGATTGATTCAATGTACTCTTATTGTTTTTAAATCTATTAAATACATATAATTCTTCTTCAACAATTTCTATTGTTTGTCTTATTTTCCAATAATTGTCATATCCTTTGATATTTAATTCACTTAAAAAAAACAGTATTTTAATTATGGGGATTTCTTTACATAAAAGTATTATTTTACGAATTAATTTTCTATAACAATATTTATCAAAATTATCTTTTTTACCACAACCAATTAATAAAATTTGTCTATTATATAACTGAGGAATATCATATAACAAGAGTGTTTGCTCCATTTTTCCTTGAAATGCTCCACGATGTAATAATGAGCTGATGTATCCCCTACTTATGGTATCAATCTTTTTTGTTGAAGGAAATAAATGTGATTCTTCAAATATACCAGTAATCATACAACTATCAGGATATGATTCTAGATGACTATCAGTTACCCTAAATTTTATCATAAATTTTCCTATATAAGCATGCTAAATAACATGTTGAAATAAATTAATCACAATATGCGCAATTATATATTATATGTAACAATGAGGTACATTGTTGATATGATCTGAACTTATATTTTATCATTAATAATTTTTTTGCGTTACAAATAAATTAAGTATGCATTATTTTAATATTGTAATTTTATTATTGTTACGATACTGATTTTTGATATGAAAACAAGTTTTTTAGGTAAAGCAATGATATTTACGAAGTATATATTAAAAGAAATATTTAGAAATCAATTAATTATTTTAATAATATTGTTTTTAGTTTGTTTTTGTCAAAAATTGATTAAAATGTTAGGGTTGATAATAGATGGTAATATTTCAATATGTTTAGTTTTCTTGTGTCTTGGTCTGAATATACCAGAAGCAGGAAAATTACTTATTCCTTTTAGTGTGTTTTTAAGCGTACTAGTAACTTTTTATCGCTTACATATTTATAACGAAATTATAGCTATGTATTCTTGTGCTGTAGACAAATACATTCTTATAAGGAGTATATTTTTATTTAGTGGAATTGTTGTGACATTTGCTATGATCAATATAGGATGGTTATCTCCTTATTGTTCGAGTTATCAAAGTAAATTATTGCATGAAATCAAAGAAAACATTAATCTAACCATTTTGTCAGAAAAGAAATTTCAATCATTATCTGATAAATATTTAACTTTATTTGCGGATAGTATTCAGGAAAAAAAATTAAAACATGTTTTTTTAGTAAAAATGAATCAAAATAAAGATAACGGTATGTTTACAATTGTTACGTCAGAACAAGGTAATGTTGATCAAAATCCCGATGGTTCCCGATTAATCATTTTAGAAAAAGGTACGTATTACGAAATTTATAATAAATGTGAATTGTATAAAAATGTATTTATAACTGATTTTTCTAAGTACGAAATGTCGATCAATAATACGTTTAAAACATTGTTAAAAAAAAACCAGACTATTATTGATCATATGTCTATACACCAACTATGGTGTTCTATGGCACCAGAAGCGCGTGTGGAGTTGCACTGGCGTTTAACTTTGTTAATATCTATTTTTATTATGCCAATAATTACAACGTTATTAACTATTACTATTTCGTATAACTATTTATCAAATTTTTTATTAACAATTTTTTTGTATACTATTTTTTTTGTTTTGCATACTTTGTTACGTTCTCATATTATTTTAGAGAAAACAAATCCTATAGTATGGATGTGGGTTATTAATAGCATTTATTTATTAATAGCTTTATTATTGAATGCATGGGATACTTCTTGTATGAAAAAATTAGCTTTAATAGTACTTCATCGTAAGTAAATAACAATATAGTTCATATGTATAATATTTTGAATCATTATATTAGAAAAGTAATTATATCAAGCACAATAGTGGTGTTTTTAGTATTGATATCTTTATCTAGTATAATTAGATTAGTTGATGAACTACGTAAAATAGAAGAAGGAAATTATTCTATTTTTGAAATTATTACTTATATTGTGTTAAGTTTACCAAAAGATTTTGAATTATTTTTTCCTATAGCTACTTTATTAGGTGGTCTTTTGGGTTTAAGTATACTTGAGATCCATAATGAATTTATAGCGATGCAGGTTTCTGGATTTAGTAGATTACAAATTGCCTTGTCAGTTATAAAAGCTTCTGTTCCCGTGCTACTATGTAGTATAATTTCTAATGAATGGGTAGTGCCGAATAGTGAAAAAATAATACACACGTATCGTGATAAATCACAATATGGCGTTTATTTGCTGTCTGAAAAGTTTAAAAATCTGTGGTTTATAGATAACAATGATTTCGTTTATGTTGAACGTGTGGTTTCATGCAGCGAGTTATTAGGGGTAAAATTGTATAATTTCGATGAAAAAAAAAATTAAAAAAGATACTTTATATTAATCGAGCGGTATTTATTAATAAAGTATGGCATTTAATTGATATGAATGAATTGGACGTTTCTAGTGAAATGTGTGTTACTAATAAAAAAATACTACATGCCGAATGGCATGCGGCATTAACTCCATATAAATTATCGATGATGATTACTCATCCAAATGTTTTATCTATCTCTAAATTGTATCATTGTGTTAAATATTTTAATGAGGTTGGTCAAAGCTCTAAGTATTATCAGATGATTTTTTGGAATAAGGTATTATCTCCTATATCTGGATCAGCTATGACCATAATGGCATTGGCATGTACTTTCGGTCCATTGCATAAAAAAAAAATAGGATTTAGATTGTTTATAGGAAGTATAGTGGGATTTTTGTTCTATATTTTAAATCAAATATTTGGAACATTAGGTATAATGTACAGTATTTATCCAATAGTTGGAGTAATATTGCCTAGCATAATATTTTTGGTAATTAGTATAATTATCATATGGATATATTCATAAATATATTATATTAGAAATTTTTAAAAATTTTCATATTTATTTTATTTTAGTTAAAAGCATGGTTTTGGTAAATTCTCGTAACCATTTATGAGCAGGAGAATGATTATGTTTAGAATGCCACGCTTGAATGATGTTTCTTTTTCCTAAGTTAAAATCAGAATGAAAATATGTTATTGGTATGTTTAATTTTTGCGCAACTGTCAATACAAATTCTGGGATTATAGCCAACGCGTCCGAATGAATGACAGCATTTACAGTGGTAATATATTCAGGAGTAATACCAATTAGATTACGTTCTGACCAAAAATATTTGTTATGATCGTCAGATCTGGTTAAGTATTCATTTTTAGTTTGAATAAATTGATATTTTAATAAATTATCCATATTTTTATTTTCGGATAAAATAGGATGGTGATTCCGGCATATTAAACAACATTGGGATACATAGATAGTTCTAATAGTTATTTCAGGATTAAGAGAACGTATTTCTCCTATGTATAAGTCTATGGTGTGATTACGTAAAAAATCATCATCATAATCTGAATCATTTACTAAATTGATAAATATGTTGGGAGCATTATTTTGAATCTCTTGGAATAAGATAGTATTAAGAACAAAAAAAATAGCATAATTTGATGCAATAGTAAATGATAGAGTAGTACTTTTAGGTTCAAATGCTATGTTACTATTGAATACTGATTCAATACGATTAACTAATTCTTTAATATTTTCTTTCAGAGACATTGCTTTAGGTGTTGGAATTAATTTAGTCCCACTACGAACTAAAATTTGATCATTAAATAGAACACGTATTTTATTTAGGGATTTACTAATGGCTGGAGCAGTGACATTTAGTTTTTTTGCTGCTAAGTTTACGCTATTATCTTCTAGTAACGCATTGAGAACTATTAATAAATTAAAATCAAAATTGTTCATATAATAAAATTTCATATAATATTTATTTACCAGGTATTATAATGTATAAATATGCAAGAGTAAAATATATTAATGTAATCAATTATAATATTCTTGTCAGTAATAAGTGTATCAGAGATAAATATGATATTTATAATTTTATATAAAACAAGAGCTATAAGTGATAGGTGTAGTTGAGAGAAATAAAAATGTATGATATATTTATTGCTATGAATGGTGTTAAAATAAGAATATGATTTTATAATTTCAATAATTAAGTTTAGTGAATATGAATAAATCAATTTTTATGTGCTAAGATTAAACTTTATGAATATATATAAAGCTTAATTATTAAATTTTGATTTAGAAAATGTTTTTTAAGTGTATTTGTTTATTTGCCGAAGTGGCGAAATAGGTAGACGCAATTGACTCAAAATCAATCACTTTTATAGTATGCCGGTTCGACCCCGGCCTTCGGCAGTGTCTGCATAAGAGTTATTACAATAGAAAAATATAAAAACATCTACATATTTTAAATTTTTGCTTTGAAATTTATAATTATTACGTTAAAGTGAACTAAATGTATTTTATAATCCTGAATAGATGTAGTTTATTTTTTAAAATTAACATGTTTGTATGTAATAGTTATACTTAGAGGATTTAGGATGGATGCTAATAAGCATTAGAAAGGGTTATAATTGAAAGTTTTGTGAGGCTTAATTAAGCGGATAGGAGGGGCAGTGTAATTGTGATTGAAGGAATTAAGATTAGATTAAAGGTTTTTAATAAATGTTATGTTATAACATAACTCTAATTTCTCAAAGAGAGTTGCATGTCATCGTTTTGTTCTAAACAACGTTTATCTATTGGTATGAAATTGTTTATTGCTTCAGGATTAGCTCGCATGCTTATGGCATTATTGATATTGATATGTTTATGGGCTGCTATTCTTTGGTCTGCCTTGTTACCATAACAATACAATGTAACTACATGATGACATTATATAATGTAATAGCAGGTTACTATGGTCGTAATGTTAGTCCATCTGTGAGCGGCCGTATTAAGTATGGCAGTATGATTGCTATTGTAGGACCTAACGGAATAGGAAAATCTACTTTATTAAAAACATTAGCCGGATTATTACCCCCAATATCTGGTACATTAGAATTTGGAAAAAGAGGTAAACCTCGTATAAGTTATTTACCTCAGGATAAAACTATAGACTATCATTTTCCACTAACTGTTTTTGATGTAGTATCTATGGGTTGTTGGCCTAGAATAAATTTGTTAAAAAGACTAAATCGACGTCAAAAAATTTTAATTTGGCGTTCTTTAGAACAAGTAAAATTATTGGATTTATTAAATCAATATATAGAGAACTTATCAGGTGGACAGGTTCAACGTATGTTATTTGCTAGAATATTAACGCAACAGGCATCATTAATTTTACTTGATGAACCGTTTCAAGGTGTTGATACAAATACTTGTAAAATAATGATACGTTCTGTAAATCTGCTTTGTAGGCAAGGTTGTACTGTGATTGCTGCGTTGCATAATGACGAATTAGTCACTGAATATTTTCCTAATATATTATCACTAACTCATTCTTGTAGTATTTGGAATCCTTCTGCACAAATATGATAGTTTAATTTTGTGTGATGTCATATTATTTTATATGTGAAATTATTAATATATATTATATTTATTTTGGTAAAAAATATGACTATTTATATGTTGTTTGATCCTTTTATTAACTGCGGTTATATGCGTAGAGCTATAGTTGCTTGTTGTGTATTATCTATTAGTATGACGCCAATTGGTAATTTCTTAATGTTAAAACGTATGAGTCTAGTGGGAGATGTATTGTCTCATTCTATATTACCAGGAGTGGCTATAGCATATTTTTTTTCGGGTATGTCATTTGTTATAATGAGTATAGGAGGATTTGTTTCTGGTTTAGTTGTTGCGATATTGTCTAATTGGATTAGTGAAAAAACATTGTTGCAAAAAGATGCTAGTTTTTCTGGATTTTATCTTGGATCTTTAGCGCTTGGAGTGATATTAATGTCATTGCATGGTCCTAATATGGATTTATTAGATTTATTGTTTGGATCTGTTTTATCTGTGAATCTATTGAATTTAAAATGTATTGGAGTAATTGGAACAATAACTCTACTTACTGTTGCATTACTTTATAGGGCTTTGATTATTGAAACGTTTGATCCAGATTTTTTGAGAGAAAATGGCATTAAGGCATCTAAATTTATTCAAATAGTTTTTTTATCAATAGTTATGTTAAATTTAATAGCAAGTTTTCAAGTAACTGGTACTTTAATGTCTGTTGGGTTAATGATGTTACCTGGGTTATCAGCTCGGTATTGGGTTAAGAGTTTAATAAATATGCTCTTGTTATCAGTATTAATCGCTGTGTTGTGTTCATGGATAGGATTGCTTGGAGCATTTTATATGGTTTTTCCAGCAGGTCCTGCTATAGTGCTATGTGGTAGTATAGTATTTTTAATTTCGGTATTTTTTGGAAGAAATAAAGGTATTTTGTTTTATATGTACCATAAAAAATAAAATTTTTGGATTATTTATTTAATTAATTATTTATTATATTAGGAATAATTAAGTGTGTTTATGTAAAAATATAATTTTTTATCAAACATGAATATGTAATGATTGCACATTTATATATAAGTAATTTTAATTTTTTATATAAAATTATATTTAGTAATTTTGTCTGTATCTACTTGTGTATAGAAATATTAAGTTTTTAAATAATATTTAAAAATTTTTGGTGATGATTTTAGTATTACTAATAAAATTAGACATATAATTTTATTTAAATTAGATATTTTTGATTGCAAGTAAAACTAATAAATAATGATTTTAATAATTATTGTTATTCTTTTTGTTTTTAGCAAATGAAAATATGATAGTGTAAGATTAATAGTATATATCAACTAAAATTGATGTGTTTATAACATTTGTAATTATACCAATAACAATAGTATGTTTTAATTAAGCTGATATAATAAAAATAAGGAAATTAAAAATAAAGTTTTTTTAAAAGAGGATATAGAATAGTAGTTAAAAAATTAATGATTTCTGAACGAAAATAAAGTAATTTGAAATAGTAAGATAAATGTTTTGTGTTTTTAGCAATAAAGTATGTGTCATCTCAAATATACATTACTTACGTTTACAAAAGGGGTTATAGGCATATTATACAATATCCCTATAAATAAGCATATTAAACCATGACGTCTATAATTACTATCTGTTGTATCAGAAGGTTTTTTAAAATAATTCTCATTATTTAATGAAATTTTATGTTTTATACAGATACTATATAAAACATGTGTAGTTTTATAATTAGATTATTTTCATAAACTAACATTTATTTTGATTTAAATTATTTATTCCGTTAGTATGGACTAATTTTGATAAATATTGGTATGTGCAATTATTAGAAATGGTTAATGTTTTAATTTGTATATATCAATCATGGTTTATAGCATGATTACAATTTAATCATATTTCCTAAATATACTTGTTGTACATTTTTATTATTCAATATCTCATTGGGAGAACCATGAGCAATTAATTTTCCTTGATTAATGATATACGCTCGTTCACATATACGTAACGTTTCTCTTACATTATGATCGGTTATTAACACTCCAAGTCTTTGGGATTGAAGTTGTTTAATGGTCTTTTGTATATCTGTTATTGCGATTGGATCAACCCCAGAAAAAGGTTCATCAAGTAATATAAATTTAGGATTAGCAGCTAATGCTCGCGCAATTTCTACGCGTTTTCGTTCTCCTCCAGATAATGTTTGACCAATATTGTTTCGTAGATGACTGATATGGAAGTTATGCATTAATTCTATAATAAGTTTATTGCGTTTTGTTGTATTAAGATTACGCTGGGTTTGTAATATAGCCATTAAATTGTCAAATACAGTTAATCGACGAAAAATTGAGCTTTCTTGAGGCAAATAGCCTATACCCAATCGAGCTCTAAGATAGATTGGGTATAGGCTAATATCTTTTTCACCAAGTAAAATGTTGCCGGAATTATGTTGAACAATTCCTAATATCATGTAAAACGTTGTAGTTTTTCCTGAACCATTTGGACCTAATAATCCAACGATCTCTCCAGAAGAGAGATATAAACTTATATCATTAACTACATGCCGTCCTTTGTAGATCTTGGATAAATTTCTTATAGTAAGTGTTGTCACTCTATCAAATTAGAATTAATTATATAGTGTACATTAAATATATTTTTAGATTGGTTTGCTAATAAAGTTGTAATAACTTTATTTCCTTGATTAGAAATAGCTTTTATTTGTTTTTTTTTTATTGAGTATATTATTTTATCACTTTTTATAGAATTTCCTGATTGTTCTATATAAGCATTCCCAATAAAAGTGATAGTATCATCGTTAGTACTATAATATATTATCAATGATTGAGCAAATATTGTATTCTCCGTATTTTCTTGTGTTTGATTTAAAATGGCAGGTTTTCCATGTGCTTCTATTACAGATAAATGATGTATATCTTTTGTGTGAGAGATTAGCATTTTATCTGCATGAAGATTGATGTCTTTATATTTAAGAATAACTTGATCTGTAAAAATTACTGTATTAGTTAGCATATTAATTGATTGGTGTTTAGAACAAATTTGAATTATTTGTGTTTTTTTATGCGTTGTGGCATGGGAGCACGTAAACATAAAAAATATGTTAATACAGATAAGTATTGTTTTGTTTTTACCGCATATATTGAATTTCATAATAAGTTTGTGTACTATCAATTAATTTGATTGTTTGTGTATGTAGATTGGCATGCATTTTCATCCCAACAGAATAAAAATAATGACCATGTATAATTACTTTTTTGTTTGAAATAATATCTTGAGTTATTAGATTAATTATCGCTTGGTTCGTTTCAATGGATCGAAAATATGCACTATCTATTAAACTATTCATATGAACGTGGCCGTATAAATGTAGTGTCTTTTCATGATTTAATCTAGCTTGATTTGCTGTAATTTTCCATATTGGAGTATTTTGTTCATTAAAAGCAGTAATGTCAGGGCATATAAACCAAGTGATTTTTTGATCTGAAAAATGTTGAATACAATATGCTGTTAATTTAAATTTAAGTTGTCCTGTTGTATGATATATGTTAATCACTACATCGTTACCTTGATGAGTATATGTTTCTTTATTGACCAATGAATTTAGTGGCGTATTAAAGGTGATTAATAATTTTTTTATAATAATGGATAAAAAGATTATTGTTAATATTGATAAAATTGAAATAAAAATATATTTTTTATTTTTGTTTAATAATTTAGGTGTATAAAACATTATGCTATCTCTTATGTCATGGCTATGATTGAATATTTATTTATGTCTTAAATAATAAAAATACTATCAGTAGGTGATATAGATTAAATATTATTGTTGTGATTATTAATTTTAATGTTATTTTGGTCTGAAAAACTACGTATAAGATGATATTTTTTCATAAAATGATATGATGAAAATAATTATTCACCACTACATTAAATATAGTGTATAGATAGAAATGACAATATATTCATTAATCTAAGGAGACATATAATGGAATTAATTTCAATATATTAATTTGTAGTTTAGTTATTAATTTTTAAATTTATATTACTAATATATAGTAATATGTGTTTGATTTAAGTGTTATTTATTTCTGATAGACTGGGTATTTTCAATTTTAATTTGTAATAATATTTTGTTATTAACTTGTATTGTATTAAGTGATATAAGTTACACATAACATGTGTAACTTATATATTTACATATGTAATTTTTACGTTTATTTTTATTAGAAATATAATTTTTATTTGAAGATAAATAATTTTTATATTAAGTAATAAAATTATAATTTATATAAAATATATTATTAATAATTAAATTATAAATATGATAATGTTGTTGCATTTATAATAAAATGTATTGTTGTTTAATCTATTTTTAATATTGTTGGAAAATTTATTTTTAATAAATTTAAAATAAAAATTCTAAGTTGTATGAGAATTATTATTATTTTGATAATATTAGTAATTATAAATATGTACATCCCAAAAATAGTTAAAAATAATATTATCGATTATAATAAAGATTGTTTAAAATTATCAACTGCATTTGGTAATTGGATATAGTTAGTGGTGTATTTATTGATATAATTTAAAGTGTTATTTTAATAAAAATTTATAAAAGTATTATTTTTTGTAATGTTTAATATTATTTTTTGATTATAAATATATAAATATGAAACTTATTAGAATGTAGTTAAAATATTATAAATTAATAATAATTAATAATATCTAGATTAGTGAAATAATTGGTGTATAAGTACAATTTTATTTTTTTATATTATTTAATATTTTATAAATTTTATAAATGCTTAAATTTTTATTCTTATAAAATAGGTTAATGACGATTATGATTAATTACCATTGAATCATCATACTTAATCTAATAGCATAAGAATAATGTTTCAATAAAATATGATGTCAATGAGTATATAACAAAATTTTTTGTCAAATCATTCATTTTTATTTTACTTTTAAAAATAAAAATGAACTTGACGTAATTTTATATTTGAACAAGTTAATTTTATTAAAATCAGTTTAATGATAATAAATGTAGCGTATAGAATTTTAAATAATAAAAGATATTGTTATATACAATATATATCTATAGGTATAAAAAAGTTTTGTAGATATATTTAATATATAAATTTATATTTTATTCTCGATATATTTTTATTGAGGGATAAGGATAGTAATGATGATCGTTATATATTAACTAAAAATAAAACTAAATAATTAGTTATTCAAGATTAAAATTAAATAATAAATTTCAGGATATATTAATTTAAAAATAACAACTTAAAATAATTTTTTAATAGAACATAATTAAGATAATTATCTGTTCTACTATTAATTGTATTTATTGAAATGGCTTGAAGCTTATGAATGAGAATGAAGTTAAAAGTATTTTATTAAAAAATTTGTTATTAGATGAAGTGCATGTTTCTTTTTATGAAAATAATTGTCAAATTATCGCTATAGGCCATATATTTTATAATATGAGTGAATTAGAACGGCATAAAATAGTATATGCTCCTCTTATGCAACATATATTAAATAATGAAATTCATTCTGTATCTATTCATGCATTTAATCCTGAAGAATGGAAGAATAAAAAGCATATGTTATATAATATATGAAGCAGATTTCAATTACTATGATATTAGTATGCAATTGACCTTAAACTATGATAATGGATAGATTTTATATTTATGGCCCGACTCCTTTAAATGGTGAAGTGAAAATATCAGGAGCTAAAAATTCTGCATTACCAATTTTATTTGCTACGTTATTAACTGAAGAACCAGTAGAAATTTTTAATGTTCCCAAATTGAAGGATATTGATATTACTGTAAAACTGTTAAAAACACTGGGAGCAAAAGTAGAACATTGTGATGCAGTTTTTGCAGATACTAGCAGTGTTAATACATGTTGTGCTCCTTATGATTTAGTTAAATCTATGCGTGCTTCTATTTGGGCATTAGGACCATTAGTAGCGCGGTTTGGAGAAGGAAAAATTTGGTTACCTGGTGGATGTTCGATTGGTAAAAGGTTAGTAGATTTACATGTTAATGGATTGAAGAAATTAGGAGCAACAATTATTTTAGAGAAGGAATATGTTATAGCTTCTGTGAATGGACGATTACATGGTGCTCATATTATAATGGATAAAGTTAGTGTTGGGGCTACGGTCACTATTATGAGTGCTGCTGCATTAGCAGAAGGAACTACTATAATTGATAATGCTGCTCGTGAACCGGAAGTTGTTGATACCGCTAATTTTCTTATTATGCTAGGAACAAATATTAATGGAGCTGGAAGTAATCGAATTACTATTGAGGGAGTTCGAAAACTAGGCGGTGGAAAGTATTGTATTATACCAGATCGCATTGAAACTGGAACTTTTTTAGTTGCTGCCGCTATTTCACGTGCAAATGTGGTTTGTTTAGGATCACGTCCAGATACTTTACGTTTTGTTTTAAAAAAATTAAGTGAATCTGGAGCTGAGATTAAAACTGGTAAAGATTGGATTAGCTTAAATATGAACGGAAAACGACCAAAAGCTATCACTATATGTACTAAACCATATCCAGGATTTCCTACCGATATGCAAGCGCAATTTACTTTACTAAATGTAGTCTCTGAAGGTACGGGTAAAATTATAGAAACTATATTTGAAAATAGGTTTATGCATGTTCCAGAGCTTATTCGTATGGGAGCTCGTGTTAAAGTATCAAATAATACGATTGTTTGCCATGGAGTTGATGCATTAATTGGAGCACAAGTCATGGCAACAGATTTGCGAGCATCTGCAAGTTTAGTGTTAGCTGGCTGTATTGCTGAAGGATTAACGATAGTTGATTGCGTATATCATATTGATCGGGGATATGATCATATTGAAAAAAAATTAAGGAACATGGGGGCGTGTATTGAACGAGTTACTAATAAATAACTTATCAGATGCATAATGATTTTTATTTAAATGGTTTTGTGATTTTTTTATGTAAAAGTGTTTTTTAATAAATAACATTTGTAAGTATGTATTTAATATATGTTTAAGATATGATGTATTACAGTATTAATTAAAATCAGTTATAATACTTATTTTATTATTTATGATTTATTAAATATTTACTTTTATTTAAGTGTTTAAAAATAGATTAGATCTTGTTTTGCTAGTTATATTGATTTTTAAGTCAATATAAATTAACGTAGCAGCAGAAATATATTTGTATCTCCGCGAACAATATTAAGCGCTATAACGGATGGTTTTTCGTTTAAAATTTTACGTAGTTGAGATAAGTTATGTATTTTTGTTCGATTTAATCCAATGATTATGTCACCTTTTTGTAGACCAATAGAATAAGCTGGAGAATCTTTGGTTACTTCTTCAACTTGCACCCCTTTTGTCCCATCTTTTAAATATCCATTACTTAAAAAAGCTCCTTGTAATGCAGGAGTTAATACCTCTTCACTGGTGCTAACGGAGGCGCTATCATCTAGTAAAACTGATATTGTTTGTATTTTTCCATCTCGTAATAATCCTAGTTTTATAATTTTACCTGGAGTAGTGGTACCGATTTTGACTCTTAATTCTGCAAAATTTTTTATTGGTTTCCCTTCTATAGATACGATAATATCTCCTGCTTTTATATTTGCTTTAGCAGCTGCAGTTCCCGGTAAAACTTCGCTAACAAATGCTCCACGTTGTGCATCTATATTAAGTGCTTTAGCAATATCAGCAGTCAATTCCGTTCCTTTAATTCCTAATTGTCCACGCTTTACTTCTCCAAATTCGATTAGTTGCTGACTTAAATTTTTTACAATATTGCTAGGAATAGCGAAACCGATACCAATATTTCCTCCACCAGGTGTTAAAATAGCAGTGTTAATTCCAATTAATTCTCCATGTAAGTTTACTAAAGCCCCTCCAGAATTTCCTCTATTTATAGAGGCGTCGGTTTGTATAAAATTTTCTAGTCCTTCAAGGTTTAAACCGCTTCTTCCTAATGCTGATACAATACCAGAAGTTGCAGTTTGACCTAATCCAAAAGGATTGCCTATTGCAACAGCAAAATCGCCAACTTTTAAGATATCGGAATCAGCTATTTTTATTTCAGAAAGATTTTTAAATTTTGATAATTGAAGTAATGCTAGATCAGTTTGTTCGTCATGCCCTATTAATTTGGCATCAAATTCTCGACCGTCGTTGAGTTGTACTTTAATTTTATCTGCGCCATTTACAACATGATTATTGGTAATAATATAACCTTTATTAGCGTTAATAATAACTCCTGATCCTAATCCTTCAAATGGTCTAGATCCGAAGTTTCCTCCGGGTATATCTGGTCCAAAAAAATATTTAAATTCTTTAGGTAATGTCAGTTTTCTTGCTGGTTGAATGCCCTCTACGTGTACACTTACTACTGTTGGAAGCACTGTATCTAACATGGGAGCTAAACTTGGTAAGAATCCTGATATTTCCGTAGAAAATGTCGTATGATTTATAGAAGATTCAGAATGCGAAATGCTTAATGCAAATAATATACTCAATATATTAAGTAAGCGTGCTATTTTCATAAATAATTAATTTAGTTAGTTATATTCTTAAGTAAGAATAATTTTTATACTAAAATGTTTATAAAATTTTAGTGACTAAATTACGTATATTTAGACCTATAATTAATTTTAATGGCCCACAAGTTGTGGTGCTGGAGATAGCGTTTTATATATGAAGATATAATATGGTGCATGACGAAATTTGTATAAATGATATCAGTGTTATTTGTTATCATGATTTTTTAGAGTATTTTCCGTGTTATTAGAATAATCCAATGGTGCTTCTATTGGTAGCTGTTCGTTTTGTATATTTGTTTCTTTAGTGTTAAACATATACATTATATCTTGAATATGTGTATTTGGTAAAAAAAAATTGGCGCTTTTTTTTACATTGTGATACAGATGACGATAATCAATTATCATTTTGTTTAATAACTCTATGGTACATAAAAAATGTTTACTTAATTCTTTTTGGTATTCATTTAGTTTAATTTTGTTTTCTTGTAGTTCGTTATATAAAGTTTTTTGATTGTGTAATAAGTAGCGAGTCCTGTAATACATTAAAATTGCTCCTGCAACAATGCCAATTATTAAACTTATAAGTATATACATACATATCATGATATAACACTCCTAAATTTATTTTGTTTGATATATTCTGTTTTGTATGTTAATTGAGTGGTTAGATCTGAGTACTAATCGCTTTGTATTTAAAATATATACTATGAAGTAGGATTCTATTCCACTTAATTTTCTTTATCAATAGTATTTTAAAAATACTATTGATAAAGAAAATTAAGTGGAATTAATATTTTTGGCTAAATATTTAGGTAATTAAAAATAAAAATAATTTTTAAAAACTATTTAGGCGCATTAAATTATTAATTTTATTAGTTGATAATATACTACGAATTTATTTATTATAAAATATAATGTTATTATATTTCTTAATTATTTATTTTAGTTTGTTTGTGATATATAGATATCAGATATTTTATGTGTTAAGTATTAATGTATATCTATTTTAGATTTTAAATAATATTGGAGAAATTTTATTTTTCAATGATGCTGTGATAGTATAAAATTTGTTGTGTTATAATTATGTTTTTATATTAAAAACTTATTTTTTAGTTTTAGCATAGGTGAATTTTTATATTGAGTTGAGTTTTATTTTTATGAAAACTTTTATGGTAAAATCAAATGTAATTAGACGAAAATGGCATGTTATTGATGCTAAAAGTAAAATACTTGGTCGTTTATCTACTGTAATTTCTAGATATTTAATTGGTAAACATAAAGTGGAATATGCTCCCCATATTGATATTGGAGATTATGTTATTGTTTTAAATGCAAAAGAAGTATCTGTAAGCGGTCGTAAATGTGATAATAAAATTTATTATCACCATACTGGGTATGTTGGAGGAATTAAACAATCTAATTTTAAAAGAATGATTGATAAGCATCCTGAGAGGATAGTTGAAATTGCAGTAAAAGGTATGTTACCTAAAGGTCCTTTAGGTCGCATTATGTATTGTAGATTGAAAGTATATTCGGGGAATACACATATGCATTCTGCTCAGGCTCCTCAATTCATAGATTGTTAATGAATAAAATAAAATGGAAAGTAAAAAGTATGACCTATAATCAATATTATGGCACCGGACGAAGAAAAAGCGCTTCTGCTCGGGTATTCATTAAACTGGATGCAATCAGTAATGGAAAAATTATTATAAATAAACGTGAATTAAATCAATATTTTCCTAAAAATAGTATGCAGTTTATTGTTATGAGACCTTTAAAAATTACTAATTTGTTAAATAATACGTTCAATATATATATTACTGTGAAAGGCGGAGGTACATCTGGTCAGGCTGGTGCTATATGTCATGGAATAACACGTGCATTATTACAGTATGATGAGAAATTGCGTGATATACTGCGTTCAGTTGGATTAGTTACTAGGGATTCTAGAGAAGTAGAAAGAAAAAAGGTAGGATTACGTAAAGCACGAAGGAGCCCTCAATTTTCTAAACGTTGATATCTATTTTTATACCTAAATATAAGGATGTAGTGGTTTTCTTTTTTAAATGGGGCTCTCACAATTAAATACAAAATTATTTTTTAATAATAAACATCAAGATAGGTGTTGAGTATACTGTAGGTATATTTGGTTGATGAAGATTTGAAGATAATAATATAATTTCAAATAATATTAATTATAGGGGTTTGATGACGTCATGTAAATATTACATTGATGACATGGTAGATATGTTATGAACTAATAGTTAGGTTCACTTGTATTTTATCATGTAAAGGAAATTAATATATTCGTGCATTTTTATTTTTCATAAAAATTATATATTTTAATATTTACTAAACTATATTTGATTTAATAAATGTGGGAGGTGTTTTCGTTATAAGAGAACTAATATTTACAATAATATGGGTTTTTGTTTATAATAAATATTATTAATTTTTCATTGTAGAATGTTAAAAGTTTAGTAAACGTTCATTATTTATTTGAATTTATAAAATTTTAATTTTAAGTTAAAGTATATTTTTAATGAAAATAAAAATAGAATCTTCGTTGAAAATAGAGCTTATATATGGAATTGTTGATTATTATTATTATTAAGATAGCTCTAGATATATAGAATAAGTTTATTTTATATAAATGCTCGTTCTATGTATTTTCGTTATTCTTTCTTACGTTAGTAAGAATATATGCATATATATTATGATTTATATATAGATGATTTGTATTATTTAATTTTTACTATTTTCATAAATTTTACAAGTGCATGTATTCATAGATAAGATGAATGATAATGTGCTATATCTAAATTTTATTAAAGATTCACAAATTATATTAAATATTGTTTATAAATTTAAATAAAATCATTGATTTTGTCGAATATACAGTATGTGAAATCAAAAATTTAAAATTTAGTGTTAGGGGTAGGGGATGTTATTATTTTAAAATGTTTGTATATATATACATATTAAGGTAATGTTGATTTATAAATATATTATTTTGGTAAATAGATTGATTAATTTTTATATTTAGAGTTGTATCCTAATACAGAAATTGGAGGTTTTATTGTTTTTTAAATCTTCTATTATTTGTAGATAGAATTAATTAAAAAATTTGCTGATTTGGCATATTTGTGAATATAAATAAAAATCATTAACCGATGATAATTATACTTAATATAATATAAAAAATGTTTTTATTACATAACGTATGTACTACTATAATAGTATTACTATAAGTTAGTAAGTAAATTACAATTATAAATAATGTCTATAAGACATAATAAATTTATTGAAGAAAAGATTTATATTTATAATTTGTAGTAACTACCGCATTTTCTTATGTATAAGAAAATGCGGTAGTTACGTTTCTTACCCCATTTGTTGTTTTTGCTATTTGTTCAGCACATTTACCTTCTGAATGAGTAACTTGACCTAAAAGAAATACTTCTTTATTTTCTGTAATTATTTTAATGCTAGAAGTATGTACATCTTTTTTAAGAAACAGACTTAAACGTATTTGATTAGTAATTAAAGTATCTATGAAAATAGATCGTAAACATATTGGAGTGCCTTGGCGAATTGCATTATAAATATTTTTTGTTCCATTAGTTCTAGTTACTATTTTTATAGCTTCTTCAATAAAAAAAATAGAAGGAGCTTGTCCAGTTAATAATACATTACCTTGATATACAGTGTTTTTTATACGTGCGAATTTTTTAATATGTTGATTTTTGTTGAAAGAATAAGCAATATGAGTTTCTAAGATATTATCATCTAGTTGAGTCCCTATAGTACGAGGATCATGCCATGCTGTAGTAATAAATGCGGCAGTGCCGATAGCTAACATGCTTGAACAACAAGCTTGTAATATTAATATAGAAGATAAAATTAATAATAATTGAACTATACGATAGCTAATGTTCATTTATGTGTATTTACAAATCCAGATATTAAAAAATTGGATATTAATATTAGTTTGATTATTATATTATCTATAAGTAAATTACTTGAAAATGAATAATTTTAGTCGTATAAATCTATTCATAATAATTATATATAATATGAAAACGTTCACTTATCACGAGTGATAGTATAATATATTTTTAAAAGATTCACATAAAATTATTATATTTTGTTAAATATTTTTAGTAATTGCATTATTCTTATAGTTTGTTTGTAAAGTAACTATTTTAATAGAAAATGGTTTTTAAATGAATTAAATTTCAACCGGTGAATTTTAATGATTTAATGTTGAAGTATCAATCAAAACATATTTTTTATTAAATACATACTTAAAATGCATTTAAATTTTTAAAGAATAATATACTAATTAATTTTTATATTATTTAGTTATTTATATATCGGTAGTCTTAATATATAAGATACTAATTTAGTGTATTGAATATTAATAATAAAAATGTACTATATTTATAGTTTTTTATTAAAACAATACTTATTAAAATAGATATTAATATATGAAGAAAATATCGTCATCAATAACCAATTGTATATCTGCTTTGTATATAGTTCCAACTCCTATTGGAAATTTAGAAGATATCACATACCGGGCGTTATCAGTTCTGCGCCAGGTAGATTGTATTGCTGTAGAGGATACGCGCCGTACTCGCATATTATTAAATTTTTTTTCTATTCGTACATCTTTGTGTGTATTACATCAATATAATGAATATAAAAAAATACCAACATTAATTTCAAAATTACAAGCAGGATTAAGTGTTGCTGTAGTTTCTGATGCAGGTACTCCATTGATTAATGATCCAGGATATCGCTTAGTACAATGTTGTCAGAAACTAAAAATTAAGGTTATTCCGCTTCCTGGCCCATGTGCTGCTATTACCGCATTATGTGGATCTGGGTTGCCAACTGATCGGTTTTGTTTTGAAGGATTTTTACCACATAAACATAGTTTACGCATAGGTCGTTTACAAGCTTTATTAGAAGAACCCCGAACATTAATTTTTTATGACGTAAAATACCGCATAATAGATACTTTAAAAGATATGGTTAGTATTTTTGGATTAGAACGTTATGTCGTATTAGCTCGGGAATTAACTAAAATATGGGAATCTATTTATGGAGCTCCTGTAGGCCAATTGTTATCTTGGATACAAAAAGATAATTCTCGAATTCAAGGAGAAATAGTTTTAGTCGTAGCAGGAAATTGTATAAAAAATCATGAATTATCACCAAAAATATTTCATGTTATGAATTTATTGGCATCGGAATTACCCGTAAAAAAAGCTGCAACTTTGGTAGAATATATATACGGAGTAAAAAAAAATGTGCTTTATAAAAAATATCTAAGTAAGCAATTAAATAAAATTGAAGATCAAAATATTAATTGATTAATGATATTATTTAAAATAATAGTATAATATTCCGGAGAGCTAGCCAGACAATCGCTGCTTCTTTGTATTTGTAGTGATGAAGATAATAAAATTGATATAATTACAAGTGAAGGAGAGGAAAGTCCGGGCTCCATAGGGCAGAGTGCCAGGTAATTCCTGGGAGATGTGAATCTACGACAAGTGCAACAGAAAGAAAACCGCCAATAATTAATTATTTTTATATAAAAATAATAATAAATAATATAGGTAAGGGTGAAAAGGCGTGGTAAGAGCACACCATATGAGCTGGTAACAGTTCGTATCATGTAAACTCCACTCGGAGCAAGGCTGAATAGAAGTTCTATAGTATGGTCCGTACTGAACTTGGGTAAGCTGCTTAAGCTATCATGAGAATGATAGCGTAGATGAATGATTGTTCAAGACAGAACCCGGCTTAACGGCTAGCTCTTTGTTAAAATAAATATATATAGTAGAGTAAAAGAATAAAATAAGAAGTCATTTTAATGATATTAAGCGTTTAGTTTTTATTTGGTAATGTTTTTTAAGTCTTTAATTATAGAAAAGTTATATTATATACGATAAATAGTAAAAATCTTATTTGGTGTTGTAATATGTAAATTACATATTGTTGTTTATTAGAATAAATCTTTTGTTATTATATCGTTAAATGAATTTTTCATGGTATCAATAAATAAAATAGATAAATAAATATATAAATTAGAATTTAATTAGTATTTATTTGAGATATACCATTATATTATTTAATATAAATAGATATATTGTTGTATTAATACATCTCATATAAAAATTTTAAAAAGAATTTAATATTTTTATAAAAAATTTCAGAATTTTTAATTATAGTTATTAAATGAATAAATGTTAGTCTCTAATTACTTATTAGTAGTATTATGTAGAGATTTAGAAGAAAAGTATATTTGTAATTTTCATTAAAAAGTGATTTAACTAAAATAGAGACATATGAGAATATATTTCTTATTTTAAATTAATTATATATTTTTATACATATGAAATTAAGTGAGTCATGGATATTTTAAAAGAATTACTAAATATAATATGGCAAAATAATCTTACATTATTTCCTAACTTAAGATTAGCGTTAGCTATTTATTCATTAGTGTTTATTATTCTTTTTTTAGAGAATGCTATTCTTCCAGCATTTTTTTTGCCTGGAGATAGTTTATTAATTATATTAGGAGTATTGATTGCGAAAGGTATTTTGAATTTTACTGCGACTTTAGGAATTTTAACAGTAGCTGCAGGTTTAGGTAGTTGGATGAGTTATTTGCAAGGTAAATTTTTAGAAAATAATAAAACTATAAAACGCTGGTTATCTTTTATACCTAATAAATCCTATCAGAAAGCAAATCGTATGATTCATAAACATGGTTTATCTGCTCTTTTTATTGGTCGTTTTATAGTATTTGTGCGAACAGTCTTACCCACTATTGCAGGAGTGTCTGGATTGAGTTCTTTTCGTTTCCAATTATTTAATTGGGTTAGTTCATTTGTATGGGTATTTATACTTATTGTTTTGGGTTTTTTTTTAGAACGATCAGAATTTTTTTATGTGTTATGATAGATAATATAGTAAACATTACTTCTAATAATGGATTAAATATTACTAATTAGTTTGTGGTTTCTATTAAAAAATACTTTGTAAACATCTCATGAGATGAGATAACATAAAAAATTATTGTTTTTTTAGAGGAAAGCGAAAAGATTGTGACCCCTGCTGGATTTGAACCAGCGACCAAGCGATTATGAGTCGCCTGCTCTAACCAATCTGAGCTAAGGGGCCTTGATTGTGATTTTAATTACTTTTTAGCAGTACAGTAAAAGTTATTTAACTTACTTAAAATATGCAAAAACTTAATTTTATATTAAATATACCATTATGATGAAGTCGTCCAATTTTTATTAAGTCTTTTACTTTTTCCTATCATATGATTTTTATTTATCGATATTACAAACGTCGTAGTGTATAGCATACTTTGTATAATTTTGCAAAAAATTGTTATATTTGATATTTTTATATTAAATATACATTTTGTAAATTAATATTCAATGTTATCGATTATATCGAATTGGTAATTATAATTTTATATTCATTTAATCATCTAAAAAGCTGCGTAATATTTCAGAACGGCTAGGATGACGTAATTTTCTTAAAGCTTTTGCTTCTATTTGACGGATACGTTCCCGAGTTACGTCGAATTGTTTTCCCACTTCTTCTAACGTATGATCAGTATTCATATCAATACCAAACCGCATACGTAGTACTTTAGCTTCTCTTGGAGTTAATCCAGCAAGTACATCATGGGTAGCAGTACGTAAATTATCTGAAGTTGCTGAATCTAAAGGTAAATCAAGATTCGTATCTTCAATGAAATCACCAAGATGAGAATCTTCATCGTCTCCTATAGGAGTTTCCATGGAAATAGGTTCTTTTGCAATTTTTAATACTTTTCTAATTTTATCTTCTGACATAAGCATGCGTTCCGCTAATTCTTCTGGTGTCGGTTCATGCCCTATTTCTTGTAGCATTTGCCGAGAAACTCTGTTAAGTTTATTAATGGTTTCTATCATATGAACTGGAATTCTAATAGTACGTGCTTGGTCTGCTATTGATCTAGTAATCGCTTGGCGAATCCACCAAGTAGCATAAGTAGAGAATTTATAACCACGACGATACTCAAATTTATCTACAGCTTTCATCAACCCGATATTACCTTCTTGTATCAAATCTAAAAATTGTAATCCTCTATTTGTATATTTTTTGGCAATAGATATGACTAATCGAAGATTAGCCTCAACCATTTCTTTTTTAGCTCTTCGAGCTTTAGCTTCTCCAATTGACATACGACGATTAATATCTTTTACTTGTTCTATTGTTAGTCCTGTTTCTTTTTCAATTTGATGTAATTTTGATAAACTATGTTGTACATCTTCATCAACTTTATGTAATGTTTCTGCCCATGACGTATTGTGCATAGATAAAGCTGTATTAAACCAAGCTTTATTAGTTTCATTTCCTGAAAATAACTCTATGAAATTTTTCTTAGGCATTTTACTAATTTCAACACATAATTTCATAATCAAGCGCTCTTGTATGCGTACTCGTTCCATCATAGAGCGCATATTATTAACTAAATTATCAAATTGTTTTGGAACCAATCTAAATTGTTTAAATACTTCAGAAAGCTTTAAGATTTCTTTTGATGATTGAGCATGATTTCGTCCATTATATTTTATTGATTTTCGCGTTATTTCATATTGATCACGTAGCGCTATAAATTTTTTACGAGCTATATCTGGATCAATGTTATTTTCATCATTATTTTCTTCTTCATCGTCGTCAGATATTGTTTCAGAAACAATCTCAGAAGTTATATTATGAGTTATATTTGTATATGCTGATATATTTTCATCCGCATTAGGATCTACAAAACCTGTAATTAAATCTGAAAGACGTGTTTCTCCGGTTTCTACGCGTTTATATTGATCTAAAAGATAAGTAATTGCTTCTGGATATTCAGCAACTGAGCATTGCACTTGATTTATTCCATCTTCGATTCTTTTAGCAATATCTATTTCGCCTTCTCGTGTTAATAATTCTACAGTACCCATTTCTCGCATATACATCCGAACTGGATCAGTTGTTCTGCCTAACAACTCTGAGTCAACATTGGCCAATGCTTGCACAGCTGCTTCTGTTGCATCTTCTTCATCATTACTAGAACTAGTGCGCTCAATTAACAAAAACTCATCGGAATTAGGAGCTTCTTCCATGACTTGAATACCCATATCATTCATCATTTGGATTATGTTTTCAATTTGACCTGGATCCACAATATCTTCTGGTAAATGATCGTTGACTTCAGAAAAAGTTAAATATCCTTGTTCCTTCCCAAGTGTGACGAGTAACTTAAATTGTGATTGTGGGTTATGTTCCATAAAAAGACTCCCACGTTTGCAGTAATATTTAAAAGTTTAATAGATGGTGTATGCCCATCTATCGATGATATGTAAATAAAACTATTAATAATAGTTTATTCAGGAGGTATTTGTATAATTATTTTCATTAGTAGTATTGAACCTAAAAAGTTTATAATTTTATATTAACGTTTTGATAATGTTTGAGTTAATAACCACAATTCTTGACGTTCTTGTATTGTTAATCCAGATATTCGATCACGAGCAATAAGCATTTCTTGACGTTGTTCAAGAGTTAAATTATATAATTTAGTTAATGCATCAATAAAAGTGGTTTCTATCATATCATTTGTAATCAAGTGGTTCCAATATGCTAGTGTTTCAAGTTTTGAAAAAAATTTATTCTCACGGTAATACTCTAACAATTGCGCAGGAGTTGATGTTGGATATGTCTTGCATATTTGAACCAAATCAGTAAATATCATAATATCGTCTTTTTTAAATTGTTTTAATTCTTGTATGCTCGGTACTAATTTAGCAAGTTGTGGATTTTGTATTAACAATCCTATTAATAGGTGTTCTACGCTGTAATTTATACAATATTTTTTTGTTTTATTAGTAGATAAAATAGGTTTGTTTATAAGTAATTGGTTTAGTTTATTTTCGTCTAAAATTCCTATTTTATTGCCTAATTGTTGTAGTAAACATAATTTTAGTGTTTTTCCAGGAATTTTATTAAGCATAGGTAATATTAGGTTGCTTAATTTAACCCGACCTGCTAATGTTTGTAAATTTATTTTTTGTGATAGTGTTTTAAATAGAAAATTTGATAGATCTTGTGTTTGTGTTAATATTTTTAAAAAGTCATTTTTTCCTATTTTATGTATTAATGTATCTGGATCTTCTCCATGAGGCAAAAATATAAAATTTATTTGCCGATCATCAGTAAGATATGGTAAAGCGATGTTTAATGTACGCCAAGCAGCTTTTTTACCAGCATGATCACCATCATAACAACAAATAATTTGATTGGTGATATTATATAATAATCGAATATGATTAGCAGTAGTAGTTCCTAAAGAAGCGACTGCATAATTGATTCCAAATTGTGTCAATGTAATGACGTCTATATAACCTTCTACTAAAAGTATATAAGAGGGGTTCTTGTGTTGTATGCGTGCTTCGTATAAACCATACAAATGTTGATTTTTTTTAAAAATTTCGGTATCTGGTGAATTTAAATATTTGGGCATTTTTTTATTTGTGATAACACGTCCTCCAAATGCCACGATTCTTCCTGTTATATCTCGTATAGGGAACATAAGACGATTACGAAATCGATCGTATTTATATTTTTTGTTATTGCTAATTAGCATACCTGATTGATCAAGTAATGCTTGATCACACGATGTAAAACTAAATTTTTGTATTATGTTATTCCATCCGGGAGGAGCAAATCCGATGTTGAAGTCGGCAATAGTTTTAGTGTTTAATCCGCGATTTTGCAAATATTTGTAAGCATATAAATATTTTTTTTGAATCAATATATTTTGATAATACTCACTTAATTTATTCATTAACTGATACAGATTAGTTTTTTTACAATTATTTTTTTTGAAAACGCCTACATTCAGCTCTAATGATATCCCATTTATAACTGATAGTTCTTTGATAGATTCAATAAATGTAAGTCGGTCATAATTCATCAAAAAATCTATCGCGTTCCCATGTGATCCGCAACTGAAACAATAATAGAATTGTTTTTCAATATTAACAGTAAATGATGGGTGTTTTTCGATATGAAATGGACAACGAGCTAGAAAATTTTTTCCTTGTTTTTTTAAAGATATGCGTCGACTAATTAAGTCAACAATGTCAGTACGCGATATCAATTCATGGATTACTGTGTTTGGAATACGGGTAATTATATCTCCTTAGTTGGTGCTATTAAATAACAAATAACACTAACATCATTATAAGTTATGATTCAATGTTGTGCCTATAAATATAGACGACTTAGTTATATTAATCATAAAATAATATTTTTTATTTATTTTTTGTATATTAAAATAATATGAGTGATTATTATTTAATATAATCGAACCCGGCGTAAATTTTCTCGGGCTAATTTTTTTGTATGACGCTTAATTGCTGATGCTTTTGCTCGTTTACGTTCTGTGGTTGGTTTTTCATAAAATTCTCTACGACGTACTTCAGATAAAATTCCTGATTTTTCACAAGATCTTTTAAAACGGCGTAGCGCTACGTCGAATGATTCATTTTCACGCACTTTAATTATTGGCATATATATCTTTCTCTATTATTGTTTATTTTTAATCTTTCTATTGAAGATTATGATTGTAATATGATTAAAATACCTATATTTTTACTATTTTCTAATATAACATTAAATATTATGACATGAAATATAAAACTAATGTGAAGTATTTTATAATTGTTCATTAAATATGGAAATGTGTATGCGAGTTTTAGGTATTGAAACTTCATGTGATGAAACCAGCGTAGCAATTTATGATCAATATCAAGGGTTATTAGTTAATCAAGTATACAGTCAAGATGCGCTACATGCTGATTATGGAGGAGTTGTGCCTGAACTAGCTGCTCGTGATCATGTACGAAAAATAGTTCCTTTAATTTTGTCTACATTAAGGCAAGTTTATTTAAAACTTGAAGATATCAATGGAATAGCATATACGGCTGGGCCTGGTTTGATAGGAGCTTTGTTAGTTGGAGCGACTATCGCTAGAACACTTGCTTATGCTTGTAAAATACCTGCTATCGATATCCATCATATGGAAGCTCACTTATTAGCGCCAATGTTAGAAAAAAAAGCTCCTACATTTCCGTTTGTAGCATTATTAGTATCTGGAGGACATACTCAACTTGTATTTGCAAATAACATAGGAGAATATAAAATATTAGGAGAATCTATTGATGATGCTGTTGGGGAAGTATTTGATAAAATTGCTATATTATTAGGATTAAGATATCCTGGTGGTGCTTTATTGTCAAAAATGGCTCGACGGGGTATTGCAGATCGTTATAAATTTCCTCGTCCCATGATTGATCGGCCGGGCTTAAATCTTAGTTTCTCTGGATTAAAAACTTTTGCGGTAAATACTATTATGTCAAATGCTCATGACGGTCAAACTCATGCTGATATTGCACGTGCATTTGAAGATGCGATTATTGAAACATTAGCAATAAAGTGCCGTCGTGCATTGGATCAAACTGGATTGAAATGTTTAGTAGTATCTGGAGGTGTTAGTGCTAATCATGCGCTGAGATTGTATTTTTCAAAAATGATGCACATCTTAAAAGGAAAATTATTTTATCCTAGTCCAGAATTTTGTACAGATAACGGAGCAATGGTAGCTTATACTGGATTTATTCGACTTAAGGCTGGATTATTTAGTGATTTACCAATTTTAGTAAGACCACGCTGGTCTTTAGAATCTCTTCCAAGGATAAAATAATTACCATAATTATCATTAACAATATTTTGTATTAATTACGCCAAATACGTTTTTCTTGATGATTCCATAGTCGTTTAATATTGACAATATGCTTGATTAAAACTAAAGAAGATATTATTATTGTTGGAAATAAGTATTGTGGTTGAAAGTACCAAGTGTAGCAAGGTACGATTAATGCAGCAACAACAGCACCTAATGAGGAATATCCAAAAGATAATACGGTTAATAACCAGGTACTTATCATGATAATGGAAAGATTAATATTTATTGTAGTCAGAGCTCCAAATGCGGTGGCTACGCCTTTTCCTCCATAAAATTTGAAAAATATTGGGTACATGTGTCCTAGACATGTAAAAATAGCTGCAGCTCCTAAAGAATCAGATGAAATTTCCAGGTAGTAGCCCAACCATATTGGAAACGCACCTTTTAATACGTCGAATAATATTACAAAAATTGCAATTTTATAACCTGCAATCCGAAAAATATTAGTAGCACCGGGATTTTTAGAACCAAAATATCTTGGATCTGGAATATTTAATATTTTACATATTAAAATAGCACTAGATATTGATCCTAACAAATAGGCTAATATTATTATTAAAATAGAAATAAGAGTCATAAGTTATTTTTTTTGATATACAATGAGCGATTATTATACAGATTTAATATATAATGTATTTTTTATATCGTAAGTATTATTTTAATAAATGATTTATTTACGTAAATTAAATATCATAACATATAAATGAATATTCTATTTATAGAGCGACTAACAGTAATGGCATATATAGGTATATATGATTGGGAAAAAAAATATTTACAAAAGTTAATTTTTGATTTGCAATTATCATATAATACTGCAGTTTTTTTAGGTGAAACAAGTATAGTATCTTATTTAGATTACACTCATGTAAGTCAAACAATACTTGATTTAGTGAGTAAAAAACACTTCTATTTAATAGAAGATGTTGCTAATTTAATAGTAAATACGTTAGTAAAAAAATTTTGCGTTTGTTGGATTAGTGTAAAAGTGAGTAAACCTGGAGCAATTCGGGACGCTTCTAATGTTGGTATATATATCGAACGAAAAGTGAATATTTCTTGAATATTTAAAATAAGATTAGTTTCTTAAGAAGAATATGTGTATATATTTCAAATCAAATAAATTTTTTAAATAAATAAAATTGTATTCTATATCCTACAAATAATGTGGTAGTTTATATTGCAATCATTTATTTTAGATTAAATGTTATAACTATGTTGTTTATCTTGGATTATTAATGTTAGATGTACGTAAATTAATTATTTCATTAATTCTGGGGGCAGTGGAAGGATTAACAGAATTTCTTCCTATTTCTTCAACAGGTCATATGATGCTAGTGGAGAGTATTTTTCATTATATGGATGATTCAGCAAAAATTTTTACTGTGATGATTCAGCTAGGTGCGATTTTATCTATAACAATAATGTTTTGGAATAGATTATATAGTATGGGTGTGATTTGTATAAAAAAAATGTTTGTTAAACAACATTATGATAATAACCATTTATGTATTCGACATATATTATTAGGGACGCTTCCTGGAATGATATTGGGGCTGATTTTTTATGAAGAAATTAGATTGATTTTTGGATTAACATATATTATGTATGGATTAATAATTGGTGGAATATTTTTGTTAGTTGGAGAACTATGTTTACTTAAAGGACCGCGTATGTCAGATATTGACAATATAACTTATGCGCAATCTTTTTTAATTGGATGTTTTCAATGTTTAGCGTTTTGGCCAGGATTTTCTCGTGCTGGGGCTACTATTGGAGGGGGTTTATTGGTTGGATTAAATAGGCGTATATCCTCAGAATTTTCATTTTTTTTAGCAGTTCCTATTATATTTGGTTCTGTAATATTAACTTTATATCATTGTGGATCTTCTATTAGCGCAATGGATACTTTATTATTGATTGGCAGTAGCATAGTGGCACTTGTTATAGCTTTACTTACTGTAAGATGTTTCTTAAAAATAGTTCAAAATATTTCTTTAATTCCTTTTGCTATATATCGGTTTTTATTAGCTGGAGGCATTTATTGGGGATTAATAAGATAATTAAAGTTGATTATTTTTAAATAGTTGTTAATGGTTTACATAGGAATTGGGCATGGATTGATATATTTTGTTTTGAATATTGTATTATATAAAAAGATCCTCGCTACACATATAATCTTAGGTCTATATAAAAATTTTTAGACAATTTTAGTGCTGCTAAAAGCAGATAAGGTATTGTGTCTGTTTAATGGTCGCTTTTTAGTCTGGAGTATGTGCTTCAAGTACTTTTATTATTTATAGTTTTTAAAATTTTTCTGTTTAAATATTATTTATTTATTTTCATTTTCCAGATCTTTAAAGCATGCAATTGTCTTGAATATAATTCTTTACTTATATTAATTCCAGTAAATCCGTCTTTAATAATGTCTGCAATGGAAATTTTTTTAGTAATATCAAAAGCTGTATGTAAGAAATTTTTTTGATTATATAAATAATCATTATAATTTACATATCCTAACGTATTAGATTGACTAACTAAAATGATTTGTTCTAGTCTCTTAGGACGTCGCCAACAATCAAAAACATTAAATAATGTCATTAACATTTTGGGTGTTAATATTTCAATATTATATAAATAATCATGATATTCGGAAACAATTTTTGCAAAATTACGAATTTCATTTGGTATTTTTAATCTATTACATAAATTATTAATTAAAGGAATTCCTAATTTTCTGTAATCATGATATTCAATACATTTTTTTTTATTATTAAGAAGAGTTGGTTTTCCTAAGTCACGGCATAAAATAGAAAAGCGCACATTGATATCATCTGTTAGATAAGCTGCTTTAGTAAGCATCGTCATGGTAAGATTATCAGTGTTTATTAGTGTATTTTGTTCTACTGAAGCAGATATATTGAATAATGTATCGAATTCAGGAAACAAGATTTTTAATGCTCCACAATAATGCAAAACCATAAAATATATTTGTGGACTATTTGTAATTAAAGCTTTCTTTGTTTCAATCCATATACGTTCTGGGGATAGAAATAATAATTCATGAATCATTTGTTTCATTAATATTAGCGTTTCTGGAGCTATAGTGAAATTCATATGCGCGAACCGAGCAGCAAACCGAGCAACTCTTAATACTCGTAGAGGGTCTTCATTAAATGCATGAGAAACATGTCGCAACAATCGTAATTGTATATCTCGTTGTCCATGATATGGATCCACAAGATTGCCATGTGTGTCATAGGCCATAGCATTAATAGTTAAATCTCTTCGATATAGATCTTCTTCGATAGTAACCGACGAATCTGCATAACAAGTAAAACCAGTATAGCCTTGACCAGATTTTCGTTCAGTACGTGCTAGTGCATATTCTTCGTGATTTTCTGGATGTAAGAATACTGGAAAATCTTTTCCAACTTGCTCATAACCATTGTTTAACATTTCTTGAGGGCTAGATCCTACTACCACCCAATCTTTTTCTTTAATTGGTAGTTTTAACAATGTATCTCGTACAGCGCCACCTACTAAATATTTTTCCATGGTGCAATTTTTAATTAGATGATTTATTTCCTAATACAGAAGGTATATAAACTATACATATGTTTTATGTGATATTTATTAATTATAAAATAAAATTATTTCATATATTATATAATTTTTTTTTAATACGAAATATAATGGGTTTTGCTGTTATTAATTATCTATATATAATAGATTAGTCAAATAATTATTTTAATAATAAAAATAATAATAATAAAATTAGTCGGAATATATAAAATTGTATATGATGTAAATAATTTTAAATACAAGAGCATTATATATATGCTTTTTAATTTAATATACAATTTTCATTTATAAATTTTTGGGAGATATGCACTTTATTTCAATTTAAACATAATGCTATAAAAAACGCCAAGAATTATTTATATTGTAGATTTTAATTATTTACTAAATAATTTAATATATTACTGTTTTATTAATTTAATATAGAATTAATCATATTTTTATTTATTTAAGTAGGATGTATTTAAGTAAATTATGACTGTTATTTTTCCAAATTTTTCTAAATCTAGTGTATTAATTGTAGGAGATGTTATGTTAGACCGATATTGGTATGGGTCTACTGATAAAATTTCTCCAGAAGCACCTGTTCCGATCGTTAAAATCAATAAAGTTATAGATAGACCGGGTGGAGCTGCCAATGTTGCAATGAACATTGCTGCTTTAGGTGCTCAACCAAGATTGTTAGGATTAACCGGAGTTGATGAAGCAGCCAACATTTTGGAAACACAACTTGATAAGTCCAATGTAAAATGGAATTTTATTTCGATTAACACATGTCCTACTATAATTAAATTGCGAGTAATGTCACGTAATCAACAAATTATTAGATTAGATTTTGAACAATATTTCAATAATGTTGATACCACAAAATTGCTTAAACAAATTGAATTTCATTTACCTAAATATAAGGTATTAGTATTATCTGATTATGCTAAAGGTTCTTTAAATAGTATAGAAGAAATTATTAAGTTAGCTCGTTATATTAATGTACCAATTATAATAGATCCTAAAGGCATTCAGTTTTCTCGTTATAAAGGTGCTACTTTATTAACTCCTAATATATCAGAATTTGAATCTATAGTAGGATTTTGTCGTAATGAAAAGATTTTAATAAATCGTGCTCAGGAAATTATAATTGATTATAATTTGTCAGCTTTATTGATTACACGTTCTGAACAAGGCATGACTTTATGTACACGGAATGCAGCTCCGTTATATTTCCCAACTCAAACAAAGGAAGTGCATGATGTAATTGGTGCTGGAGATACAGTGATTGCTGTGTTATCAGCGGCGCTATCTTCTGGTAAGAGTTTAAAGAAAGCATGTTTTTTAGCTAATTTAGCTGCTAGCGCGGTAATAAAAAAATCTGGTACTTCTACTACTAATTTAAATGAAATAAAAAGTATTATAAATAGTCATGTGTACACCAGTTTGCCTTGTGGTATATTAGACGAAAAGACGTTAAAACAGATAATATCTTTAGCTCGTAATAAAGGTGAAAAAATAGTGATGACTAATGGTGTATTTGATATACTCCATCCTGGTCATGTAAGTTACTTAACTAATGCTAAAAAACTTGGAGATAGGTTAGTTGTAGCTGTGAATAGCGATGCTTCAACAAAACGATTAAAAGGTGAAACAAGGCCAATAAATACTTTAGAGAAACGTATGCTTGTGTTAGCTGCTTTAGCAGTAGTAGATTGGGTAGTGCCTTTTTATGAGGATACACCTACAAGATTGATTGCAAATTTATCTCCAGATTTTTTAGTAAAAGGAGGTGACTATCATATTTGCGATATTGAGGGAAGCCAAGAGGTGTTTAAAAAAGGAGGTAAAGTACATGTATTAAATTTTAAAACTGGTTACTCTAGTAGTAATATTATTAATGCTATTAAACGTAAAAATTAAAAAATAATATACATTAAGTACACATGGTGCATTTAGCATGATTTTAGAACAGAGCACAGTAGTAAGTATTTGGGTATAGTGAAATATGGATATTGAAATAGTGTGTGTAAGATTCAGGTATAATATAAATAAATGTAATTAAGGTAACGAGAGAGGGAAGCATCATAAGTGGGTGTATTTATAGTTATGTAGTTATGACAGAATTTATTTTTTAGTTTTATTTATTATTAGAATTTTTTATTTTAATCTTATTAAAGTTTGTATTTGAATTAATTTTAATTTTTTATAATTTATTTCGTTATATATCTTGCATAGAATTGATAGTTGTACATCAACTTCTTATTAATTAATTCAATATATATGAATGACCTAGGGGTATAATAATTATCGAATTTTACTTTCTAAATTATATGTAAAATGTTAAGTAATTTTATAGTAGATTCACAATAATAACAGTACATTTTTAGGTTTTTCAATATTTATAATAATTAGTGTTTTAGTTGTGTTGTAATCACTGCAATATTAAATTTAGCAATCGGTATTTTAGTATGAATTTTAGTATATTGTAATATAATATATTTTATGGACATAGTGTTTTAGTTTATCTTATAAATCAGATATAATTTTAGGATCAGGGTGATGTATTACATACATAAATTATATTTTCTATCATACAAAATATATAGTACTATTAATATATTTTTTAATAGTATTTAATATAATTTTGATATCTATGACAATAGTATAAATAAGAGTGATGTACGGGATAAATTTTAATTTATAAATATATGGGTTTATTAAATCATGGTTTTAGTTTATGTTTAATTTTTTCCCTTGTTTTATAGATGATGGTATTAATGAGGATTAAATTATCATGCGTCGGGAGAGTTTTTTATCTGAATTTGGTACACCTATAGAGCGCGTCCAAAATGCATTAGAAGCGTTGCGTAATGGTCGTGGTGTTTTAGTAATGGATGATGAAAACCGTGAGAATGAAGGTGATATGATATTTGCTGCAGAAAATATGACAGTTGAACAAATGGCATTAGCCATCCGTTATGGTAGCGGAATAGTTTGTTTATGTCTGACAGAAGATCGATGTAATCAGTTGAATTTACCAATGATGGTAGAAAATAATAGCAATCGTTATGGCACTGCTTTTACTGTTACCATAGAAGCAGCAGTAGGTATAACTACTGGAGTTTCAGCTGCAGATAGATTAACTACGATTAAGGTTTCTATAGAAGATAATGCAAAACCTTCCGATTTGAATCGTCCTGGTCATGTTTTTCCTTTACGTGCTCAAAATGGTGGAGTTTTGGCTCGTATTGGACATACGGAAGCGGCTATAGATTTAACTTCGTTAGCTGGATTGAGACCATTTGGAGTATTGTGTGAAGTAATAAATAAGGATGGAAGTATGGCGCGTATATTAGAAGTTGTCACATTTGCAAATAAATATATGATGCCAGTTCTCACTATTTCAGATTTAATAACTTATCGTGTCAATGTAATATAATATATGTATATCAATTAATTATCTGTTTATAGACTTGGAAGTATTTTACAATATTAATTATTTATAATTAATATTGTAAAATAGAATCTTATATGTTACGGATGAGGTTAGTGCTTTTATTAAACATTTATATTATGATACTTTAAAAGAGAGAATATGCTTGCCATTATACGTATTATTTCAGTTTTGATATTGTCAATTACTATTTGTATCTTTGGTATCATTTATTGTTTATTAAGACTTCATCAGTCATACTACTCTGATTTTTTTGGTCGTTTGTTTGGAAGCATGGCTCCTATTTTTGGTATTACAGTTAAGATACGAAATTTTTCAAATAACCCATTACCAAAGAATTGTATATATATTTCCAACCATCAAAGTAATTATGATATGGTTACAGTAGCTAATGTTGTGCCACCACGTACAATAATAGTCGGAAAAAAAAGTTTACTATGGATTCCGTTATTTGGGCAATTATATTGGTTGTGCGGAAATATATTAATTAATAGGAGTAAAAGCTCTCGGTCTCATAATATTTTAATAAAAATAGCTAAATCTATTAGAACGCGCGATATTTCTATTTGGGTGTTTCCGGAAGGTACACGTAGTTTTGGAAAGGGATTATTACCGTTTAAAATAGGAGCTTTTCATGCCGCAATTTCTGCTAAAGTGCCTATTGTACCTGTTTGTGTTTCTAATACTTCTAACAAAATAAAACTAAACCGTTGGTCTAATGGTTTAGTAATTGTTGAAATTATGCCTCCTATAGAAACTGAACAATACGAACCCAATAAAATACGTAGCATGACTGAATATTGTTATGAAATTATGAAAACAAAAATTGATGCGTTAAATCAAGAAGTAATTATATCTGAAACACAGGTTACTCGATCATTCAAACCACGTTGTACAAAATAACTTTCAAATTTTATTAACAGCAGCAGGCCAGGCAGCAAGCAGGTAACACTTTTTTACAAAGAAGTGGGACAGTAAGTCAGTTGTTGTGTTGTATTGGTTTATTATTTTGGTTAACACTACATAATATATGCAATATGGCTATATAATAACATGAAAATTTACATTTTATACGATTATTATTATCTGTTTATTGTGGTAACGTAAAGCAAAATATTTATATATTCATGTTATTATAAATTAATACGATTAAACCCATCTGATAAATCATGAATCAAATCATCAGGATGCTCTAATCCTATATGTATTCGAATTAATGTTCCTGTGAAATCTAACGTCCCAGCTGGACGTATATAGCGGAGCTCTTCTACTTGATTTATTAAAATCAAAGATTCAAATCCACCCCAGGAGTATGCAAGTTTAAAATGCTTAAGATTATTAATAAAACTAGATAATTGTAAATTATTTAAACGTTTCTTCAGAATAAATGAAAATAATCCACTGGATCCACTAAAATCTCTTATGAAATATTCATGTCCTTTACATGTAGCTAAAGCAGGGTGATTTACCCGTTCTACTGCTGGATGTTTGGCTAACCAATGTGCAACATGCAGTCCATTTTCTTCATGTTGCTTTAATCTAACATATAAAGTACGTAGTCCACGTGACGCCATATAAGCAGTATCAGCATCAACCATTTGACCCATTAAATAAGATTGTTCTTGTAATTGATCCCAACAACGTGCATTAGAAACTGCAGTTCCTATCATGGCGTCAGAATGACCTGTAATATATTTAGTACCAGATTGCAAAGAAATATCAACGCCCATATTTAGCGCCTTGAAAAAAACTCCTGCTGACCAAGTATTGTCTAATAATATGATTATATCTGATTTTTTTTCACGCACCGTTTTAACAATATCAGGGATATTCTGTACTTCCATAGTTATTGATCCTGGCGATTCTAATAAAATTAAACGGGTGTTGTATCGAATGAAATTATAAATATCACTTCCAATTAATGGATCAAACCAAGTGGTATACACGTTTATTTTTTTTAAAACATGTCGACAGAATTTTTGAGTTGGCTCATATGCTGAGCCTGTCATTAATATATGGTCTCCTGGCTTAACAAAAGAAAGTATTGCATGAGTAATTGCTGCTGTACCACATGGATATAGCATACAACCAACGCCATTTTCTAACTCAGTCATAGATTGACGTAAAGAAAAATGGGTAATAGTACCGTATCTACCGTAGAATAATGTATCAGTTGTGTTATAATTTTTAATAGCTCGTTTTTTGTGTTGAATAGAATCGAATACTACTGAAGATGTTCGTTGAATAATAGGATTAACTGCGCCGTATGTATATTGCTTGTCTCTTCCAGAGGTAATTAGTTCAGTTTCAAATTTTATCATAATTACTGTATTAAATTGATGAACCTTAAAACTTGCAATTAGTTTTTATTATATATCACATTTCTAATGTGATTATTTTTTCTATTAAATATAAAACTTAAATTTCATTTACGTTACTTGTTAAATTCATTCAGGTGCAGGTTGTTTCACTAAATTACAACATAATAACTGTATATTTCTATAACTTCAATGGATGTATATATATTATGTTTAATATCATATTTCACAGCATAACATATAGCACGATTTATGTCAAAAAGAAGACTATTTTTTAATTAAATAATTTATATAAAGTAAATAGTCATTCAGTGAAATTGAATACATATTTTATGTATTAATTATTTAGATAATTTTATATAAATTTTATTTTTTAGTTTTAATACACTATGATTTAATATAATCATTACATTAATTTTTTAGGAAATAATATTTATCATAAGTTTATGAGTGTGTATTTTAATTGAATTATTACATTATTTATATGATATATAGAATTAAATAAAACAGATAAGTAAATATTATATCATGGTGATATGACATTATCTAAATGACTAGGACAAGTGTATGATAACTATCAGGGTAGTAGATAATTAATTATTTTTTAAAATGAAAATGCCTTGAGTTATATTTTTATAAAAATAAATAGCATGGAGGAAAAAAATAAAATTTTGAGATTATTGTAATAATTATTGGGTGATTAGTTAGGTTTGGTTGTAGTTGATAAAGTTGGGTAGACTAATTGTAACTGGTTTATTCAATTATCATGAAATATAGTTATAAAGTTTGATTTTTTAATGTAAAAATATCAGTTATTTATTTTGAAAACATATATGTATGAGCACTACTAATTTTTAGTAGCCCTTGATTAATTGATTCAATCGCGATCAGCATGTTGCATATAAGTATAGTAAGCATGAAATTTACTATATTTATGTTTGTGAATGGTTTGTTGTATAGTTAACGTAAAACTATTGGAGTTAAATATTGTTGATTCATTTAATTTTTGGAAGCTATTAATCGTTAGATTAGAAAATGTAGTTTAGGTTTATCAAATACAATATGACTTACATAAGTCTACAAATAATCTAAAAATTATTATATCTATGTGCATAGATCATTATCATTATTATGTTTTTACATTAAGATATAGTAAATGGGTATATTTTTGTTTCTAGTTTTGTTTTAAAAATGATAGGTTTTGTTAAAATCAAACATAAATTTTCGGTTATTTCAATATTTATCAGTTCGACGTAAAGCATGCGTTTCTATTTATACTGGATACTGCTAGATTTTAGTTATTTCTAAAGTGTAAATAAGTTGCAGTGACAAATTTTTAATATTTCAATTTATAAATTAGTTGATTTTTAAAACATGCCCGGACTTGGAATTGAACCAAGGACACGAGGATCTTCAGTCCTCTGCTCTACCGACTGAGCTATCCGGGCTTCTTAGTTTTGATTTATATTTAGTTGGTAAAAGAATTTGATTGTATTATCTTTATTATATTCATTTCGTCAATATATTTTATTTATTAATGAAAAATTATTATTTAAAATATTTTAAAATAACAAATAATTCCAGATTTTGTATTAATTTATATCAGTAATATTATTTGAGTTAAATAGTATAAATGACAATAAACAGATATTGTTTTTTGCTTTTATCAGAATATATATAACGTCTCTATCTAGAGAGATCATTTTTATCTTTGTTAATTTTTAAAATAAAATAGTTTTTACAAAATTTTAGAGTATAAAGTTTGATTCTTAAGACCTATTATTAGAGCAAGCCCGATGGGTTTCGTTGCATGATTAATTATTATGTAGAGTCTGATTTTACTACATAAGTAATTAGCATTATAGCAATGCAGATTGCATCCACGATAGGTAGTTGGATTCTCCATCTATGATGGATAGAGCTAATAATTCTGGGACTTTATAAGGATGTAACTTTTTAATTGTTGTGAATACTGAATTTTTTAAAAAATTTTGTGTTTTAATTAACAATTGTAATTCAGTATGATCTTTCAGGGTAGTTTCCCAATAATAAAATGAGCGGACTTCGTGTAAAGTTATGCATGCTGCCAGTTTATTATTTAATAATGTCTTTGTAATATTTAAAACAATAGACATATCGTTTGGTATAGTACACAAGATTATTATCATGTTTCTCTCTTTGAACAATCAGGTTATATATCTATTAATTTTACGTACATAGTGAAATATTTGTACTCTGTTTTCAACAAAAGTCAATTATTTTAGTGTATATCGATTTTTATTGTATTGTGGTTGTACTGTTTTGTATCTCTATATTAGAAGCGTTTGTCAGTGTAATGCTAATTACAACAAAAATTAACTACTATTAATGATGGGTGGACTGCTTATTTATAAGAATAAAGATATTTCTATATGTAAAAATTTTTCACCCCCCCCTTGAAGCAATCTTGAATGCCCCCATTTTAAATATTGTCTTGAAGTGGTGAATATTAACAAAATTTGCATCTAATGTTTAGTATAAGAAATTGTTAACATGGTATGCAAATAGTTAGATAATATAATTAGGGAGCATTAAATGAAAATTCGTCCATTGCATGATCGTGTAATTGTTAAACGTAAAGAGGTTGAATCAAAATCTGCAGGAGGTATCGTATTAACTGGATCTGCAGCAGGAAAATCTACACGTGGAGAGGTATTGGCTGTTGGTCATGGCCGTGTTTTGGAAAACGGGGAGGTAAAAGCTTTAGATGTTCGTATTGGCGACACCGTGATTTTCAATGACGGGTATGGTGTAAAAGTGGAGAAAATTGATAATGAAGAAGTATTAATTATGTCAGAAAGCGATATCCTTGCTATCGTTGAGAAATAATTCGCGACTAACTTATTAATTGAACTAAAAATTTTTAAGGAAAATGAAATGGCAGCTAAAGATGTAAAATTTGGTAATGATGCTCGTGTCAAAATGCTACGTGGTGTGAATGTGTTAGCCGACGCGGTAAAAGTTACTCTTGGCCCTAAGGGTAGGAATGTGGTGTTAGATAAATCTTTTGGAGCTCCAGTTATAACCAAGGATGGAGTATCTGTAGCGCGGGAAATTGAATTAGAAGATAAATTTGAAAATATGGGCGCTCAGATGGTGAAAGAAGTTGCTTCTAAGGCAAATGATTCTGCAGGTGATGGAACTACTACTGCTACTGTGTTGGCTCAGTCTATAGTTAATGAAGGATTAAAAGCTGTAGCTGCTGGAATGAATCCTATGGATTTAAAACGTGGAATTGATAAGGCAGTGGTTGCTGCAGTGGAAGAGTTGAAAAAATTGTCTGTTCCTTGTTCAGATCCTAAAGCTATAGCTCAAGTAGGTACTATTTCTGCAAATTCTGATGAAACTGTCGGTAAACTTATTGCGCAAGCGATGGATAAAGTAGGAAAAGAAGGTGTGATTACCGTAGAAGAAGGATCTGGTTTGCAGGATGAATTAGATGTAGTTGAAGGTATGCAGTTTGATCGTGGTTACTTATCTCCTTACTTTGTTAATAAACCTGAAAGCGGTACAGTAGAATTAGAGCATCCTTTCATTCTGTTGGCAGATAAAAAGATTTCTAATATTAGAGAAATGTTACCCATATTAGAATCTGTTGCAAAAGCAGGAAAACCATTACTTATTATTGCTGAAGATGTTGAAGGAGAAGCTTTGGCTACTTTAGTAGTAAATAATATGCGTGGTATTGTAAAAGTAACTGCTGTAAAAGCTCCAGGTTTTGGTGATCGACGTAAAGCTATGTTACAAGATATAGCTATCTTGACTGCAGGAACTGTGATTTCTGAAGAAATTGGATTAGATTTAGAAAAAGCAACTCTGGAGGATATGGGACAAGCTAAACGTGTAGTTATTACTAAGGATGCTACTACTATTATTGATGGAGTTGGTAATAAGTCTGCTATAAATAGCCGTGTGGCTCAAATTAATCAACAACGTGATGAAGCTACTTCTGATTACGATCGTGAAAAACTTCAAGAACGCGTTGCTAAATTAGCTGGTGGAGTTGCGGTAATTAAAGTTGGAGCAGCTACTGAAGTAGAAATGAAGGAAAAGAAGGCACGTGTAGAAGATGCATTACATGCAACTCGTGCTGCTGTAGAAGAAGGTGTAGTTGCAGGTGGTGGTGTGGCTTTAATTAGAGTGGCAAATGCTATTAGAAATTTATGCGGTGATAATGAAGATCAAAATGTGGGAATTAAAGTAGCTCGTCGCGCGATGGAAGCTCCTTTGCGTCAGATTATGGCTAATGCTGGAGAAGAACCATCAGTAATAGCTAATAATGTTAGATCTGGTGAAGGCAACACTGGATATAACGCTGCTACTGAAAAATATGGTAATATGATCGAGTTAGGAATTTTAGATCCTACTAAAGTGACTCGTTCTGCTTTGCAATATGCTGCATCTATTGCAGGTTTAATGATTACTACTGAATGTATGGTTACTGAATTACCTAAAGAGGATAAACCAGATTTAGGAAATGCAGGAGCTGGTGCTAACATGGGCGGCATGATGTAATTTTTCATTAAAAAGAATATAATCACCACCGAACTAAATAACCCTAATCTATAAAATAGGAATAAGATTAGGGTTATTTAGTTCGGTGGTGATCGTGGTTCTTTTTAGAACTAATTTTTATGGTACTATATAGCATTAATGAATTCAAAACTGGGCTTAAGATTATTCAAAATAATGAACCATGTGTTATCATTAGTAGTGAGTCTATAAAGCCCGGTAAAGGACAATCTTTTAGTCGTGTGCGATTTAGACAAATCATATCTGGAAAAATTCTAGAAAAGACTTTTAAATCTGGAGATTTGTTAAGATCAGCTGATCTTTATGATGTCAGCTTGATTTATGTATATCATGATAGTGAATTTTGGTATTTTATGGATGAAAAAAATTTTGAAGAAATTGCTGTTGCTTCAAAAATAGTAGGAGATAACTTTAAATGGATTACCACTCAACTACATTATGTGGTGACTTTATGGAATAACGTGCCAATTCTTATAACCCCTCCTAATTGTATAGAACTGAAAGTAATAAATACTACTTCAATAAAAAAGAATAACTCTGGATCATCTGAAACTAAATTAGCTACAGTAAACACTGGAGCTATGATTAAGGTTCCACTGTTTATTCAATCAGGGGAGTTAATTAAAATAAATACTCGTTCAGGAACATATATTTCTCGAGCTAAATAAATTTATACTAGATGCTAATTAGTATCTATTTTGTTGTATAATAATTTGCATTAGGATAATTAGAATCAAAATTATTAACAAATAACTGATTGTTATAAGCATATATAGGTACATATGGTAGTTTTAATCCATTATTTTGGCAATATTCTATGATCAACATATGTATTTGATGACATAAGGGCATACGAAGCTTTATATCTGATATGTGTATTCGTATTTCAAATACAGGTAGCCCCTGTTGTAAATCTACTAAATATACTTCTGGAGGTGGAGTATTTAAAGCAAGAGAAGAATTTTTTACTATTTGTAATAAGATTTGTACTATCTTTTTAGCATCTGTTTTTAATGGAGCTGGCACGCGTAGTACTACGCGTGTTAATGTATCCGATAAAGACCAATTAATGAATTGTTTTGTAATAAATTCTTTGTTTGGAACAATAATTTCTTTATGATTCCAATCAGTAATGATAGTTGCACGAGTATTAATTCGAGTAATATTACCAGTAAGATTACTAATAGTTACAGTATCACCAATACGAATAGGTTTTTCAAATAATATTATTAAGCCAGAGATGAAATTAGCAAAAATTTCTTGTAATCCAAAACCTAATCCTACGCCTAATGCTGCCACTAACCATTGTATTTTAGTCCATTCTATACCTATCAATGAACATCCTATTATTCCTCCAAGAAACATCAATATATATTTAGTTAACGTAGTAATAGCATATCCTGTTCCTGGCGTAAGGTCTAAATGTTGTAAAAAAGTGAGTTCTAGAAATGCTGGTAAATTTCTTACTGTTTTTGTGGTAATAACAATTACTAAGACAGAAATAATAAATGAATTCAATGTGATAGGTTGAATATTATCTACGCCTTTTATAGTAGAAGTCACATCCCATAATGTAATATTTTCTAAAAAAGAGAATGCAGAATACAATTCTGACCATAATAAAGTCGTTAACAACAGGGCAATAAGAGTAATAATAGATCGTATTAGTTGTAATGACTGTGTACTAATAGTATCTAAATCTAAAATCTTTTTATTGATTTTATCATTAGATACTAATTTGTTAGTTTGTGATTGATAAGCATTTGATTCATTATTATATGTTCTTAGATGTAATTGCGTAGCTCGTCTTTGTTTAGCTCGTTCAAAAGCAATGCGACGTCGCTGAATAGATGTCCATCTACGAATAATATGGTATACGATTAATAATATAATCCAAATAAATAATGATGTTTCTAACCGCGCTAATAATGTCTGAGCAGCGAATAAATAGCCTAAAATACAAGAAATCGCCGCTATTATTGGCGCACATATCATAATATTCCACAAAAAACGATTAATGATGTTATCAGAAGAATCATATTTATTTAAATACAAAGGTAATCCAGAACATTTTAGATTATTGGTAATAAATGTTAAACAAATACATAGTAAAATAAAGCATAATCGTCCCAAAGTATTAGAAAACTCTCTATCGTTATAGTTATTAAATATAGTTAGTATCATTATTAAAAAAACAACTGTTATAATAGCCCAGATATAATGATGTGAAAAAACTTGTTGAACTCTTTTTTTTGGCCAACCAAAATGGATAATGAACAATCCTTTTGGGGACGCAAAATAAACGCCTACTATAAATACCCATAGTATAAAAGTTGTAGCATTAATTTCATCACTAATTTCTACAGAAATAGGGTATAACCAAGTGTGATTTAAACTATATCCTATGATTGCCCACAAAATTGGGATTGGTAATGCTATTAACATTGAGTACCATATATTATACAAAGTAAGCAAAAAATTATCTTGATTTACTTTACCTATTTTTTTACTAGATCGTTTTAAAAATTCTTTATAATGACGATATGCAGTAAAATGAAATCCAAATGATGCAATGAAACACAATATTATTAACATTAGGGTTTTTTGATCAGAAAAAATCATTTTTAAAATATGTATTATTTGATGATCAAATTTGTTTGTAATTAATAACCGATATAAATCATGATAAATTTCTAATGGGTAGGATATAGTAATTGGGTGCACATCAGCTACCCAAAATAAATAACGATGTGTAGCTTTTTGTACATCTTGTAATGCTTCTTTAAGTTGTTCATAAGAAATTTTTAACTTTGTTAATTCAAGGATTTGAATATCATAATTATTTAATAATGCAGTAATAAGATTACGTTGTATAGTTATTTTTTTTTCAAGAATATTTTTTTGTGGTAATGTTAATAACGATCCATCGTCTTGTTTACTTTGTGATGATATTAACATTAATTTGTTCAATTGGTTTTCACATTGAAGACGTTTGGCTCTTAGTTGAGCCATATCATGATCTAACTGTTGAGATTTAGGCATTTTTGGTAACTTTGAAACTTGAGAACGTAGTGTTTCTCCAAGAGCTGGAGATTTATCTAACCACTGTGCTTGTTCAAGTAAATTAGCAAAAGTTTGACGTACTTGTAATGTATATGATGTAACTTCTTGTTTTTTAGATGTGATGCTGTTTATATGATGTACTTGTTGTTTTAAAATAGCTGAAAGATCCTGATTGATTTGTATCTGCTTTATAATGGACTTTGGTAATGTTCTATTCTGTTCTGATAGTATTTTTTCATTATATTCAATAGGTTGTTTTATTTCACTTTTACATAAATAGTTTAATTGGTTTTTTAATATTTGTAGTTCATTATTTACACATTCGTATTTTTTTTTCAATAATGTTGCTCGAAGTTGGGATAATTCTTTACGATTATTGGCGCTTAATTGAGCGAGTTCGAGTTCGGCTATTTTTAATTGCCTAGCTGCCTGTTCTGCTTGTAATGCAGTAAATTTGGATTGTTCTATCGGAGTATTTATATTTACAACAGATAATATTTGTTGTTGTGCTAAATTATTTAATATATTCTTAGCCACAGTTTGTTGTTCTGGTAATAATATTAATGATTCGTTAATTGAAGATATATAATCTTCTTCTTGTTTCAATTGTTTTGATAAATTTGTTAATTGATTATTAATTTGGAATGTTTTCTGTTTCAGTTCATGGGCAGAAAGATTTTTATTAATATTAATACTTTGATTAGAGATATCATTATATTCTTTACGTAATTGAAGGGTTATATATGGAAAATCATCTATTATTTTTTGATATTCTTTAATTTTAATATTAGAAGATTTTCTTTCAGAAATAAAATATAAAGTAGATTGTAAATTTTCTATAATGGATTTTTGATGAATATCAATATGTTCTTGTTGTTGTATATGTTGTAAATATTTTTTAATTTCGTGTTCTTCTGAAAAATCATAAGAAAATATTATCAGTGAATACAAACATCCTACAATAAATATTGATAAAGAAAAATATTTAAGAAATATGGCTTTCTTTTGAAAAGAAAGCACATTATATACAATATTATTGCATGATGTGAGATGATGCATAATATATGTGATTATTTCTCTTGATTACATCCTTGTGCTAAAGGCATTCCAATACGAGCAATATCGTATGGTTGTAATAGACTGTTTAAAATAACCTTTTTGTTATCAAATAAATTAATAACAGTAGATCCTAATTTAAATAATCCCATTTCATGTCCTTTTTGTAATATAATTGCATCCTTAATATTTGAAGTATTTGGGTAGCGCCAATGTTTAACGACACCTTCTCGGGGCGGGGTAATTGTTCCTAACCATGTAGTTTCAATGCTTCCTACTATTATAGTTCCAACTAAAATTTGAGCCATATAACCAAAATCTGTTTCAAATAAACAGATGACTCTTTCATTGCGAGAAAATATATTAGGTATATTTTTTGTAATTTTTGGATGTACTGAAAATAAATCGCCAGGTATATACAACACCTCACGCAGTGTGCCTGTACAAGGCATGTAGACACGATGACAATTTTGCGGAGGTATATAAATGATCACGAAGTTCCCATCACTAAAATAGTCAATGATGTTATCATGGCCTGCTAGTAATCCATCTAGATGATAAGGAATTCCTTTTATTTGGAAGGTATTTTTTTGATTTATTTTTCCTATTTGAGTAATAATTCCATCAGCCGGGATAACTAATGTAGATAAATTGGTATCTATAGGCCGAGAATTATTACGCAATTTTCGAGTGAAAAACTCATTAAACGTTGTATAATTGGATGGATTAGGTTTATCGAACTCTTTCATGTCTATTTTATAGATACGAATAAATAATTGAATAGCATAATGCGTTACCCATCCACCTTTCCATGATGCCCCTAATCCTAATAAATAAGTAATCCAATATTTTGGTAATAAGTACTGCAGTAGAACTTGTATTTTTTCTAACATAATGTGTACCTAATTTTTAAATTATTAATTTTTAGTTAATGATTATAGCGATTATATATTTTTCTGTTAATTGTTTATAAATTCACATTATTTTCAGATGTTAATATAACATATAATATGGTTGTATATTGTATAAAAGTGTGCAAAAGTGTGCTAAACTTTTGCTGTGAAAAAAAGTTACGTTTATTGCTAAGAAGAAGTTACAAAATAATAGTGATAAATATAAAAATTTTATTTAAATAGTATGGTAATTTACATTTAATATTCGATATGTATATTACAATAATATGTACGCATATATATAAGATATTTCATATATTTTATTTAACTTAGATTAGTATGATCTTAAAAAGTAAAAGTGCTCATGAGGGTAATATTTATATTGCTTAATTAAGTTATTAAGTAATGTAGTGTACAGGTGGAATTTTAATGCATGATAAGAATTTAATATGGATTGATTTAGAGATGACTGGATTAGATCCGGAGCAAGATCGTATTTTGGAAATAGCTACAGTTATTACTGATAGTGAATTGAATATTTTATCGGAAGGTCCTGTTGTAGTGATACATCAATCTGAATATCAGTTATCTTTAATGAATGATTGGAATGTACGTGTTCATAGTTCTACTGGATTATTAAAAAAAGTTAAATATAGCAAACTAGATGAGATAGACGCATCTAGTTTAACAGTGAAATTTTTAAAAGATTGGGTGCCTTTTAAAAAATCACCGATATGTGGAAGCAGTATAGCTCAGGATCGCCGGTTCTTATTTCGATACATGCCAGAATTAGAATCATATTTTAATCATCATTACTTGGATGTTAGTACTATTAAAGAATTAATGATTCGTTGGAGACCAGATTTGATATCTGGATTGAAATTACATAAAACTCATCGTGCATTGGAAGATATTCGTGAATCCATTATAGAATTGATATATTATCGTAAATATTTTATGAAATTATAAGATAATATATGACTTATAATATAAGTATTATTTAGCCATATTTAAGATGACATATTACTACACAATAATTAATTAGTATTAAAATTTATCTATCGGTGTAGATAGATAAATGTCTATTAATGAATAGAAATTATGTTTTGATTTTTTATTTTAAATAAGCGGGAATAGCTCAGTTGGAAGAGTACAACCTTGCCAAGGTTGGGGTCGCGAGTTCAAGTCTCGTTTCCCGCTTATTTAATTTATTTTAATGCTCTATTTATTGATTCCATTATATATTGATATCAATATTAACAAATTTTGAGGAGGAGTAGATATTTGTATATTTGGTATAGTAAATTATAAATTGTTATTCAATTTGTAAATAATTAAATGATTATTATACTTATGAAAGTAAGGATTTCTTATACTTAGGCATGTGAACGTACTGAATATTACGTGTTAATTCTCATGATAAAATCAGTAGTGTGTATCTTGTTGTTTCAATACATTCAGCGCTTATTATTTTATTAATTCTTTGATAAAAACTCACTTTTATCAAAGAATTAATACCCTTAGCGATGTAGTATGTAATAATATGACTCAATTTTTTGATATATCGTTGTATTTATATATGATATGTTCGAACGATAAAAAATTATATGAAGTTATTTGTATTGTTTTATGTATAAAATATTTTATCGCTTAAGATCTTAAATTATGTTAAAGATGAAAAAATGTGTATTGATGTTGTCTGATGAATCAAAAACCTTGCTATTAGGTGCTATATTGGCTTCTGTTTGTATTCGAAGCTGTGTGATTTATTTAAATGGTTATGTGGGATCAGGAAAATCTGTTTTGTGTAAAGGATTTTTACATGCATTAGGACATGTTGGACATATAAATAGTCCAACTTATACTTTGATTGAATCTTATATTCTAACACATTGGAATGTGTGTCATTTTGATTTTTATCGATTAACTTCTTCAGAAGAACTTGAATATATGGGAATTAGAGACTATTTTGATGGACAGACTGTATGTTTAATAGAATGGCCAAAACAAGGAATGGAAATTTTACCAACAGAAGATATTTCAGTGACAATGAATTATCATGATTGTGAAAAATCCAGAAAAGTAGTTATAAAATCTTTTAGTAATTTAGGCCATAGAATGCTGGATGATTTATTAGCATATTGGAAATTGCATGTATGAAGTTGAAATATGAAATAGTTTTTGTAATAATGATCTTGTCAAAATATTTATGTGTAGAACCTATAATAGCATCAACTCTTAGTGCAATCTCGGTTACAAATAATAAAAATCAATCTACGGTAATGCTAGATTGTGCTATTGTCCCCGTGTATATGATATTTTCTTTGCACAATCCAGAAAGAATTGTGATAGATCTTCTAACAGCATCCAAATTTGAAAAAGATATATTTCCAATAAATTTTAACGGTGCTAATTTAGTTAGATGTATTCGAACAAACGTATCTATTAATCATCAAAATATACGTATAGTATTAGATTTAACTTGTCCTTCAAATATAGGAACAGTAACACAAAAGCAAATAAAAGAAAATTATCGTCTTATATTAACAATTTTGAAAAAGAAAACATTTACTGTAACTGATGATATAAATCTTCATGAGATGCCACCTATTATGGTTCGTAAAACCCCCGCACATGTAAATAACGTAATAAATCACCAAAAAAAAATAATAGATACACAATTTAAAAAAAATCAAAATCCCAAACAAGTATTGTCTCCGATTATTGTAGCAATCGATGCCGGACATGGAGGACAAGATCCAGGAGCTATGGGACGACATGGTGGGATATGTGAAAAAAATATTACGATTAGCATAGCTAAAAAACTAAAAATGTTATTGGATTTGGATCCAAGTTTTAAAGCCGTAATGATCCGAGATGGAGACTATTTTTTATCGGTTATGGAACGTTCTAATTTGGCGCGAAAAAGAGGAGCAAATGTTTTAATTTCTATTCATGCGGATTCTGCTTTAAATACTAATGTTAGAGGAGCGTCAGTTTGGGTGCTATCTGAGCGTCGTGCTAAAAGCGAAATGATACATTTGTTACAATGCAGTGAAAAACATTCAGAGCTATTAGGAGGATTAGGAGATATACTAACTAGTTATTGCAATGATCCATATTTTAGCCATGTAGTTTTGGATTTACAGTTTGGTTATGCTAAACGAGTAGGATACGATATTGCGGTGCATGTATTACATCAATTAAAAAATATTACTACCTTACATAAAAATACACCTGAGTATTCTAGTTTTGCTGTATTGCGATCTCCCGATATTCCATCTATTTTAGTAGAAACTGGATTTATTAGTAATATAAAAGAAGAGTATCTTCTCATTAGTAATCTTTATCAAGAAAAAATAGCTAATGCTTTGTATAAAGGTTTACGTTCTTATTTCATAAAATCACAAAAAAAACCGTTAGATTCCTCACAAGTAAAAAAAACATATGTTGCTGCAAGTTAATAAATAATCAGTATTACTGAATCAGCACTGTTATTATGAAAATTTCATTTTTTTAAAAAAATTATTATTAATATATATTGTATACTCTTATGTATAAAAGTTAATATGTTCGTTGAAATAATTACAATTTATTCATATATCATTTACTTATGTGACTTATAGAAATAATATTTTTATATTGTATAAGTTAAGGGAAAATAGTATTAAACGTCAACCATTAGTTATATTTTTAATGGGTCCTACAGCTTCTGGAAAAACAAGTGTAGCTATAGCTTTAAAAAAAAGAAATTTAAATATAGATATTATTAGTGTTGATTCAGCTTTGGTATATCGTGGTATGAATATCGGTACAGCCAAACCTGTTCCTGAAGAATTAAAGCTTGCTCCTCATAAATTGATAGATATTCGTGATCCAGCTGAATGTTATTCAACGGCAGATTTTTGTCACGATGCAAATAATGAAATAGAAAAAATTATAAAATCCGGACATACACCTTTTCTAGTTGGTGGAACAATGTTATATTTTAAGAATTTACTGGAGGGTTTGTTTTTTTTACCAACAACTAATCAAAAAATTCGTGATGATCTAAAATGTGAAGCACAAAAAATAGGATGGATAAACATGTATAATTTACTTAAACATGTTGATCCTGTTGCTGCCAATAAAATTCATTTAAATGATCATAAAAGAATAATTCGAGCATTAGAAATTTTTTTTATTTCTGGAAAAACATGGACAGAGTTGAAATTAACTACTGGTCTCAAATTGAGATATCAAGCGCACCAATTTGCTATTGTTCCGTCAAGTCGTGAAATTTTAAATAAAAGAATTGAGCAACGGTTTTATAGAATGTTAGAGATTGGATTTGAAGATGAAGTTAGTAAATTATTTAATTGCTCTGATTTACATAGAGAAGAAGTAAGATCATCTATTTCTTGTGTTGGCTATCGTCAGATGTGGGAATATTTATCTGGTGATATTAACTACAATCAGATGATAATTAAAGGGATTTGTGCTACTCGACAACTTGCAAAACGGCAACTAACGTGGTTACGTAAATGGCCAAATTTACATTGGTTATGTAGCGATAATTTATCTGCTGCAATTGACAGTATATCAAAAATATTAACAAAAAATTAATTTTTATATATGAAATTTTAAATAATAAACCTGAAATTATATAATTTTTTGGATTATTTAAAATGATTAAAAATAAATTTTAAGGAAATCAAAAAATGAACAAAGGTCAATCACTACAAGATCCATTTTTGAATGCACTACGTCGAGAACGCATCCCAGTTTTTATTTATTTAATAAATGGTATTAAATTACAAGGAGAAATCGAGTCTTTTGATAAATTTGTGATACTTTTAAGAAATACAGTGAATCAAATGATTTATAAACACGCTATATCTACTATTGTACCTTCCCGTATCGTCCCATACTATATTAGTCGTCATAGTTAAAAATTTCTTTCTAATCGTTGATTTCAGAGAGTTTCATACTTTTTTGCGTATGATTATATATTAAATTCGATTATTACTATCAAATGTTATTAAGTGTAGTATAATACTATGGAATGTTTAATTGATTCTATTATATGTGATTGTGTATGTTAAATTTATTTGGAGTGGTTATTGTTGTATGATTTAAATTTTTTTGATAAACAAGCTATATTGGTTCATACGATTTTTTCTAAACAAAAAGAAGAAGAAAATTTCAATTTAAAAGAATTTTTATCTTTAGCTTCTACAGCAAGAATACAAATTCTAGATGTTCTTACTAGCCATTGTAAAACTTTTAATAGTAAGTATTTTATTGGAACTGGAAAAGTATTAGAGCTTGAACAAATAGTTAAAAATAATCCTGTATCTATTATATTGTTCAATTGTATTTTATCCCCTCATCAAGAACGTAATCTTATGCATTTATTGCAATGCAAAATAATTGATAGAAATCAATTAATTCTTAATATTTTTGCGCAACGTGCACGTACATATGAAGGGAAATTGCAAGTGAAATTAGCTCAATTACGCCATTTAAATTCTCGTTTAGTACATGAATGGAGTCATCTTGAACGTCAAAAAGGTGGGATTGGTTTACGAGGAGGATCAGGGGAAATGCAATTAGAAAGTGATCGTCGTTTGTTGCGTAAAGAGATTACTCAAATATTATTGCGTCTCAAAAAAATAGAAAACCAAAGAGAACAAAATAGAAGACATCGGTTTAAAATTGGAGTGCCTACTGTTTCTTTAGTAGGATACACAAATGCTGGCAAATCTACTTTATTTAATACGATGACCGCATCACATGTTTATACAGCAGAAAAATTGTTTGCCACTCTCGATCCTACATGTAGACGTATTGTGTATAAAGGAGGGTCTAATATTATATTATCAGATACGGTAGGTTTTATTCAAAACTTACCGCAAGGTTTGTTATCTTCTTTTAAAGCAACTTTACAAGAAACAATACAAGCAACATTATTATTACATGTTGTGGATGTTTCTAATGAAAGATTTGAACAAAACATTAATACAGTACATTGTATTTTAAATAGTATGAATATTCATAACACTCCAATACTTTTAGTGATGAATAAAATAGACCAATTAAAAAAATTACTACCACGTATCGATCGGGACCATGATAATCGTCCAATACGAGTATGGATATCTGCTCAAAACAATTTAGGTATTTCTTTATTAATACAAGCCCTTAATGAACTGCTGTTAAATAATATGATTTCTTATGAATTGCGCATGCCTATAAATAATGATTTATGTCAAAAATTATATAGGCTGCAAGTTGTTAAACAGTATTGGGTTGAAGATAATAATTATGTTAGATTGAAAATATATTTGTCTTCTATAGATTGGTGTCGTTTATTAAAAAATAATAAATTATTAATAGATTATATTATTTAATATTTTTAAAATAAAGAAAATAATGTATATACTACTCATATAATATGTGAGGCAAAATATGATTTTTAATTTTTTTAAAAACTGCAAGTATATTCATGATCCATGGGGGGGTCATGATAAAAATGATGTAAATAGTTCTTCTTCCGAAGATAAAAACAAATCTAAATTTAACATATTAGATCCAGATAAATGCTTAAATAAAATAAATGATAAACTGAATATATTTAGTAGTAATAATAAAGACATAAAAAAATTTTCTAAAAATAAAAATTTTTTTATAATTTTAATATTGATTATTATTATTTTTGTATGGATTTTTAGTGGTTTATATACTATTAAAGAAGCAGAGCGTGGAGTAATTTTAAGATTTGGAAAATATCATCATTTAGTACAACCAGGATTAAATTGGAAACCTACTTTTTTTGATGTTGTAATCCCAGTAAATGTAGAATCGGTACGTGAATTAGCAGCATCTGGTATGATGTTGACCTCAGATGAAAATGTAGTTCGAGTAGAGATGAACGTGCAGTATCGTGTAACTGAGCCAAAAAATTATTTGTTTAACGTTACTGACGCTGATGACAGTTTGCGTCAAGCTACTGACAGTGCATTGCGCGGAGTTATTGGTAAATATAATATGGATCGTATTTTAACTGAAGGGCGTACGGTGGTGCGTAGTGATACTCGAAGAGTTTTAGAAAAAACGATATATCCTTATAATATGGGTATTACTTTATTGGATGTAAACTTTCAAACAGCTCGTCCACCGGAAGAAGTAAAAGCAGCATTCGATGACGCTATTGCCGCTAGGGAAAATGAACAACAATATATTCGTGAAGCTGAAGCTTATGCTAATGAAGTGCAACCACGTGCCAATGGACAAGCACAACGTATCTTAGAAGAAGGTCGTGCATATAAAGCTCGCACTGTTTTAGAAGCGCAAGGAGAAGTACAAAGATTTTCAAAAATTTTGCCAGAATATAAAGCAGCTCCTGAAATCACTCGTGAGCGACTATATATAAATTCTATGGAGCGTGTATTGAGTAATACTAGAAAAATATTCATAAACTTAAAAAATACACAGAATGTATTATTATTACCTTCAGGCCAAGTAACGAAAATTAAAAATAATAACGGAAAAGTTGAATATTCTGATAGCATTGATAACACTGATGATACTTTTAATTTAAACAAAATATATGTTACTGATGATTCTAATACCGATCATTCAAAGTTAATATCAAAAAGTAGTCAATTATCTCGTCATACAAATACTATAGCTGAAGAAAAAATTTTAGATAAAAGACAAGCTAATACACAACGTGTTAACGTTATACGTAAAGGGAGAGAGTCATAAATGATACGAAATGTTTTTTCATTCGTTATATGTATAATAGTAGTAGTGTTGTTTTTTTCTTTATTTACGATAGAAGAGGGGCATAAAGGTATTATATTACGTTTTGGTAAAGTATTACGTGATATGGATAACAATCCATTAATTTATAATCCTGGATTACACATAAAACTTCCATTTATTGAGACAGTAAAAGTATTAGATTCACGTATTCAAACTATGGATAATCAAGCAGATCGATTTGTTACTATGGAAAAAAAAGATTTAATTATTGATTCTTATATTAAATGGCGCATTAGTGATTTAAGTCAATATTATTTAGCAACAGGAGGGGGTGATATTTCCCAAGCAGAAGTATTAATAAAACGAAAATTTTCTGATCGATTACGCTCGGAATTGGGAAGATTAAATGTTCAAGGTATTGTGACAGATTCACGAAATAGATTAATGACTGATGTACGCGCATCGTTAAACAATGGTACTTCAGGAGAGGAAGTGATGACATCACGTCTTAACAATACTAAAAATTTTAATTTTAATCCAGAAAAATATAATACCTCAGAACAAAAACAATATCGGGTTTCTAATGTGGTGAATCCAAACAGCATGGCTGCATTGGGTATTGAAATAGTAGATGTTCGGATTAAACAGATTAATTTGCCAACAGAAGTATCTGATGCAATTTATCAGCGTATGCGAGCAGAACGCGATGCTGTTGCTAGACGTCATAGATCTCAAGGACGGGAAGAGGCGGAAAAACTACGTGCTACTGCAGACTATGAGGTGACACGTACTTTATCTGAAGCTAAACGTCAATCTTTAATTATTCGAGGAGAAGCTGATGCAGAAACCGCAAAACTATATGCCACTACCTTTAATGAGGATCCATCATTTTATGCATTAATACGTACTTTACGTGCATATGAAAATAGCTTTAAGAAAAATAATAATGATCTCATGGTATTAAGCACAGAAACTGATTTTTTACGTTTTATGCGATCACCACAGGTTCTGTCGGGTATTAACAATTAAAATTTTATGAATAATAGACACTCCATATTTTATATTATAAATAGGTGTTATTTGTGATATTTTATATACCTAATCTTTATAGGAAATAATTATTTAAATTAATAGGTGACTTTAAGAAATGGTTAGAAGTATTGTTGTGTTGGGAGCTCAATGGGGCGATGAAGGTAAAGGAAAAATAGTTGATTTGTTAACTTCACAAGTTCAATACGTAGTGCGTTATCAAGGAGGACATAATGCTGGTCATACTATTGTAGTAGGTCAGGAAAAAATTATTTTGCATTTAGTTCCTTCTGGTATTTTACATAATCATGTAACTACTATTATTGCTAGTGGGGTTGTAATATCACCAGTATCTTTAATAAAAGAAATAGAAATGCTGAAAAAAGCAGGTATATCAACATGTAAACGTATATTTATTTCTGCATCTTGTCCTTTAATATTGTCTTATCATGTAGCAATGGATTTAGCTAGAGAAAATTATCAAGCTTCTAAAACTATTGGCACAACAGGGTGTGGCATTGGACCAGCTTATGAAGATAAAATAGCGCGACGGGCGTTACGGGTGGGCGATTTATATAACATAGAAAATTTTAAAAATAAACTACAAGATATAATAAATTATTATAATTTTCAATTAGTTCATTATTACAAGATGAAACCTGTTAATTATCAGGTGGTTTTGGATGAAGTGACGTCAACATCTGATATATTAATTGACATGATTGTCGATGTTCCTGAGTTATTAGATGATGCCATAAACAGAGGAAATTCAGTGATATTTGAAGGGGCTCAGGGTAGTTTACTAGATGTTGATCATGGAACATATCCTTATGTTACATCCACTCATACTATTGCTGGCAGTGTAAGTATTGGCGCAGGGATTGGACTTGGTTGTATTGACTATATTTTAGGTGTTGTAAAAGCGTACTCTACTCGTGTTGGGTTCGGTCCTTTTCCTACAGAACTATCCAATGATATAGGTAATTGGTTATGTATAAATGGAAATGAAATTGGTTCTACCACTGGACGTCGTCGTCGTACTGGGTGGTTTGATGCAGTAGCAGTACGATATTCTGTGAAAATTAATTCTTTTTTTTCGTGTTGTTTAACAAAACTTGATGTTTTAGATGGGTTAGAAGAAATAAAAATTTGTATCGCATATCGTAAGAAGAATGGAAAAATAATATACAATTTTCCGTGCTCCTTAGAAGAATTAGAAAATTTAGAGCCGATATATGAAACATTACCTGGATGGAAGAAAAGCACTGTAGGTATTACGGCATTCCATAAACTTCCTGAGGAATCTCAATATTATATTAAACGTATAGAAGAAATTATTGGCATTCCTATTAATATTATTTCTACTGGTTCAGAACGTTCAGCAATAATAGTATTATCCAATCCGTTTGATTCTTAATTAACATAAGGAACTGATACTTTATTTTAAATAAAATAATTATTTGTTTAATATATATTGCATCTATATTAATATGTAGTGATAACAAGTGAAATATTTAGATTTAATGTTTGAAGTTACATATTAGAATAGAGTTGTTTCAGAAAATACTACGATGGTCGTTGAATTAGTGTACGGCATACATGCCGTAAAATCTGTTTTGGATAATCACTCAAAACGGATTTTATCTGTGTATACTACACAGAAATATAAAGACTTGCGTTTAAAATCGTTAATTGATCAGATAAAGCAATGTAAAATTAATATTAAAAAATGTGATCGTCAGCAGTTAGATATTAAAGCACAAGGAGCATTACATCAAGGTATTATTGCTGAAATAGTTCAAAAATATTGCATGAAAGAAAACGATTTGCCCAATTTTTTAATACAATGTAAAACTACACCATTATTGGTAATATTAGATGGCGTTACTGATCCACATAATTTGGGTGCATGTTTACGAACTGCAGATGCAGCTGGAGCTCATATGGTTATTGCGCCTCGTAATCGATCAGCGCGTTTGAATGGGACAGTTAGAAAAGTAGCTAGTGGCTCTGTAGAATATATACCTTTTATACAAGTAACTAATTTGAGTAGGACATTGAAATTACTTCAAAACCATAATATTTGGATTATTGGTACTATAATAAAATCTAAACGTCTTATTTTTAATACTGAATTAATTAAACCATTAGCTTTTGTAATGGGTTCTGAAGGAAAAGGTATTCGTCGTTTAACTCAAAAATATTGCGATGAATTAATTACTATTCCAATGCTAAGAGCTGCTACATCATTGAATGTCTCAGTGGCTACCGGAATATGTTTGTTTGAAGCGTTAAGACAACGTGGGAAATATTAAATAAATAATGATGATTAAATATATATGTATATAATTATAATATGGATTATACATTATTATTTAAGATGTATAATGTTAACCATAAAAGATTAACATGTACATATAATTTTTACTTATGTAAAATTACATAGAAGAAAATATAAATGCCCTATTATTTTTTTAAGAATGTTACTAATTAAATAAAGACAATATTCTAGAATGAAAGGAATAAAGTATGCGTTATTATGAAATAGTTTTTATGGTTAATCCTGACTGCAGTGAACAAATATCTGGTATAATTAATCATTACACAGAAATCATCATAAATTCTAAAGGGAAAATTCACCGTATTGAAAATTGGGGGCGTCGTCAATTAGCATATCCAATTAATAAATTTAATAAAGCTTATTATATATTATTAAATATAGAAGTATCCCAAAATATTATGAAAGAACTAAATAATGCTTTTCGTTTTAATAATCTTATCATACGTAGTATGTTCATGAGAACTAAATGTGCAATATCTGATCCTTCTCCTATGATGAAAAGGAAAGAAGACAATCAAGAGAACCATGTTCCTAACATGTAGTAAAGTATTAAAATATATGTATATTTTAATAATTATATTCATTTAATTAAATGTTCATGAATTTTTAGCAATCAATAACAATTAAAACTGTAGAAATATGTTATAATACACTGTATTGGATAAATATGATATTATCATTATATTAACTTAGTTAAATATAAAAGCTTATATAATAAAATATGGAGTGAATTATGGGACGGTTTGTACGTCATCGTAAGTTTTGTAGATTTACAGCAGAAAAATTTATTAATATTGATTATAAAGATCTTGTTACAATACAACATTCTATTATAGAAAGCGGAAAGATTATTCCAAGCAGAATTACTGGAACGAAAGCAAAATACCAAAGACAATTAGCTCGTGCTATCAAGAGAGCGCGTTATTTATCTTTGTTACCATATACTGATCATCATTAATTAATTCGGAATGAATATAGATTGGTGTGATTTTGTTATCAGAAAAAATTGGAATAACAATGAAAATTATTTTAATTAATAACGTTGATAAACTTGGAAATATAGGATCAGAAATTACTGTGAAATCAGGTTATGCTCGTAATTTTTTGATACCAAAATATAAAGCAATGTCAGCTACAAAAAATAATATCGCAATATTTAAAGCAAAACAGCTTGAGTTGCAAAATAAAGCAATAGAAATGAAGACTAAGGCTGAATTTTGTGCAGAAACAATTAACAAATTAAAGAGTATTACTATTAGAGCTAAAGCAGGGGTTGAAGGAAAATTATTTGGATCTGTAGGTTCTCGCGATATTGCTGATGCAATTACAACGGCTTCTGGTTTTAAAATTTTTAAATCACAGATCAGACTACCCAATCATAATGCGTTGAGAGCTATTGGCACATATAACATAAATATACATATTTATAATGATATTTTTGCTAAAATAAACGTTATTATTAGTCAAATTATAAAAAGTAAGTAATTATAAATTATGCAACAATTTTATTGTACATAATTATTTTAAATATATGTAGACAAGAATTGTGATCTTTCATCTTAATTAAAAATTATAGTATGTGTAATTATTAATAATTAAATGCAGTTCTTTCTGCGCATAGATTATTAATATATGTTTCTAATTTATATCATGACGTGTATAAAAGGTTATCAGGATATGTATTATGATATTCCATTATGGAATGATTGAAAAAATAAGTTATATTGCTCGCGTTGCTGGGACAGAAATCATGAGGATTTACAATGGGAGTTTAAAGTTAGGTTCATACCAAAAGTTAGATCAATCTCCTGTAACTAATGCTGATTTACTCTCTCATAAGATTATTATGTATTCGTTACGAAATTTAACACCTGACGTTCCGGTGTTGTCTGAAGAGGATATTACTGAATGGCAAGAATGCAGAGACGGAAGTTGTTTTTGGTTGATAGATCCTTTGGATGGAACAAAAGAATTTTTATTGAGAAATGGTGCATTTACTGTGAATATAGCATTCATAGAATATGGTCAACCTATTATGGGGGTAGTGTATGTTCCTGCATATAATATATTATATGCAGCAGATAATGGGCAAGCATGGAAGATTAATTATAAAGGAGAACGTATAAATATTGCGGTTCGTGCATCTTGTTATCCGATGATCGTGATGAGCCGTAATGATGTGGATTATGATCAACATCATTTATATAGTTATTTAAAAAGATTTAAAAATTATAAAATTATTAATATTGGCTCATCATTTAAATTTTGTTTAATAGCGGAAGGTAGTGTACATTTTTATCCGAGGTTTTCTTCTACTAAAATTTGGGACACAGCCGCTGGACATGTTATAGCTAGAGCAGCTGGTGCTATGATTAATGATTGGGATGGAAATTCCTTACACTATAGAAATATAAAGCGATCTTTTTTAAATCCAGGTTTTCAAGTTTCGTCATATTAATTTTTTATTATATATCTGTATTTTTACAATCATATAAATTGATCTATATCAATTTATATGATTTCTGTCGGTATTTAAATTTTAATGTTTAATATTGTTTGGCAGAGTTATTACTAAAATATTAATGATTTTCTAAAAAAAACATGGAATATTGAGTTTTATGTATTAATTATCAGATATAATCATATGTTATAAAAAATAAATGAATATATGTATTTATACTTAATAGATATGAAATAAGATATAGTATTTCATAAAGATGTTTCGAAAAACACTATATATTGTTAATATTATACTTTATTATTTTATTTAAAAATTTAATATATCTAAGGACTTAATGCATGTTCAAGGAGCTTAAAAAATATATGATGGTAAGATCATATTTAATAGTTTATTTTTTCATACCGTTAATATGTAATAGTGATGTTAATATAATAATAGAAGGATTAGATAGTGAATTAAATTATAATGTACGCAAGAAATTATCTGATATTAATACTAACTGCAAGTATGTAGATTTAGATTTAAAAAAAAATAGATAGTGCAGTTAGAGCTGGGTTGCGTCCATTAGGTTATTATGATCCAACGCTAATTTTTTCTCCATTTAAATCTTGTAATAAACAATCTGATCTACTAGTTATTAAAATTGAACCTGGATCTCCAATTATGGTTACTGAGGTAAATATTATTATACATGGAGATGGGGAAAAAGATCATGATTATCAGAAAATGATAAAAGATGCGAAATCTTTTGTTGGAACAAGATTAAAACATAGTGATTATGAACAATTTAAAAATAAACTTTATAATTTGGCTTTATTAAAAGGGTATTTTGATGCTACATTTCAAAACAATCAGCTTATTGTTATACCTTCACTTTGTCGAAGTATTTGGAATATAGATTTTTATAGCGGACAACGTTATTTTTTTGAAAAAATTAAATTTCATGGGAGTCAGATTAAAGAAGATTATTTAAAAAATATATCTAATATACATTCAGGAGAATACTACAATGCAGCTTCCGTTATGGAATTAAATCGCCGATTTTCTTCTACTAATTGGTTTGAATCAGTATCAATTTCTTCAGATTATACGCGTTGTCCACAAAAAAAAAAATTAATATTAGATATTTTTTTTTATCCTTGTGCCAAAAATAGTTTTGAAACTGGATCTGGTTATAGTATGGAAACAGGTCCACGCACTAAAATAATTTGGAAAAAACCGTGGATTAATGCATATGGGCATAGTTTAGAAAATAATTTTAGTTTATCTACATCAGAACAAGTTATTGATTTAAGTTATAAAATTCCACTTCTTTGTAACCCATTAGAACAATATTATTTATTACAGGGAGGGTTAATACATGAAGATACATGTAATATTCGGTCTAGTATTATAACTATAAATATGGCTCGTTATTGGAATTGTTCCCACAAGTGGAACCGCGCAATTAATATACATTGGCATCTTAATCATTATGCTAACAATCATATTACTAAAAATATAATATTAATTTATCCAGGAATAAGTATATATCGTGTTCGTAAGCGTGGTGACGTAATCCCGCATTGGGGGGATAGTCAGCGCTATTCGATTAATATATCTAACAATTTTTGGAAATCAGATATTAATTTTGTTGCTGTGCAGGCTCAAAATATTTGGATTCGAACGTTATTAAAAAAACATCGTGTTTTAGTTCGTGGGAATTTAAGCTGGATAAATACTAATAATTTCTCATTTATTAATTCAATGTTGCGTTTTTTTTCTAATACAAATAGTGGGATTCGTGGATATAAATATTTAGATCCTTGTGACAACTCTGAATCTTATACAAGAGTTGCTACTAAATTAATCACTACTACCTTTGAATACCAATATAATATGATTAGTAAATGGTGGGGAGTTATTTTTGTGGACATAGGAGAGATTAGTAATAATATTAAATGGAATAATTTCAGATCTGGTATGGGTATTGGAGTACGCTGGCAATTTCCGGTAGGCCTTATAAAACTAGATCTAGCAACTCCGCTAATACATAGAGGGAAAACAGATCATCAGTTTTTATATTTATATGTTAATTTAGGACCAGATTTATGATTTTTATAAAGAAAATCTATTTGATTTTCTTGTTATGGATATCAATAATATGTGGAGTTTTTATGTTTTTGTTAGGTACTAATACTGGAACATACGTAACTCTTACGGGAATTGCCTATTGTATCCCCGGGTTAACATTTGATTCTGTTTCCGGTACTTGGGGTAATTTTAATATAACTCATATAGTCTATAAAACACCGATAGGTATAATTGATGTTGATCAATGTAATATTTTATTAAATCTAAAATACATATGGAATAAACAGATATATATTGATCATCTTTCTTTGAAAAATGTTTTTATAAAAATAAAAAAAACAGATACGAAAAATCAAGAAAGTAAAAGATATAAAAAAACAAAAATAGAAAAAATTTTTTCTTTTCCGTTTCCTGTAATACTAAAAAAAATGGTATTTCATAATACTCATATTATTTCAAATAATATTATATTTAAATTAAAAACATTAGATACTGGATTAACATTTCAAAATAATTTACTAACAGTTTTACCTATATGTATCACAGGAGTAGTTTTAAATGTTTCTAATGTAAATATGTCAAATATAAAAACTAATATCATAGACATGTATAAATATAGCAACCAATGGAATATAAAGTGTTTACTTAAATCATTGTCTAGTAAATTATTAATGGCATTGTCTTCTTTTAAGGTTCCTGTAAATTTAATTCTAAAGGATATAGAAGGAGAGGATGTTTGTATTTTTGATAATTATCATAATTATTGGACTATTAATCATTTTTATTTTCGGACATATTTACATGATCAGGCCGCAAATTTAAAATTAAATATTAAATTACCATGTGGTTATCTTAATGCAATAGGAAATATAACATTTAGGGAATATTATCCAATAAATATTACAGCTGATTATACTGTGTATAATGTTGCCCGCATCAATAACTCTCCTGAAACAACAAAAAGTCAGAGTACAAGTAAAATAAAATTAATTCTCACTGGAGAATTATACAATGACATATGTCTTCGTTGTGATTTTTTAGGTACTGTTTCTACAATAAATGTATTATTAAAAATTAATATGATGCAATTTGGTATACCTATAGGCATATCTGTAGTTGGCAGAAAAATACCACTTTCTTTTTTAGGAACGGATGATTATTTAATAGAAGATATTAATTTATGTTTAAATGGTGAAATACGAAGTTATTATATTCAAGTAACATTACAATTAAGTAGTATGAAATTTTCAGCAGCACATGTAGTTATGAATGCTCAAGGGGATACTAACGGCTGTACCATTTCTAAATTAAGAGCAATAATGTCAGATGGATGTTTGAATATGCAAGGGGTTATTAATTGGACTAATATGATTAGTTGGAATAGTGTGTTTCTATTAAATAAAGTTAGTTTTTTTCAAAAAAAGTGGTTTAAAAAACCAATTAAATTATCAGGTAATATTGTTACTCAAGGGCGTTTATATTCTAATGTTTGGGATCTTAGAGTGTCTGATTTAAATCTTAATGGAAATATAGAAAATAATAATATTTCATGTACAGGAGCATTATACAGTAATTCATTCGGTGAATGGAAAATACCGGAATTATTAATAAAATGGGGAACTAATGCATTAAAAATACAGGGAGCCTTAGACTTAAAAAAAGGTTCTGTTTTAAATGCTACGCTTGCAGCCCCAGATTGCAACGCAATAGTACCTGGATTAAGTGGTAGTGTATATGGAAAATTTAAATTATATGGACCTGTTAGATATCTTAGATTATTATCGAATATTGATATATCTTCCCTAAATTGGAGAGATAAGAATATTAACATTGATAAGATAGTAATAAATAGTGATATTTATCGTGATGATATCATGCAAAGTAAATTTTTTTTACAAGCAGATAAAATACGGTGTGGATTTTTGTCGTTACGCCAAATAATAGCGAAAGGACAAGGCAATATTCAGAAACATTATTTAAATCTAATATCCTGTGACGACATGTTGTCTGGAGAAATAAAACTTTGCGGTAATCTGGATCTTTTTAATAAAACTTGGCATAGCAGAGTTAGTAAAACGAGTATTATAACTCCAACAGGAACATGGAAATTAATGCAAGATATTATTATTATCTATCAACATTTAACACGAAAAATGATTTTTGATTCACATTATTGGGAAATTATTAATTATACAATTCCTATTTCTAATGTTTTAAAGACAAATATATTAAATAAAATAGACGGTTTACTTAAAAGTTTTAATGTAGTTTCTTTAAAAATATTATTGCCAGAATTAATAAATATACGTACTGTTCATGTATATTGTTCCAATTGCTATTGGATAGTAGGAGAACGATTACCTAAGGGTACAATTTTACTTTCAGGAAAACAATGTAGTATTAAATCTTCTATCGAAGGTATAGAAATAGATTCAATCAGAATAAATAAAGTTACTGTAAAAATTGTATTAATGCAAGTTACTTCATATTGCGAATGGTTTGTAAATATAGGTAATTGTGATCAAAATCATGGATCATTCAAAATAACCGAATTACACAATACATCTAAAATAACAGGAAATATACAGATTAAAAATATCTCATTATTGCCTTTTTGTCATTCATTGATTTCATTGAAAGAACCTGTAAATGGATTATTAAATTTGAATATTCGTTTTCATGGATATACCCATCATCTAAAAATTTATGGTTCTGCTCAATTACACGACTTTAATATTAATAAGCCTGATACACCATTTTTTGTAAGAAATGCTCAAGTGTTCATAAGATTTTTTGGGGATTATGCCACATTAAATGGAACAATGTACACGGATAATGACAGCAAGTTAAATTTAAGTGGCGATATTGTTAATTTTGATTCTATTCGTGATATGCGTGCATTTTTCAGAATATGGGGAAACCAAATTAGTTTTTGTATCTCTCCAAAAATAAAGATGAAAATGTCTCCTAGTGTTACTTGTATGGTCACTGCAGAAAAAGTTCATTTACGAGGTAATGTTGAAATTCCTTGGGCTTATATTGAAGTTAAAGAACGTTCGAAAAATATAGTTAGAGTGTCTTCAGAAGAAATTTTATTGGATGATAATTTTGAACCTATTTTAGATAATTCTAAAAATTTATGTACTGCTATTTATTCTAACGTTACTGTGTCTCTCGGTAATGATGTGAATTTCAATGGATTAGGTTTACGCACGAAATTGAGGGGTAATTTAGAAACTGGATATAATGGAAGTAACTTGCTTTTAACAGGGCACATTGATATGCTTTCCGGTTATTTTCAAGTATATGGACAAAATTTGATGATAAAAAAGGGACACCTACTATTTTCTGGATCAATAAATCAACCGTATCTTGATATTGAAGCAATTTGTAACCCATCTGATATTAGAAATAGAAATATAGTTGGTATACGAATTACTGGTGTTTTTGATCAACCAAAACTAGAAGTTTTCTCCACTACTTCATTATTTTCTCCACAAGAAATCGTATCTTATTTATTAGGTGATAATAGAAATCTTATACTTTTTAATACGGATGCCAGTATAATAACATCTTTTTTAATTGGAGCAAGCGTCAAAAATAGTGAGCAATTTATTAGTAAAATAGGAAAAATATTTGGTGTGCAAGATTTGACATTAAATACTCAAGATATCATTGGAACCACGCCATTAGTTGCAATAAGTGGATACATAGCTCCTGGTTTACAAATTAAATATGGAATAAGTATTTTTGATTTGTTGACGACAATAACTGTACGTTATTGTTTATGTTCACAATTGTATTTAGAAGTTACATCTGGAAGTAATCAAGCGCTTGATTTATTATATAAATTTGATTTTTAATTAATTTTAACCTATATATCGTTAGCATTTAATTAAAAATTATGTGATAAAAACATAAAAATTGAAAAATTATGTGGTTTTTTTAAAACGTTCAAAAGCTTTTGAAATTTCTGTTTTAGCAGCGTTGCGGTTTTCCCAGCTTTTTATTTTAACCCATTTTCCAGGGTCTAAATCTTTGTAATTTTTGAAAAAATGATCTATTTGATTACGCAGTAAATTTGGAAAATCATTTATATCTTGTATTAATGAATATTGTTCTGATATTTTATTGTGAGGCACCGCAATTATTTTAGCGTCTTTACCAGATTCATCTATCATATTGAGCATGCCTATAGGGCGACAATGTATTACGCAACCTAATTGCAAAGGATATGGAGTAGGAACCAACACATCTACTGGATCACCATCCAATGACAAAGTTTTATTGATATAGCCATAATTACAAGGATAAAACATAGGTGTTAATAAAAAACGATCAACAAATATTGCTCCTGTTTTTTTATCAATTTCATATTTAATTGGATCAGAGTTAGCTGGAATTTCAATAATAACGTATATATCTTCTGGAATATTTTCTCCAGCTGAAACTTGGTTTAAATGCATGTATGTTGCCTTATATCTGCATGTGATTAATTCTAATAAATAACAATATATATGTTGTTTATATTTTATTTTTTAATATGTTCATAAATATTGTATTATTTTACTTATTACGATTATAATAATATATTTATATGTTATTGACAAACAGTATTACATATTGCTTTCGGCAAATAATGATAATTAGAGTTATAGTTTAATATTTACATATTTTATTCTTAAATATTAATTATATGTATTATTCTAAAAGTGATAACTAATGAACCCTATGAATTATATAAGTAGCTAAACTTGCTAATGCTTTTCGGTAAGGAGAAATAGGTAAAATATTAAGACAAGAAATAGCTTTATTAATTTCTGTTTCAGCACGTTTTCGAGTGTACTCTAATGAACCATATTGATGCATTGTATCTAGAATTACACCTAATAAATGACGATTATTACCTTGTTTGATGGCATGACATATAAGTGATGCTTGCTTTGGGGTACTATGATGGATAGCATGTAGTAGAGGAAGAGTAGGTTTTCCTTCATTTAAATCATTCCCAATATTTTTCCCAGATATTGTTTCTGAAGCAGAATAATCTAATAAATCATCAATTAATTGAAAAGCGGTGCCCACATATCGTCCGTAATTACGTAATGCTTTTTCTTGATAAGTATCAGCATTAGCTAAAATAGCAGATGATTGAGAAGCTACTTCAAATAAACGAGCAGTTTTACTATAAATAATTTTCATGTAACTATCTATAGTAATAGTTGGATCATTACAATTTGTTAATTGTAAAATTTCTCCTTTTGCAATTATATTAACGGCGTCTGCCATTAATGATAATATTCGTAAGGATTCTAATTCTGTCATCATCTGAAAGGCTCGTGTATATATAAAATCACCTACTAACACACTAGCAGCATTTCCAAAAATTATATTAGTAGCTATTTTACCGCGTCTCATATGTGATTTATCTACTACATCATCATGTAATAAAGTAGCAGTATGAATAAACTCTATTAATGTAGCAATAATGACATGTTGTGTTTTTTTGTAGTGTAATGCTCTTGCGGTTAACAAGGTAATCATTGGTCGAATTCGTTTCCCTCCGCTATTAATAATATATTGAACAAGTTCGTTGATTAAAGTAATTTCAGATGCTAATCGTATACGAATTTCTTCATTCACATCTATCATATCTTGTTCAGTTAATTTAGCGATTTGAGTAATATTCATTGATATTATTATAATTATTAAATGTTAAATAAAATGTATGTATATATGCAATGATTTGTATTATATATAGCTATTCCATAAGTAATACATGTAGTAATTTTTTATTATTATTATTATTACTAATAATAATAATTATTTATTATTATGGTTGAGAAACATTCTTTTTTAATGTATAAGAACATACATAGAAATAATATCAGATTATAAACAAGAGATGGATCATTATTTATGTATGCGGTTTTTAAAATTGGTAGTAAACAGTATCGTGTTACTGAAGGTCAAATGATTAATGTAGAAAGAATTGGTATTAATGTTGGTAATCAAATTGAATTTAATCAAATATTGCTTATTAAACGTAATGATTATCTTCAAATAGGATGTCCTTTCGTAAAAGAGGGAAAAGTTATAGCGGAAATTGTAGAGCAAAATATCAATCGAAAGATAGAGATTATTAAATTTCGTCGTCGTAAACATTTTCGTAAATTTCAAGGACATCGTCAGTGTTTTACAAAAATAAAAATAACAAGCATAAACGGTTATAATCTAAATGATCAATAAATAAATAAGGGATAAAAATGGCACATAAAAAAGCCGGAGGTTCTACTCGTAATGGTCGAGATTCACATAGTAAGAGTTTAGGAGTTAAATGTTTTGGAGGAGAATTTGTATCTTCAGGTACCATTATTGTGCGTCAACGTGGTAATACGTTTCATCCAGGAAAATATGTAGGCTGTGGCAGAGATTATACTCTTTTTGCTTTAAAATCCGGGAAAGTTTTATTTGAAAAAAAGGGAGTGTCTCGTCGTAGATTTATTAGTATTGTTACTAACGGATAGAGGGATATTATTTTAGTAATATTATTTAATAATCAAATTTTAATTTGATATAAATAAATTGGTTAGGGCGAAATTTTTGGTTCTATTTTATAATTGAAGTGATAGTTATATTAGCGTTGATGGATCTTGAATACATATTTTTAAAAAGATTAAAAATTAAAAATAATTCCAAATGTGGGTATAAATTTTTATAGAAAATAATAATTCACCATACCATAGATATGGTATGGTGAATATAAAATCTATGACGCTGGGTTATTTATAATTTATATAAGATTAATTAAATATATATCTACGTTAATATTTTTGATTTGTTTGCGCGTATATTATATCGATTATGTTTTATTAGGATTATAGTAATTTTTGCTATTTTTAGATTGTTTGTAGTTATGGTTTTATTAAATTGTAAAAATAGTGCATATACAGCATATACAGCATATACAGCATATACAGCATATACAGAGTATAGCAGCAGAAAATATTAGAAATGTAATTTAAAAATATAAAATAAAATTAATTATTGTATAGATTTATATTAAACTTATCAAATGAGAGGTTATATCTATATGCTATAAGATTTAGGTGATATGTATAGAGGTATATTATGAGATTTATTGATATGACTAATATTACGGTTGTTGCTGGAAATGGAGGACACGGTTGTATTAGTTTTCAAAAAATAAGAAGAAGGGGCTCTTTTTTAAGGAAACCTAATGGCAGTAATGGAGGAAATGGAGGTAATGTTTGGTTATTAGCAGATCCTAATGTAAATACTTTAAATTACTTTCATTTTCATCATGTTTTTAAAGCTGGGCATGGAGAAAGTGGTCGTAGCCGGGGTTGTACTGGTAAAAAAGGAAAAGATGTTGTTATAAAAGTTCCGTATGGAACTAGAGTGAGTGATAAAAAAACAAATAAATTATTAGGAGAAATAGACAGTCACAAAAAATGGTTAATGGTAGCTAAGGGAGGACACCATGGTTTTGGGAATGGACATTTTAAATATTCTTTACGACACAAAAAAATTTTTAATACACATGGCAAAACAGGGGAATTTCAACACTTGAATTTGGAATTACTTCTGATGGCAGATGTCGGAATATTTGGATTACCTAATTCTGGAAAATCTAGTTTTATTCGTGTAATTTCATCAGCGAAACCAAAAGTAGCAGATTATCCATTTACTACATTAGTACCATGTTTAGGTGTAGTACAGATTAATAATTATGATAGATTTGTTATTGCAGATATTCCTGGTATTATTAAAGGTGCTTCTAATGGCTCAGGATTAGGAATGAGGTTTTTAAAGCATCTGGAACATTGCCAGATATTGTTGCATTTTATTGATATCGCGCCTTTAGATAATTCTGATCCGTTAGAAAATATTATTACTATTAGACATGAGTTAGATAACTACAGTAAAAAATTGGTTTGTAAACCTTGTTGGTTAATATTTAATAAAATAGATTTATTAGAGAAATATATAGTAGAAAAAAAGATTGAGTATATTATTAATTCTTTACAGTGGAAAGACCGTTACTATTCTATATCTTCGACACATAATATGAATATATCATTGCTGTGCAACAGCATTATGAAGTTTATTATCTATCATGATCAAAATTAAGAATAGATTCTTACATATATGTAAGTAAGATAACGAAATAAAGTAGTCAAATTAATGTGATTCGATTTATATTATTAAAATAATAAACCGAGCATATTATTAGATTTAAAATTTTTGTACTATGGGATTTCGTCCGTATGATGTCGCACTACAGAGAGTGACATTTTTTATAAGATTATACATCTGTACTAGAGAATATGTTTTAATTACATTATTTATTAAATAATGTAAACATTATATACGAATAAGAATTTATTTTTTTTAAACATATGTAATATGATGAAGGTAAATCATGAAGTACGTGCCAATGACTTTACGTGGAGCTGAAAAGTTGAGAAAAGAATTAGATTATTTAAAAAACGTGCGTCGTCCAGAAATTATAAAAAATATTTCTGAAGCACGTGAGCATGGTGATTTAAAAGAAAATGCTGAATATAATGCTGCTCGTGAGCAACAAGGTTTTTGTGAAGGACGTATTCAAGAAATAGAGTCTAAGCTTTCTCATGCACATATTATAGATGTCACTAAATTAATCACTAATAATAGAATAGTTTTTGGAGCTACAGTTAATATTGAAAATTTAGATACAGCACATAGACAAACATATAGTATTGTAGGAGATGATGAAGCAAACCTTAAAGAAAATACGGTTTCTATCAATTCTCCTATTGCTAGAGGTTTGATTGGTCATAGAGCAGGAGATGTTATTGAGATTGATACTCCAAAAGGGAAGACAAGATATAAAATCATTCAGATTAAATATTATTGAAATAATATGTTTTAAAAATTACATTTTTTGAAAAAATTTTTAAAAATAGTTTTTTATAAGCAAAGAGTTTAAATTTTATTTATTATATAATTTAATATTAATATATTTTATAGTGGAAGTATACGATGTAGTAACTTTATTAATAAAGTTTATGTTTTTAGTTGTTATATATTTGGGGTATTTATTAATTTATATTACAAGAGATATTTTGATCTATATATTTTTTGTAATGCTTAGAATGATATTTAAACTATATATGAAAAAATTAACTAATTTTATATAAAAATTATGATCTTTATTTAACTAATATTAAAAAATACTAGTTATTATTATTTTTATCAATGTTGTTTATAAAAAATGTTTAAGAAATAATCTGATATGGCAGATAAAAAACGTTCTATATATTCTTCAAAGTGGTTACAAAAATATTGCAAAGACCAATATGTGATAAAAGCACGAAAACAGGAATTGAGATCACGATCTTGGTTTAAATTAGATTCAATAAATCATACGGATATGTTAATTTCGTCTGGCATGACAGTAATAGATTTAGGATCAGCGCCTGGCGGGTGGACGATTTATGTCAAAAATAGAATAGGCAATACAGGGCGCATTATAGCGTGCGATATATTACCCATGCGTAGAATTTCTGGAGTAAATTTTTTGCAAGGAGATTGCTCTGATCCTAATGTTTTTAAAATATTGCGTACATGGATAGGACAACAAAAGGCTCATGTTGTTCTATCTGATATGTCTCCTAATATGACTGGCATATCAATAATTGATGTTAATCGGTCTATATGTCTTGGACATGTAGCATTAAATATATGTCGTGATGTCTTAATGTGTGGGGGAGCTTTTTTAGTAAAAGTTTTCCAGGGTAAGGGGTTGGATAAATACATGTATGATGTACGTTCTTTATTTCACATAGTGAAAATCCGTAAACCAGATGCCTCTAGGTCTCATTCTCGTGAAGTCTATATTGTAGCGAAAAAACGTAAATATAATTGATATGTCATGTAACATGTTAAAACTATTAAAATTTTGTTGTAATGCAATTGCGAGGTTAATCTTTTGAGTGATATGGCTAAAAACCTAGGTCTCTGGTTGGTTATTGCGGTGGTTTTTATATCTTTGTTCCAGAGTTTCGGGCCTAGCGACTCGGGTAGTCGTAAATTGGATTATTCTACTTTTATGTATGATTTAAACCAAGATCAAGTTAAAGAAGCTCGTATTAACGGTCGTGAAATTGTTGTTATAAAAAAAGATAGTAATCGTTATACTACTTATATCCCAGTAAATGATCCAAAATTACTTGATATTCTTTTAACCAAAAAAGTAAAAGTTGTTGGAGAGCCTCCAGAAGAACCTAGTTTAATTACATCTATTTTTATTTCTTGGTTTCCAATGTTATTATTAATTGGGGTGTGGGTTTTCTTTATGCGTCAAATGCAAGGAGGCGGAAAGGGCGCTATGTCTTTTGGGAAAAGTAAAGCACGTATGTTAACTGAAGATCAAATTAAAACTACTTTTGCAGATGTAGCAGGATGTGATGAAGCAAAAGAAGAGGTAAAGGAATTAGTAGATTATTTGCGTGAACCTAGTAGATTTCAAAAATTAGGCGGAAAAATTCCAAAAGGAGTATTAATGGTAGGACCTCCTGGTACTGGAAAAACACTTTTAGCAAAAGCAATTGCTGGAGAAGCAAAAGTTCCATTTTTTACTATTTCAGGTTCTGATTTTGTAGAAATGTTCGTAGGTGTTGGAGCATCTCGTGTGCGGGATATGTTTGAACAAGCTAAGAAAGCTGCGCCATGTATTATTTTTATAGATGAAATTGATGCAGTTGGTCGTCAAAGAGGCGCAGGGTTAGGAGGAGGACATGATGAACGTGAACAAACTTTAAATCAGATGTTAGTAGAGATGGATGGATTTGAAGGAAATGAAGGCATTATTGTTATAGCAGCCACTAATCGTCCAGATGTATTGGACCCAGCTTTATTGAGGCCAGGTCGATTTGATCGTCAAGTAGTTGTGGGATTACCAGATATTAGAGGTAGGGAACAAATATTAAAAGTACATGTTAGTCATGTACCATTATCATCGGATGTAGATATATTAGTAATTGCTAGGGGGACACCGGGATTTTCAGGAGCTGATTTAGCTAATCTTGTAAATGAAGCAGCATTATTTGCCGCTCGTAATAATAAGAATATGGTATCAATGGTAGAATTTGAAAAAGCTAAAGATAAGATTGTAATGGGTGCTGAGCGTCGTTCTATGGTAATGACAGAAGCTCAAAAAGAATCTACAGCCTATCATGAGGCTGGTCATGCTATAATCGGTAGATTGGTTCCAGAGCATGACCCAGTGCATAAAGTTACTATAATCCCTAGGGGGCGTGCTCTAGGTGTAACATTTTTTTTACCAGAGGGTGATGCAATTAGTACAAGTCGACAAAAATTAGAGAGCCAAATTTCTACGTTATATGGAGGTAGACTTGCTGAAGAAATAATTTATGGTCCAAATAAAGTATCCACTGGCGCATCTAATGATATTAAGGTCGCTACTTCTATTGCTCGGAATATGGTAACTCAATGGGGATTTTCCGAAAAACTTGGGCCATTGTTGTATGCAGAGGAAGAGGGAGAGATATTTCTTGGACGTTCAGTAGCTAAAGCAAAACATATGTCTGATGAAACTGCTCGTATTATTGATCAGGAAATTAAATTTTTGATTGAAAGAAATTATGTTCGTGCTCAAAATCTTTTAATAGAAAATGTAGACATCCTTCATTCTATGAAGGATGCATTAATAAAATATGAAACAATTAATGCATCTCAGATAAATGATTTAATGGATAGAAAATCAATTGAGCCTCCGTCTGGATGGGAAAATAGTCCATTTGATACAAGTAACGATAAGAATGCTGATTCTTGTATTTCTTCTGTAAAAGAGCCAAAATCAGTAAACAGAGAATCTTATAATGATAACCCTGATACTGCGTCACAATAATATTGTGATAATTTACATGAAAGAATAAAAATCAATATTAGTTATTTTTATCAAAAATTTTGTCTTTTTTATAAAAAAACAATGTATATTTTAATTTAAAAACAATATATTAGAGATGTATGTAAATTTATGAGTTCGGTTGTAAACAAACGTAATTTAAATTTTTCTGCAGTTCAAATTATGGGTATTTTAAATGTTACTCCTGATTCTTTTTTTGATGGAGGAAAGTATTATACTTTTTATAAAGCGATTGATCATGCATTTCGTATGATTTCTGATGGCGCTACTTTGATTGATGTTGGCGGTGAATCGACACGACCTGGAGCCGATATTATAAGTGATGAAGAAGAAGCTGAACGTGTTATACCTGTAGTACGTGCTATAGCACAACGTTTTGATACTTGTATCTCAATAAATACATCATCAGCATTAGTAATACGTGAAAGCGCGGCTATTGGTGCTCATTTAATTAATGATGTACGCTCTCTTACTACTAAAGGATCTATGCAAGCTGCAGTAGATTGTAAGCTACCGATATGTTTAATGCATATGAAAGGACAGCCTAAAACAATGCAAAATTTTCCGATATATTCTAATGTCGTAGCTGAAGTAAATGAATATTTTTCTAAACAAATATCCCGTTTTGAGTTGGCTGGTATTACCAGAGATAAAATATTACTTGATCCTGGTTTTGGTTTTGGAAAGAATTTAGTACATAATTATCAGCTTTTAGCTAATTTAAAATATTTTCATCATTTTGGTTTACCTTTATTAGTTGGTATATCACGTAAATCGATGCTTAGTTTTAGTAATAATCAATATGATCCTAAAAACAGATTAATAGGTAGTATTACTTGTGCAGTAATTGCAGCTGTACAAGGCGTACGAATTATTCGTGTACATGATGTCAAGGAAACGGCAGAAGCATTACAAGTAGTTAAAACTATGTTTCAACATAAAAAAAGTAAGGAAACCTAATATGAAGCACCTCAAATACTTTGGTACTGATGGTATTAGAGGTAGAGTTGGAAGTACTCCAATCACTCCAGATTTTGTTCTGAAGCTTGGTTGGGCTGCAGGCAAGGTATTAAGTTGTTATAGTAAAGGTCGATCTAATCAAATTATTATTGGAAAAGATACTCGTATTTCTGGGTATATGTTAGAATCAGCATTAGAGTCAGGGTTAGCTGCTGCTGGTTTGTCAGCAGCATTAACTGGTCCCATGCCTACTCCAGCTATTGCATATTTAACTCGCGCTTTTAGAGCTGAGGCTGGTATTGTAATTTCTGCTTCTCATAATCCTTTCTATGATAATGGTATTAAATTTTTTTCTGTTAAGGGCACTAAATTAGATAGCGAAGTAGAGCATTCTATAGAAATAGAGTTAAATAAGTGTTTAACATGTGTTGATCCAAAAGAACTAGGAAAAGCTAGTCGCATTGTTGACGCAGCTGGTCGTTATATAGAATTTTGTAAAGGAACTTTTCCAACTCATCTTAGTTTAAGAAAATTAAAAATAGTTGTAGATTGTGCTAATGGAGCTACTTACCATATAGCTCCGAGTGTATTTCGTGAGTTAGGTGCTAACGTGGTTACTATTGCATGTCGTCCGAATGGGGTAAACATTAATAAGGAATGTGGCGCTACAAATATTCGGCAACTACGTGCTCAGGTATTGGCAAAAAAGGCAGATTTAGGTATTGCTTATGATGGAGATGGCGATAGAGTAATTATGGTTGATCATTTTGGAAATAAAGTAGATGGTGATCAAATGTTATATATTATTGCTCGAGAAAAATTGTATCATAGCAACAAGCAGCTAACAGGAGGTGTAGTAGGCACTCTTATGAGCAATATGGGACTTGTATCAGCATTAAAACAGTTAAATATCCCTTTTATACGTGCTGCTGGCATCGGTGATCGTTGTGTACTTTCAATGTTAAAAAAAAGGGGTTGGCATATTGGCGGAGAGAATTCAGGACATATTGTACTTTTAGACAAAACTACTACAGGAGATGGTATTATTGTTGCTCTCCAAATATTGTCTGCAATGGTAAATAATTGTGCAAGTTTATATGAATTATGCAATGACATGTGTTTATTACCCCAAATTTTAGTTAATGTATATTATTCTGGTATTAATAGTCCTCTAGAATCTGATTTAGTTAAAAAAGAAGCCAAAGCAGTAGCAGAGGAATTATCTGAACAAGGACGTGTGTTATTACGTAAGTCCGGTACTGAGCCATATATCCGTATTATGGTAGAAGGAAAACGTTACGATAAAATATTGTATTTAGCAAATAAAATTGCTTCTGTAGTAAGATCTCAAATAAAATAAATACGATGGTAATTGAGTTTAGCATTTGCTATATATTATGTACTACTAATTTTAGTAAGTTAAATAACTTATAATTATATGAATGAAGTTCATTTAATTATAAAATTAAGTACATAGCTATTATTTAATTGCAATAATTTATACTTATGTAAGGATAATATAATGTTATGTATCAAACTTTTTTAGTTATATTTGTAATAATAGCAGTAACTTTGATTGTATTGATTATGTTGCAACAAAATAAAGATAACGATTCTGGAGGAATGTTTAGTAATCGATCTTTAAGTGATATGCTAAGTTCAGGAGGTTTCAATGATGGCATAACTCGTTTGATAGTAATTTTAGCTATATTGTTTTTTTTACTTAGTTTGTTATTAGGAAATATGAATAGTAAACAAAATCAGAAATATATTCAAAGTAGTGTACAAAATGGTCAATTTTAATATTAAATTAAATTTATTTAAGCTTTTTATTGGAAAACATAATATATAACAATATATCAGACAGATGTATTTATTCATGTACGATAAACAATATATACGGATATATGTAATTAGTAATCAATATAAATAATAGCGATCGATGTATATGTATTATTTTGATGATATTTGCATCAATATACCGAGGTGGTGGAACAGGTAGACACGCTACTTTGAGGTGGTAGTTTCTCTTGTTTGAGATTGCGGGTTCGAATCCCGTCCTCGGTATTACTTTATGATATAAATAATTTGATTTTCTAGAGTCGTATAGTGTATAATTTCACTGTTTTAATATTAACGCGGGGTGGAGCAGTATGGTAGCTCGTCGGGCTCATAACCCGAAGGTCGTTGGTTCAAATCCGACCCCCGCAACCCTGTTAATGTAGTACGCGCTTGATAAGTCTTGTATTATAAAATAAAAATAATAAGAATATGTTAGTATTTTTAGTTAAGAGCCATCAGTCATTTAATTGGTTTGTCGTTTGTTGGTCACCAATTAATCTCTAGAGAGTCTTGATGGATTAATTTTGATACATATAATATTGTATATTATCGAATAAGTGGATTGTGCCGATTATTTTATATGAAAATTTATCAAGATTCACTATTAGCTTCACAATATCAAATAGAATTCTGTTATACGTGCTATGAGGTTTTGTCTGATATAATGCAGGATGCTGGATTAGCGCTTGTCTATTTAATCATAATTTTTATAATTTGAATCGATAATTGTGGTAATTTTATATTTTAAATGAAAATGACTAAAAGATTGTTATGTTTGAAAAACAAACCTAAATTCAGTAATACTTGTTGGTAGTTATTAAAAATAGATTTTTGAGATAACTAAGATGAATAAAGAGATTTTGGCTGTAGTAGAAGCAGTTTCTAATGAAAAAGCTGTACCTCAGGAAAAAATTTTTGAAGCATTAGAGATTGCATTAGCCGCTGCTACAAGAAAAAAATATGAACAGGATGTTGAAGTGCGTGTTGCAATTGATCGTAAATCAGGTCAGATTAACACGTTTAGGAGATGGATTGTAGTAGAGCAAGTTACTCAACCTACTAAGGAAATTACATTAGACGCTGCTCGGTTTGAAAATCCAAAAATTAAAATTTATGATTACATTGAAGATGTTATTGAATCTGTTAGTTTCAATCGTATTACAACACAAACTGCAAAACAGGTTATTGTTCAGAAAGTACGTGAAGCTGAACGAGCAATTATTATAGAACAGTTTTTAAGTCGACAAGGCGACATTGTAACCGGTATAGTAAAAAAAATTAATAGAGATAGTATTAATATAGATTTGGGAAATAATGCTGAAGGGATCATTAATAAAGAAGAGATGCTGCCACGTGAAAATTTTAGATTAGGAGATAGAATTCGTGGTATTCTGTACTTAGTTCGACCAGATTTTAAAGGTCCTCAATTGTTTATAAGTCGCACTAGAACTGAAATGTTGGTTGAATTATTTCGCATTGAAGTGCCTGAAATTGGAGAAGAATTAATTACGATTAAGACTGCCGCTCGAGATCCTGGTTCACGAGCAAAAATTGCTGTTAAAACAAATGACAAGCGTATTGATCCAATAGGTGCTTGTGTGGGTATGCGAGGAGCACGTGTTCAGGCTATTTCTAGTGAATTAGGAGGAGAACGCGTAGATGTTGTGTTGTGGGATGATAATCCCGTACAGTTTGTTATTAATGCTATGTCTCCTGCTGATGTCGCATCCATTGTTATAGATGAAGATAAGCATACAATGGATATTTCGGTAGAAGAATCTAATTTGGCTCAAGCTATCGGACGAAACGGACAAAATATTCGTCTAGTATCTCAATTAAGTGGTTGGGAATTAAATATTATGACTGTAGACGAGTTAGAAAAAAAACGTCAGGTTGAAATATGTGCTGTCACTAATATTTTTGTTAATACTTTAAATATTAGCGAACAATCAGCTCAAATTTTAATTGATTCAGGATTTTCTTCACTTGAAGAATTAGCGTATGTACCCATAACAGAACTGTTATCGATAAAGAAAATTGATACTAAAACAGTGGAAGCAATTAGGAATCGTGCAAGAGATGCTTTAAAAAATTTTTCTATTACACATAATCAAGATGTCAAAGATAACAATCATCCTGCTATTATTAATCCTATTATAGAGTTGTTGAGATTATCTAATATTGAATATGAATTGGCATTAAAATTAATTGACCGTGGTATTTCTACATTAGAAGATTTAGCTGAACAAGATATTTCGATTCTATCTGATATCAAAGGAGTAACCAAAGAAAAAATTGGAGAATTAATTATGGAAGCTCGCAATATTTGTTGGTTTAATAATGATAATAAACATTAATATTATTGTAGTAATAATTAAGGAACGCCATGATAGATAGTACCATACAATCATTTGCTATGGAAATGAAAACGTCGGTAGATCAATTAATACAATGGTTTTCATATCTTGGCATTTTTAAAACAGAAAAGGATGTTATAACTCAAATAGAAAAAGAAATTTTATTTAAACATATGAGTGGTAATAAAAAAGGATTATCTAATAAATTAACATTGCAACGAAAAACACGTAGTACCGTGAATGTATCCGGTATTGGCGGTAAAAGTAAACAAGTACAGATAGAAATACGAAAGAAACTTACATACATACAATATGCTGCTTTACAAGAATCAGAGTGTGTTGACTTAAAAAATAAAATGGTATCTAATGTTAATAATGATGTAGCTGATTTAACTGAAAAAAATAATTTAATAAATAAAAAAGTAGATGACACTATAAATCCGTTTTTTTTAACACAGCATTCTAAAAAAAATCGGCATTATTCTGAATCAGTAAGATGTAAAGAAAAAGTGACAGAAAAAGTGTATCATCGTAAAGTTGAAGATAAATATTTACAAGAAAAAAATGAAATACAATCAATTAAAAATAAATCTGAAGATAATTGGAATATTGAAAATTCAAAAGTAATTCGTCCTAATTTAGAAAATAATCGTAATAGTAATAAATTATATCGTATGTCTTCACCAATAGAAAAAAATAATAATCAAAAATTAGAGAACGAACGACGTAATCGCTCTCGTACGCGTACACGGAATCGCAGTGGAGGAAAACTAACGAAACAACAGCAACACAAAAGAAGCAATAATCATCGTCTATACGCAATTATGCCTGATGAATTTGGTAAAGAAGAAGAGTTATATGTTTCGAATCGAATAGGTAAAAATAAGCGCAAACAAAGCGCATTACTACAAAGTTTCAATAAGCCTGTTCAAATCATTACTCGCGATATTATTATTGGAGAAACTATAAGTGTAGCTGATTTAGCTAACAAAATGTCAATAAAAAGCTCATATGTTATTAAAGTGATGATGCAATTAGGAATCATGGCAACTGTTAACAAAATTATTGATCAAGAAACAGCTCAATTAGTAGCGGAAGAAATGGGACATAAAGTTATTTTACGCCATGATAACGAACTAGAAGAGTTAATTATGAATGATCGTATTAATAGTTGTGCTACGATTGAAAATCGAGCACCGATAGTTACTGTCATGGGCCATGTAGATCATGGAAAAACTTCTCTTCTTGATCGTATTCGCTCGACTAAAATAGCATCTTCTGAAATAGGAGGTATTACTCAGAGTATAGGTGCATATAATGTAAGTACTGATCATGGAATGATTACTTTTCTAGATACTCCTGGACATTCGGCATTTACAGCTATGCGTGCTCGTGGAATTCAGTTAACGGATATTGTAGTTTTAGTGGTAGCTGCTGATGATGGGGTGATGCCTCAAACTATTGAAGCAATACAGCATATCAAAGCTGCTAATGTTCCTGTGGTAGTAGCAATAAATAAAATTGATAAATCAGAAGCAAATCCTGAACGAATAAAAAATGATCTAAATCATCATGGTCTTATTCCAGAAGATTGGGGTGGCGATACGCAGTTTATAAATGTTTCTGCTATTTCAGGAGATGGGATAGATAATTTATTAGATGCTATTTTGTTACAGTCAGAAATATTAGAATTAAAAGCAATGCGTCATGGTATGGCAAGCGCTACGGTTATTGAGTCTTTTTTAGATAAAGGGCGTGGGCCTGTAGTTTCTGTTTTAGTTCGTGAAGGCACATTAAAATGTGGTGATATCATTCTGTGTGGAACAGAATATGGACGGGTACGTGCTATGCGAAATGAATTTGGTCATGATGTTATTTCAGCAGGTCCATCAATCCCGGTTGAATTATTAGGTTTATCAGGAATACCTGATTCTGGAGAAATGGTTATTGTGGTGCGTGATGAAAAAAAAGCGCGAGAAGTAGCTTTATATCGTCAAGGAAAATTTAGAGAAATGAAATTAGCTCGTCAAAAAGAACCTAATATAGAAAATATTTTTGCTAATATTAAGAATACTACCAGTGGCACTATTACTGAATTGAATTTAATTATTAAATCTGATACACAAGGTTCTTCTGAGGCTATTCGTGAAACTGTAGAAAATTTATCAACTAGTAATATAATAGTAAAGATTTTATCTTCGTCTATTGGTGGTATTACTGAAACTGATATCGCATTAGCAGCAGCTTATAATGCGGTTATTTTAGGATTTAATGTTAGAGCGGATCTTGCTACACGACGTATAATTGAATTAGATCAAATAGATGTGCGTTATTATTCAGTAATTTATGATTTAATAAATGAAGTAAAACAAATGATGCATGGTATGTTAGTTCCACGATATAAACATGAGAGTATTGGTTTAGCAGAGGTACGGAGTGTGTTTCGGTCACCAAAGCATGGAAATATTGCTGGTTGTATAGTTATTGAAGGGATGATAAAATGCCATAAAAAGATTAGGATTATACGAGATAATATAGTTACTTATGAAGGCGAATTAGAGTCGTTACGTCGTTTTAAAGATGATGTCAACGAAGTAAGAAGTGGGGTTGAATGTGGTATCGGTATAAAAAATTATAATGATATTCATTCTGGAGATATGATTGAAGTATTTGATATCATCAAAATGTCTCATGTATAACCTTTAAATAAGATATGCTTGATTGTTAGATCTTTATTTAATTGAGGGTATAGTCGTGTTTGTATATGAACGGAACGTAGGGTGTGATTATTTTATAAAAGGTAAGGGGGGAAATGTACATTCAGCACCAAAATAGCCATTATCGCACTCAGCGTATTTCTCAAGAAATACATAAAAATATTTCGATTATTTTGCAGCATAAAATCGATGATATCCGTATAGGTAAACCTACCGTTTCAGGAGTTAAAGTATCTAAAGATTTAAAAAACGCTAATATTTTCGTTACTTTTATTGATAAAGACAGTCCAGAAGAAATAAATTCTGCTATTGTAATATTACAACGTGCTTCGCGTTTCATTCGTTTTTTATTGGCTAATACCATGTGCTTACGTATTATTCCTATTTTGTTATTTAAGTATGATTCTTCATTACGTGAAGGAACAAAAGTATGTGATTTGATCACTACTATTACAACAAAGATTGCGATAGAGAAACTAAGTTAAATATATTAGAGTTATTAGTGAAGAGATATAAGAACAAATTAATTAGAGATATTAGTGGTATTTTATTATTAGACAAACCTAAGGGTATATCTTCTGGTTCATTATTGAATAAAATCAATAAATTATTTTGTGCAAATAAAATAGGACATGCTGGCACTTTAGACCCTTTGGCTACAGGAATGCTTCCTATTTGTTTTGGAAAGGCGACTAAATTTGCAAAATATTTGTTGAATTATGACAAAAGATATAAAGTAATCGCTCAATTGGGAATAAGTACTGATACTTTTGATTCAGATGGGATAATTGTTCGTGTTTCATCTGTACAACTAAATAATAGTAAATTAGAACAATGTTTAGAATCTTTTAGAGGAGTAAAAAATCAGATTCCTCCTATGTTTTCGTCATTAAAATATCGTGGGTTGCCTTTATATAAATATGCTAGAAAAGGAATAATCATTCCTAGAAAACCTAGGATAGTTCATATATATAATCTAAATCTTCTTAAAAAGACAGAAAATATTATTGAATTAGATGTTCGTTGTTCTAAAGGCACTTACATTCGGAGTATGATAAATGACATTGGGGAAAACTTAGGTTGTGGAGCGCATGTCATAGCATTGCGTCGTTTATCAGTTGGGAAATATGTATCCTCATCTATGATAAATATAAAAACCCTAGAAACTATTTTTTATAATGACTCTTTTGATGATTTAGAAGCTTTTTGTAAATTAGATGAATTATTGATACCAATGAACTCGATTATGCTTGAACACATTAAATATAGTTAATAAATATAAATGAAATTATAGCGCATACATTCTTACTAATTAAATTAAAAATACAAAATAGTAGAATATATTTTGATTATTTTATTCTATTACATGGTACGTGTATAAATATTACTGTATTATTTATTGTGTTGTATGCATTTTTTAAAAGAAAAGTGAATTAGAACGGTAATTCAAACCTGTGAGAATCATGTATGAGGTACAAGAACTATGTTTCGCTATTATTTAATTTATTTATTTTTTACATAATGGGATGATAGTTAAAATAGAACATTGGATATTAATTAAAGTTTTATTTAACTTCAGTTTAAAATATAATTTATCTTTAAACATAGGTTTCTAAAATAAAAGGTATTTTGCATGTCTTGGAATGCTAAAAGGAAAGCAGAAATAATTTCTACGTTTGGTTACGGTCCTAAAGATACCGGTTCTACTGAGGTACAAGTTGCCTTATTAACTGAACGTATTGATTATTTGAAGCATCATTTTTTAAAACATAAAAAAGATCACCATAGTCGCCGTGGATTACTTAAAATGGTTTCTCATCGACGGAGATTATTAAAATATTTAAAAGAAAATCAAGTATTACGTTATACTAATTTAATAAAAAATTTAGGATTACGTCATTAGGAAGGATGAATTTTTAATTCAATTAAAATCACAATGTGTTTATGGCTTACTATTTTAAAGTTAAAAAGTAAAATAAAAAAGCATTTGTTAATAAATCATAGATGATTAATTCGATACATAAAAATTATATTTTAAATATAGAAGGATATTGTTTTGTTAAATCCGATTATTCATAAATTTAAATATGGGAAACATATTATAACTTTAGACATTGGAACTATAGCTCGTCAGGCAAATGCTGCAGTCATGGTTAGTATGAATGATACTACAGTACTTGTTACTGTAGTTAGTTCTAATCAATCAAAACTAGAACAAGATTTTTTTCCTCTTGTTGTAAATTATCAAGAACGTACGTATGCTGCCGGAAAATTTCCAGGAGGTTTCTTTCGTAGAGAAGGTCGTCCGAGTGAAAACGAAACGTTAATATCTCGTTTAATTGATCGCCCTATTCGACCATTATTTCCCAAAGGATTTACTAATGATGTACAAGTAGTTGCTACAGTGATGTCAGTAAATCCTCAGGTGGATCCGGATATCGTGGCAATAATAGGAGTTTCTGCTGCATTAAGTTTATCCGATATTCCGTTTTCAGGACCAATTGGAGCAGCTAGAGTTGGTTACATTAAAAATAAATATGTATTAAACCCAACAAGAACGGAGTTATCTAATAGTAAATTAAATTTGGTTATTTCAGGAACTGAATCTAATATTTTAATGGTGGAATCAGAATCATGCTTGCTAAGCGAAAAAGAAATGTTAGATGCTATTACATTTGGACACGAACAACAACAGACAGTAATTTGCAATATTAATAAATTAGTCAAAAAATCTGGAAAATCTAAATGTTTTTGGAAAGAAAAAGAAATTAACATGCCTTTAAAAACATATTTATCTGAATTATATGAGTCTCGTTCTAAAGATATATATTGTTTTTTTGATAAACAGGAACGTCATGCTCAAGTTGACAACATTAAGAAAGACATAATAAAAACTGTGCTTAATAGTAGCTATAATAGTAATGGCCTTGTCGAAGAAAAGGAAATCATGTGTCTTTTAAATTGTTTAGAAAGACAATCAATTCGTTATCGTATCCTAGCAAATAAATTACGTGTTGACGGACGTTCAAAAGATGTAATTCGCGAAATAGATATAAAAACAGGTATATTACCTCGTACTCATGGATCAGCATTATTCACTCGAGGCGACACTCAGGCATTAGTCACTGTCACACTTGGTACAGAACGTGATGCACAGAATGTTGATGGACTAATTGGAACGCGTATTGATAGATTTTTATTGCATTATAATTTTCCACCATATTGTGTCGGGGAAATAGGCATTATGGGTGCTCCAAAAAGAAGAGAGATTGGACACGGGCGATTAGCAAAGCGCGGAATGTTGGCGGTTATGCCTGATTCTAATGAATTTCCTTATACAATACGTGTAGTATCAGAAATTACTGAATCCAATGGATCATCTTCCATGGCATCTATCTGTGGAACATCTTTGGCGTTAATGGATGCCGGAGTACCAATTAAAGCATCAGTTGCTGGTGTTGCTATGGGATTAATTAAAGAAGGAAATGATTTTGTGATATTATCTGATATTATAAGCGATGAGGATCATATTGGAGATATGGATTTTAAAATATCTGGTAGTCGTCAAGGTATAACGGCACTGCAAATGGATATTAAAACAGATGGAATTACTTATGATATTATAAATATTGCATTAGAAAAATCAAAACATGCTAGATTTCAAATATTAGATTTGATGGATAAAATTATTAAGGTTCCTAAGAAAGAAATTTCAATATTTGCACCAAGAATATACAGTATTAAAATTAATCCAAGTAAAATTAAAGATGTTATAGGAAAAGGAGGATCTGTCATTCGTTCATTGACTGAAGAAACTAACACTATTATTGATATCGAAGACGATGGTACCATAAGAATAGTTTCTTTAGATTATGATAAAGCAAAACAAGCTATTCGCAGAATTAACGATATTACTGCAAATGTTGAGATAGGAGCTATTTACACTGGAAAAGTTACGCATATTGTTGAATTTGGAGCATTCGTAACTATTTTATCTGGAAAAGAAGGATTAGTACATATTTCTCAGATTTCTGAAAGAAGAATAAATAAAGTTACTGATTATTTAAAATTAGGACAAGAAGTATTAGTAAAAGTATTAGAAATAGACCGTCAAGGACGAATTCGTTTGAGTATGAAGGGAATAACAGCCGTATAAAATATTATATACTATAATGATAATAGTTATTTGGTTGTTATATGTGTGCATATACATATAATATATGGTTTGTAGTTATTTATATAGATTGATAATTATTTATTTATTTATTACCTATCTGAAACGTATTATATTACGACTTACAGTAATTTAATTATATTTGAAATTATTTAATATAAATAGAAAATACATAGTTTAATAATATATTTGTAGGAAGAAATTTAGGAATAAATTTATAATTATTATTTCATAAATAGAGATTCAAATGAATAGATACGCAATGGCATATTTGTGCATTACAAAATAAGTATAGATATTCAGGAAGTAAATAAAAATTGGAATCTTATTTGTTGTGCATGTTATTATACAACAAACAGTATACAAATTATTATTGTATGCGGGTGATCCTTTAGTAGCATTTTGAGAATCAATATTCTTGTTTTTCGTAAAGACAATATTTATGTTTTTAATGTAGTTTTCACAAATATTATACAATTTTTAATCATAAACTGCTGAAATTCATATATATAAAACAGTAGTATTATTCTTTGAATAATCTTAATACATATACACACGTATTTCTACATTATGGAATATTGTTTTTATAAAAATTTTTCTATTACACTTATATAGTTAATTGGTTTATTAAATATGGAGTAATTACAGATGTCAAAAACCGCAGATTCTTTTATGGATTTAGGGTTAAATCATCATATAATTAATGTCTTACATGATATCGGATATGAAAAACCTTTACCTATCCAAACTCAGTGTATTCCATATTTGTTGGCCGGATATGATGTGTTGGGAATGGCGCATACAGGTAGTGGAAAAACTGCGGCATTTGTATTACCCCTACTGCATAATGTCGATATTAATGATTCTTTTTCTCAAGGCTTAATTGTGACACCTACTCGAGAATTAGCGATCCAAATTGGAAGAGTATGTTCTGATTTTACAAGATATATGAATAAAATAAATATTGTGACTTTATGTGGAGGACAAAGCTATGACATTCAATTGAGTGCTTTAAATAAGAGGCCTCATATTATTGTCAGCACTCCAGGTAGATTAATAGATCATTTAAATCGTGGTACTGCTGATTTATCTAAATTAAAAACTTTAGTGATAGATGAAGCTGATGAGATGTTACGTATGGGATTTATTGAAGACATTGAACATATCATTAAAAATATTCCAATTAAACACCAAACAGCATTATTTTCTGCTACTTTACCTATGGGTATTCGCCGCATAAGTTATAGATTTATGAATAATCCAAAAGAAGTGTATATCCATACTGATACGAATATGTGTGCTGATATTAAACAAAGTTATTGGTTAGTGCGCGGAATAGCTAAACATGAAGCATTAATGCGGTTTTTAGAAACAGAAGATTTTGAAGCAGCCATTGTTTTTGTTCGTACTAAATGTGCAACGTTGGAAATCTCTAACATATTAGAGAAATTTGGTTATAACAGTGCGGCTTTAAACGGAGATATGAATCAAGCAATACGGCATCAAACGCTAAATCGATTAAGACATGGAAGTTTACAAATTCTTATAGCTACTGATGTTGCTGCTCGTGGATTAGATGTTCATCGTATTAGTTTAGTAATAAATTATGATATACCAATAAATTCTGATGCCTATATACATCGTATAGGAAGAACTGGTAGAGCAGGACGCGTCGGAAAATCTTTATTATTTGTAGAATATAAAGAATTTCGTATATTACGTAATATTGAACGTAAAATAAATTTAAATATTACAGAAGTTAGACATCCTACTGTTAAAACTTTACTTGCTTGCCGTTTGGCTAAATTTGCCAATAAAATAGAATGTCAATTAAATACTAATAATGATTTAGATATATATCGATCATTATTACCGCAAATAAAACCTAAAAAAGGTTTGACAATAGAAAATTTAGCAGCCGTTTTATTAAAAATAGCACAAGGAAATCGTCCATTAGTATTGCCTCCAGATCCAGTTATTAAAAATAAATCAGATTATAAAATACGTATGAAAAATAATTATAAAAATAACTGTCGCATTGATAATAGAACTTTGAAAGTTAGGTGTAAATTTAAGAAAATTTCTTCTGACAATATGGATATTTATCATATATCAGTAGGACGTAACGATGGAGTTAAAATCCGTCATATTATTGGGATGCTTTCAAATAAAATTGATAATATTCGTTGTTATGGAATAGGTAATATTAGATTATTTTCTTTTCATTCTATTATTGAACTAAATAAAGGACTATCTAATAATAAAATATTAACTCAGTTGTCTCATGCACGAATTTTAAATAAACCAATAAATATGAAATTATTAGGCAGCACGTCTTTACGTAGTAGTACGTATCATAATAAAAAAAATTTTTCTGAAAATATATATATCCGATAAGATTATATAAAAATTAAATTAGTTAAACATATCATTACTGTTTAGTATTAATTATTTATATTGGTTATATGTAATGCTATATACATTGAATATGAGTAAGTATGTGTCTTAATAACAAAGATAAACAAAAAAAAAATAATTCTGTTCTATGGAAATTAGGTATTGTACCGTGGAAATTACGATATCCCATAGTTTTAAATAATAATAATCAGATTAAATTATGGGTATGTCTTCGTTTATTATTAATATCGTCAGATTTTCCAATATCTTTAAATGACCCTTTTATTAAGGATGTTATACGCGCTATTCAGCTGAGCTCTAGAGAAGTATGCGCATTAACTAATAGTCAAATTAACCACTTAATTATTCCATCAGGATTTTCTTGTCACTGTTGGTGGATTGGCACTGAAGTATCAAAAAATTTTCATGGCATGTGTTTGAATACTCCATCATTATCAATATTAAAATGTAATATTAAAGCTAAACGTGACTTATGGCGACAAATTAGTTGTATTAAATTTAATATTTAAATTTTTTAGAAATACTCTATCAAAAATAAAAAAGGAATTAATCATATTTATTATAATAATAAATATTGCTTTATATTTTGAGTTTTAAAAATGTATTTATGAATACTCTATATATTATTTTTTGAAACTATTAATATAGAAATTAGCATATGACATATGAGTCATATGTTATTTATATAGATATATAAAAGTTTGTTGTACGATTGAAATTAATGTTGTAAGAAATACTAAATTGTTTTAGTATCATATCAATAATAATTGTTTAATTAATTAAATTAATATTCAATAATATTGATTGTATGATTTTAATACTCCACTTATGTGGAGTACATATAAGATTATTTACAAATATATTAATACTTAATAAATCTTCAATTTTACTAATTCTATTTTTTATTTTATTGATATTCATATTATTATATGAAAATCTCGTAAAATTATTTCTTATATTAGCAATATATTTTATGTTAATGAACAATACTATTTTCTTATTGTTTTATTAGAAGATATTATTTTGTTTCATATTTAATATAATAAATATTCAAGTATATGAATATGTAAACATTACTTAATTTAATTCTATTTTATAGATAATACATCTTTGATAAATACATGTTGTATATTTATGATAGTGAGACACTTATACATACATATATATATATATATATATATATATATATATATATATAAATTTATAATATATATTTTAATTTTTAATTAAAACAAATACTTTGATTTAGCAACGTTTTACTATACCTAAATAATAATCGGTTATCTCATCACAAAGTTTTATTATAGATAGTATTTATATTAAGTGATATAATGATATAATTGATTATAATGTGTGCTTGTTCTAATTTTTAACTATTTATTATAATGATTATCCATGAAAATATGGTAAATAATATGGATAAATATTAAAAGATTTTTACGTGTCTATTTTTATTAATAAAGGTTCGAGATATTAGAAATCATATTTAGGAGATAAAACATGCGAGTATTGAAATTTGGTGGAACTTCACTTTCTAATGCAAATCAGTTTATTCATGTCGCCAATATTATTGAAAAAAATGCTCAAAAAGAACAAATAGCAGCAGTGTTATCAGCACCTGCAATGATTACTAATCATCTAGTATCCATCATCGATCACACATTGAATGGTAATTCAATTTTAGAACATATCCATAATATAGAAATTATGTTTAATACTTTATTAAAAGATATAGCTCAGATTCAACCGGGGTTTAATCATATAGCTTTGCATTCTATTTTAGAAAAAGAGTTCATTCATTTAAAAAATTTACTCCATGGAATTTCATTATTAAAATTTTGTCCAGACAGTGTCAATGCTAACATTATTTGTTTAGGGGAAAAATTATCTATTATTTTAATGGAAGGTCTATTAATCGCAAGAAATCTTCAAATAACTATTATTAATCCAGTAGATAATCTTGTGGCACAAGGAGGAGGATATCTTGCTTCTATGGTAAATATTGAAGAATCTGCGCGACGTATTCAAAATATACCTATTTCTCATTCAAATATTATATTAATGGCTGGATTTACTGCAGGCAATGAACAAGGAGAATTAGTTGCCTTAGGTCGAAATGGTTCCGATTATTCAGCTGCAATTTTGGCGGCTTGCTTAGGAGCTAATCGTTGTGAAATTTGGACAGATGTAGATGGTATTTATACATGTGATCCGCATCAAGTACCTAATGCAAAATTATTACATTCGTTATCTTATCAAGAGGCCATGGAGCTTTCTTATTTTGGAGCTAAAATTTTACATCCACGCACTATCGTTCCAATTGCTCAATTCCATATACCTTGTTTAATAAAAAATGTTTTTAAACCTAATGCTCCTGGAACATTAATTGGGCCAATTAATAACGATTCAACTAATATAGTTAAAGGGATCACATATCTGAATAATATGGTAATGTTAAATATTTCTGGGCCAGGAATGAAAGGTATGATTGGTATGGCTGCTCGCGTATTTTCAGCAATGTCTAAGGCTATATGCTCAGTAGTATTAATTACTCAATCATCTTCCGAGTATAGTATAAGTTTTTGTGTGCCTTATCAAGAATTATCAAAAGCTTGTACGTCATTGAATGACGAGTTTAATTTAGAGTTAAAAAATGGCCTTTTGGAGCCAATAGATGTGATACAAGATCTTGCAATTATTTCAGTTGTTGGCGATGGTATGCGTACTCAACTCGGCTTATCTAACAAATTATTTGGTGCGCTAGCTCGGGCTAATATTAATATTATTGCGATTGCTCAAGGATCTTCAGAGCGTTCTATTTCGGTAGTTGTGAAAAATAATGTTACTGCTATTGGAATTAGAGTGGCTCATCAAATGTTATTCAGTGTTGATCAGCTAATAGAAGTATTTATTATTGGATCTGGAGGTGTTGGTACTGCTTTAATCGAACAAATTAGACGTCAGAAATATTGGTTAAAAAATAAACACATTGATTTACGAGTATGTGGAATTACTAATTCACGAGTGATGTATATCAATATAAATGGAATTGATTTAAATGATTGGAAATCATCACTTAAAAAATCACATGAATCTTGTGATTTGAAGAAATTAATAGATGCTGTAAAAGAAAATCATTTTTTAAATCCAGTTATTGTTGATTGTACTAGTAGTATTGATGTTGCTGATTATTATATAAATTTTTTATTAAATGGTTGTCATGTAATTGCTCCAAATAAAAAAGCTAATACAGGGTCTATGAAACGTTATCGGACGCTGAGAGAAGCTGTGATAACATCACGAAGAAAATTTTTGTATGATACTAATGTAGGGGCTGGATTGCCAGTTATAGAAAATTTGCAAAAATTGTTGAATGCTGGGGATGAATTAATAAGTTTTTCAGGTATTCTATCCGGATCTTTATCTTTTATTTTTGGAAAATTAGATGAGGGATTATCATTATCTGCTGCAACTTTATTAGCTAAGAAGAAAGGCTACACTGAACCAGATCCTAGAGATGATCTTTCTGGTATAGATGTCGCTAGGAAATTATTGATTTTAGCACGAGAAGTTGGATATGAATTGGAATTAGAGGATATTCAAATCGATCCAGTAATACCTCATAATTTCATGAGTGAATGTAATACGGATAGTTTTTTTGAAAAGTTATATTTGTTAGATGACATTATTTTGAGTAAAGTTAAGAAAGCATATGAATCAGGACATGTCTTGCGTTACATTGGAAATATACAAAAAGGACAATGTCGTGTACAAGTTGAATCTATAGATAATGATCATCCATTGTTTAAAGTAAAAGATGGAGAGAACGCTCTTGCATTCTTTACACGGTATTATCAGCCGTTACCATTAGTATTACGTGGTTATGGCGCAGGAAATGATGTTACAGCAGCAGGAGTATTTGCAGATTTATTACGTACTTTATCATAAAAATAGTAAGGATATGTAGATATGGTCAGAGTTTATGCTCCAGCATCTATTGGTAATATTGGGGTAGGATTCGATACATTAGGTATGGCAATTACTCCGATAAATGGTAGTTTACTGGGAGATTGTGTAAGTATTGAAGATTCTAATATATTTAGTTTAAAAAATATAGGATGTTTTCATAATCAATTACCAACACGATTAGAAGAAAACATTGTGTTTCAGTGTTGGGAAAAGTTTTGTAAAACTTTAGGGCAAACGTATCCTTTAAGTATTAAGTTAGAAAAAAACATTCCGGTTTCTTCTGGTTTGGGTTCTAGCGCTTGTTCTATAGTAGCTGTATTAGTAGCAATGAATTATCATTATGGATCTCCACTTAATCAAGATCAATTGCTTGCATTAATGGGGGAAATGGAAGGAAAAATTTCTGGATCAATCCATTTTGATAATGTATCGCCTTGTTTTTTGGGAGGTATGCGTTTAATTTTAAAAAATTGTAATATTGTTAACCAAGTAATTCCTAATTTTAATAATTGGGTATGGGTTTTAGCATATCCGGGCGTGAAAATATCCACTGCGATGTCGCGATCAATATTACCAAATCAATATGACCGCGAGGATTGCGTTAATCACAGCCAGTATTTATCCGGATTCATTCATGCTTGTCATACTCAACAAGAATCTTTAGCAATTGAATGCATGAAAGATATCATTGCAGAACCTTATCGCTCGAGATTATTTCCAGTAAAGTTATCTTATATACGTCATAATATTATGAAAAAAGGTGCTGTATCTTGTGGTATTTCAGGGTCTGGACCAACAATTTTTGTATTATGTAATACTTATGATGTAATAGAAGATATTTCTGATTGGTTATCACGTTTTTATTTGCAAAATGATTCAGGTTTTATTCGAATTTGTTCCCTCGATCAGCGCGGAGCACGTATTATGGTAGAATAGTTAATGAAATTATATAACATTAAACAACATGATGAACAAGTGACGTTTTGTCAAGCTCTTATACAAGGACTAGGGAAGGATCAAGGGTTATTTTTTCCGGCAGATCTTCCAAAGTTCTCCGTACTTGAAATTAATTCTATGTTAGAAATGAATTTTATAGAACGTAGTGCGCATATTTTATCTACATATATTGGCTCTGAGTTATCAAAAAATAGTATATTAAGTTGTGTTCAGAATGCTTTTAATTTTCCAGTACCATTAGTATTTATAAAAAACAATATTGCTATTTTAGAACTTTTCCATGGACCAACTTTAGCTTTTAAAGATTTTGGAAGCCGATTGATGGCACAAATGTTAAATAAAGTTAATTATCAATCTGATAAGCCTATGGTTATTCTTACAGCTACATCTGGTGATACAGGAGCAGCTGTAGCCCATGCTTTTGTTGATTTTAGCAACATACACGTTATTATTTTATATCCTAAAGGGAAAATTAGCGGATTGCAAGAAAAATTATTTTGTACTTTAGGAGGTAATATTTCTACTATATCAGTAGATGGAGATTTTGACTCATGTCAATTTTTAGTGAAAAAAGCTTTTGAAGATGGTGTATTACGACAGGTTTTAGATTTAAATTCTGCCAATTCTATTAATATTAGTCGTATATTAGCGCAAGTTTGTTATTATTTTGAAGGAGTATCACAACTACCACATCAGATGCGTAATAAATTAGTTATTGCAGTTCCCAGCGGAAACTTTGGGAATTTAACTGCAGGATTATTAGCCCAATCTTGTGGGTTGCCAGTGAGAAAGTTTATTGCTGCTACTAATATTAATAATACTGTACCTAGATTCTTACGAAATGGTTATTGGAAACCTCATCCTACTGTTTCAACGTTTTCTAATGCAATGGATGTAAGTTGCCCAAATAATTGGCCTAGAATAGAAGAATTGTTTCATCGAGAAAATAGATCTATTAAAGAATTAAAATATGGTTGTGTCAATGATATACTTACCGAAAAAACAGTTCAAGAAATTTCAAATTTAGGATATCTTTCTGAACCTCATACTGCTGTAGCGTATCGATTGTTATCTGATCAATTGGATTCTGATGAATTTGGAATGTGCCTTGGTACCGCTCATCCTGTTAAATTTAAAGAACTAGTAGAGTGTTTTTTTAAAAAAAAGATACGAGTAGTATTACCGGATACTTTAAAAAAACGTATGAAATTACCTATTTTATCATATAAAACATCTAAATGTTTTTCTTCATTACGTAATTTAATTTTAAAAATAGTATCTTAAATTTTATGTATAAATGATATTTAATCGTTATTAAAAAATTTTTAATATATTTATATTTGTATACATTCAATTGATGTGTTCAATAACAAATATTTAATAAATTTATAATGCAATTAGTGTAAAAACACGAAATTTTATAGAAATAATGATGAAAATTAAATATTACATAACAGTTCATACTCTATTATTAGGAGAGGTATTTTTTATAGTTTTATTAGTAATATGTGTATAAAATAATAATTAAATTAGAATTTGTATGATGTTTTTGAAAAGTTTTGAAAACAAACTTATTTTAAGGTTGAAAAGTACAGTTTTGACCGCATATCAGGTGCATAGTGTGATTGAATTGATTTTCAGTGGAGGCGTTTAG